>CAZXMG010000005.1:0-263910 GCA_964641275.1 uncultured Polyangiaceae bacterium
CGAAGGGCACCGACCTGCACGACGCGACCGTCGTGGGCGACACGGTGGGTGATCCATTCAAGGACACCTCGAGCGTGGCGATGAACCCCATCATCAAGTTCACCACCTTGTTCGGCCTCGTCGCCGTGGAGCTGGCAGAGGTGCTCGGCGCAGGCAACCCCAGCCTGCGCATGGGCGTCGGCCTGGTGCTCTTCGCGCTGTCGGCCTTCTTCGTCTACCGCAGCTTCTACGGCATGCGCATCGAAGAGGGCGGCGAGCGCTCGAACGAAGGTCACGGGAAGGCCGCGGAAGCCAGCTGAGCGTCCGTCCTTCACTCTGGCAAACGGGCGGAAGGAGGGCGACTCCTTCCGCCTTTGCCTTTCGTGAGGTTAGACTGGCAGTGACGAGCATCGCCTCGCAGCCATGAAGAACTCCCCGCTCGCAGCCTCCAACCTGCGCCTCGCCGATCGTCTCATGGCCGACGGCGTCATCGGTCCCGACGCACACGCGACGGTAGTGGCGTTCATCAACCTGCACGGCGGCCGGGTGGAGGATGCGCTGATCGAGAACGAGGTGCTCGGCGAAGCGGACCTGTTGCGCTACGTGTCGACCGCCAACAACACGCGCTTCGTGTCCACCGAGAAGCTCTACAAGGCCACCATCGGTGCTGCGCTGGCCGCGCTGATCCCGCGCAAGCTGGCCGATCAGCACTGTGTGTTTCCGGTGATGTACGACGACAACCAGCGCGTGCTGTCGGTCGTGACCCCAGATCCCGACAACCTCGCCGCGCTGCACGAGGTCAAGATCGCCAGCGGAGTCCGAGACGTCACGCCGCTCGTGGGCAGGCCTGCGACGGTGCGCGCCGCGATCAGCCGGACGTACTACGGCGACGCGAGCGCGTTCGCGCAGCTGATGCGCGGTGAGAAGTTGATGCTGGCGCTCGATCGGTTTCAGTCGGGGCAGGGCTCATCCACGGGGCCCCAGCCGCTCACGGTGACGCACGATCCGCCGCAACCCCAACGCGACCCCGGGGTGGCGCGCGGAATGCTCACCAAGCCAGCGACGATGCCGCCGCCTGCGCCCGAGGCGCCTGCGCGGCGGCCCCCGCCGGCGCCGCCGCCGCGGGGACGCCCTGCAGCTCCCGCGACGAAGCCCAGGGAGCCGGAGCCCGAGCCGATCGAGCCTGAGCCGGACGCCGAGCCGCCCCCGCGCCCCAAGCCGCCAGCACCAGCGGCGGCCAAGTCGCCCGAGCATGTGATTCCGCCGGTGGCGCTCACGAGTGACTACGTCGAGACGCTGAATGTGCTGATCAGCTTGCTCGAGAACGCACGCCCCGATTTGCGCGGCCACTCCGCGCAATGTGCGCGACTGATCAAGAAGGTGTGCGATCGCATGGGGCTCACGCCCACGCAGATCGCGGCATACGCGGTCGCCGCGTACCTTCATGACCTGGGCAAGGCCGGCACCTACCACCTCACCGCGCTCAACGTGTCCGAGTACGACGGGCACCGGACGGCGGCGCAGAAGGTGTTCAACGTGCCCGAGCGTTTCTTGCAGGCGGTGGCGCTGCACGCCGACACCAAGAGCGCGGTCAACGCGATGTACGAGCGCTTCGATGGCAAAGGGTTCCCGCTCGGAGTGTCGGGCAAAGACATCCCGCTCGGGGCCCGCATCCTCTCGGTGGTGGACTCCTACGCCGACGTCACCGCCAACCCTAGGAACCCCGCGCGACGCATCCTGAAGCCTGCCGAAGCGATCGAGTTCTTGAGCAAGTATCGCGGGACGGTGTTCGATCCCACCGTGCTCGACCTGGTCAAGACCGAGGTGGCAGGGGAGACCTTGCGTGCCAAGATCCTGGCCGACCGTCACAATCTGCTGCTGGTCGATCCAGACCCCGAGGACTCGACGGTGCTCGAGCTTCGCCTGCTCGAGGCTGGCTTCGACGTTCGCATCGCGCGCTCGTACCAGCAGGCGGTGCACGAGCTGAAGAACCGCGAGGTGGACGTAGTGGTGAGCGAGATCGATCTCGACTCCGAAGACGCTGGCCTGACGCTGCGCACGGCCGCCGCCACCGAGCCGTGGGGGCAGCACGTGGCGGCCTGGATCATCCACACGCGCAAGACCGATCGCCAGCTGGCCGAGATCGTGTTCGATCTCGGGGTGGACGATCTGGTGTCGAAGCCGACACCGCCTGATTTGTTCGTCACCAAGCTGCGCCAGCTGCTCGAACGAAAGCGCAACCGTCCGGCCGCGCCGGCCGCGGTCGCTGCGCGCAGCGGGGTGAACGGTTCGCTCGCAGAGATGGGCCTGCCCGATGTGGTGCAGATCCTGTGGCACGGTCGAAAGACCTGCACGGTGCGGCTCAAGACGCCCACGGGCAATGGCGATATCGGCTTCTCCGAGGGGCAGATCGTCGATGCGCGCTTCGGCGCGAAGCGTGGCGAGGAGGCGTTCTACGCCATGCTCATGGCGAAGGAGGGGGACTTCCACATCGATCCGCAGGTGACCCCCGGCGAACGCACCATCGACGTGTCGCCAGAAGGGCTGCTGCTCGAAGGCATGCGCCGTCTCGACGAAGGCTTGCTCTAGCGAGCGCGGTCCCGCTGTCCGGCGGTTGAGTCAGGGTGCGCCACGCCCACGGTCCTCCCGCCTGAAAAGCGCCACAATCAGGCCACCCTGCGCTGGTCTGACTCGTGCAAAACGGTGGGCATGCGCGCCCCCATCTGGCCCAGTCTGGCTGCTTTGTCGCTCCTCATCAGCACCCCCGCGTGGGCTGCCGGGGGCTACTTGTCGCAGACCGGCTCGAACGACGTCGTGGGCCACGATGTGGTCGTGTCTGCGTCCGAGGACCAGGTGACCTTGTACGATCGGCTTCGGGTCCTTGGCGGCCCCGTCGAGTACGTCTGGGTGATCCCCATGCATGGCGTGGGGCCGATCGAGCAGTCCTCGGATCTGATGATCAAGACGCTTGCCGACGCGACCCGCGTGAGCGTGAGCCAGCCCTTCAACAACTGCTTCGTGACGAACAACGACTGTGTGGGAGGTGGGGTGGGCCAGGTTCCGAGCTCGCTGGTGGCCGATCCGGTAGCGCGGCCGATCGAGTCGACCATCGTGGCAGACTACGCGGCCTTGACCGATTGGCTCAGCGAGCGTGCCTACTCGGCCTCGCCCGAGCTCGAAGCCGCCGCGCTCGCGTACCAGGCCGAGGGCTACTCCTTTGCGGCGCTCCGTGTCGTCGCGGACGGGAGCCCGGCCACGGTGCCCGTGCGGGTGACTTGGCCCAGGCCGCCCGGCGACTTGGTCGTGCCGTTGCGTTTGGTTCGGTCCGGAGCGAGCTCGCCAGCAGATGTGTCGCTCTGGATCGTGTCCGACCGTCGCATGACCCCGGTCGACGAGGAGCCCGCGCTCATCACCGCCGCGGATCTGACCTGGAACTGGGACTTGGGGGCCGCCAACTACGAGGAGGTCAAGCTCAACCTCTTGCTGGGCGACAACGTCCGGTTGCTCTCGGCTGCCGAGCCGCTCAGCCCCTTCGCGTTCGACGCCATGTTGCTTCTGGCGCAAAACGACCCCTGGTCCAGCGGCTACGAAGTCGGCCAGGGGCTGGCACAAGAGAGTGCTCAGGCGGACTTGGCCGCGCTGCGCGGTGGCCTCTCGAGCGGCGCGACTTGGATCTCCCACTACTCGATGCTGGTCCCGGCTGGAGGGTTTGCTGCCGACCTCGTGCTGCGCGGCGATGACCGCATCGACTCCGTCGTGCGCGCGCTCGAGCCGGCGCACGAGGCCGGCACCATTCCCCAGTGTGACGAGCCCGCGGGTGGCGGGGACTGCTTTGGAGGGGACGACTTCGAGGATTTCGGGGACGTGGACGAGGGCATGGCCGACGACCCGTTCGGCTGCAGCGCCCACGGCAGGAGGGGCTCCGGAGCGGGCGGCCTGCTGATCGCGCTCGCGCTCGCCGCACGGGCCCGCAGGCGCTTGCACCGAGGCTGACTCGAGCCTATAGAAATGAACAGGCGTGGACCGCACTTGCGCGGCCGCGACCCGGAGAGACATGTACGGACCCGACAAGCCCGCGCGCGGCCTCCCTCAGGCGGCGCGCACCAAGGTGACCGTTCCCTCGATCGTCGCGCGCAAAGGCGGGCGACCGCTCGCGATGGTGACCGCGTATGACTTCACGATGGCTCGCCTGCTCGACGAGGGTGGCGCAGACATCTTGTTGGTTGGCGACTCGCTCGGCATGGTCGTCCAAGGCCATGGCAACACCCTGCCCGTGACGGTGGAGGAGATCTGCTACCACGGGCGCGCGGTGGTTCGCGGCGCCCGCTCTGCGCATGTGGTCGGAGACATGCCATTCATGAGCTTCCAGCCCTCGCCGCTGGTCGCGCTCGAGAACGCGGGCAAGCTGATGAAGGAGGGAGCGTTCGAGAGCGTCAAGCTGGAGGGCGGCGCCGAGGTCGCGGAGCACGTGTACCGCATCGTCTCTGCGGGCATCCCGGTGATGGGTCACGTGGGGCTTCTGCCACAGTCCGTCCACGCGATGGGCGGGTTCAAGGTGCAGGGCAAACGCGAGGACACCGCTCGTCGGGTGCTCGCGGACGCGAAGGCGTTGGAGGAGGCGGGCGCCTACGCCATCGTGATCGAGGCCGTGCCGCCGGATCTCGCGGCACAGATCACGGCCAGCGTGTCGGTGCCCACGATCGGGATCGGCGCGGGTGCTGGCTGCGACGGTCAAGTGTTGGTCTGCTACGACATGCTGGGCATGTACCGCGATCTGTCGCCCAAGTTTGCCAAACGTTTCGCAGAGCTGGGTGAGGCGATCGTCGAGGCCACGGCGAGCTACGTCGCGGAGGTGCAGGCGAAGAGCTTCCCCGGGCCCGAGCACAGCTTCAAGGCCAACGGCTTCGCCGCCTCGGAGCCCAACGAGGTGGGCCCCGAGAGCCAAGTGCACTGACCAACGTGCTACAAGCCTGGGGTGCCAGCCCCGCAGGTGAAGCAGCCGTTCGCGCCGTTCACCACCGAGTGGGGCAGCTTCGCGCCGCTGCGACTGCGCGCCAAAGTGGTGGCTGAGGGGCTCTACGCTGGGCAACATCGCAGCGTGCGAAAGGGCTCTGGCGTCGAGTTCTTCGGGCAACGACCCTACGTCTCGGGAGACGACCTGCGCTTCGTCGACAAACGCTCGCTGCTTCGGCACGGGCGCTTGATGATCCGTGAGTTCGAGACCGAGACGGATCGGGCCCTGTGGTTGGTGGTCGACGCGACCGCTTCCATGGCGTTCGTGGGTAGAGGCCCCGGCTCCAAGTTCCCGTTCGCCGCACTGTTGGCCGCGTCGGTTGCGCGTGTGGCCATCTCGGCAGGGGACCCCGTCGGGCTCGTGGTGCTGGGCGGAGACTCCGCGCGAGCGCTGCCTGCTCGGGCGGGGCGAGAGTCGTTCGAGCGCATCGTGTGGACGTTGTCGGCGACCCGTGCCCAGGGCGACTGGTCGAGCGAGGCCGATGACTTCTCCCGCGCGCTCGAGCCGGTGCATGAGCGCGCGCGTCGCGGTTCCAACATCGTGTTGTTCTCCGATCTGGTGGATCTTCCCCCGGGGGCCCAGCAGGCGTTCGGCGCGCTCGCCACGCGCGGGCGGCGAGCGTTTGCGGTGCGTGTCCTCTCGCCCGAGGAGGTGGAGCTGCCGTTTCGGGAGCAGGCTCGCTTCGCCAGCTTGGAGGGCAACCTGCTCGTGGACGCCGACCCGGCCGCGGTGAGGCGCGGCTACCAGGCTCGGCTGTCGGCTCAAGCCGCGAGCTGGTCCGAGGACCTGATCGGTCGCGGGGGCGCGCTGGTCGACGCCTGCACCACGGACTCCGCAGTCGAGGTCATTCGTGCGCTGCTGCTTGCCGTTCGCGGAGCCCACGCATGAGCTTCCTCACGGTGCTTGCGCTGCTGGTCGGGCTGTTCGTCGCGGCGCCACTCGCGGCCCACCTGTTGCGCCGAAAGCGCGCGGAACGCATCGTGTTGCCCACCGCGGCGCTGCTCGCCGCGACGCCGCCGACCACCAAGCAACGAAGCGCGATCGAGGACCGGGCGCTCCTCGCGGTGAGGTTGCTCTCGGTCCTGCTGTTGGCGCTGCTCGGCGCGACCCCGTTCGTGTCCTGCTCCCACGTGTCGCTTTTGCGCAAAGATGGCGCATCGGTGGCGATGGTGTTGGTGATCGACGACTCCTCGAGCATGCGGGTCGGAGGGGCCTCCTCACGCTTCGACCGCGCCAAGGCGACCGCACACGAGATCCTGGACGCCATGCAGCCTGGTGACAGCGTTGCCATCGTGCTTTCGGGCCAACCTGCTCGCGTGGAGCTCTCGCCCACGGCGGATCGTTCGGCGGTCGATCAGGCGCTGCGCGAGCTCGAGGTGTCGGACCGCGCGACCGACCTGACGGGGGCGCTGGCGCTGGCGAGCGGAATGTTGCGCGACGCGCGGCAGGTCGATCGGCGTGTCGTGTTGCTCAGCGATTTGGCTGACGGTGACGCGAGCGGCGAGCCGCTCGACGTGCCCGAGCCGTTGTCGCTGTGGTACCCAATCGAGGATCTGACCTCCGAGCCGGCGGATGATTGCGCCATCGTGTCCGCGTCGCGGGCGGTGTCGGACGTCACGGTGCGCGTGGCTTGCAGCCGACCCGCGACGAATACGCGCCCGATCGAGCTCCGGCGTGCAGAGGGGGCACGCGAGGTCTTGGTCAAGGGAGAGCTCCTGGCCGGTGCCGACTCGCTCACGCTGCGGCTGCCAGAAGGGGTCGAAGGCGAGCTCGACGCACAGTTGAGCGCGGGCGACGCAATTGCCGCGAATGACCAGTCGCCGGTGGTGCTGGGCAGCGAAGCTGCGGCCATCGCGGTGGTGTCCGATGCGACGGCGGCGCGCGTGACGACTGGCGGTCCGCCGGCCGTGGAGCAGGCGCTCGCCGCGCTCGAGCTCGGTCATCGCGTGCGCAGCCTGGCCAGCGTGCCCGAGCACAGCGAGGAGCTCGACGCGTTTGCCGCGCTGATCTTGGACGATCCGCCAGGCCTCACACCCGAGGAGCGTGGCGCGGTCCACGAATGGGTGAAGCAAGGCGGGGTCGCGTTGCTCGGGCTGGGTCCGCGCGCCTCTGCGGCGCCGCTGGGTGCCGGCTTTGGTGGGCTGCTGCCAGGTGTCGCGCGTTTCGCCCCGAGCCCTGCGAAGGGTGTCGACCCCAAGGGCTGCGGCTACTTCGGGCAGGCGGCGGATGGGCTTGCGGAGCTACCGATGAAGGGTCGCACGCTGCTCGACCCGGCGGCCCACGAGGGCGCCACGGTGCATTGCAGCTTCGACGACGGACAGCCGCTCTTGCTCGAACGGCCTCTCGGGCGTGGCGCGGTGCTCGTGGCTGCGCTGCCCTTCGACCTCGAGACCAGCGATCTGCCCCTGCGGCCGGCCTTCCTCAGCCTGCTCGACCAGGTGGCGTCGCGCGCGCAGACGCGTGGCGGGCCGAGATCGATCGCTGCAGGCCAGACGTTCTCGTTCCCAGCCGAAGAGACGTTGACGGTCGAGCACCTGGCGCTGGGCGCCACCGCTCCGCGCGCGCTGGTCCCGGTGCGTGTGGCGGAGACGCAGCGCGTGCACGCGGCTCGCATCGGGCGCTACAAAGTGCGCGTGGGAGAGGTCGACGAGCTTCGCTACGCGCACGCAGCAGAACGCGAGGTCGATCTGCGCCCGCGCCTGTTGGCCCCGCGCGCACGCGACAGCAGCTTGGGGGGAGAAGCGCGCAAGCTCGACGTTTCTCCGCACGTGGCATTGGCGCTGCTGGGCCTGTTGTTGGTCGAGCTCGGTCTGCGGGTGTGGGCGCTGTTGCGTCATGGGCGCGGCGAGAGCGCCGGCGAAGCGAGCTCTGGCTAGCCTTGGCTGGTCTAGCTGGGGGGGCGATCCCGCAGGCGGTAGCCGACGCCGGGCTCGGTCACGATCCACTGCGGGCGGGCTGGGTCGACCTCCACCTTCTTGCGCAACTCGGCCATGTGGACCCGCACGTAGTGGGGATGGGACAGGTAGCTCGGCCCCCACACTTCCTTCAAGATTTGGCGATGCGTGAGCACCTTGCCCGCGTTCTTTGCGAGCAGTACCAGCATCGAGTACTCCGTGGGCGTGAGGTGGACGTCACGATCGTCGACGGTGACCTCGCGGCGCGTGAAGTCGATGTGAATCGGACCTGCGTCGAACTGGTCGCTGACCGACCCCGCAGCGTTGCGCTGCGCGTGGCGCAGCGCGACCCGGAGCCGCGCGAGCAGCTCCTTCACCCCGAACGGCTTGGTGAGGTAGTCGTCGGCGCCGGCGTCGAGCGCGAGCACCTTGTCGTCCTCGCGGCCGCGGGCCGAGACCACGATCACCGGCACCGCGGTGAAGCCCCGCAGCTCTCGGGTCAGGTCGATGCCGTCGCGGTCGGGGAGCCCGAGATCGAGCAGCACGACGTCTGGCGCGTGGGTCGTGAACAGCTGCAGGGCTTCGGTGGCCGAAGCGGCTTCGAGCAAGCGGTAGCCCTGGGACACCAAGGAGGCCCGCAGGAACTTGCGCAAGGGCGCCTCGTCCTCGACCACCAACACCAACGGTCCTTCGGTCGTCATTCTTGCCGCGCCTCCGGGGGCCGAGATGGTCGCTGCTCCAACTGGGGAATGCGCAAGCAGAAGTCGGCGCCCCCGCCCGCACGTGGATGAAGCTCGAGCGTACCCTGGTGGGCTCGAGCGACAGCCCTGCAGATCGACAGCCCCAGGCCCACTCCCGGCGCCCCTTGCTGTGAAGCTCGGAAGAAGCGGTCGAACACGCGCTCCGAGAGCTCCGGCGGCACACCAGGCCCGCGATCCAGCACATGCAGCTCGAGCTCGTCCTCGCCGGCGCGAGCAGAAATCGTCACCTGGCTGCCTCGAGGCGTGTACTTGGCGGCGTTCTCGAGCAGGTTGACGAGCAGCTGCTCGAACAGGATGGGATCGATGTACACGAGCGGGAGCTCGGCGGGCAGGTCCGTGAGGACTTGGTGGCTCGCCAGGTGCCGCTCCACGCGCGCGAGCGCGGTGCCCACCACCTCCTCGAGCGGTACCCACTCACGCTTGAGCCGCACCTCGCCTGACTCGAGCCGCGTCATGTCGAGCAGGTTGGAGACTTGACGCTCGAGTCGCTCGGCCTCGTCGCAGATGGTGGAAAGCAAGTCCCCCCGGAGCTCCGCGGGCAGCTCCGCCTCGTCGCGCAGCGCGGTCGCAGCGCCGGTGATGGCCGCGAGCGGCGTTCGGAGATCGTGCGACACGGCTGCGAGCAGGGAGCTCCTGAGCTCCTCGGTTTTTGCAGCCAACGCCGCCTGTCGTGCTTGCTCCGAGAGCCTCGCGCGATCGAGCGCGAAGCCAGCCTGGCGTCCGAGCGCGTCGAGAAAGCCCTGTTCGTCCGGCTGCAGGGCGTACGCCGTCGAGAGCGCGACCACGCCGAGCGGTTCGGCCCCGGTCTTGATCGGCACGCACAGGCAGGCAGCTCCGGGCAGGGTGTCCGTCCCCGCGCCGGCGGAGCGGCCGTTGTCCGCCACCCAACGCACGACGCCCAGGTCGCCCTCCGCCACCTGGCTTCCGTGCGGCCAGGACGCCGCCAGCGTGGGCGCTCCGTGCTCGTCGGGCAGAAACACCGCCGCACTCCCGGCGAAGGCCTGGGATAGGTGGCGCGCGGTGACCTCGGCGATTCGCGGAGCGCCCAGCGCCGCCGCCAGATCGCGGCCCAAGTCGTACAGGGCGCGCGTGCGCTCCTCACGCTCGCGAGCCTCGGTCTCCTGCCGCCGCACGCGGTGGGTCAGCGTGCTCATCACGAGTCCCACCGCGAACATCATCGCGAAAGTGAGCAGGTAGCGGCCGTCCGCCACCGCGAAGGTGAAGCGTGGCGGAACGAAGAAGAAGTCGTACGCCGCCACCGACAGGCCCGCGGCGACCAGCGCCGGACGGCGTCCGAACCAGACCGCCGCCAACATGACCGTCAGCAGGAACAACATCTCGATGTCGGGCACTGGCAGCAGCTCGCGGATGCCGAACGCGACCGCGGTGGTCAGCGCCACCAGGCCCAGCACGGAGGCGTAGCTCTCGGGGCGGAGCTCCGCTGGCTTGCGGTTGTGCGTGGGGCGCGCTTGTTGGCTCTCGTCCGCAGGCTCGTCGCCGGAGATGACGTGTACGTCGATCTCGCCGCTGCCTCGCACGACTTCGTCGAGCAGCGAGCCACGCACGAAGTCGCGCAGGCGCGAGTGGGTGGGTTTGCCCAGCACGATACGCGCGACGTTGTGGCGTCTGGCGTACTCGAGCAGCGCGTCGCTGACCCTCGGTCCGGTGAGGCGCACCACGCTGGCGCCCAGGGACTCGGCCAGGCGCAGGTGTCCAGCCAACCGCTGGCGCGCTCGCTCGTCCAAGGGGGCCACGCCCGTCACGTCGACGTAGGCCGCGACCCAATCCGCGCGCAACCCGGCGGCCATGCGCCGGGCAGCTCGCACCAGTCGCGCCGAGCCCGGCGCGGGCCCTACACACACCAGGATCCGGTCGCTGGTGGGCCATGTCTCGGTGACGCCGTGCTCCTCGCGGTACGCGAGCACGTCTCGGTCGACGTGCTCTGCCGTGCGGCGCAGCGCCAGCTCGCGCAGCGCCAGCAGGTTGCCCTTGCGAAAGAAGTTCTGGCTGGCCCGCGCGGCCTGGTCACCCAGGTAGACCTTGCCCTCGGCCAAGCGCTCGAGCAGCTCCTCTGGTGGCAGATCGCACAGCTCGATCTGATCGGCGCGCTCGAGCACGAGATCGGGCACGGTCTCGCGCACGGCCACCTGTGTGATCTGCGCCACGACGTCGTTCAGGCTCTCGACGTGTTGCACGTTCAGCGTGGTGTGGACCTCGATGCCGGCCTCGAGCAGCTCGAGCACGTCCTGCCAGCGCTTCTTGTGGCGCGAGCCCGGCACGTTGCTATGCGCCAGCTCGTCGAGCAGCAGCACGGTGGGTTTGCGTGTGAGCGCGCCGTCGAGGTCGAACTCGGCGAGCTCCTTGCCGCGATAGTGAGTGACGCGCAGAGGCAGCGCTGGCAGCCCCGCCACGAGCGCCTCGGTCTCCGCGCGACGGTGCGTCTCCACGGCACCCACGACGACGTCGGTGCCCTGCGCTCTCAGCCGATGCGCAGACTCGAGCATCGCGTACGTCTTGCCCACGCCCGGCGCGAAGCCGAAGAAGATGCGAAATTTTGCGCGCGAAGCTCGCGCTGCTTGGGCCTCTGCCTGCCTGAGCAGCACATCCGGGTCTGGGCGATCCTGGGTCATGACGAGGCTTTGCGTGAGGCGCCTTCACGATGGCCCGATCCCAGCCGGAGCGGTATCAAGATTTCGGGAGGCGTGGTTGCAGACGGACCAAGGGTCTGAGCAGCGACGCCCCTGCAGCAAGAGCCACGAACAGCGCGATGGTTGCCTCGGCACCGAACGCCTCGCCGTGCGCGACGACCAACGCGGAGTGTGCCGCGCCGGCTGCGAACAGCACCGCCGCGATCGCTTGGTCGGCGCGTTCCGCCGAACGTGGCTCGCTCGTGCGCACAACCTCGCCTGGTACCCGGTAGGGATCGACCATGACGACCCCACTGTAGGGAGCGGCGCGAAAGCGAGGCATCAAGGCAGCGCGCGCCGGCATCAAGAATTGATCAAGGGGACCCCCCCGAGAGAGCCCGCGCCATCAAGATTCCATCAAGACGATCCAGTTCGGCTGGCTGCCGGGCGCGCGATGGCGATAGCTGAGGCACACCCATGGATGCCCAGTCTGCTGACGCGGCGACGACGAGCTCGAACCAGGCGCCAGCTGCCGCAGCCGAGGGCCCAACAAGTCAGGTCAGCCACCCTGCGGGCACCGGCGCTCTCGCGTTCGCCGCCCTCGGCGTCGTGTACGGGGACATCGGCACGAGCCCCCTCTACGCGCTGAAAGAGTGCGTGAACGGCGCGCACGGGGTGCCGGTCACGCCTGCGAACGTGCTTGGCTTGCTCTCGCTCATGTTCTGGAGCGTGATGCTGGTCGTGAGCGCGAAGTACCTCACGTTCATCATGCGCGCTGACAATCAGGGCGAGGGCGGCATCTTGGCTTTGCTGGCCCTCATTCCCGAGCGGAACGGGCACAAGCAGCGCGTAGGGCGGGTGGGCCTGTTGGCCTCGCTGGTACTCTTTGGCGCCGCGCTGCTGTATGGCGACGGCATCATCACACCCGCCATCAGCGTCCTGTCTGCGGTCGAGGGGCTCGAGGTCGCGACCACCAGCCTGAAGAGCCTCGTGATCCCGCTCACGGTGGTGATCTTGGTCAGCCTGTTCGCGGTGCAACGGCGCGGAACGGCCAGCATCGGGCGCGTGTTCGGTCCGGTGATGGTGGTCTGGTTCGTGACGCTGGCCGGCCTCGGTGTGGCCGCCATCTCGCGACACCCGCAGGTGCTCCTGGCCTTGAACCCGGCGCACGCAGTGAGCTTCTTCGGGCACAACGGCACCCACGGGTTCATCGTGCTCGGAGCGGTGGTGCTGTGCATCACGGGCGGCGAGGCGCTGTACGCCGACATGGGGCACTTCGGTCGGCGGCCGATCCAGATCGCCTGGTACGCGCTGGTCCTGCCCGCGTTGCTCCTCAACTACTTCGGTCAAGGCGCGCTGCTCCTCACAGCGGGGGAGAGGTTGGCCGAGGTGCAGGCCAACCCGTTCTACTCGTTGGTGTCCGGTTGGGCGATCTACCCTCTGGTCGCGGTGGCCACGGCCGCCACCATCATCGCCTCGCAGGCGTTGATCTCGGGAGCCTACTCGCTCACGCGCCAGGCCGTGCAGCTCGGGTACCTGCCGCGCGTCACCGTCACCCACACGTCCAGCCAGACCGAGGGGCAGATCTACATCCCGGAGGTGAACTGGGCGCTCGCGGTTGGCTGCGTGGGCTTGGTGCTCGCGTTCAAGGCGTCCACCAACCTGGCTGCGGCCTATGGCATCGCGGTCACGGGCACGATGGGCATCACCTCGGTGGCGTTCTACGTGGTCGCGCGCGAGCGCTGGAAGTGGTCTCGGCTCAAGGCTGGCTCGCTCGTGGCTGCGTTTTTGGCCATCGATCTCGCGTTCTTCGGCGCCAACATCATCAAGTTCTTCGACGGTGGTTTCGTGCCCATCGTCGTGGGCATGTTCATCTTCTTCTCCATGCGTGTGTGGAAGCGCGGGCGAGCGCTGCTGGGCCAGTACTTCGCCAAGGCGGCGACGCCGCTCGACGAGTTCCTGGACGCCGTCGGCAGAGGCAGCTTCGTGTGCAAAGACGGCATCGTCCCGTTGCTGCGCACGCCAGGCGTAGCCGTGTTCCTGACCTCCAATCCAACGGGCACGCCGCCGCTGCTCCTGCACCACGCGCGGCACAACAAGGCGGTGCACCGCACAGTGTTGCTGGTGACCGTCAACACCGAGCGCGTTCCCCGAGTGACCACGGAGCGGCTCGCGCTCGAGGCGCTCGAACACGGCTTTTACAGAGTCAAGATCCGGGTCGGCTTCATGGAGAGCCCGGATGTGCCACGCGCGCTCCAGGCGTTGGTGCGCGCGCACGACCTGGACATCGACGTCAGCCAGGTCACCTACTACCTCGGCCGGGAGACGTTGCTCGCCACGAGCCATGGGGAGATGGGCCAGCGCGAGGAGCAGCTGTTCGCGTTCATGACCAAGAACTCGCAGAACGCGACGCGATACTTCTCCATCCCGCCCGAACGAGTGGTCGAGATCGGCATGCAGATCGACCTCTGAAGTTCGCCATGGCAGAACCCATGCGTGCGGGTGCCCGATTGGCTGAGCGACGAGGCGTTGGTGCTGCTGTCCCCGCTGCGAGGCTTCGAGCGGCTGCAAGCACGGGTGCGGCCGCTGTGGCCCGGCCTGTGGGTGCGCGCCGCGGTGTTCTTCGCGGCGCTCGGCGCAGCGTTGTCGTTCACCACGGCGGGGCGGCTGGTGGCGGCGCACGTCCTGCTGGCCCCACTCGGTTGGGCGTTCTTGCCGCTCGCCCAGCTCGCGGCGGTCGCCGTCTGCCTGCGCGCAGGCGCTCGTCGACCGGGGCTCTGGTCGGCCTGGGAGCTCTACCTGGTCGGCAACGCGCCGCTCTACGCGTTGGCCTGCTCGTCTGCCGCGCTGGTGGTGCTTTCGCCTGATCCGGGCGCCGCATGGACGTGGCTGTTCGACACCCGGCTCCTCGCGCTGCCGGTCCTGGCCACGTTGGCGGGCTCGTGGCTCACCAGTCTCGGCTTTCATCGCGCTTGTCTAGGCGCGAGTTGGCCCCGGGCGCTCGGGCTGTTGGCGCTGGAGTGGGCGGTCAAGATCGCCGTGGTGCTGGCTTGGTACCACCTGATCGACAACCTCCTGCCGCAAGCGCTGGGTGAGCGGGGGCGAGGGTGAGGGCCTCGGTTCGCGGGTTCTACCGCGCGAGCTGGCTGCTGTTTGCTCTCGGCTTGTTGCTGGGGTCATGGGTGGACGAGGCGCCGGTGCGCCCGGTCGAAGTCCGCGCCGGGTACCGGGTGTTGCGCGCAGATCTCCACGCGCACACGCGCTTCTCCGATGGTGTGCTGGGGCCGTGTGACGTGCTGGTGCACGGGCGCCGACGAGGCTTGGACGTGCTCGCGATCACCGAGCACAACACCGTCTTCCCCGCGCAGCTGGCGCGTGCGTGTTCGGGGCTCGTGCAGGGGTCGCCGCTGGTGGTGGTGGGCGCCGAGCTGACTTCGCGTGACGCCCACGTGACGGCGCTCGGCATCGAGCAGCGCGTCGACGCTCGCTTGCCCCTGCGTGAAGCGATCGCCGAGGTCCACCGGCAAGGAGGAGTGGCGATCGCCGCCCACCCCACCAAGCGCTTCTGGCCGGCGCTCGAGTCGGCCTGCGCGGAGCTCGACGGGGTCGAGGTCGTGCATCCGATCGCCAGCCGCGGCACCAGCCCCATCGGTTCTTGGGCGGAGATGGTGAGCTTCGCGCGCGAGGTGTGCCCGGGCAAGGCTCAGGTGGGCGACTCGGACTACCACGCTGGCCCCGGCCTCGGTCGCCTGCACACCCTGGTGTTCGTGGATGCGTTGGAAGCGAACGCGGTGGTCGAGGCGGTGCGAGCTCGACGCACGGTCACCTTCGCGCCCGATGGGCAGGCGTTTGGTGACGCCCTGTTGATCGCAGCCCTCGAGGCAGAGCCGCTGGCGGCGCGGGGTGAGCGCTTCGATCTGGCGTCCAACGGCGCCTGGGACCACGTCTCGCGCGTGCTCGGCTTGCTGGGCTTGCTCGGAATGTTGCTGATTCGCCCGCGTGTTCGCGTCACTTGAGCGCCAGCAGCACCCCGAGCACGACACACAAGCAGATCGCGCCGATCGCGATCACGGGCCAAAGCCACGCGCCCTTGGTGGCGGGCTCGGCCGCTGGCGGTGCCTCCACACGCTTGGCCTTCGCCTCCGCCAGGCGTTCGGCGTCCGCCAAGAGCCGTGTGGCCGACTGGATCTGGGAACGGCGCAACATCAACTCGGTGTCGCGCGCGCCCACGTCGACGTCGTCGCGGGGGTTCACCGAGATCACCCGGCGCTCGAGCGCAGCCAGCAGCGCGTGTCGCAGGTCTGCGGCGCTGGGGTAGCGCTTGTCGGGATCCTTCTCGAGCGCTCGCATCACCACCGCCTCGAGCGCCGGAGGGATGTTGCGCTCGGGCGCACGCTTGCGAGGAGGCTCGATCGCCTCCGAGAGCTGCGCGGTCATGGTCGCGAGCGGCGTGCGACCGCGCAGCGGTACGGTGCCGGTGAGCAGCTCGTACAAGATGACGCCGCATGCGTACACGTCGCAGCGCACGTCCACGTCGTCTCCTCGGGCTTGCTCCGGCGCCATGTACTCGGGCGTGCCGAAGATCATGTCGCGTTCGGTCAGGCCCGTGACCATGTGCTCGCCGTGCACGATCTTGGCCAGCCCGAAGTCCAATATGCGCACGAACATGAGCCCGTCCTTGCGCTCCACCATCACGTTGGCCGGCTTGAGATCGCGGTGCACGACAGCGGCCGCGTGGGCGGCCTCGAGCCCGGCCAGGATCTGCAGCACGATCTCGATCGCGTCGTCGATGGGAAGCGGCGGCTTCGCCCCCTCTGCTGAGCCGATCAGCTCCTCGAGGGACTGCCCACCCGCGAGCTCGAGCGCGATGGTGAGCAGACCGTCGTGCTCGAAGAAGTCGAGGAAGCGCACGACGTGGTCGTCGCCGATGCGGCGGAGGATCGACGCCTCGCGCCGGTAGCGACCGAAGATCTGCCTCGTGTGGCACAGCTCGGGGTGGATGATCTTGAGCGCCAACGGGCTGCCGTCGCCTTTGCGCGCCCTGAACACCACCCCCGAAGCGCCGCGGCCCAACACCGCCTCGACTTGGTAGCCGTTGCCGACCACGTCGCCCACCTTGGCCGGATCTTGGTCGGGAGCGTTCATCGTCGAGGTGTAGCGGTCGCGCTCGGGGTGGAGGGGGCAACGTCTTCTGGGATGTGACCCACTCCCGCGGGCAGCAGGGAGCGAGAGCACGCGCGCATGATCTTGGGGCTGAGCTCGATGGGGTCGAGCACGACGTCGGGTACGTGCCGTCGCCACTCGGCGCACGAGAGCGCTGCGGCGTCGTGCTCGTCGAGCGCCACCAACGCCTCGACGAGCTGGCGGTGGATCGCACCGAGGGTGGCGTCGGTGTGCTCGCCCGCGCCGAGCAGCTGATTCGCCCGCGCGATGGCGCCGACGTAGCGCCCGCCCCTCACGTCGCCCTCGAGCAGCGGCAGCTCCCGCGCTGCACGGTCTTGCGCGTCGCGGTCGTCGCCGCCGCTTTGGCCGGCCACCATCGCCAGGCTCTGCTTGGCGAGCTCCTTGCCCTCGTCCGTCAGCGTCAGATCCGTCACGGGGACGATCACCACGTCGCCGGGCGCGAGTGGCTCTCCGCGCAAGTTGTTGTAGCGATCGATCACGTACGCGAGGTCGCGCTTCTTGAGGAAGTGATAGGCGATGGTGAGCGTGGAGTCCCCCTTCCTGACGACGTAGCGAAGCGGGTACGGCAGGATGATCTCGCGACCGTGCGGAGGTGGGATCCAGGGCATGGACTCGTTCGAGAGCGCCAGCGCTTCTGCTCGTCGCGCATCTCCCAAGTGGGTCTCTGCCAAGCTCGCCCAGGTCTCTCCGGGCGCTACGCGATGAAACACGATCGCGGGCACCTCGACGCGCATGCCTGCCAGCATGGGCACGTCTCCGTCGAAGCCGTTGGCCGCCACCAGCACCTTCTCCATCTCGACCTTGCCGTACACACGCTCCGAGAGTTGCGCCAACGTGTCTCCACGCTGCGCGGTGTACGGAAACGCCCTCGCGTCGGTGGGCGAATCGACCCACGTGGCCGAGAGCAGCGCCCACGCCCACAAGGGCGCGAGGGCGCGCGGCTTCTTGGAGCGCTGGCCTGCCACGCGGGCAAGCCTACAACGTCCTCTCGACGCAACAGAAGGCAATGGCAACGGGACGCCCGTCAGCTGCCTTCGTTCCCGCCCGCGCGAAGCTGCTCGCGGTAGCGCCGCATGTACGTGCGTGTGACTTGGGTGCTGTCGAGCTTGAGGTATTTGGCCACCTCTTGCACGAAGCCCTGCACGTACACCGCAGCAGGCAGGTCCCCCACGCGCTCGTCCTCGATCGCCGACAAATGCACCGACGAGATCTTGGAGCGCTGCGCGATGTCGGCCAGCTCGACGCCCTGCGCTTCGCGCACCTTGCGCAGGAGCGCGCCAGTGAACTCCGTCTCGGCGTGGAGCTCGCGCGTGAGCTCCGTCTGCATCAAGAGCAGCTCGGCTGCTCGCGCGTCGTCGATGGGCCGCCGTTGGCCTTGCGACTTGGGTGCGTCGTCGGGGAACGTCGACAGGTCGTAGGACCGTCGTTTGTTGGAGTCGAGCAAGGTGTCGTACGCCTCTTCGATTCGCGCCTGCTCGTCGCGCAGAGCGTCAGCGGTCACCACCGAGACCACAGGGAAGCTACCCTCGCGGAACACCTCTCGCTGGCGCTTGTAGGCTCGGCGGATCTCGTCGTCGGCCGCGGTGCGGGCGATGCCGAGCACCTCGTACAGGTTCTTGGGCAACGGCCGCGACCACTCGCCACGCGGGGTGTGCTCGACCGGCTCGAGCGTACGGGCGTCCTTGGCCATCAGCACCGCCAGAATGCGCCGCGCAACACGCTCGATGTTGCGCGCGCTCTTCGAGGTCGGGCTCTCGATCAAGAGCGGGCTCTTCTTGCGCACGCTCAGCCAAGCTGCGTCGTCGTGCTCGATGTGGCCGAGGTAGTCCATGCGCACGCCCAGGAAGCGATCGCTGATGGCAGTCATGGCGGGGCCGAGCTCCAGATCCGAGCGCAATCGCGTGGGGCCGACCACCAGGCGTGGCGCCAAGCGGCCCAGCTCCTGCGCGGCGAGATTGGCGATGCCGTGATCGTACTTGTGGATGGCTTCGATCACGTCGAGCGGTGTGGCCGAGGGGGCCAACTGGCCCAGCGCGCGCTCGACCAGGCGCAACTTGTGGCGCTCCTTCATCAGGCGGCGGCGCAGGCCGCGAGCGAACAGTGCGCGCAAGAACCCGTAGGTGGTCTCGATCGCGATCGGCTCGGGTGCCGTCACGCACACGGAGACGTCTGCGCCCGAGAACAGGTCCAAGCTGGGCGGCGAGGTGCTCGCCCCGATGTGAATCAGCACGTAGTCCGCGGTGATGGCTGCGAGGCGCTTCTGCCATTGCGAGCGGCGACCAGGCTTGACCGGGGCCATGCTGAGCAGGTCGAACGCGCTGGGCAGCAGCGACAGACCCGGGACCGGCGTGGATACCGGGGCAGGGGGCGTCGTTTCGTCCAAGTCGAACGGGACCAGCGGCGAGGCGGCCAAGCCCACCATGGCGTGCAGGTTGGAGCCGGCCGGATCGCCGTCGCACAGCACGACGCTGCGGCCGAGCTGAGCGAAATAGACGCCCAGGTTCACGCTGAGCGTGGCCTTGCCCACGCCGCCGCGGCCGCCGCCGACCACGATCACGCGCTTGCCGCGGGGCAAGAGCGAGGGCGGAGGTGGGAGCGTCGGGGAGACGCCTTCTTCCGGGGGCTCAGTCACGCGCGAAACTATACTTCGGCGCCAGCGAACGTGCGCGCTTCGAGCGGCGCTTCGAGCCGATTCTTGCGTCCTGGTCCGCGCTGTGGGCTCGTCGTATGGTGCTCCGCATGGCTGACGTTCGACCCTTCAGAGCGCTGCGTCCCCGACCCGAGATGGCGCTCCGCGTAGCTTGCCCCCCGTACGACGTGATCAACACCGAAGAGGCGCGCAAGCTGGCAGAGAACAACCCGTTCAGTTTTCTGCACGTCACACGGCCGGAGATCGATCTGGCCCCAGGGATCGACGAGCACGGCGACGAGGTGTACGCCCAAGGGCAAAAGAGCCTCGAGGCGATGGTCGGTGAAGGCGTCCTCTTCGCCGAATCGGAGCCGCGCCTCTACTTGTACGCCCAGCGAATGGGGCAACACCGGCAGCTGGGCGTCGTCGCGTGCGCGTCCGTCGCGGATTACGACCAAGATCGCATCAAAAAGCACGAGAAGACGCGCGCAGACAAGGAGGATGACCGCACCCGCCACATCGACTCGCTCTCGGCGCACGACGAGCCCGTCTTCCTGACGTATCGGGCCGACGCAGAGATCGACCGCCTGGTGCGAGAGGTAGAGCGCGCCGAGCCCGTGTACGACTTCGTCACCAGCGACGACGTGGCGCACCAGCTGTGGGTGATCGACCGCGACACCAGCCTGGCGCTCTCGCGGCGCTTCGAGGCAGTGCCTTCGCTGTACGTGGCAGACGGTCACCACCGCTCCGCCGCTGCCTCGCGCGTGGCCAAGCTGCGACGCGGGCAAGGGGGTGAGCACGACCTGTTCCTGGCGGTGATCTTCCCGCACGACCAAATGCAGATCATGGCTTACAACCGCGTCGTCCGAGATCTCGAGCGGCGCAGCCCGTCCTCGCTGCTCGCGCTGCTCCGCGAGCGCTTCGATCTGGCGGAGGGGGAGCGCAAGGCGCCTAGCGAAGCCAAGACCTTCGGCATCTACCTGGACAAGCGCTGGTGGCAGGCGCGGGTGCGCCCCGGGACGTACGACGCCGCCGACCCCGTCGCTTCGCTCGATTGCTCCATCTGCCAAGACCAGATCCTGGGCCCCTTGTTCGGCGTCACGGATCCGCGCCGCGATAGCCACGTGGACTTCGTGGGCGGTATCCGCGGCGCGGCCGAGCTCGAGCGCCGCGTCGACTCGGGGGAGATGTCAGTGGCGATCCACCTCTTCCCCACGCAGCTCGAAGAGCTGATGGCGGTGAGCGACGCCGGCAAACTGATGCCGCCCAAGAGCACCTGGTTCGAGCCCAAGTTGCGCAGCGGCCTGTTCGTGCACGCGTTCTAGCGAGCGAGGCGGGCCTTGAGCTCGGCGTAGGAGGCGCCAGGCGTGCTTGGCTCGCTTGGCAGCCCGGCTTGGTGCCACCCCTGCTCGCTCACCTGCCCGAAGCTGTTGCGCGAGCCGTCCCAGCCTGCGCGCTGATCGACCACCTCGCGAAAGCCCGCGGTGAGCATGGCTGTGGCAGCGCGCAGAGATCGCCCCCCGGATTTGCAGCCGAGGACCAGCTTCTGCTCCTTGTCGTAGAGCTTCTCCACGACGTTCATGAACTCGGGGTTCGGCACCATGCCGCCCGGTCCGGCCAGCATGAACGGCACGTTGTGGGCGCCAGCCGGGTGGCCTGCGGCCCACTCGGCTTCGGTGCGGACGTCGACATAGATGTAGCCGTCCTCCATCAGCTGCTTGGCTTCGCTGGGAGATACGCGGCGCGGTGCGCTCATGTTCGGGGCTCCTCGGACAGGTGATCGGCGACATGCATGGCGTGCAGCGCCTCGTACTCGGCTTTGTTGCACGGGCCGTAGGCCAGGTGCTCGGCAAGCGGCCCGTCGTGCGCCTTGAACGCGTGGATCGCGGCTCGGAGCCTCGTGAGCGCCCCGGCCAGATCCGACGTGCCTAGCGGCGGCGCACCCGGCACCGGCGCGGTGGTGTCGTGCCGCATTCGTCCCTGAGTCAGGAACTTGCGCTTGGCGATGCGCCCGACCGTGGCACGAAACAGCCGAGATCGGAGGCTGGGGTAGCCCCGCAACGAATACTCGATCGACTGCGCGCAGTGCTCGAGCGCTTGAGCTAGGGGCAACCCTCCGACCCGCTCAGGGGGACTTTCTTCGAGCACGTCGAGCGCCCGCGACACCTCGGCGAAGGTCAGCACCGCGCGTGGTTACAACGGCTGCCGCCGCGGTGCACGAGCTGTCGCGACGGGCATGGTCCGGCGTGGTAGGGGAGGGCGGTGTTGCTCGGCCAAAAACTGTGGGTGGTGGTGCCCGCGCGCGACGAGGCGTGTTGGATCGAGGGCGTGGTGAGGACGATGCCGTCGTTCGTGGATCACGTGGTGGTGATCGACGATGGCAGCACCGACGCGACGGCTGCGCTGGCAGCTGCAGCGGGCGCTCAGGTGATCGGGCACGCGGTGTCGCGCGGCGTGGGCGCTGCGATCCTGAGCGGATATCGCGCGGCGCTGTCGGGCGGCGCGGATCTGGTCGCGGTGATGGCCGGGGACGGTCAAATGTGCCCCAAAGACCTGTGCGCGCTCGCCACACCGGTCGCTCGAGGCGAGGCCGACTACGCGAAGGGGGATCGTTTTCACCACCCCGACATCGCGGTGCGCATGCCGTGGGCGCGGAGGGTGGTGGGGCGCTGGCTCTCGCTCGCCACGGGGTGGGCCGTGGGGCTCCGCGGCCTGTCCGACAGCCAGTCGGGGTACACCGTGATTCACCGCCGCGCGCTCTTGGCGATCGATCTCGACCACGTGTACGCGGGCTACGGCTACCCCAACGATTTGCTCGGGCACCTGTGCCGAGCCGAGCAACGTGTGATCGACGTGGTCGTGCGCCCTGTCTACCGCGGTGAGAAGAGCGGGCTCAAGCCGCGGCACGTCGCGCGGATCGCGCTGTTGGTTGCCCGCGCTGCGTGGCGCGCGCGCGTTACCGCTTCACGCGCAACATCGCGGCGCGATGTGCCGGCCCACCCCACAAACGCTTGAACGCTGCTGCCTCGGCGCGGGCCGCTTCGGCCTCCCTCGTTCGAGACAGCTCGAGCAGCAATGTCTTGTGCTCGGCGACCACTCTGCGATCGCTCTCTGCGATCTGGTCCACCCACCGGCAAGCCTCAGCCAGCGCTTGGCCCTGAGGCACCAGCTTGCTGACGAGCCCGCTCGCCGCGGCCTCCATCGCGTCCACGCGCCGCGCGCTGAACAGGTAGTCGCGCGCTGCGAGCGGTCCGACGCGCGCGATCAGGCGCGCCGCGGCGCCCCATGCCGGCGACAGCCCCATGCGCGCGTGCCGGAAGGAGAAGCCCGTGCCCTCCTCTGCGATCACCGCGTCACACAAGAGGCACAGCTCACAACCACCGCCGAAAACGTCGCCGGTGACGGCAGCCACGACAGGGACGGCGCAGCGCTCGAGCGCGCGCAAGCGCTCGCCCATGGCCAGCACCAGGTCGCCCGCGTCGCCTGCCTCGAGCGCGGCGTCGAGCTCGCGCAGATCGCCGCCCGACAAGAACACCGGGCCCTCTGCCGCGAGCACGAGCCCCCGCACCGCGGGGTCCTCGCTCGCCTGCTCGGCGGCGATACACAGCCGCTCGGCGAGCGCGCGATCGATGGCGTTGCGGCTCTTCGGGCGCTGAATGGTCGCGATCAACGCCGCGCCGTGGAGCGACAGGGCGAGCGGATCCTGCGTGCTCACGTCCTGGCCCGTGTGCGGCGTCGCGCCTGCTTTGCGAACGCCTCGGCGTGCGCCACCACCGCGGCGGCAACGTCGACGCCACTCGCGCGCTCGATCCCTTCGAGGCCGGGAGAGCTGTTGATCTCGAGCACGCGTGGTCCGCTCTTGCCCTCGAGCATGTCGACGCCCGCCACTTCGAGGCCCATCTCGCGCGCGGCGCGCACGGCCACCGAGCGGTAGCGAGCCGAGAGCGTGAGACCCATGCCCCTCGCGCCTCGGTGTAAGTTCGCGCGAAATTCCCCCTTCTTCGCGACGCGGCGCATCGAGGCGATGACCTTGCCGCCCACCACGATCACCCGCACGTCACGACCCTTCGACTCACGCACGTATTCCTGGAGCACGATGTCTTGGCCCATGGCCCAGAAGGTCTCGAGCAGCGCGTGGGCAGCCTGGGCGGTGTCGGCGATCATCGTGCCGATCCCTTGCGTGCCTTGCTGGAGCTTCACGATCGCAGGGCAGCCGCGCACCAGCTCGAGCGCAGCCTCGAGCCCGGCGGGACTTCGCGCGCAGACGGTGGTCGGCACGTCGAGGCCCGCGCGCGCCAACATCTGCAGCGCCCGCAACTTGTCCCGGCTGCGACCGATGGAGGTCGCGTTGTTCAGCACCGGCACGCCCATCAGGTCGAATTGCCGCACCACCGCCAAACCGTAGCTGGTGATGCTGGCGCCGATGCGCGGCACCACCACGTCCACCTTGGGCGCGCGCTGCCCGCCCACGTACAGCGAGGCCTTGCCGCGCGCGACCACGATCTGGAAGTCGAGCGGGTCGATCACCGACACCTCGTGGTTCCTGGCTCGAGCGGCGAGCACGATGCGGCTGGTGGAGTAGAGCGAGGCGCTGCGTGACAGGACGAGCATCCGCATGGAGGGGAGCGAGGCTACGTCGGCGGCGTGCAAAGAGGGAGGCAAGTGATCCTCCGGGGCGTTCGGGCATTGCGGAAACGGAAGTTTCGTGTACGAATCATCTCGCCGGGGGCCGGTTTGCCCCTCGAGGAGCCCCCATGTTCAACCCGTTTGTCGATGAGCACGACCAGTTCCGGAAGACCGTCCGCGCCTTTGCCGAGAAGGAGCTCGCCCCTCATGTCGAGGAGTGGGAGGAGAGCGGCTGCTTTCCGAACTCGGTGTTCAAGCGCGCCGGCGAGCTCGGCATCTTGGGCGCCCACTTCCCCGAGGAGCATGGCGGAGGGGGGCTCGACTACTGGTTCAGCGTGGTGAAAGCAGAGGAGCTGCCGCGCTGCAAATCCGCGGGCGTCGGCATGGGCTTGTTGGTGCAGAGCGACATGGCCACCCCGGTCATCAGCGATCTGGGCACCAAAGAGCAGATCGAGGAGTTTCTGAAGCCGGCTTTGGCAGGAGACAAGATCGCCTCGCTGGGCGTGTCGGAGCCGGCTGCTGGCAGCGACGTGGCGGGCATCAAGACCGTCGCCAAGAAGGACGGCGGCGACTACGTCATTTCCGGGCAGAAGACGTTCATCACCAACGGCACCCGCGCCGACTTCGTGACGCTGCTGGCCAAGACCAACCCCGAGGCGGGCGCACACGGCTGCTCGTTCTTCTTGGTGCCCACCAAGACCAAGGGGTTCCAGGTGGCCAAGGCGCTCAAGAAGATCGGCAACAGGTCGAGCGACACGGCCGAGCTGTTCCTGGACGAAGTGCGGCTGCCCGCCCGCTACCGCTTGGGCGAAGAGAACATGGGCTTCATGTACCTGATGCAGAACTTCCAGACCGAGCGCTTGATCGCAGCGGCGTCCGCTGTGTCCGGCGGTTTTTACATGATCGAGGACGCCGTCGCCTACGGGCGCGAGCGCACCGCGTTCGGCAAGCCGATCATCAAGCGCGAGGTGTGGCAGCACAAGTTCGTCGACCTGCTCACCAAGCTCGAGTCGGCGCGTGCGTACGTGTACGCCACCGTCGGCCGCTACAACGAGGAGCGCTACGTGAAGAAGCAGCCGCTCAGCATGGACACGGTCAAGCACATCAGCATGTGCAAGATCCTGGTCGGTGACGTCGCTAGCGAGGTGGCCGACAACTGCCTGCAGTTCCACGGTGGCTGGGGCTACATCGAGGACTACCGCATCGCGCGAGCGTGGCGCGATCAGCGCCTGCTGCGCATCGGCGGCGGCACCACCGAGACGATGCGCTACTACGTGGCCAAGCTCCTCGGGCTGTAGCGGCTGCAAAAAAGGGGCGCGGTCAGGCTCTCCGGCCGGGCGCGTCGCTGCCTGTACTTTTGTGCGAGACAGAGCGAGGCGCCTTGGCTATACAGCGCTTCCTCGTCTCGGGGCTGTAGCTCAGTTGGGAGAGCGCCTGCATGGCATGCAGGAGGTCATGGGTTCGATTCCCTTCAGCTCCACTCTGTTTTCCTAGGGAGAGCCATCTTCGGGTCATCTCCCTGTGCTCCGTCCGGGTCGGAGCTCGGGTTGACCCTGTGGCGGGCGAGATCGTGTTGCCCAGCTGAGTCGGGTCGAGCAGCGCTACTTCTTGGCGCCGCCCTCGAGGTCTTCCGCCAGGTAGCTGAGGATGACCTCGTCGAGGCTCTTCTCGCTGATCATGTCCTCGCCGAAGATCGAGGAGCCCTCGCTCGGGCGTGATGCACCAAAGATGCTGGCCGGGCGAGAAGGCGCGTATTTGCCGCGGTTCGACGCAGGAGGCTCGGCTGCCTTGGGCCGCGGGCGTTCGGCTTCGGCGCGCTCGCTCAGGATTTGCGTCGCCTGCGGCGTGACGGAGCGGTAGCTGGTGTTGCCGAGCTGAGGGTTGCGCGACGGAGAGGGCTTGAGCAGCGCAGAAGGTGGCGGCGGCAGGTCGCGGATCTGCTTGTACACCGGCGCTTGCGACTGCTCGGCAGCGCGCTCGAGCGCTTCGAGGTCGAGCTCCAAGCTCGCGGAAAGAGGGGGAACCTGGGGGTCCAGCGATCGTCCCCCCGAGGGCGGCGCAGGGGAACGAGGTAGCGCAGGTTGGGTGGCGGCGGTGGCCATCGGTGGCACCGACGCTCGATTCGTGCGCGGGCTCATGGGCGGCGGCCGGTTGGACTCGATCACCGGAGGCCGCGAAGCCAGCGCTCGCAGCGGGCTCGTGTTCATCTGTGGCTCGTGCTGCGCGCGAGGCGGCGGCGGTGTGAGCCGGCTGCGCGGCGGTGGAGCTGGATCCATGGCGGCCAGCGCCGCCAAACGCGCTGAGCTCGGAGAGGACGGCGGCGGCGCGGGCGGCGGCGCGCGCTCCGGCGGGGGGGGGGCCGGAGCGGGCGGGGGCGGCTCTGGCGGGGCCGCTTCGCGCGCGGATTGGCCCGGGTTCGAGGGGGCCGCTTCCGGCACCTGAGACGCGAACTCGGTCGCGCCCACGATCGAACCCATCGGCGCTCGGGGCGGAGGCGGCAGCGGCGCTTCTTTGACCTCCGCGGAGGCCGAGGCGGCCGGTTTGTCTGCGGCGTCCTTGGGCAGATCGTCGCCCAACATCTGGTCGAACTTGCCGCCGCGCAAGGCGATGAACATCGCCTTGTGCTGCTCCTGCATCAGCGATCGCACCTTCTTTGCGAGCTCCTCCTCGCCAAGGAACTCGGCGTAGGAGGTCTTCGTCGACTTCAGGATGCGACCACCATCCGCGAAGAGGTGCGTGATGATGTGTGGATGTTTGATCCCCGAGTCTTCGGTCTGGATATGAAACACCCGGCCCTTGTGCCGGACGTTGTTGTTGAAGCCGAGCTGCGGGGAGATGTGCTTCATTCGCGCTGAGCGCCCCCAGGGTAACAGAAAGCTCTCTCCCCGGTCCCCAACAACGCGTGGCCCGGCTCCGCTGGCCGTGTGACGGGCTCAACGCAGCAAGCAGCGCTCGAGCTGGTCGACCTCGTCGGCCCGTTCGGCGCAAGCGACGGCCGCACGAGTGAGTCCGTCTGCGCAGCGCGATACACGCGAATCGTCGCTGAGGTTGGCCGTTCTCGGCGTTGCCTGGGAGGACAGCGCGTCCATGCGCGCCAGCAACGCCGCACAATGCTCCTCCGCCCCGTCGACCCGCGGGCTGACCAGCGGCGCCAAGGCCAGCGCGCCGAGGAGCCCCACGATGGCCAACGTCGCGCACAGATCGCGCTGATCAGCGCGAGGCGGACCGCTCAGTACAGACACTGCTCCATCGCCGCGGACGACTCCGCCCGCTTCACGCACTCGAGCGCGCTCTTGGTGATCGTGCGACCCACACACTTCTCGATCAGCTCTTTGCCCTCGGCTTCCATGAAGGCGTTGGTCCGAAACTCGACCAGGCGCGGGTCTTCGATGTTCTGCTTCTTGAGCTCGAGCTCGGCGGTTTTGTCGAAGATGATCTGACACTCCTCGCGGCTCGCCGGGTGACCGCAGCCGAGCGCGCTCAGGAGCAGCGACATGCACACGATTCGCACCGCCCGGACGATGGCTCAACGCGCGGGCCGGGGCAAGCGGTCGACTCGCAGCTTTCTGGACGCGCGTTTAGGGACTGCTACGCTCGCAGTCGTGGCCCGGCCCAAGGACCGCGACCATTCCCCAGATTTCCCCCTGCTCGAGGCAGGGCAAGGCGCGCCTGTCACCGCGAAGGGCGCCGCCGAGCCCGCTTCTCGCGGGGCGGTGTCCCCGGGCGCCAGCCGATCCGAGCCTCCGAGCTCGCGACGCAAGCTTCGGCGCGCCACGAGCGAGCGCCCTCGCCCCGCACGGCCCCGACCGCCAGCCACAGCGTCCCGCGCCAGAAGTCTGATGCCCGAAGAGTTCTTGGCCCGCGCCATGGAGGCAAAGACCCCTCGATCGCGAGGCATTTGGGCCCGCAGAGGGTTGGCCTCCCGCGCCCGCATCGACCGCACGACCCACGCCATGCTGCTCCGACAGCTGTATCTCTGTCACTTCGAGCAGCGCCACTTTCGCGAAGCGTTCATCGTGACCGAACAGTCGCTGGCGCTCGGCGTCCTGACGGACGTTCTGCACCAAGACGCTGCCAGGGCGGCGGCTGCGCTGGGGGACTTGGCCGCCGCCGCGCGCCATCTGCGCACTGCGGCGCGGGTGGGCCCGGCCAGCCGCAGGGCCTTCCACTGGTGGACGTTGGGCAGCTTGTATTACCTGGCCTCGCGTTACCAGGACGCCATCGGCGCGTTGGAGCGCGCGGCGCGCTGGGGCACGCGCGACAAGCCCCTCTATCAGGGACATTTGGCGCTGGCGCGGGCGGCCGCCGGGGAGCGGGTCGTCGATCTCGAAGACCTCATCGAACGACTGGCGTCGGTTCCTGCGGGGCAGGGGTACGGGCGATTCGTGTTGGGGCTCCTCTCCCACGCGCACGGAAAGAAGCGCGACGCGCGCGCCTACCTGGAGGCGTTCGTCGAGCGCACCGAGGCGGGGCGCGCGGTGACCAGCATCGCGCTCGACGGCGAGCTCAGCCGGGCTCGCCGGGTGCTCTCGAGCCTGTCGCGCGGGCGCTGATCCGGCCGGCAGAACGGGCCGTTGTCGGCGCGACAACGCAGGCCGCTGCGATCGGGGCGGGCAAAATCCGGACTTCGTATTACACTCCACATCCTCAGCTAAGGAAGCGTCGATGCGAAACGCGAACACGATCCGGTCGCTCAGCTTGTGGCTTCTCGTCCTGTCGGTACTGCTCGCGCTGCCGAGCGTGGCGCTCGCCGATGAAGGCAGTCAGTTCTCCGCCGCGCTGGAGGTGGGCGTCTGGAAGGCCGCGCTGGTTTCGTTCGGCGCCGGCTTCCTCACGAGCCTGACTCCGTGCGTGTACCCCATGATCGCCATCACCGTCAGCGTGTTCGGCGCCAAGCAAGCCAAGAGCCGGGGCGAGGCGATGATGCTGTCGACGGCGTTCGTCGCGGGCATGGTGACGCTGTTCACCGGCATGTTCGTGGTGGTCGCGATGACGGGCGGCGTGTTCGGCGCGATCCTGGCCAACCGCTGGGTGATCGTCGGCATCTCGACCGTGTTCGTGGTGATGGCCGCCTCGATGTTCGGTGCTTTCGAGCTCACGCTGCCGGACTCGGTGATGCAGCGCCTGTCGTCCGTCGGCGGCGTGGGCTCAGGTGGTGCGTTCACCCTCGGGCTGGTCAGCGGCCTCGTCGCTGCGCCGTGCTCCGGTCCCGTGCTCATCTCGATGATGGCGGTGGTGACCGAGAAGCAGAGCGTGCCGCTGGGTGTGACGTTCGGCCTCTCCTACGCGATCGGCCTCGGCCTGCTCTTTTGGGTGGTGGGGACGTTCGCCGCGGGGCTGCCCAAGGGCGGCAAGTGGATGGTGTGGGTGAAATCCTTCTTCGGCATCGTGATGCTGGTGTTGGCGCTCTACTACCTCAAGAACGCGTTCCCGGAGTTGGGGCAGTTCGCCAAGAACAACTTCCAGTTCCTGGCCATCGCGGCGGGCGTCGCCATCCTGGGTCTCGCGCTCGGCGCGGTGCACGTCAACTGGGACGACGGCGGCGTGGGCACCAAGGTCCGCAAGGGGACCGGCATCGCGGCCAGCGTAGTGGGCGGGTTCCTGCTGGTGGCCGGCCTGGAGAAGCCGAAGGAGATCGACGCCGCCGAGCTCCAAGCCAAGGCCGAAGAGGAGGCGAAGAAGACCGGCGAGAAGGCCTACCCGCCGCTCGAGTTCGGCAAGGACCTGCAGAAGGCGGTCGAAGCATCCCAGGCCGAAGGCCGCCCGTTGTTGATCGACTTCGGCGCCGATTGGTGCGGAGCCTGCAAGGAGCTCGAGGCCAAGACCTTCGCCGACCCCGACGTGAAGGTGAAGGCCGGCCGCTTCGTCGCGGTGAAGGTCGACGCCACCAACATGGGCGACGACGAGAAGATCGACGCCACACTCGCGAAGTACAACGTGAAGGGGTTGCCGGCGGTGCTGCTGCTCGACTCGAGCGGCAAGGAGCTCAAGCGCATCACCAAGTTCATCCCCGCGCCCGAGTTCCTGGGGTTGATCGAAGACGTGAAGTGAGCATGTGAGACGCCCCCTCGCCACTTTCCCAGCCATGCTGGCTGGGGTCCTCCTCGCTTGGATGTCTCCAGGTTGTGAGGCGCCGAGCGGCGAGGTGGTGTTCGGCATCAGCTCGGAGATCCCGCATACCGCGGTGCTCACGGAGGTGCGCGCCACGGTCACGGTCGATGGCGTCGCGGGTCGCGAGCAGGTTTTCGCCGGCCCCAACCTGGATATCCCGTTCGAGATCTCGAGCGGGGAGCTGGCGGAGGGCAGTGAGGTGTCGCTGCGACTCGTGGGCTTCGATGACGGGGTCGAGATCGTCGAGCGTCTGGCCTCGACCACCATCCTCGGCGACAAGAAGCTCTTGTTCGAGGTGGTGCTCGAGGACGAGTGCGTCGATATCGAGTGCGGCGCTGGCGAGACCTGTCTGGGTGGGGAGTGCGGCTCCGCGGACGAAGATGCGAGCGCCTTGCCCGAGTACTACGAGCATTGGGCTGGCGGCAGCACGGGGGACCTGTGTGAGCCTGGTGGCGCCCCCACGGTGCTGATCGGCGAGGGCCAGACCGACTACCACGATCTGGCGGACAACGAGGTGCTGCAGGTCGAGGCGGGGCCTCAAGGCGGCTATCACGTGTGGATCGCAGCGCGGGTGAAGAACCTGGCGCAGAGCGGCTCGGTGACCGAGGTGCGAGGGCGCTTTCCGGATCTCGACTACGAGCCGTTGCCCTTGATCGTCGTGTTCACCTTCGATCCCGATGAAGGCGACTTCTGCAAGATCTTCGGCCTTCGCTTCCGGGTCGATGACTCCGCCCACCCGATCGAGTCGTTGCTCGGCCAAACGCTGGAGCTGACGTTGGTCGTGACGGACCAGGGTGAAGACTCGGCGTCGGACACGGCGACGGTGGTGCTCTCTCCAGATTTCATTTGAGCACTTGCAGCCTTGTCCTTGCGGGTCAGCTCTTCGCTGAACCAACCTTGAGTCAGGACGTCCAGCTGCTCGTGGGCGAGGGCGCGGTCGATCTCGGCGCGCTCGCGCGCCAAGAGCTCCAGATCCGGGATCGCGAGCAAGAGCTCCGCGCGCCGATAGTGGCCGAATGCGCGCATCACTTCGGCGACCAGCTCTCGCTCTCGCTCTCGCTCCTCGGCGCGCAGTTTCAGGAGCGCCACTTCTTCGTCCGCGAACACCAGACGATCGAGCTTGAACGTGGCGCGCCCCTCGAACCACCAGCTGCTACCGCCCGACGCGGTCACGCGGTCGGGATCGTACTCGGTGGGGGAGAGGCTCTGATCCTCGTCGATGACGCGAGCCACACGCAGGCGCAGCTCCGGTACCAGGCCTGACACCCGTGCGCGGGTCGAGGCGTCCGCGAGGCGACCGAGCTCTGCCTGGGTGCGAGCTTGACGCAGGGCGGCCCTCACGCAGCCGCGAGCGAGCGCCCCCTGAGGCTCAGGGCCGGGCGCCTCGGAGGGCGACTGCGCGTCGCTCGCCAGCGTCAGCCCGACCCCGCGTGGTCGGCGACTCGTGCGCGGCGCGATCAGATCCTCGAGTGAGCCAGAGAGCATGAGCATGGTCCGGCTCTTGAGCGCTCGATGTGCGGCGGCGCCGGTGGCCTCGTCGTCGGCCCCGACCGACGCGAGCAGCGAGAGTGAGAGGCCTCTCGCGACGAAGTCGAGCTCGCGCTCGGGGCGTCGCGGATCGAGCTCGACCGGCGGCGCGTCGTCGAGCTCCTCTCCCGACGAGCCGTCAGCGGCGCGTGCGTGCAGTGGCGTGACGAGCAGGTACACGAGTGCCAGCGCGCGCGGCGCGCAGATGCTTCGAATTCTCATGTGTGATGAATCGACAACCGGCCGCGCCAGTTGCGTACAAAAGTGATCAGGCCGTCGGATTCGAAGCCCACACCACGGTGCGCCGCAGCAGGTCGCTCGACCCGAGTGGCCGCAGATGGAGCTCGCGCTCCCCCTCCAGCGCTCGCTCGGCGATATCTGCCGGGCCCTCCACGCTGGCGTGGACGATCACACGCGTCTTGGGATCGAACCAGACGCCGGCAGGAAACTTCGCGAGCAACACCTCGTCACGGTCTCTGCGCGGAGCAGCGCCAGCGGCGGGAGCGTGCTCATGGGCGCGCGGCGCCGGAGGATCGCTCATTTTGCGGAAGGTCGTGGCCACCTCCGTCGTGGGCGCGCGCCTGGGCGTGGAGAGCTCCACGCCTACCGCGATGGGCGCGAAGCCGGCGTCGTGTTTGAAGCCGATCGACACGCGCACGTTCGCCTGGGGTTCTATGCCGTGCACGAACAGCTCGCCGAACAGAGCGTCGACGCGCACGTCGCGCACATCGCTTCGTGCGCCACCGTCACTCGCGACGACAGAAGCCGCGCGCACGGTCAATGCGCCGGTCGGGTGGTCGGCGCGCAGGCGCGCGAGCGACTCGGGCCGCACCTCCCAGTACAGGTAGAGCGTCGTGGGATCGACCGCGAGCGCCACGATTTCGTCCGTCTCGAAGGCGGTTTCCGCGGCCTCCACCGGGCTGTCAGCGGGCTCATCGAGCGCCTGTTGCGGAGTCGGGGCCGGCTCCGCGGTCGCCGATGGCTCTGCGGTAGGCTCGGCCCGCGAGAATTCACCTGGCTTGCCAGCTGAATCAGAAAGCGGAAATTTCTCGTGCCCAGCCAAGAATGGCGCCGACGGCTCCGCCACTGCGGGCACTGGCTCGAGCTTGGCCTCCATCACAGGGGGGGGCGTGCTGGGCTTGGTCTTCTGGAGTTGCTCCCTGAACCGCGTGCGCAAGCCCTCGGCGTCGGAGTGTCCTGGCTCCTTGGCGAGCACCTGGTCGAGCGTGGTGATCGCGCGCTCGAGATGGCCTTGCGCGGCGTAGATCTCTGCCAGCGTGACGGTGGGCAACGGCGGGGGTGCCGGCGCGGCGGGGCGGCCATCTCCGCGCCGTGCGCGGGGTTCTCCCGCGAGGCCGCGATCGATCACGCTGGTGAGCAGGTCGCGCGCGCGGCCGAACCAGCCGCGCTTCCTGTCGGCGCCGCGCTGGGTGGCGCTGAGGATGTCGTCGATCAGCTCCGGGATGGTGAGAGAACGCGGGCGAACTACGCCCACCGCCTCCGCTCGTGCGATCAGCTCCTCACGGGACAGTGCCTCGAGATCCTTGCGTTCCATGGCGTTCGATCGTCTCCCGCCGGAGGCTCTAGCACGACCGCCCGTGCGCGGTTACCCGCGGCGCGCCGCGGCGACTCGCCGCGTCGCCGCTACGTCCTCGTCGATCTGCCGCTTGAGCTCCGCGACCGAGTCGAAGCGCTGCTCGCCGCGCAGGCGCTCGAGCAGGTGCACGCGCAGCGGCTGACCGTACAGGTCTCCGTCGAAATCCAAGATGAACGCCTCCACCTTGACGCGCCCGTCCTGGTCCGTGGTTGGGTTCAGGCCGACGCTGGTGGCGGCGTAACCCAGCTCGACCGGCCCGTGCTCGCGCTCGACCTCGACGCGCGTCGCGTACACCCCGAGCGCTGGCAGCGCCTCGACGACGTCGCCCAAGTTGGCAGTGGGCACGCCGATGGTCCGGCCCAGCGCCTTGCCGTGCGCGACGCGGCCCGTGAGCATGTGCGGGCGTCCGAGCACGTTCGTGGCCTCGTGCAGGTCCCCCGCCAGGATCGCCTTGCGCGCGCGCGTGCTGGACCAGCCACCGAGCGCGTCGCCGCGCAACGGCTCACTGCGTGCACCGAACCCGAGCTCCGTGCCGAGCTCGACCAGGCGGGCAAAGTCGCCCTGGCGAGCCTTGCCGAAGCGGAAGTTGTCGCCCACCACCACCTGCTGGGCCGCGAGGGTATCCACCAGCCAGCGTGCGAACTGGGCCGGGGACTGCGCGGCGAAGGCGGTGTCGAACACGGTCTCGCACAGCTCGATCGTGGGTGCGATTTCGCCGATGAGCTCGCGCTTGCGGCGCTGGTGCGTCAAGAGCGGCGGCGGCGTGCGGCCCAAGGTGACGGCCGGGTGCGGGTGGAAGGTCAGCAGCTTGGGGACGAGGCCCATGCGCTCCGCCTCGCCGGCGGCGCCCTCGAGCACGGCCCGGTGGCCGCGATGAACGCCGTCGAAGTTGCCGATCACCACCAGCGAGCCCATGCGAGCGGCAGCTCTACTCACGCGCCACTCGACTTGCCATTTCTTTCGTGAGAATCCTCCCGTGCCCGTCCGCGCCTGGCGGAGCCTGCGGCGCTGTTCTCCCGTGCCCGTCGGTCCCGGGCGCAGCACCTCGGCGCTGAGGACGCGAGTGGGGAGGTTTGTTTCTTGTTTTCGACTGGCAAGCCCGTCGAATCTCCCGTGCGATTGGCGAGGTGGTGGGGCCTTCGGCGCTGCTTGTTGGGGAGGCCCGGGAGATTTTGTTTCAGTCGAAAAGCGGTCGGCGCGGAGCGAGAGCTTGACGGCGGATCCCACGGCTGTTACCCGCTCGCCGTTCACCTTCGAAGGGGTCTTCGATGTTCAAGCGGGTGAGTATCTTCTCCGGGAACGCGAATCCTCCACTTACGGCCGAGATCTGCCAGCACCTCGAGCTGCCGATCGGGAAGTCGAAGGTGTCGCACTTCAGCGACGGCGAGACCTTCTGCGAGATCCTCGAGAACGTTCGTGGGGTCGACACCTACATCGTGCAGCCCACCTGCGCGCCCGTGAATGGCCACGTGATGGAGCTCCTCATCATGGCCGACGCGCTGCGGCGGGCGTCAGCGGGGTCCATCACGGCGGTGATCCCCTACTACGGCTACGGGCGCCAGGACCGCAAAGTGGCGCCGCGCACGCCGATCACCAGCAAGCTGGTGGCTGACCTGGTCGTCGCGGCGGGCGTGAACCGCATCGTCGCGCTCGACCTGCACGCCTCGCAGATCCAGGGCTTCTTCAACATCCCGTTCGACCACTTGTTCGCCATGCCAGCGCTGCTGGATCAGCACCTCAAGGCGAACTACTCGAACGACGTGGTGGTGGTCTCGCCCGACGCAGGAGGTGTGGAGCGCGCTCGTGCATACTCCAAGCGGCTGTTCGGCTCGCTCGCGATCATCGACAAGCGCCGCGAGAAGGCGAACGTCAGCGAGGTGATGAACATCATCGGCGACGTGCAGGGCAAGCGCTGCTTGATCCTGGACGACATGATCGACACCGCTGGCACGCTGGTGAACGCCGCCAACGCCCTGATCGGCGCTGGCGCCAAGGACGTGGCGGCCTGCGCCACCCATGCCGTGCTCAGCGGGCCCGCCATCAAGCGCATCGCAGAGTCGCCGCTGAGCGAGGTGGTCGTCACCAACTCGATCCCGCTGAGCGAAGACGCCAAGGCGACCGGCAAGTTCAAGGTCGTCAGCATCGCCCGCCTGTTGGCGGAGGCGATCCGCCGCATCCACAACTCCGACTCGGTCAGCTCGCTGTTCGTCTGAGGGCGGCTCAGGGGGAGATGACGACGGTGGTGCCCTTCACCTCGGGGTGGAAGGCGGCGACCGCGTACCAACCCTCGGGCAAACCAGGCTCGACCCAATTCCACAACCATTGCGCGTCTGCCGGCGCGAGGTTGACGCAGCCGTGACTCTTCGGGCGGCCGAAGTCGTCGTGCCACCACGCAGCGTGCAGCGCGAAGCCATCCTTGTAATAGGACACGAAGGGCACCTCGTCGACGGCCCACGGCTTGCTCTTCTCGACGCCATTCATGTCGTGGCTGATGAGCTTCCACCCAATGGTGTAGTTGCCGCGTTTGGTGTTGTGGCCGTGGGCGCGTGGAGTCACGCCATCGATCCCCGGTGAAATGGCGGTGGCGAAGACGGGCGTGTCACCCTCATAGGCGACCAGCGTTCCCCATGTGATGCGCACCTCGACCCATTTCCCGTCTTTGCCGATCTTGTCGGGTTTGTTCTGGCGCTTCTTGAACACGGTCACCAGCTCGTTGCGCACGAATGTGCCGTCGCTGGTCTTCCAATAGTTCACACCCTTGTGGCGCACGAGCTGACCCTCGAGGCCTACGAACGTGTGGCGCGGAAACACGGCGCCGGTCTCCACGAACGATCCGTCCTGGTAGCGAGTGAACTTGGGAGCGTCCTCGATCCAGGTGTAGCCGAGCGGAAACTTGTGCTCACCCTTCTTGAGATCGATCCCGCGCAAGGTGGAGGCCTCGACGAAGCGGACCTTGTCCTTGGGCACCAGCGTCAGATCGGGGGTGACCAAGAACGTGCGGCCCTCGGCGTCGAACTCTCCGGTGAACGACATCTTGCGCCCCTCGTAGGCCACTTCGTCCGACTTGAGCTTCGGCTTCTGCACGTCGAGGTACTCGCGGAATGCCACAGAAGGTCCCTTGCCGGCGGGCTTGGGATCGAGCGTGCCTTCCTTGATCTCGATCTTGCCGGCGCGCAGCTTGTCTTTGTATGCAGCGAGGCCTGGCTCCTCCGCTGTCTGCTCCGCCGCCGTGGGGATGCGCGTGTATTGGGGCGCGTCGGCGATCACCACGCCCACGCGCATGGGCATCACTTTGCGCGGATCTGGCAGCACCTCGCGCGCTGCACGCACGCGCGGATCGGTCGCATCCGTCGTGGAGCGTGTGCCTGAGCACACGAACCCGCGCGGCTTGACGGCGTAGAACCCGCCCTTGCAGGCGGAGACGCCCGGCCCCTTGAGCGGTGCGGGATCTGCCAGCGGCACGGATTGACCTGCTCGGATCAGGCCGATGAGCGGAGCCTTGAGATCCGGCTTCTGCACGATCTTCTCGAAGCCATCGTACGCCCAAAGGCGTGGGCCATCCGGCACCGGCGGCAAGTCCTCGCTCGCGGCGGCGGGTTCGCCCGAGCTCGTGAGCGTGACCTCCCCGGTTCGGCCGTCGACCTCGTTCGCCGGCTCGTCCGGGAGCGAGCGACCCTTCGGCGCGTCCGCGACGCTCCCACCACACCCCAGACAAAGCGTCACGAGCGAAAGCCACCAAGCTCGTGCGCGACCCGACCACTGCCGCATGCTCGAAGCGTGTCACTCTCGAACGTAGCGCGCCAACTTTGTGGAGCAGCTTTGCTGCTCGACGCAGCACGTCATCAGCGTGCAGGGAACCACGGTATCAAGCGCGACACGCGGCGCTGATACTCCGCGAACGCGGGACGTTTGGCGAGCGCGCGCGCCTCGGCCATCGGGATGCTGGCGAACACGATCATGGCTGTCACGCCGAGCGCGCCGAGCACCATGAGCGGCGAGGGCGATGCCGCAAGGCCGAACAGGGCCGCAGCCCACCAATACAGTGCCTCGCCGAAGTAGTTCGGGTGGCGTGAGTAGGCCCACAGCCCGCTGTCCAAGAAGCGTTTGGCGTCCGTGTTCTCACGGCGGAAGCGGTGGAGCTGTCGGTCCGACGCCGCCTCGATCCACACCGCCCCCACGCCGACGAGCAGCGCGACCGCATCGAGAGGGCCCAGCGGAGTGCGGCTGTTGGCGGCCGCGAACAGCGGCAGCGAGCCGAACGACACCAGCGTGAACGGAAACACGAACAGCGCGAACAAGCTCGCGAGGGGGTAGTTCTTGCCCGCCTTCTTGCGCAGGTCCACGTAGCGCCAGTCCTCGTGATCGAGGCCCTGGAAGTGGCGCACCCAGTTGCTCGTGAGCCGAACCCCCCAGAGCGCGGTGACGCCGAGCGCGAGCAGCGCGCGTGGCTCTTGCCAGGCCCCCGCCTGGTGCACCCAGGCCACGCCGCAGGCGATGGGCGCGACGCTCCAGTACACGTCGAAGAAGCCCGAGTTTCTGTAGATCAGGCTCCACGAGTACAGGAACATCGTGGCGGCCGCGCCGCCGCCGAGCGCGCGTTCGTAGGCTGACGCGAGGGGCAAGACCTGCGCGACGCCGACGGCCAGGGCCAGCGCGGAGAGCTGCGAGGCCGCGTAGATGCGGCGGGACTGATCGAGCGAGTAGGAGCGCATGGCGGCGACTCCAGTCTACGCGGCTGGGCCGGCTTGGTTGCGGCCCAGGGCGACGTCTACTCGAACCAGGTGCACACACCCTGGACGCAGCCGCAGCCCAAGCTCGGCATGGTGCACTCGCAGGTGGACCCGCCCTCGCTGACGGCGGGGTTGAAGCACAGCTCGCCGCCACACCCGCCGCTGATGCAGTCTGCGTCGTTGGTGCAGGCGTCGCCGTTGTTCTTGACGCAGGCTTCTTCGACGGGGACGCGAGGATCGGCCAGACACTCGATCAGCTCCTCGGTTTGGCGCCAACCGCACGCTCCGGCTTCGTCGCGCTCGCACACGCCGTAATCGCCGTAGCAGGCGTAGGCGTCGGTCCACTCGCACGTGCTCGGCGTGTCTTCGTCCGCGCACAACTGGCCGCTGCAGCCGGTGATCACGCAGGGCGCGGGATCGGGGCCGCCGTTGTCGAGGCAAGCTTGCAGCTCCGGCGTGGGCCGCCAGCCGCACGCGCCGTCCTCGGCCCGTTCGCAGGTGCCCAGCTGCTGGTAGCAGGCGTAGGTGTCGCTCCAGGCGCAATCCGAGGCCAGCTCTTCGTCGCCGCACAGCTCGCTGCTGCAGCCGCCGATGACACAAGGCTCGTCGGAGCCCACGGTCACGTCGCCCCCGCAGCCCTCGCCGGCGGCTCCTGTGATCAGCGGAAACGCAGCGAGCACGGTGGTGAAGGCGAGCAAGCGAGGAAGCGGTCGGACGTTCATGGCAGGTCTCCGAAGGGAAGGCGGGCACAGCGCCCGTACATGAGGTGTGTGTCCGGCCAGCGCTGGACCCGTGACGCAAACCGATCACCTGCAGGCAGTGCTGACCCGTTCGGCCAACGGCGACCCAGGCGCGCTCGCCGACAGCGCGCTCGAAAGGGCGCGTCCCGCGTCGGTCTGGCCCGAGGCGCACAGCGCCATGGCTCGCAGCGCGCGCTGCTCCAGCGCCAGCACTCCCTTGGGGAAACGAGTTTGGTGTTGGTCCAGCGCCGCGAGCGCTTCGGCTGCACGTCCCGAGCCGAGCGCCGACTGCGCGGCGCGCAACAGAGCGGTCTCCTCCGCCAAGCTGTCCGCGGTGGCGACGCTCGGCTCGAGGCTCGGGACGAGCGCGGGGCGGGCGGGCTCTCGGCTGCCGCTTGCCGTGGACGGGGCTTCGCTCGATGCCACGACGCTCGGCACCCTCGCTTCCGCCGGCGCGGAGGTGGGCGGCGCGGCCGGGGCCGTGGGGCTCACGGCGTGGGACGTCGCCGGCGGCGACGCGGCGGCGGAGTCGGTGCTTGCCCGACTGATCAGCGCCGCCCCTCCGCCCGCCACCGCGAGCGCAAACAAGCCGACCCCCAGCTTGCCGGCGAGGCTCAAGCCGGAGCCCGTGGCGACCGCGGCCGCGGCGGAGGAGGCCGTGGCGGTCGCCCCGGCCACGGTCCCCGTCGCCATCGCCACCAGCGCGGCGCGGCGGATGCGATCGCGCTGAGCCGCGGTGGGGCCGCCACCTTGCCGCCGTGCTGCCTCGACCAAGCCGCGAGCTTCTCGGCTCAGCTTCATTTCAGCCTCCATCGATCCCTCGCGCGGTGTCGAGCCACGGCCTGTTCGAAGGCCGCGCGCGCGGCGCGAACGCGCGCGTACAACGTGTTGACGTTGACGCCCAGCGAAGCGGCCATCTCCGGCGCCGACAGCTGCTCGAGCTCGGCAAGCACGAAGACCTCTCGCTTGTCGTCGTCGAGCTCGTCGAGGAGTTGGTGCAGGATGCGCACGGCCTCGGCCTCCTCCAGCGTGCGCTCGAGACACTGCCCGCTGGGCCCGTCGAGCGCCGCGTCTTCAGTCGGCGTCTCGGGGCGGCGCCGCGCGCTTCGGCGGTAGTTGCGCGCGACCTGGAGCGCGATGCCGTAGAGCCACGTCGACAGCGCGCTCCGTCCCTCGAAGCTGCCAAGCTTGCGGTACGCCGTCACGAACACGTCCTGCACCGCGTCCTCGATCGCCAATTCGGCCACGCCGAAGCGGCGAAGCGCGCGAAACACGCGGTCGACGTGCTCGTCGTACAGCTCCTCGAACGACGGCAGCGCGCCCGAGGCTGGGGCCTCGGCGACCGGCGCCTGGCTGGAAGCGGCGAGCACCACGCTCATTCGATCCTAGTGCAGCGTTCTCCAATGCTCGGGCTACTTCTGCTCACTTGCACCTCCCTCTTCGGTACATCGTCTGTACGCGAAGAAACTCGCGGACGATGTACTAGTGTCCGGGCCGCGGCGATCCCGTGAAACAAATCGTGCCCGGCTGCTCAAAGCTGGATCTCGGCCAGGATGCCGGCGCGGCCGGCCACGACCGACGGCTCGTGCACGACGAGGACGGTGGCGCTCTGGCCCCCGCGCAGGACGTACCTGCGCGGATCCACAGGCACGGCCAGGCCCACGTCGGCAGCGACGCCCAGCGGGCCTGCGACGCCCAGGCCCAACCGCAGATCGAAGCGCGGTGCCGCCCACAGGGCCGTGCCGCGCTCGGGGTTCGTGACCCCGAAGCCCTCACCGGAGACCGTGCCCAGCTCGATCCCCAGGCAGCCCGCGAGGTCGAGATCGAGGGCGGCGCGAGGCCAGCGGCCCCCGTCAAACGGCCAGATCACACGGCAACCCCGCAGCACGCCGCTCAGCCGGATGAAGTCTGCGCCGGTGTTGGGGCGTTGGTCGAGCGTCTCGGTGGATCCAGCCCCGAGCTCGAACCCGGCCTCGACCCGGAACGCTTCGATTCGAAGGGCTGCCGCGACCGCGAAGCCCGCGTGAGGATCCGGCAGGTCGCCGACCCCGAACAGCGGGCCCGCGCGCAAGAGCAACCCGAGCCCCAAGGGCTCCACGGGGGCAGCCGGAGCGGTCCACGCCCAGGCGGGAACGCTCGGGGGGGGTGGAGGGGCCACCACGACCGGGGGCGGCGGTGGCGGCGGTTCGCTGGGCAACACCTGCGGGATCACCGGCGCCGGCTTTCGCTCCACGACCGCGCTGGGATCGTGTGCGATGGCGATCAGCAACGCGGCGGTCTCGAGCAGCGTGGCGCAGCTCGAGCCTGACAGCTTGCGCTCGCTGGACCGGCCGCTCTGCTTGAGCTCCAGCCGCAGCCGGAAGGTCTCGTTCTTGAGCTTGTCGACGCGCACCTTGGCGTCGAGCGGCGCCCCCCGCGAACCGGCCTCGCCGAGCAGGCGCTCGAGCTCCAGCTCCAGGGCTGCGCGATCGGGGCACTCGCCGGGGGCCTCGAGGCGCAACGTCAGCATCGTCGGTGGTTTCGTCTCGCTGGGTTGTGCTGCCGCGGCAGCGGTCCACCCGAGCACGACGCAGGGCAGCAGCCTCAAGCAGGTCGAGAGCGTCGGCCGTCCCACCCGGCCCGCGTAACCGATCGCGACGCAGGCGTCAGCGCGTGCTATGTCTCCAGCGGGGACATGAGCCATACGACCAAGCCTACCGCCTGCATCCTGTGCGAGTGCAACTGCGGCCTCGAGGTCGAGCTCGGCGGCGACGAGGGTCGTCACCTGGTTCGTTTGCGGGGCGACAAGCGGCACCCATCCTCGCGCGGCTACGCCTGCGAGAAGGCGCACCGCTTGGACCACTACCAGCACGGTCGCGACCTCTTGACCGCGCCGCTGCGACGCAAGCCCGACGGCAGCTTCGAGGCGGTCGACTGGGACACTGCGATCCGCGAGGTGGCGGCTCGGCTCGCTGCGGTGCGCGATCGCTTCGGCGGCGACACGATCTTCTATTACGGGGGCGGCGGGCAGGGGAACCACCTGCCTGGCCTGTACTCGAGCGGTGTTCGTCGAGCGTTGGGCTCGCGCTATCGATCGAGCGCGCTCGCGCAGGAAAAGACGGGCGAGTTTTGGATCAGCGACCGGGTGATGGGCACGGCCACGCGCGCTGATTTCGAGCACTGCGATGTAGCGCTGTTCTTGGGCAAGAACCCTTGGCACTCGCACTCGATCCCGCGAGCGCGAGTCACCTTGAAGGAAATCGCCAAGGACCCGGCCCGCACGCTGATCGTCGTCGATCCCAGGCGCAGCGAGACCGCTGAGCTGGCAGACATCCACTTGGCCGTGCGCCCGGGCAAGGACGCCTGGCTGCTCTGTGCCGTGCTGCGCACGATGCTCGACGAGGGCCTGTTCGCCAGCGACTTCGTGGCGCGAAACGTGGTTGGTCAGGAGCAGCTTTTCGCTGAGCTGCGTGCGCTGTCGATCTCCGCCTGCTCGGAGCGAGCCGGAGTGGACGAGGAGCTGGTACGCCGCGCTGCGCGCGCCATCGGTGGCGCCAAGGCGTTCGCCAGCTTCGAAGACCTCGGCGTGCAGATGAACCACCACTCGACGCTGGTCAGCTACCTGCACCGCGCGCTGATCGTCCTGACCGGGAGTATGGGTCGCCCGGGCACCCATTTCGCGCCCAAGCCGATGGTCGCGTTCGCCGGGGGCGCGAGCGGTCGCAAGAGCCCGGTGGCGGGAGCGCCGATCGTGGCGGGCCTGGTGCCGTGCAACGTGATCGCCGAGGAGATCCTGAGCGATCACCCCAAGCGCTACCGCGCGATGATCGTCGAGGGCGCCAACCCCGCACACTCGCTGGCCGACTCGAAGAAGATGCGCGAGGCGCTGCGCGCGCTCGACACGCTGGTGGTGCTCGATGTGGCCATGAGCGAGACGGCGCGCCTGGCCGACTATGTGCTCCCTGCCGCGACCCAATTCGAGAAGGCCGAGGCCACCTTTTTCAACTTGGACTTTCCCGAGAACTACTTCCACCTGCGCCCGCGGTTGTTCGCGCCGGCGGCGCAGCGCCTCCCAGAAGCGGAGATCCACGCGCGTCTGGCGGAAGCGCTCGGTGCGGTGACCGAGGCCGACTACGCCCCGCTGCGGGTCGCCGCGGCGCAGGGGCTGGCCGCCTACGTCGAGACGCTCCTGACCACGGTGCTCCCGGATCCACGCTTGTCTGCGCAAGCGCCGACCTTGATCTACCGCACGCTGAAGCTCGAGGACGACGTGCGGGAGGGAGCGGCGCTGCTCGCGCTGGTGTTCCGGATGGTGATGGAGCATGGCCCCGCGGTGGCGCGTGCAGGCTTCGGCGGCTCCCCCAGCGAGTCGGCGCTTGCGCTGTTCCAGGCGATCGTCACGCAGCCGTGGGGTGTCGTCTTCAGCGTCGAGGAGTGGGGCACCATGGCCGAGCGGCTGCGCACACCAGACGGCAAGCTGCACTTGGATCTGGCGGACATGTTGCGCGAGCTCGGCACGCTCGCGCAGGACGAGGTGGCGCCGGATCCACGCTTCCCCTACGTGCTCTCGGCGGGGGAGCGCCGCGCCTTCACCGCCAACACGATCATCCGCGACCCAGCGTGGCGCAAGAAGGACGCAGCCGGCGCGTTGCGCCTCCACCCCGACGACGCGGCGGTCCACGGGCTCACGACCGGCGACGTCGTGCGCCTCTCGACCCAGCGAGGCTCGCTCCTGGTCAAGGTCGAGATCTCCGACTCGATGCGTCGCGGGCACTTGTCGTTGCCCAATGGTTTGGGGACTGACTACCCCGACGAGGGTACGACCGTGGCGGCAGGCATCGCGCCGAATGAGCTCACTTCGATCGAGGAGCGCGACCCGTTCGTGGGAACCCCTTGGCACAAGCACGTGCCTGCCCAGCTCGAGCGGGTCTGACCGCAGCCAGCCTACTTCGCGTAGCGAGCACGGATGCGCGGCACCAAGTACTCGTCGAACGCCCGGGCAGCATCGAAACGTGGTGACCAGCCCCAGTCGGCGCGGGCTGCGCTGTCGTCCACATCCTCGGGCCAAGAGTCGACGATCTTGGCGCGCACGCTGTCCGGGGCGTAGGTGATGTCGGCGCCGGGGTAGGCTTTCTTCACCCGCTCGGCGATCTCCGCCGCGGACAGACTGAAGGCGCCCACGTTGTACACGACGCGGCTCAGCTTGCTCGGCTCCGCGTCGAGCAGGCCGGTGAGCGCGTCGACCGCGTCCGGCATGGCCATGAACGGGATCTTGGCCTCGGGGCCCACGAAACAAGCGTAAGGCTCGCCCTTGGCGGCGGCGTGCAACATCTCGGGCCCGAAGTCGCTGGTGCCCCCCGTCGGCACCGTGTCCGCCGAAATCAAGCCGGGAAAGCGCAGCGACCGGAAGTCGAGGCGGGCGACGCTCGAGAGCGCGCCGAGCTGGCGGTGGTGGCGCGTGAAGTAGCGGCCCAGGTGCTCGCAGTAGAGCTTGTTGCAGCCGTACATGGTGACCGGCACGTTCCACTCGTCCTCGCCAATCTTGCCGACCTTGGCTTTGGTCGCCGTGTCGGGCAGACCGAATGCCGCGATCGAGCTCGGGAACAAGAAGCGCACCGGGCGTCCGAGGCGGCCGGATTGCTGCTGCGCGACGCGCAACAGGTTGAGCGTGCCTTCGACGTTGACCTGATGGGCCAGCTCCGGATCGCGCTCGCCGCGGGTGGAGAGCAGCGCCGCGAGGTGGAACACGGCCACGATCTCGTGGTGGGCCGCGATCTGGTCCATCAGGTAGCGATCCATGATGTTGCCCGTGTAGCTGGCCAGGCACGCGCCGCGCAGCCCGTCGGGCGCGGGCGTCAGGTCCAAGCTCACCACGTGGTAGCGACCCTCCTCCGCGATGCGGTGGATCAAGCTGTGGCCGATTTCTCCGTTGGATCCCGTGATGAGGACGACACCTTTGCCCATGGGCCGCACGCTACAACAGCTGGCGCCAGGCTTCGACCGGCACTAAGAGCTAGGCATGACTGGCCGCTTCGCTCCCAAGCCCGATTGGCTGCGTGTGCGCGCGCCAGGTGGCGAGCGCTACCACGAGCTGAAGCAGACGCTTCGCTCCCTCGACCTCTACACCGTGTGCGAAGAGGCGCGCTGCCCGAACGTGGGCGAGTGCTGGCGCGAGGGCACGGCCACCGTGATGTTGCTCGGTGACGTGTGCACACGTGGTTGCCGCTTTTGCGCGGTCACGACCGGCGATCCGCGCGGCGCGGTCGACTCGCGCGAGCCCGAGCACGTGGCCCGCGCCATCGCCAAGCTCAGCCTGCTCTACGTGGTGCTCACCATGGTCAACCGCGACGACCTGCTCGACGGGGGCGCGGAGCACGTCCGCCGCACGGTGACGCGGCTGCGGGAGCTTCGCGCGGACCTGTTGATCGAGACCTTGGTGGGGGATTTTCACGGCCGCGCCGCGGACGTGGAGAGCGCGGCCGAGGCCAACCCCGACGTGTTCGCGCACAACGTGGAGACCGTGCGTCGACTGACCCGCACGGTGCGCGACGTGCGCTCGAGCTACGACCAGTCGCTCGAGGTGCTGGCGGTCGCCAAGCGCGTGGCCAAGCGCTTCGCGGCCGATGCTGACAAGCGGCCGATGTTGACCAAGAGCTCCATCATGGTGGGCCTCGGCGAGTCCGACGATGAAGTGATCGAGACCATGCGCGACTTGCGCGCAGTCGGGGTCGACATCGTGACCCTGGGCCAATACTTGCGACCGTCTCCCAAACACCACGAGGTGCTGCGCTTCGTCCCGCCCGAGACGTTCGCCGCATACGAACGCGAGGCCAACGCGATGGGCTTTCTGTACTGCGCGTCCGGGCCGCTGGTGCGCTCGAGCTACAAGGCGGGGGAGGTGTTCTTGCGCTCCCTCCTCGGGCCGGACGCAGATCTCGAGGGCGCGCTGGAAGAACGGCTCGCGCGCGCCCGTGCTGCGGCGGAGCACGCGATGGCAGAGGCCGCCGCCCATGTCACCGCCGCCCCCTCGGACTTGATCCCCGCCCGCGCGTTGGTCCGGAGCGCCACGTGAGGGCTCTGGCGGCGGGCCTGCTCGCCACTTTCATCGGTTGCGGTGACAGCGGCGCTGGCGTCGGCGCTGCGCCTGGGGGAGGTGGCTCAGGGCCCGCCGGCGGCAGCGGGCAGGGCGCTGCAGAGCCGCTGGGCGGGGGCGGCGCTGGTGGTGGCGGCACTGGCGGAGGCGGAGGCGGGCAGGGTGGCGGCGGGCTCGACGATTTGCAGGATCTGCTCCAGCGTCTGCGCGACGATCGCGACGGCACGCTGCTCGCCGAGTCGAACCAAGACGGCTGGCCCGTTCCCGTGTCCGAGGGGCTGGTGGTGGTGTCGATCGATCCCGCGCTCGATCAGCTGGCGGGCGACTTCAATGGCTGGGTGCCGGAGGCGCTCACTGCGGATCAGGGCTTCGCATGGGGGTTGTTGCCGAGAGCGCTCGGCCAGTCCTACAAGCTCAGCGACGGCAACGCCTACACGGCCGACCCGTGGTCGCGCGCCTACGACTACGACGCGTTCGGGGAAATCAGCCTGGTGGCCTCGGGGGATCCTCACCTCGAGCGCTTCTTCCAGCAGGCGCCCTCGGGCGTATCGTCGCTCGGTCCACGGACTGTGCGCGTATATGTCCCGGAGGGGGCAGCCAGCCACGTGCTCTACCTGCACGACGGCCAGAACCTGTTCGACCCCGACGCCATTTGGGGAGGCTGGCAGCTCCAGAGCACGGTGCCGCCCGGCATGATGCTCGTCGGCGTGGACAACACGCCGGCACGGATGGATGAGTACACCCACGTCGCCGACGACATTGGTAGCGGCCCGCTCGGCGGGCTGGGCGACGAGTACGCCGACTTCATTCAGAACGACGTTCGCGCCCTGGTCGTCGATCGCTATGGCGAGCCAGCCAAGGTCGGCGTGCTCGGCTCCTCCCTCGGGGGGCTCATCAGCCTGCACATCGGCGATCTCTACCCGGACCAATACGACTTCGTGGGCTCGATGTCTGGCACGGTGGGCTGGGGCAGCTTCGGCGCCCACACCGGCGAGACGTTGATCGAGCGCTTCGCCGGGCAAGGGGTGCAACCGTTCGTGATTTACCTGGACTCGGGCGGTAATGGGCCCTGCGCCGACAGCGACGCCGACGGCATCGACGACGACGGCGCGAGCTCCGACAACTACTGTGAGAACCTGCAGCTGCGTGACGTGCTCGCGGCCGAGGGCGCGCAGTTCGAGGTCGACTTACACCATTGGCACGAACAGGGCGCTCCTCACAACGAGCAGGCCTGGGCCGCGCGCGTGTTTCGCCCGCTGGACATCTTCGCTGCGCTTTGAGGGCCACGCGCCGGACACGGCGGGTTGAACGCTCTCATTCAGGCCCCGAGCGCGAGGACCGCTTGCTCCAGATCCGACGGACGTTGTTCCGGGCCGCCGACCCAACGCAGGGTGCCATCCGGTCCGGCCACGAAGGTCGCGGGGATGTCGCTGACGCGGAACCGCCCGGCCAGCACGCGCTCGCGATCGTGGATCACCGGGAAGCTGAGCCCGTAGGCCGCGACCAGCGCGCGGACGACGCTCTCGTCTTCGTCCTCGGCCACGCCGATCACGAGCACGCCGCGCCGCCGCATGGCCAGCGCCTGGGCGGAGGGCAGAGTGTGTTTGCATGGCGCGCAGTACTGCGCGAAGAACTTCACCACGATTGCGGCTTGCTGGCCGGCGTGGCTGTCGACCGTGCGGCCGTCAATCGTGCGCCGCTGGATGTGGGGCAGCGCCTTACCGAGCAGCGGGCTCGGCGCCGATCTGGGCAACGCGGGTGGGCCGCATGCAGCGGTGCTCAAGGCCGCGCCAGCGAGCGCGATCAGGCCTCTGCGACGGAGCTCCATGCCGCCACGGTACGTGCGCGCCCGAGCTGGTCCAGCACATTCGACGGCCGCGCTGCTGGGCTCTTTCCTTCGGGGCGCGCTCGTCCTATTGGCTCGGGCGTGGGCTACGCCTTCGAACTGCCACTGATGGTGCTGGGCGCCGCGCTGCTGGCCGCGTCGGCGGGCTGCGCCGGCGCGCCACTGGCGGACGCCGCGATGCCGAATGGCGGCCAGGATCCGACTGAGCTCGCGAAGTGCAGTGTCGCTGCCAGTCAAGATCAGCCGCTGGTCACCGAGTGGCCCGCGCCCTACAAGGCGCGGCTCGAAGCGATGCTGATGCAGGGCGTCGTGGCCGTCGAGTACACGGGCTGCGAGCTCAAGATCGTGGACCGCTGCAAGCTGCCGGGGAGCTACGCTTGGCACCGCACCACGCTCTCGACCGACGCGACCCAGATTCGCAACGAAGACGAGCTCTACGCCAAGCTCCCGCTCGGCGCGCTGTCGTTGGGGGGCGAGCTCAAAGCGCGTGGCCAGCTCGAGGTGGAGACCACGGTGGTGGGGCAGCTGCAGCTCGTGGGGAAGGCTGCCGACGACGTGACGAGCGGCGCTGAGTGCGGCCGTGCGACGCACTTGGTGACTGCCCTCAGTGTTGGCGCGTTCAAGCTTGCCGCGGGCGGCGAGGTTTCCGCTGATGCCCAAGTCGGCGTCGGCTCGGTCGGGGCGGGCGTTGGCACCAGCCAGAGCAAGACGGTGCTTCGCGCCGCCGGCAAGGCAGACGCGTGCGCTGCCACCAAGGACGACGCTCCCCACATCGACTGCCGCTCGCCTATCCAAATCTTCCTGTCGCCCATCCGTCGCTCGGTCCCGCTCCAGATCCTGTCGCCTTTGCCCGGCGAGGGGACGTAGCGCTGCGCGCGCGTGCCATGGCCCGCTCTTTCCCGATCGCTTGCTTCCTCGCCCTCGGCACATCGTCTTCCGCGCAGAGCTTCCGCGGAAGGTGTGGCCGTGCAGTGGGCGCTGGGCGGGTCGGCGCCATCATCGCGCTGGCAGTCTCGGCGCTCAGCGCGTGTGGGCGCGGCTTCCCCACGCCCTACACGGCGGCAGATCTTGCGAAGGACCCACGCAAAGGCGCGCTCGCCCACTACCTGGGCCAGCCGGGAGCCACTGCCCAGGTGTGCGACCGCGCGAGCGAGGGGCCTCGGTTCAAGCCTGGCGACGCGGAGGTGTTCGCGGCGCTCAGCGACGCGCTGCTCGAGGGGGACATCCCGCCCAAGCTGCTGCAGCGCTGCGCGATGCTGTTGCTGGAGAGCGCGCCCGCCGAGGAGTCAGCGTTGCTGCTGGACCAGCTCGCGCACGCCTATCGTGCGCTGCTGACCTCGGGGTCGATCGAGACCGACGTCGACCGACAAGCCAAGCTCACCGCTCTCCATTCGACGTTGCTGCTGCGCCCGCCGGAGACGGCGCCCCACGCTCAGGCGATCGATCAGGATCTGGAGGCGCTGCGCGAGGCCCTCGCGGACGGGCGACTGGGCCCGGTGGCGCAGCGTTTTGGCCGTGAGCTGCTCGTCGGTGTGGAGTTGGAGCGCGGGCTGTGGAAAGGAAAGCCAGTCACATCCAGCACGCTCGATGGGCTGGAGCAGAGCAAGGACGAGCAGACGTTGCGGCGCATGGCGCAGCGCTTGCCCGACCCCGCGCTGAAGAAGGACGCTCGCCGTCGCGTCGTGCGGCTCCACATCGCGGCGTCCCCGTCTGCTCACGTGCGCCGCCACGCCGCGGCGATCGAGGAGCGGGTGCTCGAGACCGGGCGAAACGCCATCGACGTGAGCGAGACCCCCCCGACCAAGGGCTGGCTCGACGCCGAGAAGGCACGCGTGAAAGGCGTGCTGGTTCGCCAGAATTTCTGGCAGCAGACCGCCACCCTGCTGGCCTTCGAGGGCGACAAGCCCGGCGCTGCGCTGCTGGCATCAGTAGACCTGCGCGGCGCCTTGTTCGTGCGTGTGGAGGGCTTCGACACGCCGCTCACGTTGTGCGCCCCACGAGACGCGCTGGACCCCACGCCGTGTCTTTCGCCAAGCGATCTCGAGTCCAAGGTCCCCATCGCCTACATCGACGACAAGGGGCTGCTCCACTTCGTCGAGAAGGTGACCAGCAGAGACGCCATGCGCCTGGTCTACGAGACCACGAACCTTCCGCTCTCGTTCGAAGTGCAGGGTACGGAGGTGCTCACCGTCGAGTGGCCGCTGGTGTACGAAACGCCGGGCGCGCTCGCCTTCACTGGCAGCGACGGCCGCGGCCCCGACCTGCACGTCTTGCTCGAGCGTCGCCGTTCGCCGCGCACGTTCTTCGAGGTCAGCTCGCAGCTGGGGGTGTTCGTCGGGCTCGTGGAGCCGTCCGACCTGCCCACGTTCGTGATCGCCAGCCGCGGAGCCCCCGGTACGGCAGGATCGCCAGGGGCGCCGGGCGCGAGCGGAGCTCCGGGCAGCACGGGCATGTCGGCGTCTTGCCCCGGCACGCGAGGGGGCAATGGCGGCAACGGCGGGCCGGGAGGGAATGGTGGCCCTGGCGGCAATGGCGGCGCAGGTCGTCCCGCGGGGGATGTCGCGGTCAAGGTCAGCTGCATCAGCGGGGACTGCGGCGGACTGGCGGCGCTGGCCGGGCAGATCGTCAGGAGCGAGGGGGGGCCCGGCGGGCCGGGCGGTGCGGGCGGGCAAGGCGGAGCGGGGGGCCCGGGCGGGATGGGTGGCTCGGGCACCTCTTGTTACGATTACAACACCCGCCAGAGCACCTTCCTTTCGGGAGGCAGTCCCGGCACGACCGGCACACACGGCTCACCCGGGCCGAGCGGGTCGGCCGGACCGCAAGGTGCCTCTGGACGAGTCACGATCCAAGTGGCGCGCTGACCCGCTGGCTGTACCTCCGCGGATCGTGGTGGTAGGAGGCCGCGCGTGGGAGAGACGTGGCAGCCCGGGCAGCTGATTGCGTCGCGCTATCGGCTCGAGGCGCCGCTCGGTGCTGGCGCGGGTGGAGAGGTCTGGCGCGCCTTCGACCAGACTCTCGAGGCGCCCGTCGCGTTGAAGCTGCTCAACCCGGAGCTCGTGGGTAGCCCAACGGCCAAGCGCTTCTTGCGGGAGGCGCGCGCGGCGGCTCGCATCCGCAGCCTGCACGTGGTGCAGATCCTCGATGTGGGCCAGGAGCTGGATGGCTCCTACATCGCGATGGAGCTGCTCGAGGGCGAGACCCTCGCGGACCGGTTGGACCGCGTGCGGTTGTTTGCCGCGCCCAAGGCCTGCAAGGTGGTCCAAGACGTGGCCAAGGCCGCAGGCAAGGCGCACGACGCTGGCATCGTTCATCGCGACCTCAAGCCCGCGAACGTGTTCTTGGTCGCGGGCGAAGAAGGGGATGAAGAGATCGCCAAGGTGTTCGACTTCGGCATCGCCAAGGTGCGTGTGGACGGCGACGGCGGCAAGACCGGCACCACCAAGGCGGGCACGTTGCTCGGCACCCCCCACTACATGAGCCCCGAGCAAGCGCTCGGTCGCGCCGTCGACTTCCGCAGCGATCTGTACGCGATCGGCGTCCTCGCGTTCGAGATGCTGACGGGTCGGTTGCCTTACGACACGGACAACGTGGCCGAGGTGCTGTACCTCGCCGCGCACGGCAAGCTGCACCGCCCAACGGCCGTCGCGCCGGTGCCCCGCGCCTTCGATCTGTGGTTCGCGAAGGCCACCGCGCTCGACCCCGCGCAACGCTTCCCGAGCGCCAAGGATTTGGCGGGCGCGCTGAGGACTTGCCTGTTGCGCTGATCGCGGGTTGCCCGCAGCGGCTCGCCGCGCTAAGCCTTGCGCATCACGGAACCGGTGATCGCCTCGCGGCGGCCCGGAGAGCGTTGCCGAGCAGCCCCTAGGGCGCGTGACGGCAACGGTTCGAGGCACAGCGGCATCATCTCCGCGTTTCGAGCGTGAGCGGGCGCACCAATCGGGTGCGCTCCACCGGAGCTCTGCGCGGCGAGCTCTCGGGACCTTGCGAGCCGACACGGCTCACGAGCCGCGCGGAGTAACCTTCGTGAACTTTCCCACTGATCGCTCGATTCCAAGCCAACAACCTCTGCAAGCAAAACGCCCTCCGCGGGATCCCGCGCCGGGGCAACCTCATCGCGCCGTCCCGGTCGAGGGCCACCCGTTCGCGCTGCTGGGCCTCTCGCCGGCGCTCGTGCGGGCCGTCCAGGCGGAGGGGTACACCGAGCCCACGCCGGTGCAGAGTCAGGTCATCCCCCGCGCGCTCGACGGTCGCGACGTGCTCGCCGGCGCGCAGACCGGCACCGGCAAGACGGCGGCGTTCGTGCTGCCCATCCTGCAGCACATGGCAGAGGAGCCTGGCAGCGGCAAGGTCCGCACCCTGATCCTCACCCCCACGCGCGAGCTCGCGGCGCAGATCGACGAGCGCATCGAGGCCTACGGCCGCTTCCTCCGCATCAAGCACGCGGTGATCTACGGCGGCGTGAGCCAACGGCCGCAAGAAGAGGCGATGCGGCAGCGGCCGGACATCCTGGTGGCGACGCCAGGCCGCCTGCTCGACCTGATGAACCAGGGCTTCGTGAAGCTCGATGGCATCACCCACTTCGTGCTCGACGAGGCAGATCGCATGCTGGACATGGGCTTCATCCACGACGTGAAGCGCGTGGTGTCGGCGCTGCCGAGCGAGAGGCAGACGCTGTTCTTCTCGGCCACCATCCCGAGCGTGATCGAGGACCTTGCCGGTCGGCTGCTCGAGGAGCCGGTGCGCGTCGCGATCACCCCCAAGGTCACCACCGCCGAAGGCGTCGACCAGGCCGTGATCTTCGTCGACCAAGCTCGCAAGCGAGAGCTGCTCGAGCGCCTGCTCAAGCGTCCGGAGATGACGCGCACGATCGTGTTCACGCGCACCAAACACGGCGCCAACCGGTTGGTGCAGCAGCTCGATCGCGCCGGCATCGTGGCGCTCGCCTTGCACGGCAACAAGTCCCAGGGCGCGCGAGAGCGGGCCCTCGGCACGTTCCGTTCGGGGCAGACACCCGTGCTGGTGGCGACGGACGTCGCTGCGCGTGGCATCGACGTGGAGGCGGTGTCGCACGTGATCAACTACGAGCTGCCCAACATCCCCGAGAGCTACGTGCACCGCATCGGCCGCACCGGGCGCGCAGGCGCAGTGGGCCGCGCGCTGTCGTTGTGCGCGCCCGAGGAGCGGCCGTTCCTGCTCGACATCGAGCGCTTGATCAAGAAGCGCGTGGATGCGGTCGACGAGGAGCTCCGCGCATCCGAGCGACCCCAAGGGGCCGAGCGCAGCGCAGCGCCGCCGCCCCGGCCGCAGGGCTTCGGTCCAGGTGGTGGCGCACGCCGCCGCCGCCGCCGCTGAGCGCCCGCGATCAGGCGGCGTGGGGTGGCACGCAGTAGCCGCGCCACTCCTCCGGGATCTCGCGACCGCCGAAGCTCATCGGCTCGATCGGGAGGCTCGCTGGGCGGATCGGCGGGCGGAGCAGCCGCATGCCAGCTTGGTCCGGCGTGCGGTTGCGCTTGCGCAGGTTGCAAGGCCGGCAGGCCGTCACGATGTTCTCCCAGCCGGTGCGGCCGCCGCACGTGCGTGGCAGCACGTGGTCGAAGGAGAGCTCGCTCTTGATCTTGCGCACACCGCAGTACTGGCACTGGTAGCCATCGCGGCTGAACACGTTGGCGCGTGAGAATTTGACGCCACGCCGGAAGCCCGTGACCTGGCGCCGCAGGCGAACGACCGCCGGCAGCGGCACGGACAGCGAGGGAGACGAGACCAGCTCGTCGTACTCCTCGAGCACGTCCACTTTGCCCAAGTACCAGAGCGTGATCGCCTCGTGCCAGGGGATGATCCGCTGCGGGAGCATCCAGACGTTGAGCAGCAAACTGTGCGCTCTCATGGTCCGGTGCTTGGAAGAGTACACCGAGATTTTTTTCCGTGCCGGTCGGCACGTGAGGGGCCTTCGGCGCTGCTCGTTCTGAGGGCACGGGAAAATTCTCCGGTGCTGGTGGGCACTTTGCGTTCTGATTCAACCGGCGAGCCCGTTGAATTCCGGTGAACAAGCGAGGAGCTGCGGCATTCTGCCGCGGGTGGGGCAAGACGTCGCGTGCGGGGGCAAGTTGCCATCTTGCCCTCCCGCTGCGTTTTGCCCCACAACGCCCCCCGCATTGCTGCGAACGGAGCGCAAACCCGCATGAGCCGATTCTTCTTCCCCAAATGGGCGAACAAAGTTGTTCCGCTCGGGGTGGTCTTCGGGCTGGGGCCTCTGGGGACGGCTGTCGTCGCCGGGTTTTGGTATTACGGCACCGACAAGCATCTGTCCGTGGGCTACGCCCCCAAACAGCCGGTCCCTTTCAGCCACAAGCTGCACGCCGGCGATCTGGGGATGGACTGCAGGTACTGCCACAACACGGTGGAGAACGCGGCCTTCGCCGCCGTGCCACCGACGCAGACCTGCATGAACTGCCACTCCAAGGTGCGCACGACCAGCCCCTTGCTCGAGCCCCTGCGCAAGAGCTGGGAGACGGACATGCCAGTGGAGTGGGTGCAGGTGCACAACCTCCCCGACTACGTGTTCTTCAATCACAGCGTGCACGTGCAGGGTGGCGTGGGCTGCGAGAGCTGTCACGGCCGCATCGACCAGATGCCGGTCGTCACGCAACGTGAGCCACTCAGCATGGGCTGGTGTCTCGAGTGCCACCGCGATCCTTCCCAGCACCTGCGCGATCCGAAGGACGTCACGAAGATGGGCTTGCTCGAAGAGTCCAAGGCGTCGGGCAAGCCCATGGCGCGCCCGGCGGACCAGCGCAAGCCCGAACCCCCCACGAACTGCTCCGGGTGCCACCGATGAAGCGCCTGCCGATCGTCACCAAGTCCGAGGCTGCTGCGCGCGAGGAGAACGGAGGGCGTGTCTGGTACCAGACGCTCGCCGAGCGTGATGGTGATGCTTCGATCGAAGAAGCACGCGTGCGAGAGTTCGCCGAGGACCGGCCGTTCGAGCCGCCTCCCGGCGTCGACCGCCGCACGTTCATGAGCTTGATGGGCGCCTCGATGGCCCTCGGTGGGTTGGCGGGCTGCCGCCGGCCGGTCGAGAAGATCTTGCCGTTCTCCCACATGCCCGAGGGCTTCGTGCCCGGGCAGAGCGAGCACTACGCCACGGCGATGCCGATCTACGGCACCGCGATCGGTCTCTTGGTGGAGAGCGTCGACGGCCGCCCGATCAAGATCGAAGGCAACCCCGACCACCCCGAGACGCTCGGCGGCACGACCGCCTTCGTGCAGGCGGCGATCCTGGATCTCTACGATCCTGATCGCAGCAAGGGCCCGAAGAACAAGGGCCAAGACGCGACCCACGACCAAGCTTGGGCGTTCCTGGGCGAGCTTGGCAAGACGCTGCGCGGCAAGAAGGGCAAGGGCTTGGGCATCCTCGTGGGCGAGCATGCGTCGCCCACCACGGCGCGCACCCTCGCCACCCTCCAGCGCGACATGCCGGAGGCGCATATCTTCCGTCACGAGTGTTTCAGCCGCTTCGAGGAGCGAGACGGCGTGGCGATCGCGCTGCCGGATCCGCGTCAGCCCGGCGTCGGGCTCGACGTGAGCTACGACCTCGCGGAAGCGGATGTGGTCGTGGTGCTCGACAGCGATCTGCTCGGGTTCGAGGGCAACCCCGTCAAGAACTCCAAGGCCTACGCGCAGCGGCGCCGCCCGAGCCACGGCCGGTCCCCCGTACAAGGCGGAACGCGCAAGGGCGACGACGGCGGCGTCGAGCGCCCCATGAGCCGCATCTACGTGGCCGAGCCGTGCCCCACGGTCACCGGTCACGCGGCGGATCACCGCCTCCGCATCCAAGCTCGCGCGATCGTCGATCTCGGCCGAGAGCTCGCCGCAGCGCTCGCCGCGAAGGGCGTCCCCGTCGCGGACGGCATCGGCAAGAGTGGCAACGCGCTGGGTGAGAAGGCGCAGAAGTGGGTCGCCGCGGCGGCCGCGGATCTGGCCGCTGCCAAAGGCAAGAGTGTGGTGGCCGTCGGTCACCGCCAGCCTGCTGCGGTGCACGCGCTCGGTGCCGCGCTGAACCACGCGCTCGGCAACCTCGGCAAGACCGTGCGCCTGCCGTTGATGGTGGACAGCTACGCGGACGGCCCGGTCGGCCTGAAGGCCCTGCTCACCAAGCTGAGGAGCAACGAGCTCGACACGCTGCTCATCCTGGGCGGCAATCCGCTGTTCGACGCGCCGGGCGACATGGTGCCGGCGCTCGCCGAGGCGCTGAAGAACGAGAAGCTCACGAGCGTGCACCTGTCCGGCCACGTCGACGAGACGAGCGCGGCGTGCACGTGGCACATCCCCCGAGCACATTTTCTGGAGAGCTGGAGCGACGCGCGCAGCGACGGCGGCACTGTCTCGGTGATCCAGCCGCTGATTGCGCCGATGTACGGTGGCCGCACCGACGCCGAGGTGCTCGATCGCTTGGTCGGCGGCACGTCCACCGCGCACGAGCTGGTGCGCAACACCTGGGGCGTGATCCTGCCGCCGCGCGACTTCGACCGTGCGTTCGACAAAGTCGTGCACGACGGCTTCTTCACGCTGCCCACGGAGCAGCGCGACGCTGGCCCGATCATGGCGCTCAACGCGGCCGCCGTGGCGCAGGCGCTGAACGAGCACAAAGCACCCGTAGGCGAGTTCGAGGTGGTGTTCGCCCCCGATCCGCACGCCTACGACGGGCGCTTCGCCAACAACGCGTGGCTGCAGGAGCTGCCCGATCCCATCCACAAGGGCACGTGGATGACGATGGCGGCAGTCTCGCACACCACGGCCAAGAAGCTGGGCGTCGAGAACGGAGACCTGATCGAGGTCACCGTGGCTGGAAAGTCCGCGACCGTGCCGGTGGTGGTCTCGTTCGGAAGCGCCGACGACTCGGTGAAGCTGCCGTTCGGGCTGGGACGCGCGATGAAGGGCAGCGTCTGCTCGGGCGTGGGCGTGAATCTCCAGGCGTTGCGCAATGGCGACGGGCTGGGCTTCGCGGCCGCCACGGTCAAGAAGGTGGACGGCCACGAGATCCTGGCCATCACGCAGGGGCACTTCATCATGGAGGGCCGCCCGCTGATCCGCACCCAGACGGTGGAGGAGCACAAGGCCAACCCGAGCTGGGCGCGCGACATGGTCAAGCACCCGCCGCTGCTCAACCTGTTCAAGGACTGGGAGTACAACGGCCACAAGTGGGGCATGGCCGTCGACCTCTCGACTTGCCACGGCTGCAGCGCCTGCATCACGGCTTGCCAGTCGGAGAACAACATCCCGGTGATCGGCGTGGCAGGTGTGATCAAGTCGCGCGAGATGCACTGGCTGCGCATCGACCGCTACTTCGCCGGTGAGCACGAGACGATCACCGGCGCCGACGACGCCGACGCGGCCTTCATGCTCATGACCTGCCAGCACTGCGAGAACGCCCCGTGCGAGCAGGTCTGCCCGGTGGCCGCCACCACGCACAGCCCCGAGGGGCTGAACGAGATGACGTACAACCGCTGCATCGGCACCAAGTACTGCGGCAACAACTGCCCGTACAAAGTCCGGCGCTTCAACTACTTCAACTACAACAAGGACATCCCCGAGACGCGCAAGCTGGGCTTGAACCCAGAGGTCACGGTCCGCTTCCGCGGCGTGATGGAAAAGTGCACGTTCTGCGTGCAGCGCATCAACGAGGGCAAGATCCAAGAGAAGATCGCGCTCGACCGCCGCGCCACCAAGGAAGAGGCTCGCGAGCACATCCGCGCGATCAAGACCGCGTGCCAGCAGGCCTGCCCCACCGACGCCATCACCTTCGGTGATCTCAACGACCCCGGCGACAGCGCCGACGGCAAGGCACCCTCGCAGCGCAACGTGCGCCACCTGGCCGACTCGCCGCGCGCCTACCACATGCTGGAGGAGATCAACGTCCGGCCGCGCATCAGCTACCTGGCGCGCATCCGCAATCCGAACAGCACGCTCGAGCCGCCCAAGGCTGACGCGAAGGCGGCGGCCGCCCCACATGGCGCAGCTCCGCAAGGGAAGGAAGGCCACTGATGGCAGCCTCGAAGCAAGCCGCCGCCGACGCCGAGCTGGGCGAGACGCCCGGCACGCGCGCCACTCTGGTGCTCGGCAAACCCACGTTCAAGACCATCTCGGAGGACGTCTCCTCGATCGCGGAGGCCAAGCCGACGCCCAAGTATCTGCTGGGCCTCATGCTCGCGGCCAGCATCCTCTTGGTCATGGTCGGCTCGCTGGCCAACTTGGTCGGCAACGGCGTCGGCATCTGGGGCCTCGACAACACCGTCTTCTGGGCCTGGGACATCACCGGCTTCGTGTTCTGGATCGGCATCGGCCACGCCGGCACGTTGATCAGCGCCATCTTGTTCCTGTTCCGGCAGAAGTGGCGCACCAGCATCAACCGCGCGGCGGAGGCGATGACGATCTTCGCCGTCATGGCGGCAGGCATCTATCCAGCGTTCCACGTCGGCCGCATTTGGGTCATCTACTGGGTCTTCCCCGTCCCGAACCAGATGAGCATGTGGCCCAACTTCAAGAGCCCGCTGCTCTGGGACGTGTTCGCCATCTCGACGTACGCCACGGTGTCGATCCTGTTCTGGTACGTGGGCCTGGTGCCGGATCTCGCCACCTTGCGCGATCGCGCCAAGAGCAAGCTCAGCTACCTGGCCTATGGGGCGTTCTCGCTGGGCTGGCGCGGGTCGCACCGCGCCTGGCTCCACTACGAGAAGGCCTACATGATCTTCGCCGGGCTCTCGACGCCGCTGGTGCTCTCGGTGCACACGGTGGTGTCGTTCGACTTCGCCACCAGCGTGATCCCCGGCTGGCACACCACCATCTTCCCGCCGTACTTCGTCGCCGGCGCCATCTTCAGCGGCTTCGCGATGGTCATCACGCTCATGGTGGTGGCGAGGAAGGTGCTCTCGCTCGAGCACCTCATCACCACGCGCCACCTCGAGAACATGTGCAAGATCATCCTCGCGACGGGCTCGATGGTCGGCTACGCGTACGGCATCGAGTTCTTCACCGCCTGGTACTCGGGCGTCGAGTACGAGAGCTATGCCCTCTCGAACCGCGCGTTCGGTCCGTACAAGTGGGCCTACTGGAGCATGGTCAGCTGCAACGTGCTCTTCCCGCAGCTGTTCTGGTTCAAGAAGGTTCGCACGAGCGTGCCCGCGATGTTCGCCATCAGCATCGTGGTCAACATCGGCATGTGGTTCGAGCGCTTCGTCATCATCGTGACGAGCTTGCACCGCGACTACATTCCCTCGAGCTGGACGTACTTCTACCCGAGCATCTGGGACATCGCGCTGTTCGTGGGCACCTTCGGTCTGTTCCTGACGATGTTCCTGCTGTTCTGCAAGTTCCTCCCGGTGATCGCCACCAGCGAGATCAAGGGCGTGATGCCGCAGGCCAACCCGCACCCAGATCACGACGACCACGACGACAAGGAAGCGCACGACGGCAAGGAGGCGCACGCCCATGGCTGATCATGCTGACCACGGACATTCGCAAGCCGCCGTGCTGCCCGAGCCGGAGAAGGGGCCGGTGTGGGGCACCATGGCTCTGTTCGAGACGCCGGCGGACCTCTACCACGCATGCGAAGAGCTGCGCGACGCGGGCTACAAGGACATCGATGCGATGACGCCGTTCCCCGTCCACGGACTGGAGAAGGCGCTCGCGTTGCCTCCGACCAAGCTGCCTTGGTTCGTCCTCGCGGGCGGAGCCACGGGGCTCTCGAGCGGCATCGCGCTCACTTGGTACGTGAACTGGGACTACCCGCTCAACATCAGCGGCAAGGTCCCGTTCAGCTACCACGTCTACATCCCGGTGTACTTCGAGCTCACGGTGCTGCTCAGCGCGCTCACGTGTTTCGTGATGTTGTGGGCGCTGTGCAAGGTGCCCACGTTCTTCCACGCGACGATGCGGCACAAGTCGTTCGCGCGCTCGAGCGACGACGGCTTCTTCGTGACGATCGAGGCGACCGACCCCAAGTACGACGCGGCCGAGGTGAAGAAGCTGCTCGAGAAGCTCGGCGCAAAAGAGATCGAAGAGGTGTGCTCGTGAGCGCGAAGGCGACGTGGGTGCTGGCGGCGGCGGTGGGCATCTCGGCCGTCATGGGCTGCCGCGGCGGCGTCAGCGAAGACCCGCCGATCAACTTGGTGCCTGACATGGACACGCAGGCCAAACGGCTGCCGCAGTCCGAGAGCAAGGTGTTCGCGGACAAGCGCGCCATGCGCAAGCCTGTCGACCACACCGTCGGCCGCGGCCGGCTCAAGCGTGACGACGCGTTCGAGAAGGGCATGGGCCCGGGTGACAAGCCCGTCGCGCGCATCCCGGTCGAGGTGACGCAGGCGCTGCTCGACCGCGGCGAGGAGCGCTTCAACATCTACTGCACGCCCTGCCACGACAAGACGGGCGGAGGGCTGGGCACCGTGCCTCGGCGCTTGAAGGGCAAGCCCGATGAAGCAGCGTTCTCTGGCATCCCGCCGTTCAAGGACGCCCGCCTGGTAGCCATGCCCGACGGCGAGGTGTTCCAGACCATCACCCACGGCAAGGGCCGTATGCCTGGCTACGCGACGCAGATCCCGGTCGAAGACCGCTGGGCCATCATCGCGCACGTGCGGGTGCTGCAGAACCTGGAGGGCTCCAAGTGAGCGCCGTGAAGAAGAAGGTCCCCAAGGGGGACGGCACGCTGCCCAAGGCCCTCAGCGAGAGCTGGGGCAAGATCGGCTACGGGCTCGGCGCGCTGGGTGTGGCCGCGTTCTTGGCTGGTTTCTTCGGCGCGGATCGCGCGCGCTTCGGCGCCGCGTACCTGACCGGCTTCATGTTCACGACGACGATCGCCATCGGCGCGCTCTTCTTCGTGATCATCCAGCACCTCACCAAGGCGGGCTGGTCCGTCGCCCCGCGCCGCATCCAGGAGTGGGTGAGCCAAGGGCTCGCGGCCAGCGTGCTCTTGTTCGTGCCGCTCGTGGCCATGAGCCACGACATCTGGCACCACTGGATGGGCGAGCACGCGCTCCACGATCCGCTCATCATCAAGAAGCAGGCGTACCTGAACCCCACGTTCTTCTACGTGCGAGCGTGCGTGTTCCTGCTGACCTGGGCTCTGCTCGCGACCTGGTTCTACAAGCTCAGCCGCGAGCAGGATCAGAGCGGCAAGCGCGAGCTGTCCGCCAAGCGTCAGCTGTTCGCAGCGCCGGCCACGTTCGCGCTGGGCCTGACCACGAGCTTCGCCGGCGTCGACTGGATGATGAGCCTGGACCCGCACTGGTTCTCCACCATTTACGGCGTGTACGTGTTCGCCGGATCGCTCGTGTCGTCCACGGCGGTGCTGGCTCTGATCATCCTGAAGCTGCGAAAGCACAACGTCGGGGGCGACCTGCTCACGGTCGAGCACCAGCACGACGTCGGCAAGTTCCTGTTCGGCTTCACCGTGTTCTGGGCCTACATCGGCTTCTCGCAGCTGATCCTGATCTATTACGCCAACATCCCGGAGGAGACGATCTTCTACAAGCACCGCTGGGAGGGTGGCTGGAGCACGGTGAGCATGGCTTTGTTCATCGGCCACTTCGTGGTGCCGTTCCTGGTGCTGCTCTCGCGCACCGCGAAGCGCTCCCCGCAGCTGCTCGGTCTGGGCGCCACCATCATCGTGGTGATGCACTGGGTGGACCTGTACTGGCTGGTGATGCCGAACTTCGACCACCACCTGCACTTCCAATGGGTGGACATCGCGGGCCTGATCGCTCCTGTGGGCATCACGCTGGCGTGGCTGTCCTGGCGCGTGCTCGGTCACCCGATCCTGCCGCTCAAGGACCCGTACGTGCCCGAGGCGCTCAAGGCAGAGAACCTGTGAGCGACGACGGCAAGCCGCGCATCAAGCCTTCCAAGACCATGAGGAAGGCTCAACGCGACGACGCCGCCGCAGAGGCGAAGATCCGAGCAGACAACGAAGCCGCCGAACAGAAGCTCCGGGAGGAGAAGGAAGCAGCCTCCCAGCGCGCCAAAGAGCTCGACCAGGAAGCCGAGCTCCGGGCCAAAGCAGAGGACGAGGACGCCGTGGCGAAAAGGAAGAAAGCCGACGAAGAGGCCAAGAAGAAGGCCAAAGCCGCCGAAGAAGAGGCGGAGCGTAAGGCTCGTGAAGAGGACGAGGACGACGAAGAAGAGTCCGCGTCTTCCGATGAGAAGAGCGCGTCCGACGACGGTGAGCCGGCCGAGAGCTCGGCCAAGGAGGGCTCCAAGTCGGACGAAAGCGCCGGCGACGAGCCTGAGGAAAAGGCCGCCGCCGACGCCGAGGGCGACGACGAGTCGAAGGACGACGAAGATGAGTCCGACGACGATGAGTCCGAAGACGAGGACGAGTCCGAAGACGACGAGCCCGTCCAGGCCAAGCCGAGCAAGGAAGAGGCCCACGACGAGCACGCCCCGGCCGACGCGGAGCATGTGGACGAAGGCCCCGAGCCCCCGCCCGAGCGCGATCGACCCCAGATGACGATCATCACCACCGCCTACGCGGTCGTGATGGTCACGGTCATCGCGGCCGTGCTCGGAGCTCGCGAGTTTTACTACTGGATGTTCAACGCCGAGTACCAGGCCAAGGTCGGCTCCACCGTGTCGCAGCAGCTGATCGAGCTGCGCAAACACGAAGAGTCCGTGCTCAAGCCCGACGCGCTCGGGCGTTCCAAGAGCACGGTGCTGGCCAAGTACAAGAGCCAGCCCATCCCGGTCGAGCCGCCGCCCGAGGAGCCGAAGCCGGAGGAGCCCAAGCCCGAAGAGGCAGACGGAGGTACCGCCGAGGACGCAGGCACCGACTCCGACGCAGGCACCGAGGCGACCGACGGCGGCGATGCAGCGGACGCTGGGACCGAGGCAGCCGACGGCGGCACGGGCGGGGAGAAGAAAGACGAGCCGAAGAAGGACGAGCCGAAGAAGGACGAGCCGAAGAAGGACGAGCCGAAGAAGGACGCTCCCAAGCCGGGTGGCGCGGCCCCGCAGCCCAAGCCCACCGGCGACGTTTACCCTGAGTGATGACGCGATGAAGCGCTGGGCCCACGCCATGTTCGTTTGCTGCTTGGGGCTGATGCTCCTCGCGGCGGCGCGCCCGGCGATGGCGCAGGGGCGCGGCGGGCCGCCCGAGCTGCGCGGCCCGGAGCAGAAGGCCGGCGAGATCCCGAAGGAGCTCGAGAACATCGGCATCGAGGACAAGAGCGGCGTCGACCTGCCGCGCGACCTCAAGCTGGTGGGCACCGACGGCCGCAGCATCGTGCTCGGCGAGTACATGGATGGCGAGCGGCCGCTCATCCTGGTGCTGGCGTATTACGGCTGCCCGATGTTGTGCTCGATGGTGCTGAACGGCGCCATCGAGGGGCTGAAGGGCGTCGCCAAGGTCCCCGGCAAAGACTTCCGCGTGCTGGTGGTGAGCTTCGATCCGCGTGACACCAGCGACGTGGGCCACGAGAAGCGCGCCAATTACCTGGAGGCGCTCGGCAAGCCCGTGCTCCCGATCGACGGCAGCGTGCGCGCGGCGTTCGAGTTCGCCACCGGCGACGAGGCCGAAGTGCGCCGCCTCGCGGACACTGTGGGCTTTCAATATCGCTGGGACGAGGAGCAACGGCAGTACGCCCACGCCGCGGGGCTGTTCGTCATCACGCCCAAGGGCAAGCTCTCGACCACGCTCACGGGCATCACCTTCCCCAGCTCGGACATCGAGCAAGCGCTCACCGACGCGAGCCAGGGCGTCTGGCACTCTCCGCTCAAGAGCGTGCTCCTCTACTGCTTTCAGTACAACCCGCACACCGGCCAATACGTGCTCTTGGCCGGACGGGCGATGCGCGTTGGCGCGGCCATCACCATGGGCGTGCTCGCGCTTTTCATCCTTCGACTCTTCCGCGCCGAGCGACGCAAGAAAGCGTCGCTCAGTGAGACCAACTTGAGGGCAACATGAGTCAGCAAGCAGCAGCCGCGGCCAGCGCCGTCCCGCAAGAAGCTCCCCTGAAAATCAGCCAAGACGGCTTCTGGCTGCCGGAGGCGGCGTCCACGTTCGGCGAGGAGTTCACCGCCGCCTGGAGCTTCTACATCTGGATCAGCGTGGTGTTCTTCGTGCTCGTGATCGGGCCGATGTTCTACTTCGCCTTCAAGTACAAGCGGAAGAGCGAGGACGAGAAGACCAGCCCGATCGACCATCACCTGCGGCTCGAGATCTTCTGGACCGCGATCCCGACGATCTTGCTCATGTACATGTTCTGGGTGGGTATCAAGACCTACGCCGGGCTGCAGGTCGCGCCCAACGACGCGATGGAAGTGCGCGTGACCGGGCAGATGTTCAACTGGACCTTCGAGTACCCGGACGGCACGGTCACCACCGAGCTGGCGGTGCCCAAAGACAAACCCGTCAAGCTGATCATGAGCTCCAAGGACGTGATCCACGCGTTCTACGTGCCCGAGTTCTTCATCAAGCAAGACGTGGTGCCGAGCCTGTACACCACGATGTGGTTCACGCCGACCAAGGAGCTCGAGTCGGCGGTGCAGTGTGCAGAGTTCTGCGGCGACGGCCACTCCCTGATGCGCACGAAGGTGTTCGTGTTGCCGTCGGGTGACAAGGACAAGGTGGGCACGTTCGAGAGCTGGCTCGACAACGGCGGGCTCAAGACGCCGCTGCCTCCGGTCGCGCTCGGCCAGAAGCGCTACACCAGCCTGTGCGCCAGCTGCCACTCGCTCGACGGCAGCAAGATCCAGGGCCCCACGTTCAAGGGCCTCTTCGGCCGCACGGAGAAGCTCTCCGACGGCAAGACCGTCACCATCGAAGGCGTGGATGGTGAGAACTACATCAAGAACAGCATCCTGGACCCGCAGAGCCAGATCGTCGAGGGCTACCCGCCCACGATGCCTTCGTTCAACTACCTGAAGCAGAAAGACATCGACGGCATCATCGCCTTCCTCAAGGAGCAGAAGTAACCATGTCGCGAGCGATCGCCGCCGACCAAGCTCCCGCCGCTGGGGGCGAGAAGAACTACATCAACGCCGAGAAGGGCGTGTGGTCCTGGCTGACCACCGTCGATCACAAGCGCATCGGGCTCATGTACCTGGTGAGCACCGGCACCGCGTTCATGATCGCGGGCTTGTTCGCGCTCTTGCTGCGCGCCGAGCTGCTCACGCCGAAGCAAGACTTCCTGACCGCGCCCCAGTACAACCAAGCGTTCACGTTGCACGGCGCGATGATGGTGTTCTTGTTCATCATCCCCGGCATCCCCGGCGGGCTCGGCAACTTCGTGTTGCCGATCATGATCGGCGCCAAGGACGTCGCCTTCCCCAAGCTCAACCTGCTGTCCTTGTACTTGTACTGGACGGGGGCGCTGTTCACCGCCTCGTCGCTGGTGACCACGGGCCTCGACACTGGCTGGACGTTCTACGTGCCTTACTCGGCGAACGTGAGCCCCACCGCCGTGATTCAGGTCACGTTCGGAGCCTTCATCCTGGGCTTCAGCTCGATCCTGACTGGCCTCAACTTCATCGTCACCATCCACAAGCTGCGCGCGCCGGGCATCACCTGGTACCGCCTGCCGCTGATGTTGTGGTCCATCTACGCGACCAGCATCATCCAGATCCTGGCCACGCCGGTGCTTGCGATCACGCTGCTCCTGCTCATCCTCGAGCGCGCCTTCGGCATCGGCATCTTCGATCCCAAGCTGGGTGGCGACCCAGTGCTCTACCAGCACTTCTTCTGGTTCTACAGCCACCCGGCGGTCTACATCATGATCCTGCCCGGCATGGGCATCATCAGCGATCTGATCGCGGTCCACTCGCACCGGCGCATCTTCGGCTACAAAGCCATCGCGTTCTCCAGCGTGGCCATTGCGCTGGTGGGCTTCTTGGTCTGGGGCCACCACATGTTCACCTCGGGCCAGAGCGAGCTCGCCTCCACGGTGTTCTCGTTCATCACCTTCTTCGTGGCCGTGCCCAGCGGCGTGAAGGTGTTCAACTGGACCTCCACCATGTGGAAGGGCTCGATCGCGTGGAACACGCCGATGCTCTACGCCATGAGCTTCTTGTTCCTGTTCACCATCGGCGGCCTCACGGGTCTGCCGCTGGCCATGATCGGCCTCGACCTCCACTTGCACGACACGTACTTCGTGGTGGCCCACTTCCACTACGTGATGATGGGCGGCGCAGTGATCGCGTTCATCGGCGGCCTGCACCACTGGTGGCCGAAGATGACCGGCAAGATGTACGACGAGACCAAGGGCAAGATCGCCTGCGCGCTCATCTTCGTCGGCTTCAACATGACGTTCTTCACCCAGTTCTTCCTGGGCTCGCGCGGCATGCCCCGCCGCTACTACACCTACCTGGACCAGTTCCAGCCGCTGCACGCCTTCTCGACCTACGGCAGCTGGGTGCTCGGTGCTGGATTGTTCCTGGTGCTGTTCACCTTCATCTCGTCCTTGTTCAACGGTGAGAAGGCGCCGCGCAACCCCTGGGGCGGCAAGACGCTCGAGTGGCAGACGGCCTCGCCGCCTCCGACCGAAAATTTCCACCGCACGCCGACGGTCACGCACGGGCCGTACGACTTTCCCAGCACGGTGAACCGATGAGCGCAGCCTCTGCCTCCGCCAGCGAGTCCAAGGGCTCGCCCAACTTCCACGTTGCCCACCACTTCGACTGCGCCGACACGCAGTTCGACGCGGCCAAGCTCGGCATCTGGCTGTTCTTGGTCACCGAGATCCTGTTCTTCGGCGGGTTGTTCTGCGCGTTCTTCATCTATCGCGGTTGGTACTTCGACAGCTTCGTCGAGGCGCATCACCACCTCGACAAGAAGATGGGCGCGCTCAACACGCTGTTCCTGATCACGTCGAGCCTCACCATGGCGCTCGCGGTGCGCGCCGCGCAGACCAGCAACAAGGCGCAGCAGATCAAGATGCTGGCCGCGACCTTCTTGTTCGCGGGCGCGTTTTTGGTGGTGAAGTACTTCGAGTACTCGCACAAGATCCACGACGGCCTCTTGCCCGGTGCCCTGTTCACCGCCCAGGGCTTCCAGACCGCGCACCCGGGGGTCTTCTTCGCGATCTACTTCGTCATGACCGGCATCCACGGCTTGCACGTGGTGATCGGCATGGGGCTCATCCTCTGGGTGCTCCTGCGCGCGATGCGCAACGAGTTCTCCAGCCGCTACTACGCCCCCGTCGAGGGCGTCGGCCTGTACTGGCACTTGGTCGATCTGATCTGGATCTACCTGTTCCCGCTTCTCTACCTCGTCGGCTGAACCGAGAAGGTGAGCTCAACCATGTCCGCCGCCGCACACCACGCAAGCCCCGACCACATCCCGCACGTCACGCCGCTGCCCATCTACATGAAGACCTTCGGCACCCTGATGGTGCTCACGGTCATCACCGTCGGTGCCAGCTACGTGAACCTCGGCACCACCGTGAACCTGATCATCGCGGTCATCATCGCGACCATCAAGGCCTCGGTCGTCGGCGCCTTCTTCATGCACCTCGCCACCGACTCCAGGTTCAACCTGGTGGTGTTCGCCTCGAGCGTCGTGTTCCTGGGCATCTTCGTCGGCTTCACCATGCTCGACACCAGCGCCCGCGGCATGCACGAGCCCAAGCGGCGGGAGCGGGTGCCGGTCGTCACCGCGGCGGATGGCAAGACCAAGAGCTTCGACCCGTGGCATCAGGCGACGCCGGTCACTTCGGTCACGGCCGCTCCGGCAGCTGGCGCCCCCGCCCCCGCTACGAAGTAACCCCCACAGCGAAAGCGCGGCACCACCCTCGGGTGGGGGCCGCGTTTCGCGTTTGTGGCCTCGAGTGTCCGCTGTTTGGTCGCATGACGTGCGGCACGCGGCGCCTCGAGTGAGCCGCTGCGCGTGGCGTTGGGCGCGGTGCACGATGGTGGGTGCTTGCTCCTGGAGCTGTCGGTCGCAGACGCGAGGAGCGGCCTGTGCTGGCTTTCCTGTGGCGCGGGCACGGCAGCCGTTGGATAGCCTGGCCCCGTGCGGGAAGGGGAGCTCGTCGCGAGTCGCTTTCAGGTCGGTCGCCTCGCGGGCGCCGGCGCGATGGGCTTCGTGTTCGAGGGGCGGGATCTCGAGCGCGGCGCTGCGGTGGCGATCAAGGTGCTTCGCACGGCGAGCCCCGACCTACTCGCGCGCTTCGCGCGGGAGGGCGCCGTGCTCGCGGCGGTCTCTGCGCCGGAGATCGCGCGCTACGTGGCGCACGGCGTGACGGAGTCTGGTGAGCTCTACCTGGTGATGGAGTGGCTCACCGGCGAGAGCCTGCAGGAGCGCTTGGCTCGCGCGCCGCTCTGCTACGGCGATCTGGTCAGTGTGGCGCAAGCGGTCGCTCGGGCGCTCGAGGCGGCGCACGCGGCGGGGGTGATCCACCGCGATCTCAAGCCCGCCAACGTGATGCTCGTCGCGAACGCGGCGAGCCCCGCAGAGCGCGTGAAGGTGGTCGACTTCGGCGTCGCTCGGGCGCGGGGCGAGCACGAGACCATCACGGGCACCGGCGACATGATCGGCACGCTGGCCTACATGTCCCCCGAGCAAGCAGCTGGCGCGCGCGATCTCGACGCGCGCACCGATCTGTTCGCGCTGGGCGCCATCACCTATCGCGCGATCGTGGGCACCGCGCCGTTCGAGGCCGGAGACACGCTGCGCACGCTGCAGCGACTCGCCACCGAGCGCGCGGCGCCTCTCGCGAGCGTGGCCAACGGCGTGCCGCCACGCCTCGCTCGTCTGGTCGACGCGCTGCTCTCCGTCGACCGTGACGCGCGACCCGCGGACGCGCGCGCCGTCGTGGCGGAGCTCGGCCGTGTCGAGGCCGAGCTGGGAGACGCCGCTCGCGCCTCGCCAGAAGGCCTCGCGTTTCAGCCGACGTTGCTGGATCGGTCGCGATCGCGGGAGGTGCCTGGCGCGCGCCGCGCGCTCGTGGGCGCTGGCGTCGTGGCGCTGCTCGCAGGCGTTGCCGGCGGCGGAGCGTGGTGGTGGTCGAGCGTGGAGCGCAGCCCGGCGCGAAGATCCACCGAGGTGAGCGAGCCGGCCGTCGCTCCGTCCAGCGTCGCGTCGAGCTCCGCGCCGATCGAGAGCGCTTCGCGAGCGCCGCGCACGCTCGACGGCTGGCCCGCCTACCGCGATCCCAGCGGCGCGTTCGAGGCCAAGCTCGAGTGCAAGCCACACTACAAGCTGATCCCGCGCTACACCGAGGCAGGCGCAACGCTCGAACGATCGATGGCCTCGTGCGACAGCAAGCGGGGCTTCATGTCGGTGTCGGTGAGCGACGTGCTCGCGGGAGCCACCATGGGCTGCGAGGTCGCCAACCGCATGAGCGAGGAGTTCGCGCTGCAAGCCGTCAAGTGCAGCGCCTCGTCGCGCAGTGAGGTCACGATGAGCGCGTTCACGGGGGCGGAGCTGATGGTCAGCTGCCCCGGCCACAAGATGCGCGGCGCGATGCGCTTCTTGTGCGATCCCAAGCTGGTCGCCTCCGGCAAGGGCCGGGCGCTCGTCGTGCAGTTTCTCCGCTTCGAGAGCGAGTGGGATCCGGACGAAGCGCGCTTGTTCTGGCAGAGCTTCAAGCCGTTCACGTTGCCGTGATCGTGTCAGGTGCCGATGCGCTTCAGCTTGCGCTGCAGCGTGCGGCGATCGATGCCCAACATCTTCGCCGCCGTCGCCACCACACCGCCGGCGTTGTGTAGCGCCGCCTCGATCGTCTCGCGCTCGACCTCTTCCAAGCGGTAGGTGCGTGACGAGGGGGGCGGTCGCGCGACGTCGCGCTCCACGGCCGGGATGGCAGCCGCCTCGCGCAGCAAGCGGTCCACATCGACCGGCTTGGTGAGCAGCGTGTCTGCGCCCTCACGCATGGCCGCCACCGTCAGCGGGATGTCCCCAAACCCCGTGAGCATGATGATGGCCGCATCCGGCGCGAGCTTGCGATACCGCGCGATCGCCCCCAGCCCGTCCGTGCCGGGCATACGAAAGTCGACCGCCACCAGATCCACCGACTCGTCCTCGAGCAAGTGCGCGCCCTCTTCGACGCTCGCCGCCGTCACCGCCCGCACGCCACGCCGGCGCAACGCGCCCTGCAACGCACAGCGGAACGCGGTGTCGTCGTCGACCAGCAGGGCCGAGGCGATCTTTCGCAGCGCCATGCTGGGTTCATAGATCGAAAGTCGCCCGAGGGCGACCCCGGCTCAACCAGGTGGCGGGCTGGCGCGCCGTCGAGGGCCGCGGTCGCTCCCAGTTTCGAGAGCCGGGTGAGGGTGGGCAACGGCGCCGCAGTTGGCCGCGTTGGCTTGGCGTGGAGGCTGGCCGCGATCACGGAGCGGTGACCTTTGGCAAAGGTGGCCGGCAGTTGGCCGCGTGTGCCAGGCCACGGACGAGGCCGCAGCCGAGAACGACACCGAAGCCGATGTCGCAGACACGGGCACGCCCGCTTGTGTGAGCGCGGCGGTCGCTTGTGGGAGAGGGGCGGAGGGGGCTCGCTGCGCGCCCTCGCGGGCGCTTACGCTCGCCGGCTCGACCAGAGCGCGTAGCGCGCAGCGCAAGCGCGGCGCCGGGCGCGTAGCGCGCAGCGCGCAGCGCACGCCCACCTCCGAAGGCGGCGCTACTTGTCGAAGCTGTAGATCGCTTCCTCGAACTGGAGGGTGCCGCTGGCGGAGCCGGGGTGAGCACCCTGGCGAGGGACGGAGCTGACGAACGAGACGCCGAGGGGTGCGGGGTCGGAGGCGAGCCAGCTGACATCGACGGCGAGCTGAGTGACCGGCAGGTTCTTGCGCTTCTCGCCGCTCTTCAGGTTGAAGGCATCGAGGAAGCGGTTGAGCTCGTGCTCCTCGACGTTGATGAACGCGGAGGCGGAGCTGCCGCGCTTGAGCGGGACGACGATGCGCGAGAAGCTGCCGACGTGGGGGTTGGTCTGCAGCGCGACGCTGGGCGCGCTGGATCCGACCCAGCTTGCGCGCGGTCCGATGAGCACCAGCAGCTCCTCGCGGTTGGGATCGTCGTTGGGCGCGTCGCACACCTTCTCGCAAGTGCGGAAGCCGTAGAGCAGGCCGGGGACGATGGCCTGCGCACGGACCTTGGCGAAGCGCGTGGCCGAGACCTGGCAGAGCGGATCGAGCGTGCCCTCGTAGCGCACGTACTCGATCGCGTGGCGCGTCCAAGAGGCGGTGCGGAAGCCTTCCCAGCTGACGACCCTGGGAGCGTTGTTGCTGCTGGGCGGCTGGGTGGCGTAGGGCACGGGCTGCCCGCCGAAGCGGCTGGTCGTTTGCGGCAGCTCGCCGACGATGGGCTTCTTGCCGGCGGGGCTGTGACAGATGGCGGTGGTGGTGGCGTTGGGCAGCCGCTGCACTTCGGGCGCCGAGCCGCCCGACAGCGGCGTGAACATGCGCACGCCCTCGCTCTCGATCTCGGCGATCAAGCCAGGCAACACCAGCGCGCGCGGGCTCGACTGGCCGGGGTCGACGATGAGCTTCAGGAGCGAGCTCTGGTCTTTGGGGTCGACCGCGGCCGTGAGCAGGAACGGGAGCGAGGCGTAGTCGATCGGGAACGAGCGCACGACGTCGGGACGAGTCCCGGCTTGCAGCGGCTGCCGCTCGGGGTTGGGCGCGCCGAGGGTGGGCGTCACCGGCTCGCGCGGCGGATCACACGCGAGCGCGAGCGTCGCGAGGAGCGCGGCAAGGGCCGCCTTCACAGCGACTCCAGGTAGGCCTTGAGCGCGCTCTGATCGTCGGGGGAGAGCTTGGCAGTCGAGCCCATCTGGCTGGACTTGTCGCCGAGCAGCTCCTCCAGCGTCAGGTAGCGACCGTCGTGGAAGTAGGGCGCGGTCATGCGGATGCGCGCGAGCGAGGGCGTGTCGTACTCGACGTCACCCTCGTAGCCGAGGGAGCTGCCGCCGATCTTGTGCGCCTTGCCGTCGGTGCTGACGCCGCCCACGTGGCAGCTGCCGCAGCCCTGATCCATGAACACCTCGTGCCCGCGGTCGGCGAGCGGATCGCGCAGGCGCGACGCGGGCGGGCTGGGGATGGACTTGGCGTACTTCGCGAGCGCCTTGAGCCCTGGCGCGTCGAGGCCGTTGCCGCCCAAGCGCCGCGAAGTGTCGTTGATGTACTCCTCGAGCGTGCCTTGCTTGCGGGTCCAGCCGTAGGGTGCGGTGCCGTGCAAGCGGCCGGCGAGCATCATCGTCTGGCGCATGCCCTCGGGCGTGGACCAGCTGACGCCGTCGTCGAGGCCGTCGGGGTGGCAGCTCGAACAAGCCACGCCGTCCGAGGTGATGCGCGCGTCCTCGGTGCGGTAGAAGAGATCGCGCCCGGTGCGCGTGGACTCGTCCATCAGCGTGGGGCCGCGGTACAGATCGATGGTGGTGGTCGCCCCGCCGGAGAGCGGCACGACCGCGAGCGCATCGTCGAACTGACCCCACACCACGGCGAGGTTCTCCTTCTCGGCGAGCGCGACGCCGGTGGGGCCCTTCGGCAGCTGGAAGCGGCGTGTGACGGCGCGCATGGGATCGACCGCGCGCGCGTCGAGCTCGAGCATGGTGTCGATGCCCATGCAGGTGACGTAGAGCTTCTCGGTGCTGGCGCGGAACGCAGCGCTGCGCGGCAACAAACACTCGTTCGAGCGCAGGTTGGGGGTGGACGCGATCACGTGCGTGGACAAGCTCTTCTGCGTGCTGGGATCGATCAGCGCCGCGAACGGCGCCTGCTTGGGGATGCCAGCCACCGGCGGTGGCCCGTAGTAGAACTGGGTGGGGCGTTCGCGTGAGCCGGGGTCGACGCTGACCATGGGCACCACGACCCGCACGCTGATCTCCGGGCTGGCCGGCGCGTCGCTCGGCTGCTGGGTCACGGCGGGCGGATCCGGCTGCTCGGGGGCGGGCTTGGGCTTGGGCGCCTCCTTGGGCTTGGGGGGCGGTCCCTTGGGCTGCGGTGGAGCCTTGCCCGCGATGGGCGGCTTCTCGCCGTTCGGAGGCGCGGCGTCGCCGATCGGTGGTTGGGCCGCAGCGCGGTGGATCTCGACGCTGGTGAGCGTGTAGGCCTGGGAGCCCGAGCGCGGCGTGGTCAGGTCCAGGTTCTGGCCGGTGCGCGAGCCGGAGCGCACGCGCGTGTCGATGATCTTCGGCGAGGCGGTGACCTTGCCGAGGTCGACCACGCTGACCTGCGCGCCCATCACGTGGCTGACGAAGGCCTTGTTGTTCTTGTCGATCAAGACGCCGCGGGGGCCGCGCGGCACGGCGGCCACACCCTTGGTGCGGAAAGAGTCGAGCTCGAACACGCTGAGGGTGGCGTCGACGGCGCTCGTCACTGCCAGCGTGGCGTCGTCGCTGGACGTGGCCAGCCCGAACGGGCCGGCGGGCACCTCGCGGCTGCAGCGCAGCACGAGCGGCGAGGCCTTCTCACCCGTCGGCTCCAGCACGGCGATGCGGCTCTCGTCCGCGATCGAGGCCACCACGCGGCCGTCCGACAGCACCAGCACTTGCTCTGGCGCGCCGCCCACCGGGACGGCGCCCTCCACCCGGCCCGCGGCCACGTCGACGATCGCCACCTGCTGGCGATCATGATCGGCGACGTAGGCGACCAGGCGGCCGCCCTCGCGGGCGAGCGCCACGCTGGCGCCTTGGCGGACTTGGCCCTCGCGTCGAGGCCCCACACCCGGCAGCTGGCGTGCGCAGGATGCTTCCTGCTGAGCCGCGAACATCGTGCCGCTGCCGCCACCCGGCGTTCCCACCTCGGCGGGGGCGGGGGTGCTGCACCCGGTCGCCCCCACGACCCCGATCCCCAGCCCAACCAGGAGCGCCCCCCGCGATGCCGACTGCTGCCTCATGTGAATTCTCCCGTACCAGTCGTGAAGTGAGGAGCCTTCGGCGCCGATGGTCCTGAGCGCACGGGAGAATTTTGCTCCTCTGATTCAACGGGCAAGCCCGTTGAATTCTCCCTCGCGCGCGGCGGTGGAACGCCGCAGCTGGCCAGACCTTGCACCCGCAACACCAAAATCGACGTCGAATCTCGGACAGGGAAGATCGGCCTCACCCCAAGAATCGTGCCGACCCGTCAAACCGCTTGGCGACCGACCGCCATACGATCGGACACAGGTCCGCCCGAGCTGTCGCGCGAGCTTGGACCCTGCGCCTCCTGCATGGCTTGGGTGCCGCCGCGGCTCGCGTCCAGCACCAGCACCACCCGCGCGCCCTCCACGCCGGATTCTACGGCCAAGCGGGCCCCCATCTGCCGCGCCAACAGCCCGCTGACGTAAAGTCCCAGCCCCATGCCGCCCGAGGCCTCTTTCGTCGTCTGGAACGGCTCTCCCAGGCGGGCGAGCACCGCGGGCGAGAAGCCTGGCCCGCGATCCTCGATGCTGAGCCTGACGAGACCGTCGGCCTCGACCACGGAGATGGTGATGCGCTGCCGGCGGCCGAGCAGGCTCGCTTCGCACGCGTTGCGCAACAGATTCGCCAGGATCTGCACGAGCGCGCGCCTGATCACCGGGGCCATGACGGTGTCCGGCAGGTGGAAGCGCCGCTCGCCGCGGAAGCCGAGTCGGTCGAGCTCGGCATCGGCGTGCTCGCGCACGAACGCAGCGAGCTCCGTTGGTTCCATGGCCTGATCGGCGCCCACGTGCCCGCGCACCAGGCCCACGATGTCGTTCGCGCGCGCGGCCTCGTCGGCGATGCTGCGCACCACCTCGTCGACCTCGCTGTCTGGCATGGACGCGCGGAACTGCGCGAGATCTCGCGAGAGCAGCAAGATGGTAGCGAGCGGCGTGTTGAGCTCGTGTGACATCGAGCCCACCAGCCGGCCGAGCACGGCGAGCTTCTCGTTGCGCGCGCTCTCCTCACGCAGGCGGCTCAGGCGGCGCGCGTATACCGCGACGAACGCCCCGAGCAGCGCGGAGAGCGAGCACAACGCCGCCGCTACGCCGATGTTCTCCAGCGTCGCGGACAGCGGCGGCAGCGGTGGGGCGACCACCAGCGCAGCGACCGCCACGATCGTGAGCGTGGCGATGGCCAGCGTGGCTCGCGGCGTGCACAACAGGCCCGCGAGCGCGATCTGCAACGTCAGGAACGGCGCGAACGGATTGCCGATGCCGCCTGCGAACCAGAGCATCGTCGCGAGCAGCAGCACGTCGACGCCCAACTGCAGCTCGACGTAGCGTCGCCCGTCGCCGGCGCGCCGCTGCACCGTCTTGGAGAGCAGGGCCAGCCACACCAAGTTGGTGCCGCCGATCGCCAGCAGCACCGACATCATCGAGGTGATCTCGAGGCCCTCGACCATGGCGTCGGCGACCAGGATCGTGGCCGCCATGCCCAGCACGGCGACCCAACGCAGCCACACCAGCCAGCGATCCGCCGGATCGTCTTGTGCCGCGTCGCCGAGGGCGACCAAGGTCGTCAGCGTGGCCCCCTCGGGATCGGCCAACCGATCCGAGCGTGAGATCGGCGCCTCACGGGAGTGTTCCAAGCGCCGCATTGTACACCCCGCTCGCGGGCGTTGCGCCGGCGCATGCTTTTGGTCGACCATCCGAGACCAGAAACGTGGCCATGGCCGCCCTGCCCATCTCGACGGAAGGAAAGGTGTCTGCGGCCGCGTGGCAACAGCAAGCGGCGTCGCTCGTCGACCTGTTGGTGTTCGCCAAGCTCACGCTGGTGCTCGACACCGAGAACCACGCGCAGCTGATCGACTCCGAGGCGCCTGGCACGAACCGCAACCGTCCGGCTCCGGAAGAGCTGCCCAACGAAGGCGGCCGTCAGCTGCTGGTGCGCGGCTACCGCTCGCACGAAGGGCGCGTGCTGCTGCGGCGCGGCACCCGCAGCGAGGTCACCGTTCCGTTCGCGCAAGGCGCGGAGCTGATCAGCGCCGAGATCGCGAGCCGCGTGAACTCCACGACGTCGGGCGAGCGCGGGCAGTGGCTGGTGATCGAAGGCGGCCACGCCCCTGGATCGCGTCGCTGGTGCAAGCTGCCGTCCTTGGGCGTGGTGGCGCGGGCTCCCCATGGAGACGCCTTCCTCTTGCCGTCCAAGCTGATGATCGTGGACCTCACCACCTTCTCGATCGTGTTCGTGTACCGGGGCGTACGCCGGCTCGAGGCACCGATCGCGTCGCTGTCTCTGGCGCTCACGGATCTGGGAGGCAGTCCGGACAAGGCCGCGCCACAAGCGGCCGGGCCGCAGGTGGGCCGGCGCTCGCGCACCGAAGAGATCGCGGTGGAGCCTGCGCGACCTGCGCGCGGCGGGCCAGCCGCCCGACCCGCGGTGCCGGCGGCGTTCACAGACGAGGAGTCGTCGACCGGAGACGTGACCGCGTTGATGCCGATGCCGCAGCTCGGCACACCCAGTGCTCCGCGCAACCTCTCACCCATGCCGTTCGCGCCTCCTTCCCAGGTGGCTCTGCCACCGAAGCCAGCGACGCCGTCCGAGCCGAAGCGCGAGCCGGCCAAGACCGGCCCGCGGCCGCCGCCCGCGCTCGCGCCGCCGCCGCCGCCCCCGCCCGTGCGAGAGCTGGCGCATCGGGCCACGCAACACGTGGCGGTGTCCGCTCCCGTGGCGGTTGCCGCGCCCACGTTCGCGCCTTCGGCGGGCGCGCCCCCCGACGTGCGCAGCGAGCTCTTGCGCAGGGTCGCCGCGGGCGTGTCGCTTGCGGGGCTCGACCTGCGCCGCGCCTCGCTGCGCGGAGTGGCGCTTCCGAACGCGAACCTGAACGGGCTCGATCTCTCGCTGGCCGATCTGTCCGACGCCGACCTGAGCGGCGCAAGCTTGGACGGCTGCCAGCTCAGCGATGCACGCCTGGCCGCCGCCAAGCTGGACGACGCCACGCTCAAGGGCGCGTGCCTCGACCGCGCCAGCCTGAAGCTCGCCTCGCTGCGCGGCGCGCGCATGAGCGGCTGCTCGGCAGTCGAGGCCGACTTGACCTCGGCGGATCTCGAGCGCGCGAACCTGCGCCAGGCCAAGCTCACCGGAGCAACCTTGTCGCTCGCCAATCTGCGCGCGAGCTTGGCCGAGCAGGTCGACCTCACCGGCGCCGATCTGAGCGGCGCCCATTTCGAGGCGGCCAACCTGCGCGGCAGCGTGCTCCGGCGTGCCATTGTGACCCGCGCGCGTTTCACCGCCGCCGACCTCAGCGGCGCCGACCTGCGCGAGGCCGAGCCACACAAAGCATTCCACGGCGCCGAGCTCGGCAACACGCAGCGGTAGTGCCGAGGTCGTTTGGAGAGGCCCCGAACGCGGAGGGCCCCGAACGGGAGGGCCCCGCGGGAGGGCCCCGCGGGAGGGCCCCGCGGAGGGCCCCGAACGGGGTCGGGTATTTCGCCGGGTATTTCGCCGCCTGAAATGCCCCGAGATGCCCCGAACGGGGTCGGGTATTTCGCACGAACGGGTCGGGTATTTCGCAGCCGGCTGACGCACCGGGGCACGCACCTTGCGCCAGGACGCGGGGCGCTCGTTGGCCACGCATTGGTGTCGGCCAACCTCCGCAGCACTGCGCGCGACGGTCGTTCGCGACGGCGGGTGGATCTGCCCCGTCGATCCTTCGCCGGGGCGCTGCCTGTCGCCTAGGTCGTCTTGGCGCCGAGCTCCCGCACCATCTTCCACGTGCCGGGTGGGAACAGCGCGGCCAGTCCAGCGACGAAGCGCTCGCGCGCACGATGGTACGCGATCCGGAAAGCTCGCAACGCGCCGAGCTCGGCCACGCGCCGAGGGATGTTGGCGCACGCGAGGTGGGGTCGCAGGTTCCGGCGGGGCTCCGCTGTGGAGGGGCGATCGCGGTGGCTGGCGTCGCGAATCGCGCGGCGACCGACGACACGCGCTCCACTGAGCGCGCGGGCAGAGCGAGCTCGGTCTTCCGCGGCGCGCACGCTTTCGCGCACAGCGGCGGCCCAAGCCGCGTGGCCGCCGGGCCAATTGCTCGGCGCAACGGCGCTCAGCGCGACGCGCTCGGGCATGACGCCGTCAGGTCGGAAGAAGCCGCGCGGTCGCTCGAGCTCGAGCTGACGGCCGTCGAGCGCTGCGAACGAGCTCGCGCCGGGCCAGTCGATGGCCTGCTCCACCAGCTGGTCGGCGACCGGGTTGGCGAGCGCATACACCACCTTGTCGAGCACGTCCGCGGGCTCGACGAGGCGCACGGCACAGGCTGGCTCCGCTGCCCAGAGGTTCTCCCAGCGACCCCAGCGCGCATTCAGGGCCCTCGCGCTGAGCTTGTGGAAGTGGCACAAGAAGTCGGGCAGCACGCCGCGGGGATCCTCGACCACTGCGTGGTAGTGGTTGCTCATGGCGAGCCACGCGACCACGCGGAGCCCGAAGCGCTCGGCGGCCTCGGCCAAGCAGTAGAGGAAGATGCCGCTGGTTCGGCGGTCGGGCCTCAAGAAGAAACGCCGCTCAGAGCAACGGCGGGTGAGCAGGTAGGTTTGTCCAGGGGTGACGAGACGCGGCGCGGTCATACTCCCCAAATCGACAACCGGCGTCTCCAGTTGCCTACTTTCTTCACCGACCGGCGCTTTGGTTGCCGAGGTCAGGGTTTCGGCGGGGTTTCGGTGCGTTGCCGAGGTCAGGGTTTCGGTGAGGGTTAGGGTTTCGGTGAGGGTTCGGTGAGGGTTTCAGGTCAGGGTTTCGGCGAGGGTTCGTTGCCGAGGTCAGGGTTTCGGTGCGGCGCAAGGGTTTCGGCGCACGTTGCCGAAGGGTTTCGGCGCACGTTGCCGAGGTCAGGGTTTCGGCGAGGGTTCGTTGCCGAGGGTTCGTTGCCGAGGTCAGGGTTTCGGCGCACGGCGAGGGTTCGTTGCCGAGGTCAGGGTTTCGGCGCGTCCGGCGCACGTTGCCGAGGTCAGGGTTTCGGCGCGTCGCGGCCTAGCGCCCGACGAGCAAGGCCAGCGCCTCTTCCAGCCGGCGCGCGGCGCCGACGTTGTCGCCGCGGCTGGCGAGGTCGAGCGCGGCCCGGGCTCCGGCCAGGGCTCGCTCCACGGTGCGCGCGGCGCTCTCGGCTTGTTCGGCCTCGAGCGCGGCGCGGTGCGCAGCCTCGCGCGCGAGCTTGGCTTGTTCGTGGCGCTGCATGGCCAGGCTCCGGAGCTTGCCCAGCTCGTTCTCGATGTGCTGCGAGACGGGCGGCTTGGCCGGCCTCGCGCGTTGGCCGTCGAGGTCCACGTCGCGCAGGCTGACCGAGGGAGATAGCACCTGGCGCGCGTGCAGGGGCGGCTCTGCGCGAGCGCCGCCCGGCTTCTGCAGCGTCGGGTCCTGGTTCGAGTCGGGGTCCTCCATGCGCACCGTCTCGAGCGGGCCGCGCGCTTCTTCGCGCGCGGGCTCCGGTGCGACGCGAGCGGCCGCGCGCTCGCGCGCGAGCTTCTGGAACTCGTCGCGCACCCCGCGGTCGACGCGCAGCGCGACGGTGGGCACGTCTTCGCCCTCATCGTCTGCCATCAGCGAAGGGATGCCCCCTTCGTCCAGCGCCAGACCGGGATCCGGCGTGGTGCGCGAGCCGGTGCCCGGCGCGCTGCCCGAGCGTCGAGATCTGCCCGCTGCAGGGATGGCGTCGCTCGAGCGAGAGCGCTTGGGCGGAGGTGCCTGGGCCCGTCTTCCGCCCACGACCGTGGGCTCGCTGTCGCGGTTGGTGGTGCCCGACGCGCCGCCCATCGAGCTGGTCTGTTTGCCGGTGGTGCCGATCGCCACCATGGAGGGCTGGCGCGGTGAGAACGGCGTGGGCAGCGGCTCGGGCTCGCCCGAGATCACACGCTCGAACCAGCGCATCTGCCGCATCGAGTTGCGGCGCACGAAGCGCGAGAGCGACTCGATGGAGTCGTTCAAGTAGCCGTGTGCGTACAGCCACTGCTCCAGCTCGCGCGCCACGTCGTGCGCGGACTGCGGTCGCGCTTGCGGGTCCTTCTCCAGGCAGCGCAGCACCAGCGCGCCCAGGGCCGGGTCGAGCTTGGGGCGGAGCTTCATCGGGTCGGGGGCGCGCTTTCGCAGCAGCGCTTCGAGCAGCGCGATGTCGTCCTTGCCCACGAACGGCAGCCGCCCGGTGAGCAGCTCGAACAGCATCGTGCCGAAGCTGAACAGATCGCTGCGATGGTCGACGGGCTTCTGCTCGAGCTCCTCGGGCGCGACGTGGCTCAGGTCGCGGCTGGGCAGCTCGCTGGTCGTCACGGTCAGTCGATCCTTCGCCTTGGCCAAGCCGAAGTCGGCGATCTTGACCTCGCCTTGAAAGCTCAGGAGCACGTTGGCCGACGACAGATCCCGGTGCACCAAGCCCAGGTATTCGCCCCGGTCGCTGCGCAGATCGTGGGCAGCGGCGAGCCCACGCGCCACGGCCATGCCGATGTACACCACGAGTCGCTCCGGGAACTGCTCGCCGGTCTCGAACACGCTCTTCATCAGGCGCGCGACCGACACCCCCTGCACCAGCTCGACGGCCAAGTACGGGCCCCGATCGTCCTGGCCCCAGCCCACGACGCCGACCACGTTCGGGTGACGCAAGGCGGCGGTCATCCACACTTCGTCGAGGAAGCGCTTGCCCACCGTCTCGTCGTGCACCAGCTCCGGCAGCGGGCGCTTGACCGCGATCAGCTGGCCAGACTGTTGCGGCCCCAGGCTGCGGCACAGGTCGACGCGTGCGGTCGATCCCAGCGCGATCTGGGCCAACACCTCGAAGCTCAGGCCGAACGATTGCGCACCCCAATTGCTGGGCGCCCCTCGGGTCTGGGGTTTCTGGTGGGGGTCCTGAGACAACCGCGCCAGCGTAGCAGGAGGCGGGGCCTCTCGTGAGGGCTTGACGAACGCGGGGGTTTCGCGAACCAATGTGCTTCGGCGCCGGCGCCCGGCACCCCCCCTCCCATGCCCCTCGACCAGAGTCTGCTCGACCGCATCGCCGCCTCGCTGCGCACCCGTACCTCGGCGGCGCCGGGCGCGCCCGACGCGGGCGCGAACGCACCCAAAGACTCCATCCTCGCGCGCGCGGCCGACCTCTACGCTTCGCGGCCAGGCGGGGAAGACACGCCCCCGACGGGGTTCGACCCTGCGGCGGCGGCGCTGTTCGAGGCGCTCGTCGAGGGCGCGTTCTTGGTGGCCAACGCAGACGGGGAGTTCGATGCGGAAGAGCGCTCCGCGTTCGAGCAGGTGGTCTCCTCGGCGACCAGCAAGAAGCTCGCGGGTGGTCAGCTCGGGGAGCTGCTCTCGGATTTGCACGAGCTGCTCCATGAAGACGGCCTCGAGAAGCGCATCCAGAGCGTGAGCAAGACGGTGGCGCGACCCGAGCAGCAACAAGAAGTGCTCCGGGTCGCTGCGTTCATTGGGCAAATCTCTGGGGGCGTGAGCCCGGTCGAGCGCGGCGCGATGCTCAAGCTCGCGAACGGCTTCGGCTTGGGCGAGCCGGAGGTCGATCAAGCGATCCGCGACGCAGAGAGCGCGCTCGCCGCCGCCAGCTGACGCCTCCGACCTCCGCCGCGCACTGCGTCAGAGCGCGGGTCGACAAAGCGGCTCGACGATTGTTTGGCGCGGCACTAGGGTCCCGGCTCATGAGCTCCGTGTCCGCACCGCCCGCCGCCGTTTCGGCCGTCGCCGCCGAGGAAGCTTCGACTCGCGCCGAGGGGCACAAACGCAACGGCGCGGTGGACACCGCCGCGCTCGCGGTGGGGCCGGCGGTGGCGCGCCACCCGGGCGACACCAAGGCCGACGACGTGGTCAAGTGCCTGCGCGACGACTCGACGCTCGACCCACGCACCGATCCCAAGCTCTCGACGGACGCCGTGATCTCGCTGTACGGCGCGATGTTGCGCACGCGACTGCTCGACGATCGCCTCGTGACCTTGCAGCGCCAGGGGCGCATCGGCTTCCACATCGGGTCGCTGGGCGAGGAGGCCACCATCCTCGGCAGCGCGTACGCGATGCGCCCGCAGGACTGGATGTTCCCCTGCTATCGCGAGTTCGGCGGCGCGCTTTGGCGCGGCATGCCGCTGCAGCGCTACATCGACAACATGTTCGGCAACTCGAACGACCCGGCCAAGGGCCGGCAGATGCCGGATCACTACTGCTACCGCAAGGCCAAGGTCACGAGCATCAGCTCGCCGATCGGCACGCAGATCACGCAGGCGGTGGGCTTCGCCTGGGCCGCCAAGCTGAAGAAAGACGACCTCGTCACGGTCACCTACTTCGGAGAGGGCGGCACCAGCTCGAACGAGTTCCACAACGGGATGAATTTCGCGGGCGTGTACAAGACGCCCACGGTGTTCTTCTGCCGCAACAACGGCTGGGCCATCAGCGTGCCCACGGAGCGCCAGACGGGCAGCCGCACCTTCGCCGAGAAGGCCGTCGCCTACGGCATGCCGGGGGTGCGCGTCGACGGCAACGATCTGTTCGCCGTGATCAAGGTGACTCGCGACGCCATCGAGCGCGCGGCGCGCGGGGAGGGGCCGACCATGATCGAGGCGATGACCTACCGCCTGAGCGGGCACTCGACCAGCGACGATCCCAAGGCCTATCGCCCCGAGCCCAGCGTCGAGCCTTGGCGGCTGCAAGATCCCCTGCCGCGCTTGCGCCGCTACTTGGAGAAGCACCACGGCTGGACGCAGGCGCAGGATCAAGCGCTCGAGGCGGAGCTGGATCGGGAGCTGAAGGCCGCGATCACCGCCGCCGAGGCCACCGCGCCCCCGTCGCTCGAGTCGATGTTCGAAGACGTGTTCGGGGAGCTGCCCTGGCACCTCGCGGAGCAGCGCGACGAGCTGCTCCGCGGCCCCCGCGCGAAGGGCCACGGCCACTGACCGCGCCCTCGGCTCGCGATCTTTCGTTCCTCTCTCGACCAGAACCTCCGGCGCCGCGCCGGAGCACCGCCCGGAGACCCCAATGCCTCAGATGAACATGGTGCAGGCCATCAACGACGCGCTCCGCTTCGAGATGAAGCGCGATCCTCGCGTGGTCGTGTTGGGCGAAGACGTCGGCAAGGTGGGGGGCGTGTTCCGCGTCACCCAAGGTCTGCACGCGGAGTTCGGCGATGATCGCGTGATCGACACGCCGCTCTCCGAGGGCGGCATCATCGGCACCGCCATCGGCATGGCGCTGTACGGCCTGGTGCCGGTGCCGGAGATCCAGTTCGGCGACTTCATCTTCCCCGCCTACGACCAGATCGTGAGCGAGCTGGCGAAGTACCGCTACCGCTCCGGCGGCGAGTACCCGGCGAAGATGGTGATCCGCACGCCCGTCGGCGGTGGCATCCGCGGCGGCCACTACCACTCGCAGTCCCCCGAGGCGCAGTTCATCCACGTGGCGGGGCTGAAGGTGGTGTGCCCGGCGACTCCGGCCGACGCCAAGGGGCTGTTGTTGGCGTCGATCCGCGATCCCGACCCGGTCTTGTTCTTCGAGCCCAAGCGCGTGTACCGCGCCGCCAAAGGCGAGGTGCCGGAGGGCGACTACACCGTGCCGCTGGGCAAGGCCGCGGTGGTCAAAGAGGGCAAGAACCTGACGCTCGTGGCGTGGGGCGCCATGTTGTACGAGGCCCTGGACGCGGCGCAACGCGCGCAGGCCGAGGGCATCGACTGCGAGGTCATCGATCTGCGCACGTTGTGGCCGCTCGACATCGACACCGTGGTGGCCTCGGTCAAGAAGACCGGTCGCGTGGTGGTCGTGCACGAGGCGCCCAAGAGCTGCGGCCTCGGCTCCGAGATCGTCTCGTTGATCAACGAGAAGGCCTTCCTTCACCTGGAGGCGCCGCCCAAGCGCGTCACCGGGTTCGACACGCCGTTCCCGTACACGCTGGAGAACGAGTACCTGCCGCTCTCCCATCGCATCGTCCCCGCCGTTCTCGAGACGGCTCGTTACTGATCGCGAGAGACCGCATGAGCACCTACGAGTTCAAGCTGCCGGACATCGGCGAAGGCGTCACCGAGGGAGAGATCGTCAAGTGGCTGGTGGGCCCCGGCGATCTCGTGTCCGAGGACCAGCCCATGGTCGAGGTCATGACCGACAAGGCCACCGTCACCATCACCGCGCCCAAAGCTGGCACCGTGGCAGAGCTCAGAGGCCAGGTGGGGCAAGTGGTGCCCGTGCACTCCGTGCTGGTCGTGTTCGATCTCGGCGGCGCCGGTGGAGCCAAGGTTTCGCAAGCGCTCCCGCCCTCGCAGAAGAAGGACGTGAAGGACGACGGTCCGGCCGCGACCGCGGTGGGTGACATCCGCGAAGATCTGCCCGGCATGTCGTTGATGAGCCGCCCCGCCGACAAGCCCAGCGCGCAAAACGGCCAGCACGCGCGCTCCTTCTTCAGCGACAAGCCGCTCGCCACACCCGCGACGCGCAAGCTCGCGCGAGATCTCGGCGTCGACCTGCGCACGGTGCCGCCCACGGGGACCATGGGTCGCGTCACCAGCGACGACGTGCGCAACGCCACCTCTGCGCCACCCGCTCCTGCAGCGCCGGTCGCGGCTGTCGGGCGAGAGCCGGCCGCCCAGGTCACCACGCCCATGGCGCCACGCCCGGCCGCCGCGGTGGCGAGCACCAGCGAGGACGTGCGCACCCCGTTGCGTGGCGTGCGCAAGCGGATCTTCGACGGCATGAGCCGCTCGAAGCACACGGCGGCTCACTTCACGTTCGTCGAGGAGTGTGATGCGAGCGCGCTGATGGCGTTGCGCGAGCGCCTCCGCCCCGCGGCAGACAAGGCTGGCGTCAAGCTCACCTTCCTGCCGTTCATCACCAAGGCGGTCGTCGCCGCGCTGAAGAAGCACCCGTCGCTGAACAGCGCGTTCGACGAGACCACGAGCGAGATCGTGACGCGTAGGGCCCGTCACATCGGCATTGCGACGTCGACGGATAGCGGGCTGATCGTGCCGGTGGTCCGCGACGCCGACCAGAAGAGCATCCTCGACGTCGCGCGGGACATCCAGCGCCTGGGTGAGGACGCCAAGAACGGCAAGATTCGCCCTGAGGATCTGGGGGGCTCCACGTTCACCATCACGTCGCTCGGGGCGCAAGGAGGCCTGTTCGCCACGCCCATCCTCAACTTCCCGGAGGTCGGCATCTTGGGCGTGCACCGCATCAAGGAGCGCCCCGTGGTGAAGAACGGCGCCATCGTGGTCGGGCAGGTGATGCTGCTCTCCCTCTCGTTCGACCACCGCATCATCGACGGCCACGTCGGGGCTGCCTTTGCCTACGACATCATTGCCTTCCTGGAGGACCCAGACCGGCTGTTCCTGGAGATGGCCTGACCCCTCCCGGGAAGGGCTTGCCGGTTGACGGCACCCCCGCTCAGGGTGAAGGATAAGAGGCTCGGCTTGCCGAGCGCCCCTTCCGTGCGGAAGGCACGGGACAAACCTGCGTACAAGGGGCAGCCTTCATGGGTGCTGGGCAGTGGCCCGGCCAGAGCCAAGCGATGAGAAGACGAGCCGCTCCCACTCTCAGCCACGGGCTGATGCTGTTGGCTCTCTGCGTCTCTGCGCCGGCCGTTTCCGCCCCGGATCCAGCCAAGCTCAAGGCCGCGTCCGAGTCGTTCGAGGCTGGCGCGCGCGCCTTCGAGAACAACCGCTTCGAGGAGGCGGCCGCTCACTTCGAGGCCGCTGACGCCGCGGCCCCCAGCGCCAAGGCCTTGCGGCTCGCGATCAAGGCTAGGGGCAAGGCGAGCCAAGGCGCTCGCGCCGCCACGCTCGCCGCGCTCGCCACCCAGCGCTACCCAGACGACGCCGAGACCAAGAAGGTGGCGGCGCAAGCGCTCGACGAGCACGCCTCGAAGCTGCACCGCGCAGAGGTGAGCTGCGTGTCCCCGTGTTTGTTGGCGGTGGGCTCGCGCATCGTCCACGGGGAGGCTTCGACCCGTTGGGTGGTGTACTTGGACCCGGGCAAGACCTCGATCGGCGCGAGCTTTCTCGGCAAGATCGCCGCCACTGACCAGAGCCTCGTGGCGGTTCCAGGTGGCACCAGCAACGTCCGTTTCAGCCCCGCGAAAAGCGCCGATGGCGGAGGCGAGGGCGGCGCCGGAGGCGGTCCAGCGGTCACGACCGGAGGCAGCGATGCCACGGGCGGCGGGGGCGCAGGGGGCGAGGCGGGTGGCGGTGGCGAACAGGCCGAGCCGGCCAGCGATTGGCGCATCCACCCCGCGCCCTTCTTCGTCGGGCTGGCCGCGACGGTCGGTCTCGGAGCCACCACGATCTGGTCCGGCATCGACACCATGAACGATCCGGGAGCGGACCGCGTCCGCGAAGAGTGCGCGGGCCAAGGCGAGGACTGCCAGCTCTACCAGGACGGCCAAGCCAAAGAGCTCCGCACGAACGCGCTGATCGGCGCCACCGCGGGCGCCGGGGCGATCACCCTCATCCTCGGGATCGTGGCCAAGTGGAGCAGCGAGACGCCCGAGGACGAGGCCACGCCAGCCGCGTTCCAGCTCGATCCTCCCACCGTCTTCGTCGGCGGGGCTCGCCCCGACCAGCCGACCGAGGTCGTGCTCCGCCTGGGGGGGCGCTTCTAGCTCATGGCCAAGGTGAAGCTGCTCGACCCGGCGGATCCGCGTCGCAAGCTCGACCGCTACGAGCTGATCGGCGAGATCGCGACGGGTGGCATGGCCACCGTGTTCCTCGCGCGTCGCAGCGGGGTGGGGGGCTTCCAGCGTTTCGTCGCGATCAAGCGCTTGCACCCGCACCTCGCGAACGAGCCCGAGTTCGTCGAGATGTTCCTGGACGAGGCGCGGCTGGCGGCGCTGATCCACCACCCGCACGTGGTCCCCATCTTGGAAGTGGGCGAGACGGACGCTGGCTTCTACCTGGTGATGGAGTACGTCGAGGGCGACACGCTCTCGCGCATCGTGGCGCGCACGATGTCGCTGGGTCAGATGCCGCCCCGTCAGGTGGTGGTGCGCACTATGCTCGACGCCCTCGCCGGCCTGCACGCCGCACACGAGCTGCGCGACGATCGCGGGCAGCTGCTCGGGTTGGTGCATCGAGACTGCTCCCCGCAGAATGTGCTCGTGGGTGTCGACGGCAGCACGCGCATCACCGACTTCGGCGTCGCGCGCGCCTCGAGCCGCCTCACCTCGACCGCCCACGGCAAGCTGAAGGGCAAGCTCGCGTACATGGCGCCGGAGCAGACGCGGGGAGACGAGCTCGATCGTCGCACCGACCTGTTCGCGATGGGCATCATCCTGTGGGAGGTGTTGTGCGGCAAGCGCCTGTTCAAGGCGGACAGCGAGGCCGCCACGCTGCAGCGCATCCTGGTCGAGCCGATCCGCAAGCCGAGCGAGGTGAACGGCTCGGTGCCGACCGCCTTCGACTCGGTGGTGCTCAAGGCGCTCGATCGCGATCAAGAGAAGCGCTTCCAGAACGCCGCCGACTTCGCAGACGCGCTCGAGGCGGCCGGCCGCGAGTCCGCCCGGTCGTCCGTGACCGACGTGGGCATCGCCTCGCCGCGCGAGGTCGCCAATTTCGTGCAGAGCGTCTTGGGTCAGGAGATCGGCGCGCAGCGCGAGAGCGTACGCGCCTGGCTCGCCCAGAGCGACTCGGGGCAACCGATTGTGTTTCAGGTGGGTGGCTCGAGCCGGCCACCCGAGCCTCAGGCAGGTCAAGGTCCCACGCGCAAAGACTCGCCCGAGGCGATGTCGCGTGGGTCCAGCCCGGAGGAAGGTTTCGGCACGAGCCGGCAGGAGTCGGTCTCGGAGCAGCTGCCCCGCACCGAGGGCGCGGTGGTCCCGAAGTTCGAGGTCGCCGCTGACGTGACCATGCGCTTCGCGTTGGGCGACGAGAAACAAGAGCCGCCGCCCGCGCCCGCGCCGCCACCGGCACCCGCACCAGCGCCTGCTGCGCCGCCGCCGGCTCCGCCGCCCAAGCCCTCCTCGTCTCCGCCGCCGTCGTCGCGTCGGCCGCCCCCGCGGGTGCCGCCGCCCAAGGCGAGCTCGCCCACGCTGCTCGGCCAGGGCCCGATCGCTCGGCCGCCCGCCGCGGCCTCCGACTCCGCGCCTCCTGCGCAAGTCGCCGCCATCGCTGCAGCGACCCAAGAGCAGCCGCCCACGGTCAAAGAGGGTGTGGGCTACGTGCCTCCGGTGGGAGACGATTTGGAGGATGCCATCACGGTGGCGCGCCCGAACGCGGGCCCCCCTCCCTCCGCCTTCGTGCCGCAGGTGAAGACGCAGCGCGGGATGTTCGCGGAGCCGCTCTTGGCAGAGGCGCGCGCCCGCGCCGAGGCGAAGAACGGCGTGAACGGCAGCCACGCCAATGGCGCCCTCGGCAATCAAGGTGCGTTGTCGGCCGTCGTGAAGACCCCGCGCATGCCGATGCCGGCCGACCAATCCGGCATCGATCCCGCAGCGCGAGACCACGCCGGCGCGGCGATCGTGTCACAGGTCCCCGAAGCAACGCCGATCGGCAGCCCGGGTGCGAGGCACCCGCGCACGTTGGTGTCGGCCTCTGCACCGCCGCCCGCGCCGGGTGAGGTGTCGACCGGCGGCTTCACGCCCGGGTCGATGACGCTGCCCAGCGACGCGTTCCACAACGACGCGCTCGACCCCACGGTGATCCACACGGTGCCGAAGCGCAGCGTCGGCAAGTACGTGGTGGTGTTCGCCGCGTTCTTGCTGGTGTTCGGCGCCGGCTTGTTGCTGCTCAAAGCGCAGAACGACGGCGAGAGCGCTCGCACGGACAAGAGTGAGTCCAAGTCCAAGACGACCGCGCAGGCCACGGGCGCCGCCACGGCGACGGCCAAGGCCACCGCGCCCGACGCGACCAGCAGCGCCCCTAGCGCCACGACCGCGGAGCAAACCGCGAGCGCGTCCGCCACCGAAGAGCCCACCGCGACCAGCCCCAAGCTGGTGCGAGGCCCGCGTGGCCCCCGCACGAGCAAGCCCGAGCCCACCACCACGAGCAAGCCCGAGCCCACCACCACGAGCAAGCCCGAGCCGACGACCAAGCCCAAGGAGCCCGGCGAAGACCTGTCGAATCCCTACCGCTGAGCCGACGGGGTGCCCGGGGCGCGGCTGCAACTCCACCGCTCTGGGCCAGGCAGCTTGCGCACGCGAGCCCGGACCGCTAAGAGCCGAGCATGATCTCCGAGACTCGCGACAAGATCCAAGACCTCAAGAGGCGTCATGAGGCGCTAAGGGGGCATCTTTGACGTCCCGCGCCTCGAGCGGCTGCTCGAAGATCTGAACCAAGCGACGCTGCGCCCCGGCTTCTGGAACGACAACGAAGCTGCGCAGAAGACGCTGAAGAAGCGCGCCCAGGCGGAGGCGAAGCTCGAGCTCGCGACCAAGTTGGGCAAAGAGCTCGTCGACCTCGAGGAATACTTCGAGCTCGGCGCGTCCGAGCAAGACGAGTCTGTGACCGAGGACGCTGCGCGGCAAGCGACGTTGCTCGAGCAGCGCATCCGCAAGGCGGAGCTCGACCGCATGCTCAGCGGTCCGGCGGATCGCGCTCACGCCATCCTCACCATTCACCCCGGTGCGGGTGGCACCGACGCCAAGGACTGGGCTTCCATGCTCATGCGCATGTACCTGCGCTGGGCGGAGAAGCGCGGCTTCAAGACCGAGGTGCTCGACTATCAAGAGGGCGACGAAGCCGGCATCGACGCGGTCTCGATCGCAGTCGAGGGCGACAGCGCCTACGGCTACCTCCGCAGCGAGGTCGGCGTGCACCGCCTGGTGCGCATGAGCCCGTTCAATGCCGACCACACGCGGCAGACGGCGTTTGCGGCCGTCGACGTGACCCCCGACGTCGAGGACGACATCGACGTCGTCGTCGCCGACAAGGACATCGAGATCACCACCATGCGCGCCGGCGGCAAGGGCGGCCAGAACGTGAACAAGGTGGAGACTGCCGTGCGCCTGCGCCACTTGCCCACCGGCATCATGATCGTGTGTCGCGCCGAGCGCAGCCAGCACCAGAACCGCGCCATGGCGATGCGCATGCTCAAATCCAAGCTGTACGAGATCGAGCTGCAGCGTCGCTCGGACGAGGTCGACAAGTACAACGCGCAGAAGAGCGCGATCAACTTCGGCAGCCAGATCCGCAACTACGTGCTCGCGCCCTACAAGCTGGTCAAAGACGTGCGCACCGGCACCGACGCCGGCAACGTGGAGAGCGTCCTCGATGGCGACCTCGATCCCTTCATCGAGAGCTACTTGATGGCTTCGGCTGGGGGCACGCTGAAGAAGGGCGGCGTTGTGCAGGAGGACGAGCCTTGAGCAAAGAACAGGACGCAGCCGCCGGCGAAGCGCAGCTGTACGCGGCGCGCAAAGCCAAGGCTCAGCGCGTACGCGAGCGCGGTGAGAACCCCTTCGCGAACGACGTCACCGAGCGAGAGCGAGCGGAGCCGCTGAGCTCGCTGGCCGAGGTGCGCGCGCACCATGCCGCCGCCAAAAACGAGGCGGGGCGCTTCGACAAGACCGCCGTCGAGAGCACAAAGAAGACCTTCCGCGTCGCGGGGCGCGTGCTGTTTCTGAGGTCATTCGGCGCTGGCGCGTTCATCCGCTTGCGCGATCACACAGGTGAGCTCCAGCTCTACTGCCAGGAGCCGGTGCTGGGCGCCTCGTTCGCTCGGCTCGACGACCTCGACCTGGGGGACTTCGTCGAGGCCAAGGGCGAGTCGATGGCCACCGACAAAGGCGAGCTCAGCATCAACCCCTCGGAGCTGCGCCTGCTCACCAAGTCACTGCGCCCGCTGCCCACCAAGACCAGCTTCAAGGACGTGGAGCAGCGTTACCGCATGCGCTACGTCGACCTGGTCGCCAACCGCGAGGTCGAGGCTGTGTTCCGCGCGCGCGCGGCGATCGTCTCGGCGCTGCGCGAGTTCTTGGACACGCGCGCGTTCGTCGAGGTGGAGACGCCGACGATGAGCACGATCGTGGGCGGCGCGCTGGCCAAGCCGTTCCACACGCACCACAACGCGCTCGATCTGTCGCTGTTCATGCGCATCGCGCCGGAGCTCTACCTCAAGCGCTTGGTGGTGGGCGGCTTCGAGCGCGTGTACGAGATCGCGCGCTGCTACCGCAACGAGGGCATCAGCACCCGCCACAACCCCGAGTTCACCATGCTCGAGTACTACCAGGCGTACGCCACGTACGAGACGTTGATGGACCAGACCGAGGCGATGTTCGCGTTCGTGGATCAGAAGCTCGCCGAGCGCCTGCCGGCGCAAAGCGAGCTGTGGCGCGGCGCGCGCCCGTTCTCGCTGGAGCGTTTCGCGCGCGTGCCGATGAAGGACGCCGTGGGCTCCGCGCTCGAGCGCTCGGGGCTGCCCGCCAGCGTCGCGAGCGAGGTCGGCGCGCCGGACGCGCCGATCAAGGAGTGGGCCAAGTCTGCCAAGGCCAAGGGGCGCGAGATCGATTGGTCGAACTTCCGGAAGGGCGCGCAGAAGTGCGAGAACGCCGGCGAGCTCATGTTCGCGGCGTACGAGTACCTGGCCGAGCCGTTCCTCGCGCGCGACTACCGCAGCGCGGATGGCAAAAAGAGCATCCCGGTGTTCATCACCGACTACCCGTTCGAGGTCTCGCCGCTCGCGCGCAAGAAGGACAAGGATCCCACGCTCGTGGATCGCTTCGAGCTGTTCGTGGAGGGGCGCGAGATCTGCAACGCCTTCAGTGAGCTCAACGATCCCGAGGACCAGGCAGATCGCTTCCGTGCCCAGGTCGAGAAGAAGGCACGCGGCGCGGAGGAGACCATGGACTACGACGAGGACTACATCCGCGCCCTCGAGCATGGCCTGCCGCCAACCGCAGGATTTGGCATGGGCATCGATCGGCTGACCATGCTTTTCACCGAGAGCCCGTCCATCCGCGACGTGATCTTGTTCCCGCTGCTCAGGCCTGCCGCCGCTCCCCCGCCTCGCGGAGAGGGTGACGGCTGATGCCGCTCGAGCCGCTCAAGGACCCCAAGCTGTGGGTGGTCTGGGGCGTGACCGCGGTCTTGATCGCGTTCGTGGTCTATCGCGGCGCGGTGCCCGTCACTTGGGGCTTGAGCTCGGTCAAGCGGCGGCACCCGGTGCGCTTCGGCCTCGGCATCACCGGGGGCGTGTTCGGGCTGGTGTTCGTGGTGCTGTACAGCATCGCGCAGGTGCTCGAGCGCGCCGCACGCTTGCGCGCCAAGGAGATCGTCGGCGACGTCGACCTGGAGGCGATTCCCTCGTCCAGCCTGCCGTTCCGCGTGCTCGACGAGGTCATCCGCTACTCGTCTCTGGGCTCTGGGGTGATCTTCTTGATGTTCGTGCTGGCGGCGCTCATGCCGCTCGCGCTCGACGTGCTCGAGGGCACGAGCTTCGTGCCGTTCGTGGCAGCCCGCCACGTGCGCGCCACCAAGAGCGGCTTCCTCACGGTCATCAGCGTGCTCAGCATCCTGGGCGTGTCGGTCTCGTCGTGCGCGCTCTGCACCGTCACCAGCGTGATGGGCGGCTTTGGGCACGATCTGAAAGGCAAGTTGCTCGCCAACAACGCGCACATCGTGATCGACGCCAAGAAGCCGGGTGGCTTCGCCGAGCACGACGCGGCGCTCGAGAGGGTGCGCGCGGCGATCGGGCCAGGCGGCGCGGCCACGCCGGTCGTGACGGGCGACGCCATGAGCCAGAGCTCCACCAACACCGCCGGCGTGCTGGTGCGCGGCATCGATCCCGAGACCATCGGCGACGTGGTCGACCTGCGCAAGAACCTGGAGGTGGGCCGCTTCTCGTACCTCACGGATCGCGAGGGCCTCGCCAACATCCCGGTGGGCGAGGTGATCGGCCGTTACGCCGACGGCAGCCCGCGACGCAAGCAGCCCAGCATCGGCGGCACCGACGACCCGGCGATCGATCCTGCGGTACGCGCGGCGCGCAAGGGGCCCGCGCCGCGTCCTGGCGCGATCTTGGGCCGCGAGCTGGCCAAGAGCCTGCACGTGGACGTGGGCGACGAGATCACGCTGCTCAGCCCGATGGGCGACCTGGGCCCGATGGGCGTGATGCCGCGCACCCGCAAGTTCCGCGTGGCCGCCATCTTCTACACGGCGATGTACGAGTTCGACGCCAGCTACGCGTACATCGAGCTGAAGGAGGCGCAGAGCTTCTTCAGCATGGAGGACAAGGTCTCCGCCATCGACGTGCGCATCGCCGATCCCGAGGCGGTCGACGGCGTGCGCGCGCCGCTCGAGGCCGCGCTCGCGCAAGCCTACGACCCCAACGCCCGCCCGGAGAACGCGCCGCCGCCGCCCGATCTGCGGGTGCGCGACTGGAAGATGATGAACAAGAACCTGTTCAGCGCGCTCAAGCTGGAGCGTCTGGCCACGTTCATGATCCTGTCGATCGCCATCGCGGTCGCGAGCTTCTGCATCATCTGCACGCTTTTGCTGATGGTCACCGAGAAGACGCGGCAGATCGCGATCATGAAGGCGCTCGGCGCGGCGGACTGGGCGATCCAACGGATCTTCATCCTGGAGGGCGTCATCATCGGCGCGATCGGCACCGTCTTCGGCGTGGCGTTCGCGCTCGCGCAGTGCACCGGGCTCAAATGGTTCGGCGCGCGCTTGCCGCCCGAGGTGTATTACATCGATCGTCTGCCGGTGAACGTCGACCTGGGCGACTACGCGATCGTGGCCGTCGCGGCGATGGCGATCTGCACCGTGGCCACGCTCTATCCCGCGCACGCCGCGGCCAAGGTCTCCCCCGTCGACGGCTTGAGGTACGAGTGACATGAGCGAACCGATTGTCGTGGTCGAAGGACTGGAGAAGACGTTCGTCCACATGGGGCGGCCGCTCGCGGTCTTGCGCGGCGTGGACCTCACCATCGACCAGGGCGAGATCGTCGCCATCGTGGGCAAGAGCGGCGCGGGCAAGAGCACGCTGCTCCACATCATCGGCACACTGGACGTCCCCAGCAAAGGTCGCATCAAGCTGGCCAACGACGACATCACCGGCCTGTCCAGCAAGAAGCTGGCGGCGATCCGCAACCGCACCATCGGCTTCGTGTTCCAGTTCCACCACCTCTTGCCCGAGTTCAGCGCGCTGGAGAACGTGATGATGCCTGGGCTGATTCAAGGCAGAGACGCCCGCGAGATGGAGGGCGCCGCGATGGGCTTGCTGGAGGAGGTCGGCCTCAAGAACCGCGCCACGCATCGCCCGGGTGAGCTCTCAGGCGGCGAACAGCAGCGCGTCGCGCTCGCGCGCGCGCTGGTGCTCGCGCCGCGGCTGCTGTTGGCCGACGAGCCGACCGGCAACCTGGACAGCAACACCGGGCGCCAAATCCAAGAGCTCTTCTTCGACATCAACAAGAAGCACAAGACCACCATCATCGTGGTGACCCACGACCTGGCGTTCGCACACACGATGCCGCGCGTGGTCACGATGAAGGACGGCCTGGTCGAGACCGATGAGCGTCACCCCGAGGGCTACGTTCCGCCCGAGCCGGTTCCCAGCTCGCGCTCCCTGACGCCCTCCGTCAAGGAGCCGCCGTCGAAGCCCGCGGCCGCCGAAGCCGCGGTGGACGGCGAGGTCTCCTAGCGGATCAGCGCCCGGAGCGCGCCTTCGAGCTCCGGGTGCTCGAAGGTGAAGCCTGCGTCGCAGAGCTTCTTGGGCACCACGTTCTGGCTGGCGAGCACCGTCTCGCGGCCCATCTCGCCGAACATGGCGCTGATGGCGAACGCTGGGACAGGCACGAACGCCGGCCGGTGCAGCACCTTGCCCAGCGTGCGCGCCAGCTCTGCGTTGGAGACGGGGTGGGGCGCCACCAGGTTGACCGGGCCGGTGAGCGAGGGCGTGCGCGCCGCGAACAAGATGGCCCGCACCGTGTCGTCGAGGCTGATCCAGCTCAGCATCTGCTTGCCGCCGCCGACGGGGCCTCCGCCGCCGAGCTTGAAGATGGGCAGCAACTTGGCGAGCGCGCCGCCCGCGGGGGTGAGCACCACGCCGATGCGCAGGATGGCCGTCGATACGCCGGCGGCGTCGGCGTCCTTGGCGGAGGCCTCCCACTCGGCGCACAGCTCGGCGAGGAATCCGCCCCCGCGGGGCGCGCTCTCGTCTGCGGGCTCGTGGCGTTCGGTGCCGTAGATGCCGATCGCCGACGCGCACAGGAAGCGGCTAGGGGGGCGCTCGAGCTCACGCATGGTGCGAGTCAGGAGCGAGGTGGACTTCGTGCGGCTCTCGATCAAGACCCGCTTTCGCTCGTCTGACCAGCGCCCTTCGGCCACGTTCTCGCCGGACAAGTGGATCCACGTGTCGGTGCTCTCGAGGGCCTGCTTGTCGATCTCGCCGCGGTCCGGCGCCCAGCGCGCTTGATCCGGACCCGGATCGCGCCTGACGAGCTGAATCACCCGGTGCCCGTCCGCGGACAACGCGCGCTTCAGCGCGCCACCGAGCAGGCCGCTCGCTCCGGAGAGCACGAAGGTCTGACTGGTGACGGGCGCGCTCATGTTGGCTGGAGCTCCTTACGGATGGCGGGGTGCGCCGTTTCGAGGGCGCTCATCCGTAGGGCAGCACGATCAGCTGGCGGCCCGCCGTGAGACCAAGATGATCGATGGCGTCTTGGCCGATGCCGATGCCAGCGTTGCCGCGCTCCGGCAAGCTCACGTCCGCAGGCACCGCGCGGAAGAAGGGAGGCACGTCGAACTCGACGGCCACCAACGCTCGACGATGCGCAGCGCCGGTGGGCAAGGGCTTCCAGTCGTGGCAGCGGCGCGTGTCGCGCACGGGCACGATCTCTTCGGGCGTGGCCGCGAAGTGCGGGCCGCCGTCGAACGGGTCCACGCGGTGTGCATAACGAAAGCCGATGCGCCGGAGCAGCTTCTCCACGCCCTTCGTCTGCGCGCCCACCTTGCCGATCACGTCCTGCGCCTCCTTGGGCAGCACGGTGGCGTAGATGCCACCCTCGGGGAACAAACCTTTGATGAACTCCTTGTTCTTCTTGGAGAGCAGGTCCGCCTCGGCGTAGCTCATGAGCGTGAACTTGCGGCCCAGCGCCTCCCACAAGTGGCTCGTCCCGTCCGGCTCGAGCGGCGGGAGCAGCTCTGCCACCACCTCGTCCTTGAACAGCTCGCGGTGCGCGCCGATGTACAGGAAGCGCACGTAGGAGATCATCGTGCCGAGACGCTCGCTGGCGTTGCGGTACGAGGGATCCATCACCAGCCCGCCGATCTCGGTGGGCCCATCGTAGGAGTAGCCAATCTTCAGGATGGTGTGGTGAAAGTGCTTGTCGATCGTGGCCGAGTACTTCTCCTCGTCGATCACGTCGAAGTAGATGTAGGGAGCTCCGCGCCGACCGAGCTGCGCCAAGATCATCGAGGTGCCGATGAGCTGGTCGGACTCGCGATCGAGCAGCACGAACACGTACTCGCGCTCGGCCTTGGACGTGATGACGCCAGCGAAGCTCTTGTAGCTGTGCTCGACGATCTCTTCGATGCGCGTGCGGTCGTTGGGCAGGTTGACCGAGTTCAGGTGCTTGGCGACGCGGTGCAGCTGATCCTCGTCCCCCGGCAGCAGGGCTCTGATCTCGAAGCGCGCCATCCCGAGCAGCCTAGTACATTGGCGTCACTGCGGGCAGCAGGTGCTGGTCCAGCCCACGCCTACGTCGCGTTTCTTGCAGCCGGCCGCGCGGATCAGCGGCTCGCGCTCGTGAAATGCGGCCCCCCCGACCCACTGATAACCCACAGGTGTACCGGGGAAGTTGGCTTGGCAATCTGCGTCGAAGGCGGGGGCGCGGACGCGTTTGGGCGGATCCGCGGCTGGCTTCGACGAGCTGTCGGCGGGCGGCGCCGAGGAGCCTGCGGGCAACCTACCGCTCAGCGCAGGCCCCGCCACGAGCGCCTGGGCAGGGCCGGGGGCCGGGCGGCAGTCACTGCCGGCGGGGCACAGGGACGTGCCGGACTTGCGCACGCAGCTCCCGCTCTCCCACGCGGCGTCCTTGGGGCAGGTGGTCGGCGCAAAGTCGGCGGCGCAGCGGAATCCGTGGGCGGCGCTCTGCTCCTCGGGCTTGAAGCGGCTGCGCAGGTCGTTCCGCATCCACTTCGCGAAGCGACGGCTCCAGCTGCCGCCACGGTTGATCTTGGTGAAGCCTTCCGCTTCTGGCTTGTCGTACGGGACGAACGAGGTCGAAGTCCACTCCCACACGTTGCCGGTCATGTCGAACAACCCGAACGCGCCGGCCGGGTAGCTCTTCACCTTGCAGCTGCCGCTGTGCATGTAGCAGGCCCGCTCCTTCGTGGGCTCTTCGTTCCCCCAGGAGTAGAGGCGCTGCTCGGCGCCCCCGCGCGCGGCGTACTCCCATTCGCGCTCCGTCGGCAGGCGCGTGTTGCGCCATTTGCAGTACGTAGTGGCGTCGTTCCAGTCGACGCAGTTGACCGCGTGCTGTCCGTGATCGGGGAAGTGTGAGCTGCAGAACGGGTTGTTGTTTTTCATCGGCTGGCAAACGCCGGCCTTCACGCACGCGCCGTAGGCGTCGACCGTGACTTCGGTCGAATCGAGGTAGAAGCGCGCGACCGCCACCTCGATGCGCGGCGTGTTCTCGGGGCTCTCGCCGCCCATGACGAAGAAACCCTCGGGGATGAGGGTCATGCCTTCGGGGGACGCCAAAGGGCGCTCTGCCGTCGCAGCGGTCGCGCCAGTCGCCGCCGGAGCGGCGGAGCTCGTGGCGGTGGGCAGCGAGACCTCCGGGGCGGCGGCGCTGGCGCGCGTAGGCTCACCCGAGAGCTCGCCCTCGCGCGGCTGCTGGTCACAAGCCCCGGCGAGCGCCAGGAACCACACACCAGCTACGGCCCGAGATCGCATGGAGCGCGCGATTGTCCTCCCCTCGCGCTCGTGCTGCCAACAAAAGGTCGCGCCTCGGCCAGACGCGCGGCGCTACCCTCGCCGTGTGTCCTCGCTCAAGCTCGCGGCGCCCATCACGCTGTGCGGATCGCTCTCGCTCCACCCGGTGGGTCTGGGCGCGGCCATGCACCAGGCAGGGTACGAGGCGCTCGGGCTGCCTTTCGTGTACGTGCCCTTCGCGGTCGAGCGCGCGGATCTGGCGCCGGCCCTCTTCGGCATGCGCGCGCTCGGCATCAGGGGCTTCGGCGTGTCCATGCCGTTCAAGCTCGACGTGATGCCCCTGCTCGACCGGCTGTCGCCGCTCGCGGCGGAGATCGGCGCCGTGAACACGATCGTCAACGAGGGCGGCGTGCTGGTCGGTCACAACACCGACGCGGAGGGGGCGGCGCGTGCGCTGGGCGAGGTGCTCGAGCTCGACGGCGCGCGTTGTCTGGTGTTGGGGGCGGGGGGGGCCGCGCGCGCCGTGGGCTTCGGGCTCAAGGCGCGTGGCGCGAAGCTCTGCGTCGCCAATCGCACCGACGAGCGCGGGCGCGCGTTGGCCAGCGCGCTCGGCGCCGAGCACCTGTCCTGGGCCGACGTGGGCGCGCGGCCACACGCTGGCGTGGCCGCCGTGGTCAACGCTTCCAGCGCCGGCATGGACCAGGGCCAGGGCTCCACCGGCTCGCCGCTCGCCAACGAGGCCGTCGATCCCGCCGCCGTGTACATGGACATCGTGTATCGGCCGCTCGACACCGCGCTGCTCGCACAGGCTCGGCGCGCTGGCGCGCGCGTGGTCCACGGCGGTCGCATGCTCCTGTTTCAGGCCGCCGCCCAATTCGAGCTCTACACCGGTGCGCGCGCCCCGCTCGAGGCCATGGAGGCGGCGTTGTTGCGAGAGATCGCCAAGTCGCGCTGAAGAGGCGTTGCGGAGCGAGGTCGCGCGGACCGCGCGCTTGTGGCACCATCCCGGCATGGTCTCGCCTGCTCGGACGCTCTGGCTGGTCCCTTCGGTTTGGCTGCTCGCGTGCGCCTCGAGCGGGCCGGAGCCCCAGGCGCAGCCGACCAGTGAGCCCGAGTACACGCCGCCCGAGATCGACACCGCCGACGCCAAGTCCGACGGCCCCAAGGCCCTTCCTCCTCCCAAGGTCACCGGACTCGCTTCGGCCACCGCGGGCCAGCCGGCGAGCCGCGAGCTCACCCAGAACGACTGTCGCACGATGGCGCAGAAGTACGGCTCGCTGGTGCGCTCCGACGAAGAAGCCAAGTTGAGCCCGAAGCTGACCGACGCGCAGCGCAACGTCGCCAAGACCAACATCGACAAGGGCGCAGATGCCCTTCAGGGGCGCTGGGAGGAAGGCTGCGTCACCAACCTGGTGGGCAAGTACGCCTCGGAGGACGCGCTGAAGTGCGCGATGAGCGCGAAGACGCTGGCTCTGTTCGACACCTGCCTCAACGGCCCTCCCGAGAAGTAGCGTCGACGCGCGGCGCTCTGTCGGGCTAACCTTGAGGGATGAGCGCGCGCGCCGCCCCGCTGTCTCGAGAGCCCACCCATGACGAGCGCGCGTTCGTCGAAGCAGAGGTGGACGCCGTGCTCGAGGGGTACCGCGCCCTCCTGTCGGAGGAGGAGCTCGGCTGGATGCGAGAGCAGCTGTTGACCCAGGTTGGGGAGACGCCGGCCCTGGCTCAGCTGGTGTCTGCGGCCGCGCCGCGCAGCGTGGACCAGAGTGGCGAAGTCTCACGCGCTCCCAAGCGCTGACACGGTGCGGGCGACTCGTGGATAGCCGCGATCCGATGTTCGACGCGCCCACCGAGGTGGACGCCCCCGAGCGCGAGCCACCGTACGAGCTCGAGCCCACGCGCATCGCCCGCAGCCAGGCCGAGGTCGACGCGCTCGTTGCGCTGGGCATGGATCACGTCGAGCACGTGGCCCGCTCGATCCTGCTGCGAGTGCGGAGCCTGGCGGACAAGCAAGAGCTCTGCGCGGTGGGACGGGTGGCGCTGGTGGAGGCCGCGCGCGACTACGATCCCGCCCGCGGAGATGCCGTCATCTTCCTGCGCATGAGGTTGCGCTGGGCCATGCTCGACAGCGTGCGTCGGGAGACGCATGGGCGCTCCGCCGAGCGTCGCGCGAAGGCGCTCCGCGTCGCCGAACGTGTGGTCGAGGCGATGCTGAGTGAGGCGCCCGATCCGGCCGTGCCCGAGTCGGGCCACGCGCGCCAGCTCCGGCGCGTGCTGGGCGGCAGCGCCGCCGCGATGATGGCCGCGCTCAGCGCCGCCCAGGAGAAGCGAGCCACGGCGCGGCCGTCCAGCCCCTCGGCGCGCGAGACGGAGACCACCAGCACACCCGAGGAAGAGGTCGAGCGCGCGAGCGCGTCACGCGCGATCGCCGACGCCATGTCGGAGTTGCCGCCCAAGCAGCGCGCGATCGTGGAGCGGCACTACTTCGAGGAAGAACGGTTCGATGAGATCGCGGAGAGCCTGGGCATTTCCAAGAGCTGGGCAAGCCGCCTGCACGCCCAGGCGATGGTGCAGCTCGGCGAGCGGCTGCGCGATCTCAAGCGCTGAACTGGTGGGCCCTGTCGACGCGCGATGACGACGGCACGAATCGAAGCAGGAGCCCGATGACCCCGGCACAGTTCCGCAAGTTGGCCCTCTCTCTCGAAGGCGTCGAAGCGGTTCCGCACATGGAGCGCACGGCATTCCGCACCAAGCGGAAGATCTTCGCGACCATGGGTGACGGGGGCCGCGTGAACCTCGTGGTCGAACCGCTCGAGCGCCGCACCGCCTTGCTCGAGTCGTTCCCCGACGTGTTCTTCTCGTTGGGCGGTTGGACGCGCCTCGGCTTTGTCGCCGTCGATCTCGCCAAGGCCGATGGCGACCTCCTGCACGAGCTCGTGAGCGACGCCCATCTGGGGGCGTTGCCCGTCTCCAAAACGACGCGATCGCAGCGCCGTTCCAGCCCGGTCGAAGGTGGGAAGAAGCCGCCCGCAGAGCAGCGAGCCAAACCGAAGGGAACGCCCAGTGTGAGCTTTTTGGATGTGGGGTTCCGGACGGCTCAGCTCCCGCGCAAGGCCTCGGCCCTGGCTGCGCTCCCCGTCGGCGCCACCTACCGCTTCCAGACCTACCTGCCCATGTTCAATGGCCCCGCGCACGTCGTCTTCTGCAAAGTGCTGAGGGGCACCTGGTGCCATGGCTACGGGCGTTCCTTGAAACAGGCGCTCGAGCAGATCTGCGACACGGTTGCCTCGCAGCCCGTCGAGGGCTGGCGCAAGACCGAGGCGGACGTGTGGCGCGAGCTCGAGCAGGGCCGTGCGAGTTGGAACGAGCTCTCGCCGAAGAAGATCCCGGGAGGGCTCTACTTCGCGAGCGCACACGTCGACTGACGGCGCAGCGAAGACGGTTGCGTCCGTCGACGAGGCGAGAGAGCGTCTCGTGCATGCGACTCGAAGACACCAAGATGATCGTGACGGGGGCTGCTCAAGGGCTGGGCTTTCACTTCGCCAGGCGTTTGCTCGAAGCGGGGGCCAGCGTGGCGGCCGGAGACGTGAACGAGGCCGGTCTGGCCGAGCTCCAGAAGCTGGGCGCCGGCGCAAAGGGCAAGCTGTTCACCGCGCGTCTGGACGTGGCCAACGAAGCCGAGGCGACCGCGTTCGTGGACCGGGCGCACGAAGCGCTCGGCGGTTTGACCGGGTTGATCAACAACGCTGGCATCCTGCGCGACGGGCTGTTGGTGAAGGTCGATCGCGAGACCGGCAAGGTCGAGAAGTTGTCGCGCGAGAAGTGGCAACAAGTGATCGACGTCAACCTCACCGGCGCCACGATGATGGTGCGTGACACGGTCGCGAAGATGGCCGAGCACAAGCAGCGCGGGGTGATCGTGAACATGAGCTCCATCGCGCGACACGGCAACCGCGGGCAGTCGAACTACGCCGCAGCGAAGGCCGCGCTCGCGACCAACACCAAGACCTGGTCGCTCGAGTTCGCCAAGCTCGGCATCCGGGTGGGCGCGATCGCGCCGGGAATGGTGGAGACGCCGATGACTCAGGGCATGAACCAGAAGGCTCGCGACGCGCTGGTGGCGGCCATACCCGTGGGGCGAATTGGGGACCCGGAGGACATCTGGCTGGCGGTGCGCTTCGTGATCGAGTGCGAGTACTTCAACGGCCGCACCATCGACGTCGACGGCGGTCTGAGCATGTGATCAGGCCGAGAAGAAGCTCTTGCCTCGGTCGAAGTTGAAAGCTACATTCAACATCGATGTACGTGTGTTGCTGCTTCGGAGTCCGCGCGAGCACCATCGAAGACGCCATCGACCGAGGCGCGCACACGGTCGAGGCCGTGCGCGCGATCACCTGCGCGAGCTCGCGTTGCGGCTCCTGCCGGCCCGAGATCGCGCAGATGATCGCGGACAGGCTGGGTCAACCTCTGGCCCCCGAGCAGCCCACCAAGCAACGTCACTTGCGTGTCGTACGTCGGAGCGCGGCCTGAGGGCCGAGGCTCTCTGACGGCTCAGCGCTCGAGCGCGACGCGCAACATGCGGCGAAGCGGCTCCGCCGCGCCCCACAGCAACTGGTCGCCGACGGTGAAGGCGCCCACGAACGTCGGCCCCATCCGCAGCTTCTTCACGCGGCCGATCGGCACCGCCAAGGAGCCGGACACGCGCACCGGTGACAGCTCCTTCACGGTGGACTCCTTGTCGTTCGGGACGAGGCGCACCCAATCGTTGGCCCCGGCGAGCACCGCTTCGACCTCCGAGAGCGGAACGTCGCGCTTGAGCTTGATGGTGAGTCCCTGGCTGTGGCAGCGCATCGCCCCCACGCGCACGCACACGCCATCCACAGGCACCTCGTCGGCGCCGGATAGGCCCAAGATCTTGTTGCTCTCGACGTGGCCTTTCCACTCTTCGCGGGTCTGGCCATCGACGACCGACCGATCGATCCACGGGATCAGGCTGGCCGCCAACGGCGCCCCCAGCTCGCTCTGAGGGTGATCGGGCGAGCGCAACGTCTCGGAGACGACGCGGTCCAACGCCAGCGCCGACGCTGCAGGATCGTCCAGCGTGGCAGCCGCCCGCTCGCCGAGCTGCCGCATCTGCAGCACCAGCTCGCGCATTTGTTTGGCGCCCGCGCCGGACGCGGCCTGGTAGGTCATGGTGCTGATCCACTCCACCCAGCCCTCGCGGTAGAGGCCGTGCGTCGCCATCAACATCAGGCTCACCGTGCAGTTGCCACCCACGAAGGTCGTCACGCCGCGGCTGAGCGCGTCATCGATCAGTGAACGGTTCAGCGGGTCGAGGATGATCACGGCGTCGGGCTGCATCCGCAGGGAGGAGGCAGCGTCGATCCACAAGCCACGGAAGCCCGCCTTGCGAAGCGTGGGGTAGGTCTCGTTGGTGTAGTCGCCACCCTGACAGGAGATGATCACGTCCAGCTTGGCGAGGGCGGCCACGTCCGCGGCGTCGGCCACCGGTGCGACATCACGCCCGATCGCCGGTGCAGCTTGCCCCTTCTGGCTCGTCGAGAAGAAGTGCGGCTCGATCAGTTCGAAGTCGCGCTCCTCGATCATGCGCTCCACGAGCACGGAGCCGACCATGCCTCGAAAGCCGACGATGCCGACGTTCTTCTTCATCCCCTGCAAAGTGGCAAATTCGAGCGCTGATCGCAAGTGATCGGAGTAAGGTGCCGCCGTGGACTCACGCTTGAAGACCGCGCTCGCGCGGCGTGCCGATCTGCTCGGAGAGCCGCACCGCGCGGCCGTGCGCCTGTTCGATGGCTACCGCGAAGGTCTGCCGGGGGTGGTCGTCGAGCTGTACGAGCGCACGCTGGTCGGGCTCGACCACCGGCGCGAGCCCGAGGGTTTCGCGGCGGAGCTCGAGCGCTGGCTGCACGAGCTGTCGGCGGAGCTCGGGTTCGTGCGGTCTGCCGTCATCAAGGCCCGGCGTGCTCTCGATCGCCAGCACCGACTTGGCCGGGTGGTCTTGGGCGACGAGGCCACCGTGGCGAAGCGTGTCGAGGAGGACGGCGTTCGCTTTCGCGTCGACCTGACCGCCTACCAAGACACGACCTTGTTTCTGGATACCCGGGTGCTCCGTCGCTACCTGGCCAAGGAGATGGCGGGCAAGCGCGTGCTCAACACGTTCGCCTACTCGGGCAGCTTGGGCGTCGCCGCGCTGAAGGCGGGGGCCAAGCAGGTGGTGAACACCGACAAGAGCAAGCCGCTCTTGAACCTGGCCAAGGAGTCGTACAGCTTGAACGGCCTGGCGATCAGCAAGGCCGACTTCATCGCGGACGACTTCTTCACGGTCGCGGCGCGGCTGCGCAAGAGCGAGCGACTGTTCGACACCGTGATCGTCGACCCGCCGTATCTGGCGGAAGGCGACCGTGCAAGAGTGGACGTGGCCACCGATCTCGAGGCCTTGGTGGACAAGGTGCGGCCGCTCGTGGGGCATGGTGGCTCGCTGGTGTTGGTGGTGAACGCGCTGTTCATGAGCGGCGACGCGCTCATGCAGTGTTTCGCCCGGCTGGCCAAGGACGGCTACATCGCGTTCGAGCAGCGCTTGGACGTGCTCGGCGACTGCGCACCGCCGCTGGCCTCGGAGCTCGCCTGCGCCGACCCGACGCCGTTCAACCACCCCACCAAGATTGCGGTCTTGCGCCTGACCCGCCGCGACCAACGGGTCGCTTGAGGTGACTGAGGCAGAGCTCCACACCTGGGCCACGTACGCCGAGCTCGCGCTCGCCCTGGCGACGGTCGTGGCGTTGACCTTCGTGACCGCGCCGTATGGCCGGCACACTCGCGCTGGCTTCGGTCCTGGCGTGCCGGTGCGACTGGGGTGGGTCCTGATGGAGCTGCCCGCCGTGGTGGTGTGGGCGGGCATCTTCGCGCTCGGGCAGAACGCTCTGTCCGCTGGCCCGCTGCTGCTCTTGGTGATGTGGCAGCTCCACTATGTGCAGCGCACGTTCGTGTTCCCGCTGCGGATGCCCGCCTCGAACAAGACGACCCCGATTCTGGTGGTGGCGTTGGCGATCTTGTTCAACGTGCTGAACGCCTACGTCAACGCGCGCTGGGTCTCTCACTTTGGCGCGTACCCGCTGGAGTCCCTGCAGCGGCCATCGTTCTTCCTGGGCGTGATCTTGTTCGTGGTCGGGTGGGCCATCAACATCCAGACGGACGGCGCGCTGCTCGCGCTGCGCAAGCAGACCGGAGGTGGCTACGCCGTCCCGAAGGGAGGTCTGTTTCGCTGGGTGAGCTGCCCCAACTACCTGGGCGAGCTGTGCGAGTGGGTGGGCTGGGCCCTTGCCACGTGGTCGCTCGCGGGCCTCGCGTTCGCGCTCTACACCGCGGCCAACTTGGTGCCCCGCGCGATCGCGCACCATCGCTGGTACTTGGCGAAATTCCCCGACTATCCCCCGGAGCGCAAGGCGCTGGTTCCGCTGCTGTGGTAGCGCCGTTCGTTTGCGACTAGCTTGGGCTCGTGGCTGACGTCGACGTGCTCGTGCGGGTGCTGGAGCCGCACACGCGGGCAGATGTGACGCAGACGTTCTATCGCTTCCGCGAGACGATGCGCTCGGAGGACCTGAGCCAGTTCGTGGCCTACATGGTGGCGCAGGGCCTGCTCCCCGCCGCCGCCGCACCCACGATCGAAGCCGAGCTGCGCAACAGCTCGAACCATGACGCGACCGTGGTCGAACGCAGCGACCACAAGAGCAGCTCCGCCACCTCGCCGGACGTGGGCTCGGCGGTTCCTCAGCCGCGCGCGCACGCCACCAACCTCCGCCTCTTGGGCGTCATCGGGCGCGGTGGCATGGGTGTGGTGTATCGCGGCGAGCAGGTCGAGCTCGGGCGCGAGGTCGCGTTCAAGCAGCTGCTCGACGGCAGCAGCGAGACCTTGCGCGAGCGCTTCGTGCGCGAGGCGCGCATCACGGCGCAGCTCGATCACCCCAACATCGTGCCGGTGCATGTGCTCGAGCTCACCTCCAGCGGCGAGGCGGTGGGCTACGCCATGAAGTTGGTGGAGGGCAAGACGCTGCGCACCTTGCTGGCGGAGGCCGCAGAGGCGTACCTGCGCGGCCAGCCGATCGACACCGAGCACTCCCTTCCCACGCGGCTCGAGCACTTCCTCAAGATCTGCGACGCAATGGCGTTCGCCCACGCGCGTGGTGTGCTGCACCGCGACCTCAAGCCGGCCAATTTCATGATCGGCAAGTTTGGCGAGGTGTACGTGATGGATTGGGGGGTCGCCAAACACAACGCGGAGGAGGTCGCGCCCGTCAGCCGCTTGCCCGCGCCACATGCGGTTTCGCCCGATCTGACCCAGATGGGGGAGGTGGTGGGCAGCCCCTCCTACATGGCGCCCGAACAGGCCGACGGTCGCAACGACGAGGTGGGCCCTTGCTCCGACCAATACGCACTCGGCTTGATCTTGTTCGAGATCATCACGCTGCGGCGCGCCATCGACGGCGCCACGATGGAGGAGGCGTTCACGCTCGCCAGCTCGGGCCAGAAGGCTGCCTTCGAGCACGTGTCGAAGCGCGAGCGCATCCCCGCGGAGCTCCGCGCGGTGGTCGAGAAGGCGACGCGTTACCTGCCGGCAGATCGCTATGTGTCGGTGCAGGCGCTGGCTGACGACGTGCGGCGCTACATCCAAGGCGACGCCGTCTTGGCGCGGCGCGACAACCCGTTCACCAAGCTGTTCCGCTGGGTGAACCGGCACCGCCGCGCGGCGGCCGTGGTGCTCGCGGGCGTGCTCTTGCTTTCGGTCGCGAGCGTGGCGTTCAGCCTCTACCGCAAGACCGCCGCGGAGCTGGCCGCGCAGCAGCGCGGCGAGCGGCGCACCGCGTTCTACAGCGACGTGGCCGCCCAGGCGCGCCGCATCGACGCGCAGTTCCAGCGCATGGAGGAGGCGCTCGAGGGGCTGAGCACCGCGGCCGAGTGGGCCCTGCTCGGGCCTGAGCCGAGCGGCGAGAGCGCCCGCTACTTTCTGGACAAGGACTTCGCGGACCCCGCGAAGAGGCCGGCCGACTTCACGGACAAGACGGCCTATCGCTGGCCTGTGTCGGTGGACTACCCGGTGGTCGGCATCGCGCCTGGAACCAACCGCGAGGCGATGGTGCCCACGTTGCGCCGCGTCGCTCCGCTGCGCCTCCACATTCAGGAGATGGTCGCCCACGCGCGCGGCGCCCCGGCGCCGAGCACACGCGAGGAGCTACGCGAGCTCCTGCTCCAACGTAAGAGCCCGATCGACTACGCGTACGTCGACACCACCGATGGCATCCACTTCGTGTACCCCGGCATCGACTCGCTGCCTCCGGACTACGACGTGCGCACCGCCAGCTTCTACAAGATGAGCGAGAACCAGCGAGGCAAGCGCTGGGGCGCGCCCTACGTGGACTCCACGACCGACGAGCTGGGGGACGATCTGGTGCTGCCGTGCACCGAGGGCTTGTGGTCGCCGGACGGGCGTTTCTTGGGGGTCGCGGGCGTCGAGATCACGGTGACCAAGCTGGTCGAGACGGGGCTCGTGCTGCCGGGCCACTCGCCCGTGCGTTCGAGCTTGCTCAATGGGCAGGGCCAGAAGGTCGTCGACTCGTTCGACGCGGGCAAACGCTTCAAGTCGAGCGGCAAGGACGAGGGCATTGCCCTGCCCGAGTTCGATCTCCCCGGGGTGGTAGCGGCCGTCCGTGACGAGAAGCAAGGCCTGACCGCGGTCATGCGCGAGGGCAAGCAACTGCTCGTGGCGTACGTGCGTCTCGACGTGCTCGGCTGGTACCTCGTGGTCGAGATCGACGCCGCGTCCATCGATCAATGATGGTCAGGCCGGCGCGGCCTCGCGCGTCTCTCCGCTGGACTCACGGGGGCTGTGAGCAAGTCGAGTGAATGCGCCCGATTGAAGCTCGGGAGAACGTGGTGCGAGCCCACGACAGCCCACGACGCTCCGCTGCGTTCACGGCAGAGGGCGGGCCTCATAAGCCCGACTCCGATGGTTCGACTCCATCCGCAGCGACGCGGGGCTCGCCTTCTGGAGAGGGCTCCTGTCTTACAAACAGGCTCAGGAGAGTTCGATCCTCTCGCCCCGCACTCGTCCGCCCAGAGGGCGGCCCACGACATCTGGGCGCGCGACCGCAGGCGTCGCGACCCCTTCTGTGGCACGCTCAGGCCATGCTTCAGGGTTTGGGCAAGAAGGGGGAGCGCGACCGACCCGAGACCGCGCTCGAGCGTCTCGAGAGCTGCCACGCCAGGATTCGGCACTTCTTGCAGCTGTGCAACAGCATCTCTACGGCCAGCGCGCCAGACGAAGAGGTGCAGGACGCAGCGCGCGAAGCGGGCCGGTACTTCGGTCGCGGCTTCGGGCAACACGTGCTCGACGAAGACCAGATCCTGTTTCCTGCGCTGAGCGCCGAGCACGGCGAGTCCGCGGCTCGACTGCAGCGCGAGCACGAGCGCGACGATCGCGACGTGGCTTCGCTCTGTGACCTGCTCGAGGCGCTTGGCTACGATCCGGGCTCGAGCAGCTTGCGCGCTGACCTGGCGACACTCATGTCCAGCCTCGGGCCGCGTCTGGAGGACCACCTGCGCGAAGAGGAGCAGGTGCTGTTCCCCTGGGTCGCAGGCTTGCCCCGAGCGCGCCAAGACGAGCTGTTCGCCGCCATGCAAGCCCGCCGTCAGCAGCGACACTAGGTTATGGTTCGGGGCCCATGAGCCAGCCGATCCTCGAGTGTGTGCCCAACTTCAGCGAAGGCCGCGATCCTGCGGTGATCAAGGAGATCACCGACGCCATCAGCGCCGTGCCCGGTGCGCTCTTGCTCGACGTCGACCCTGGCAAGGCGACCCACCGCACCGTGGTCACCTTCGTCGGACCCCCCGACGCCGTGCTCGACGCCGCGGTGGCGGGTGCTCGGCGGGCGAGCGAGCTGATCGACATGCAGAAGCATCAGGGGGAGCATCCGCGCTTCGGCGCGCTCGACGTGTGCCCGCTGGTTCCTGTCGCCGGCATCACCATGGAGGAGACCGTGGTGCTCGCCCGCCGCTTGGCGCAGCGCCTGGCCGACGAGGTAGGGCTCACCATCTACTGCTACGAGCGCGCCGCGTTGGTCGAGGCTCGACGCAACCTGGCGTACGTGCGCGAGGGCGAGTACGAGGGGCTCGCTCTGCGCCTGGGCCGTCCCGAGCACAAGCCCGACTTCGGCCCAGCGACGTTCAACCCCCGCAGCGGCGCCACGGCCGTCGGCGCGCGCGACTTTTTGGTCGCGTACAACGTGAACCTGAACACCACCTCCACGCGCCGAGCCAACGCGATCGCGTTCGACGTGCGCGAGAAGGGCCGGGAGCGCCGCGAGCCCGGCACCATGAAGCTGGTGCGCGACGCGCAGGGCAACACGATCTGGGACCCGGGGGCGCTGCGCGCCGTCAAGGGCATCGGCTGGTTCATCGAAGAGCTGGGCATCGCGCAGGTGTCGCTCAACCTCACCGACATCGGCGTCACGCCGGTGCACGTCGCCTTCGACGAGGTGTGCCGCCGCGCAGATGCGCGCGGCGTGCGCGTGACTGGCTCGGAGCTGGTGGGGCTGATCCCGATGCGCGCGATGCTGGACGCGGGCCGCTACTTCTTGAGGAAGCAGCAGCGCTCGCTGGGCGTGTCGGACGACGAGCTGATCAAGATCGCGGTCAAGTCGCTGGGCCTCAACGACCTCTACCCGTTCGAGCCCGAGAGCAAGATCGTGGAGCTGGCGATCGCCAAGAAGTCGGGCAGGGCAGCGAAGCGCCTGATCGACCGCTCGCTCAAGGGCTTCGTGGAGGAGACCGCGAGCGAGTCTCCCGCACCGGGCGGGGGCTCGGTGGCCGCGGCGCTGGGTGCGCTCGGTGCCGCGCTCGGCACGATGGTCGCCAACCTGTCTGCGCACAAGCGCGGCTGGGATCAGCGCTGGGAGGAGTTCTCGGGCTGGGCCGAGCGCGGCAAGACCCACGCTGCGCGCCTGCTCGAGCTGGTCGACGAAGACACGCGCGCGTTCAACGCCGTGATGGACGCGATGAGCCTGCCCAAGCAGACCGACGCCGAGAGGGCCGCGCGCAAGCAGGCCCTCGACGCAGCCAACTCGAACGCCATCGCGGTGCCGCTCGACGTCATGCGCGAGGCGCTCGCGTCGATGGACGTCATCCACAAGATGGCCGAGCTCGGCAACCCGGCCTCCGTCTCCGATGCGGGCGTGGGAGCGCTGTGCGCGCGCGCCGCGGTGCTGGGCGCGCACCTCAACGTCAAGATCAACCTGAGCGGCGTCGAGGACAAGGCCGCGCTCGAGCCCATCGTGCGCGAGGCCCGCGAGATCGAGCGGCTCGCTTGCGAGCGCGAGCGCGAGATCTTGGCTCTGGTCGAGAGCAAGCTGTAGCTGGTCAGACCACGAAGTCGAGCATGCGCAGCTCGCTCATGTACTGAGACAGCGCGCTCGCGTACTCGTCGATCAAGAGGTCGAGCTTGAGCAACACGCCGTCGGTGCCCACGCGCTCGACGCGCCCCGAGAGCGGCAGCTCACAGCGAGGCAACGCGACCACCAGCGTGAGCTCCGCGCCGGGCTCGGTCTTCTTCTCGGTGCGCAGCTTGATGAAGCCCTCGGAAAGCTCCACCACGGTGGCGGCCTGACCGGTGGTGAGACGCGCAGACGCAGGGTGAGAGTCGGTGGGCGAGACACGGTAATGCGAGCGGCGATTGTGCTCGATCAGGTCGTCGAGCTTGTCACACAGCTGCTGCGACATCGCCGTCTCCTCGCTGGAAAGCACCAGGTCGCGCAGCTCCTTCATCGCCTTTTGGGTGCGGATGATGTTGGCGCGCATCTCGTCCATGCGGGTCTTGTCGCGGCGAACCTTGTCGCTCACCACGTCGAGCATGCTGCGGTAGAACGTGAAGGCCAGCTCTGCCGAGCGCGTGAACACCTTCATCAGCTCGTCGGTCGGCGCCTCGAGCACGGTCGAGTCGACGGTGGCGGTGGCGGTGGCGTTGCGCGGCAGCCCGGTCAGCGCGCCGAGCTCGCCGATGGGCGCGAAAGGCTTGAGCAAGATGCGAGGCTCGGAGGCCTCGACCAGCTCGACCTCCCCCTCGGCCAAAATTTGGAACGCACGTGCGGCCTCGCCAGACTTGAACAGCCGCTCGCCCTTGCGCAGGCGCCGAGGCTTCAGCGCACCGATCAGCTCGGCCAGCTGATCCTCGGAGAGCGAGCGAAACAAGGGGAGGTGGCGGAGGGCGGCCGAGGAGACGTTCACGGGCGGCACACTACTCCGAACTCGCCGCGGAAAAGAAGGGACAACCGACAAGGGCCCCGCGCTCTCCCTGCCACGTGCCTGGGGGCCGATCCTTCCGCTATCCTTGGCGAATGGAGCTTTCGCGCGTCGGCTTGCTGGTGTCGTTGTTCGGTCTCACTCACCTGGTCGCCTGTGGCGACAGTGGAACGGGGGCGGGTGGGCAGGGAGGCCAAAACACAGGCGGCGAAGCGAGCGGTGGCGGCGGCGGAGGCACCGGGCTCTGCCCCGCGGCGGAGGTGCCCGCGGGCTGCACGCCGGTCTCCAAGGTCGGCGCCGCGTCCACGCTCTATTCGATCAGCGGGGTCGGCTTCGAGTTCGAGCCCGCCATGGACTTCAACGAGCCAGACGTGATCGTGGTGACGCTTTCGAACACGCACATCGGTCAGGTGCCGCTCGGCTCGCAGGAGCTCAACGCGTACAACGGGGTGGTCTGGTCCGTCGCGAGCATCGACGCGGTCACCGATCTCATCAACGCCGACCCAGCCGCCATGGACGGGCGTCTGTTCGTCGCCACCTCGGGCACCGTCGACATCGACGCCGCCCCCGACTACGGCACGCAGTTCAAGGGCTTGATTGCGGGCTCCTTGTGCAACGTCGCGTATCGCGAGGTGGACCTGGACCTGGAGGTGATCGAGGGAGGCGACTGCCTGTTCCTGGCCGAGGGCACGTTCGACGCGTCGGCCTACGACGCCGACTGCGCGGCGCCGGTGGACGTGGCCAACACTCCCTCGGGGGGCGCGTGTATGCAGGACTGGCAAGCGGTTGGTCACAACTGCAACCCGGTGAACAACGAAGGCTGCACGGCCACGCAGATCTGCGACTTTGGCGGCTACTTCCAGTGCTACGACGTGGTCGGAGACGAGGTCGGGTTGTGCGAAGCGTGCGACAACCTCGACGGCCCGCTGTGCGGAGTGGGGTTGACTTGCGACAGCGACAGCGACACCGGCCGCTGCCATCGCTACTGCTGCCAAGACGCCGACTGCGGCCCAGGCGCGAGCTGCGTCTCGTACGCCTACGTGGTCGGCGTGGGCGTGTGTCTCGCCGACTGACGGAGGGATGATGCGCGTCGCGCTGGTCTACCCTCCGCCGTGGAAGATCGCCTCCGACGGCGCGCCGCCGTACGCCGCTCCGGACGGGCCGCCTCCGGGCTACCGTCAGGGCGATCTCGACGCGGACTTTTACCAGATTCCCTACGGGCTCTTGCAGCTGGGGGCGGAGGCGCGGCGGGCCGGGCACCAAGTGAAGGTGCTCAACCTGTCCGCCTTGCCCTGGAGCGAGGTCGAGCGCGCGCTCGAGCAGCTCGACGCGCAGGTGTACGGCATGTCGTGTTGGACGGCGAACCGGCGCGGCGTGGCGTTGGTCGCGGCGGCCATCAAGCGCATCAGCCCCGAGGCCCACGTGGTGGTGGGCGGCCCACACGCCACGCCGCTGGCCCGCGAGATGCTCGAACGGCACGCCGCCATCGACTCGATCTCGGTGGGTGAGAGCGACACGACCTTCTTGGAGCTGCTCCACCGGCTCGACGCCAAACAGCCGTTCGTCGGCATCGCGGGGTTGTTCGCGCGCGACGACGGCCGGGTCGTCGCCGGCCCGAAGCGCGAGAGTCTGAAGAACCTGGACGATCTGGCGCGCGTCTCGGACTACTTCTCGACCCACATCGTGATGACCTCGCGCGGGTGCCCGTGGGCGTGCACCTTCTGCGGCGCCGAGACCAGCTGGGGCCGTGGCTTTCGATCGCAGTCCAACGACTACGTGCTCGCGGGCATCGAGCGCGCGCTCGAGCGTTTGCCGGTCAAGATGCTGCAGATCAAGGACGACACGTTCACCACCAACAAGAAGCGCGTGCTGGAGCTGTGTCGCAGCATCCGCGAGCGCAAGCTCAGCTTCTTCTGGAGCTGCGACACCCGGGTGGACCTGTTGAGCGAGGAGCTGCTGAGAGAAATGCGGCTCGCTGGCTGCCAGCGCCTCAGCCTGGGCGTCGAGAGCGGGTCGCAGCGAATCCTCGACGCGATCGACAAGAAAATCACGCCTGCAGAGATCATCGCGTCCACCGAGCTGGCCCGCAAGGTCGGCATCAAGGTGCGCTACTACATGATGCTCGGCAACCGCGGCGAGACGCGGGAATCGTTCGCGGAGACGCTCGAGTTCTTGGAGCGCGCCCGGCCGCACGAGTACATCTTCAGCTGCCTGAGCATCTACCCGGGCACGCGCGACTTCACGGAGGCCGAGCGCCAGGGGTGGCTCGACCGCAAGGTCTACTTCGAGGGCTCGTTCCAGGAGCTGAAGACGCCGTTCGATGCCGACGAGGACACCACCCGCGTCATGAACGCGTGGTTCGCGGAGCACTCCGGCCTGCGCGAGGTCTATCGCCCCAGCATCGCGGACCTCCGCGCGGTGCTGGAGCGTCTGGGCGACTACCACGCGGCGCACATGGACCTGGGCTCGGCGTTGCTCGAGGCGGGGGACCTCGACGGTGCGCTCCGGCACGTGGAGAGGGCGCGGGAGCTGGGCTTCCCGTGCCCGGGCCTGGCGCTCAACTATCTGGCCGTGATCGCCGCGCGACGTGGCGACTACGACGCGATGATGGCGCACATGACGGCCGCGGCGAAGGCGGACCCGCAGCACTACGTGTTGATCCGCAACGTGAACCGCGCGCGAGCCTGGTTCAAGGAAGGAGGCCCAGAAAAGAAGCTGCCGCTCGAGCTCGAGGCGCGCCACGACTTCCAGCTGCTCGAGCGCACCATGCAGCCCACGTTGCCGGGCCCGCTCGGCCCTCACCTCGGCGTGTGGGACGCCGCCGACGCTCCCGAGGCGGCTCCCCATTTCGTGAAGACGCCGGAGCTCGAGGGCAGCACCAAAGCGCTCGAGGACCATGGCCGCCCCAAGCTGAAGGTGGTGAGCTGAGTGTCACGCGATCCCTTCCTGCTCGACCCGAGCACGGTCTTCCTGAACCACGGGTCCTTTGGCTCGTGCCCAGCGCCCGTGCTGGCAGAGCAATCGCGGCTGCGTGAGCGCCTGGAGCGCGACCCGATCGTGTTCTTCTTGCGTGATCTCGAGCCGCTACTGGACGAGGTCCGCGGCGCGCTCGCCAGCGTGCTGGGCGCTCGGCCCGCCGACCTGGGCTTCGTGCCCAACGCCACCACCGGCGTCAACGCGGTGTTGGCGTCGCTCCCGCTCGCGGCAGGCGACGAGATCGTGATCAGCTCGCACGGCTACAACGCGGTGAACAACGCAGCTCGTCGCTGGGCGGAGCGCTGCGGTGCGGGCGTCGTCGAGGCGGTCGTGCCGTTCCCGGTCGAGGGACCCGCCCAGGTGCTTTCGGCGATCGAGGCCGCGCTGTCTCCGCGCACGCGCTTGTGCGTGATCGATCACGTGACGAGCCCCACGGGCATGGTGCTGCCCGTGCGGCACATCGTCGAGCTCTGCGATCGCCGCGGCATCGATGTGTTGGTCGACGGCGCCCACGCGCCGGGCATGTTGCCGCTCGACCTCGAGGCGCTGGGTGCCGCTTACTACACGGGCAACCTGCACAAGTGGCTGTGCGCGCCGAAGGGCGCTGCGTTCTTGTGGGTGCGAGAGGACAAGCAGGCGACGTTCCAGCCCCTGGTCACCAGCCACGGCCGGAACGCCACCCGCACGGATCGATCGCGCTTCCTGCTGGAGATGGATTGGCAGGGCACCGACGATCCCACCGCCATCCTATGTGTGCCGCACGCCATTCGCTTCGTGGAGGCGCTCTCCCCTCGGGGCCTTCCCGGCGTCATGGCCGAGAACCGCGAGCTCGTGCTGTGGGCGCGCCAGCTCCTCTTGGAGGCATTGCCGCAGGTCACGCCTTGCCCCGTCGAGATGATTGGCTCGCTGGCCTCGTTGGTGCTTCCTCACTCGGCGCCACCTCTGCTGGCCGACCGGCTGTACGACGAGCACCGTGTGCAAGTGCCGGTGTTCCCGTTTGGGGAGCGGCGCTTGGTGCGTGTCTCGGCTCAGCGCTACAACACGCGAGACGACTATCGCGCGTTGGTTCTTGCCCTCCAGGTCGTGCTCACTCGCACTTGAGCCCGACGTACAGCTTGTCATCGTCGTTCACGTCGCCGTCGAAGCTCAGGCCAAACAAGCTGAGCGTGTCGCTGCCCAGCACCGCCGTCGTGCAGGTGTTGTCCGCGCCGAGGTCGTTGGTGCAGAACGAGCCGCGCACGCGGCCCCATTTCGCCGGCGCGGTCACGCAGGCATTGCAGCCATCTGCCCAGCCGAGGTAGAGCGTGCACTGCGCGGCCACCTGGTCGACGATTGCGGGCGCAGGGCTCGCGCACTCGAGCGTGCCGTCGGCCTGAATGCCCGTGACCAGCTGGCCCGCGGGGCACGCGCCGGTCGCTGTGCCGCTCTCCGGCGCGGGGGAAGGGCAGGTGAGGCCCATGTACAGCTTGTCGTTGCCGTCGACGTCGCCACCGAGCTGGAGCCCGAACAGCTGCACGGTCGTGGTGCCCAGCGTGGCCACGGTGCAGGTGTCGCCGGCGCCTCCGCCCGTGGCGCAGGCGGCCGCAGACACCTTGCCCCATTTCGCGGGCGCGCTCGTGCAGCCGTCGCAGCCGTCGCGCCAGCCGAGGAACAGCGAGCAGCTGCCGTTCACGGCGCTTGCGACCGCGCTCTCGGCCGAGACGCATTGGGCCGTTCCGGCCTCCATCCCCACCATCAGCTCGCCCGCCTCACAGCTGCCCGCGCTCGTGTCTCCCGGAGCACACGCGAAGCCGGCGTACAGCTTGTCGTTGTCGTCGACGTCGCCGTCCGTGTTCAGGCCGAAGAGCGAGACCGTGCCGGTCCCGAGCGTCGGCGTCGTGCAGGTGTTGTTGGCGCCCATTCCCACGTTGCACGCGGTCTGAGAGGTCGCGCCCCATTTGGCGGGCGGGGTCGTGCAGCCGCTGCAGCCGTCTCGGGCTCCCAGCGTGACCGAGCACGCCGCGTTGGCGGCGGCGAGCGTGGCAGCGCCCAGGGTGTCACACACCAGAAACCCGCCCTCGGTGAGCGCAGTGGCGAACTCCCCGGGGGGACAGCTCTGCGCCATCGGCGGCATTCCACCCGCGCCGCCGCTGCTTTCGCCACCGATCGGGCCTGCGCCTTGCCCCTCTCCGCCGCGCCCGCCCAGCGGGACGCCGCCGCCGCCTCCTGCCGCACCGGCGGCCGCCGCGCCCCCCTCCGGGGCGCCACCCTCCGGCACGCTCGAGCCCTCCGCGCAGGCGCAGACCAACAGCAGAGGCAAGACCAAGCGCAGCATGGCTCCAATGTACCCCGAGACCCAGGCACTGGCTACGAAGCCGCTCGCGCGGTTCGGCCGCGAGTCCTCGTCGGAGCTCTGGTACACGTGCTCGGTGAGCACCCTCCAGCACCTCTTCGCCGAGCTCTCGATCGAGCTTCCCGCCGCGCCGCTCGCCGGCGCTGCCTGCATGGACGCCGTGCCGAGTCAGGGGCCGGTCGTCGCCAGTGAGGACCCCGCTACGGGAGAGATCCTCGCGGAGGTTCGCTGCGCCGATGCCGAAGCGCGCGAGCTGGTCACCGCGCGTGCGTCGTCGCGCTTCCGAGAGTGGCGTACACGGCCGGCGCCGCTGCGCGGCGAGCTGGTGCGCTCGCTCGGCGAGCGGTTGCGCCGTCACAAACGTGCGCTGGGCGAGATCGTCTCCTGTGAGGTGGGCAAGATCCGGAGCGAAGGCCTGGGCGAAGTTCAGGAGATGATCGACGTGTGCGACTTCGCGGTCGGGCTGAGCCGGCAGCTGCACGGGCTGACCATCGCCTCGGAGCGGCCCCGCCACCGGATGATGGAGCAATGGCACCCGCTCGGGCCGGTGGCGGTGATCACGGCCTTCAACTTCCCGATGGCGGTCTGGGCGTGGAACGCGGCGTTGGCCGCGGTGTGCGGCGACACCATCGTGTGGAAGCCGTCGCCGCTGGCCCCGGTCTCGGCCATCGCCGTCCATTCCTTGTGCCAGCAGGTCATGCGCGAGCACGACGCGGATGGGCTGTTCGGCTTGGCGGTGGGCGACAGCCAGACGAGCCTCGCGCTGTGTGACGACGCCCGCTTCCCCCTGGTGTCGTTCACGGGCTCGAGCGCAGCCGGCCGCGGCGTGGCTGCACGCGTGGCCGGCCGGTTCGGCCGGAGCTTGCTCGAGCTCGGGGGCAACAACGCAGTGATCGTGCTCGACGACGCAGACCTCGACCTGGCCGTGCGTGCCATTACCTTCGGGGCCGTCGGCACCGCGGGGCAGCGCTGCACGTCCACGCGGCGCGTGTTCGCCCAACGCGGGATCGCGGGCGCCCTGCGCGAGCGGCTGCTGGCGGCGTACCGCAGCATTCCCATCGGCGATCCTCGCGCCGAGGGCACGCTGCTCGGGCCGCTCATCTCGCACGAAGCCAAGCTCCGCTACGAGCGCGCTTGCCGCGTGGCGGTGGAGCAAGGTGGCACGCTTTTGTGTGGCGGTCGCGCGCTCGAGCGCCCCGGCCACTACGTGGAGCCGACGCTGGTGCTCGCGCCCGCCCACGACCACTTCCCGCTCGCCTGGGAGGAGACCTTCGCGCCGATCCTGTACTTGTTCGAAGTCGACTCGCTCGACCAGGCGTTGGTGGCACACAACGCGGTGCCGCAGGGCCTCTCGAGCGCGATCTTCACCGACAGCGTGCGCGCGGCGGAGCGCTTCTTGTCGAGCGAGGGCAGCGACTGTGGCATTGCGAACGTCAACCTCGGCACCAGCGGCGCCGAGATCGGCGGTGCTTTTGGCGGGGAGAAGGAGACGGGCGGCGGCCGCGAGTCGGGCTCGGACGCCTGGCGCGCGTACATGCGCAGACAGACCTCGACCGTGAACTACGGACGCGATCTTCCGCTGGCTCAGGGCGTCGAGTTCGGGTGACTCACACCATCGGCAATTTGCCGGGGGTGGAGACGGCGTCGAAGAAGTCGTTGCCCTTGTCGTCGACCACGATGAAGGCCGGGAAGTCGACGACCTCGATCTTCCAGACCGCCTCCATGCCGAGCTCGGGGTACTCGAGCACCTCGACCTTCTTGATGCAGTCCTGCGCCAGACGTGCCGCGGGGCCGCCGATCGAGCCCAAGTAGAAGCCGCCGTGCTTCTTGCAGGCCTGGGTCACGGCCTTGCTGCGGTTGCCCTTGGCCAACATCACCATGCTGCCGCCGTGCTCCATGAACTGGTCGACGTAGGCGTCCATGCGGCCCGCGGTGGTAGGCCCGAACGATCCCGACGGCATCCCCGGCGGGGTCTTGGCGGGACCGGCGTAGTACACCATGTGATCTCGGAGGTAGCTCGGCATCCCGCCGCCGCTGTCGAGGCGCTCCTTGATCTTGGCGTGGGCGATGTCGCGGGCCACCACCAGCGTGCCCGAGAGGCTCAAACGAGTCTTGACGGGGTAGCGCGAGAGCGTGGCGCGAAGCTCGCTCATCGGGCGGTTGAGGTCGAGCGCCACCACCTCGCCGCCGAGCTCTTGGGCGTCGGGCAAGGGCAGGTACTTGGCCGGATCGTGCTCCAGCTCCTCGAGGAAGATGCCGTCCTTGGTGATCTTGCCCAGCGCCTGGCGGTCGGCCGAGCAAGAAACGGCAATGCCTACCGGGCAAGACGCGCCGTGCCTGGGCAACCGGATCACACGCACGTCGTGGCAGAAGTACTTGCCGCCGAACTGGGCGCCGATGGCGGTGCGTTGCGCCACCTCGAGCACTTTCGCCTCGAGCTCCACGTCGCGGAAGCCGTGACCGAGCTCGCTCCCGGCGCGCGGCAGCGTGTCCAGGTAGCGGGCCGAGGCCAACTTGGCGACCTTCAGGCAGTACTCCGCGCTGGTCCCGCCGACCACCAGCGCGAGGTGGTAGGGCGGGCACGCCGCCGTGCCGAGCGAACGCAGCTTCTCGTCGACGAACTTGAGCAAGCTCTGCGGGTTGAGCAGCGCCTTGGTCTCTTGGTAGAGGTAGCTCTTGTTGGCCGAGCCGCCGCCCTTGGCCATGAACAGGAACTTGTAGGCGTCGCCGTCACAGGCCTCGATCTCGATCTCCGCCGGCAAATTGTTGTTGGTGTTCTTCTCCCGATACATGTCGAGCGGCGCGAGCTGGGAGTAGCGCAGGTTCGTGCTGGTGTACGTGTCGAAGATGCCTCTCGCGAGCGCACGTGCGTCGCCGCCGCCGGTGAACACCAGCTGCCCTTTTTTGCCCTTGATGATCGCCGTGCCGGTGTCTTGGCACATGGGGAGCACGCCACCGGCTGCGATGTTGGCGTTCTTGAGCAGGTCGAGCGCCACGAACTTGTCGTTGGGGCTGGCCTCGGCGTCGTCCAGGATCGCGCGCAGCTGCGTGAGGTGACCCGGACGCAACAGGTGTGCGATGTCCTTCATCGCTTCGCGCGCGAGCAGCGTGAGACCCTCGGCCTCTACCCGCAGGCAGCGCTGACCGAAGGCTTCGACCTCCGACACATGGTCGCGTGTCAGGAGCCGAAAGGGCGTGCTGTCGGCCGTGAGGGGGAGCATCTCTTGATAGACGAAGTCCAGCATGGGCCGGCGAGCCTACCGCAAAAGCAGCGCTCGCATCACGGAGAGGCGAGCGCGTAGCATCCTGCGGCGGAAGGCCAGCCATGACCATCGAGCGCGTGATCCAAGGTGCCTTGCATTTTCGTCGCAACGTCCTGCCGTCGCTGACGACGCTGTTCCGCTCGTTGGCGCACGATCAGAGCCCCACTGTGCTCCTGGTCGCGTGCGCGGATAGCCGCATCGTACCGAGCCGCATCGTCTCCGCGGATCCAGGTGAAGTGTTCGAGGTGCGGACGGTTGGCAATCTGGTCGCGCCGGCGACCGCCGGGGGCGTCTCGTCTGGGGACGTGAGCGAGGCCGCCGCCATCGAGTACGCGGTGGGGGTGCTGGAGGTGTCCGACATCGTGGTGCTGGGGCACTCGTCCTGTGGCGCCATGAACGCGATCCTGACCGGCGCCGACCACTCGAAGAGCGCACCCAATCTGCAGAGCTGGCTCTGCCACGGTCACGCCGCGTTGGCCCGTCAGAGCCAGCTGTCCGCAGCAGCGGCGTCGCTGGCTCCCGGCGATCGCCTGTCGCAGGCCAACGTGCTGGTGCAGATCGATCACGTCGCCACCTATCCGCTGGTGCAGGAGCGGCTCGCGAGCGGGGCGCTCTCGTTGCACGGCGCGTTCCTGGACGTGGGCTCGGGCGACCTGTCGCTATATGACGAGGCGACGCGCTCGTTCCGAGTCCTGGACGAGGTGGAAGCCCAGCGCCAGCTCGAGTCACTCGCGCAGCGCTGACGGAGGGTCCTTCGTCGAGCCGTCGTCGATGATCACGATGCCGCTGGAGAAGCGCACCGACAGGCCCCTGGTCTCGGCCAGCACGAGCAGCGCGTCGAACGGCTCGACCCGCTTGAGGCGTGCGGTGACCGGGGCGGCGGAGGTCGCCTGGACCACGACGTTGAAGCGGCCCACGTCCGAGAGCAACCGCGCAACCTCCTCGAAGTTCGCGCGCACGACCTCGATGTCGACCGGCTTCACCCGCGGAGGGCGCGCGCGAGCTTGGTCGGCTGCGCCCGCGCCGATGCGTCGCACCGCCCAACGATCGTGGGCGCCGCCGGGTACCCCGGACTCGAACGAGAGTGTGCGAGCGGGCGGCTCCGGGACGTCGGGCTCGCGCGCCGGGCGGGCAGGAGCATCGAGCTCGTCGCAAGCCGCGCAAGCGTCTGCACGTGGTGCCGCCGCGGGGCGGGCGCACCCCACCGTCACGAACATCAGCACCAACCACCCGCGCGCGATCACCTCGACAACGTAGCAGAGACGGTCACGCGGGCGACCCACCCCCGACGCAAGAGGATCTATGCTCTGGCCGTGGCGAGCTTCCTGCTCAAGACGTGGAACTGCTTTGGCACGGCGCAGTCGGCGCTGGCCTTCTTGCGCTGGCGCGGCGTGCCGGACAGCCACCGCTTCGAGCTGCCAGAGGTGAAGCAGGCCGTGCTCGAGGCAGACATCGTGTGCCTGCAAGAGCTGTTCATGTCCGAGGCGGAGGCGTTCTTCGATCGCCTCGACCACGGGCACAAAGCCCGCGTGGACAATCGCTCCACGTTGTTTCCGTTGACCTTCGGTGGCTCTGGTCTGGGTATCGCTTCGCGCTTTCCGATCGTGAGCCAGACCGTGCGCTCGTTCTCGAGGCCGCAGGTTGGCACCGAGCGTTTCGCGCGCAAGGGCGTGCTGCATGCACGGCTCGACGTCGGGGACACCCATCTCGACGTGGTCACCACTCATCTGCAGTCCGGGTACACACCCAAGGCTCGGCAGGTGCGCGCACGCCAGCTGCGAGAAATTGCCAACGTCGTCGAGGAGCTCGGCTCGGCAGATCGCCCGTTCATCGTGTGTGGAGACCTCAACATCGATGGGCTCTCGGACGCGTTGGCGGCCGACGAGCTCGCCGGCGAGTACCAAGCGCTGCGCGCGGCGCTGCCCGCGTTCGAGGACCTGGGCGCAGAGGGGGACGCGGCAACGTTCCACCCACACCCGGAGATCAACGAGCTCGCCCACCGCTTCGAGGCCCACGGCCCTCGTCAGCGCATCGACTACGTGCTGTTTCGACCCTCGAAGGCGCACGAGCTCCGCGCCGAGGGCTGCGAGATCGCGCTCCACGAGCCCTTCTTTCCCGAGGGGCGTCCACGCACGTTCGCGTCGGACCACTTCGCGTTGCGCGCGCGCTTCAGCCTGCGGCCCGCTGGATCGCGTGCACACCAGACGGAATGATCCAATCAGGCGGCAATGGTCGAGGGGTCGTCGCGATTCCAGGCATTTGCTCTCTGGGTCGAGAGGCGCTCTTTTTGCAGCGGCACACCTCGGGTCATCGCGCAGAGCTGCGCCGGCCCAGCAGGAGGTCCCGATGGATCGCGCCGTACGGTCGGGTTGTTTGTTGGGCGCATGCGCGCTCGCGCTCGCCTGCGGTGGTGAGCCCGCCGGCGCCGGCGGAGACGGGCCCGGTGGCGGCATCAGCAGCCCACAGCCCACGGGAGGAGGCGGAGCACGGCCAGAGGGTGGTGCGCCCTCACAAGGCGGGATGTCCTCCCAAGGGGGCGCGGATCCAAGCGGAGGCTCGAGCACGGGTGGCGCGGCTGAAGGTGGCGCAGGCGAAGGCGGCGCCGTCACCGGCTTCCCCGGGCTCGCGTCGCTCGGGACGTTGGTCGTTCTGGGCGACTCGATCGGCGACGGCGGCGGCGTCTCGCCGTTCTATTACGACCTGCTACGGACCCAGCTGACGAGCCACTACGGCGCGATCGACTACAGACGCAACGCCGAGAGTGGGTCCAAGACGGGCGCGCTGGTCGGGCAGATCGACGATCTGCCCGGCTCGCTCGCCGGTCCGGTGGCCGTGGTGGTCACCAGCGGCGGCAACGACATGAAGGCCGCTTTGCCCCAGATCGTGCTCGGCGCTGACGCTGGCGCGCGTCAGACCATGCGCCAGAACATCGACGCGGCGCTGGACGATCTCTTGGCTCCTGGCCGCTTTGGTGCCGGCGTGGAAGTGTTCGTCTTCCAGGCCACGATCTACGACGCCAGCGACGGTCAGGGCGACTTCGGTCAGAATGGCTGCGCCTTCGGCCAAGGGCTGCCAGCCATTCCCACCGACGGCTTCTTCGCCAACTGGAATGCGGTGATCAGCGAAGAAGTCTCGGCGCACGGGCAGATCTTGATGGACGTGCACGGCCATTTCGACGGCCACGGCTACCACGGCTCGCCGAATTGGTACGCCTCCGACTGCACGCACCCCAATGCATTGGGCCACCAAGAGCTGGCCGATCTCTTCTACGGCGCCATCACCGGCGGCTGAGCGCTCAGTCCTTGCTGGACCACTCGAGCACCACGCCCGGACCGCCGCCGCCCCGGGTGCCGGCCGCGGCACCCACGCCGAACAGCGTGCGCGCGTCGTTGACGAACAGGTAGTCGACCTCGAGATCTGCTTCGCTGCGCGCGACGCCCGCGGGGCGCTTCTGCGCCACCACGCGGCCCTTGCCGTCGGCGAAATAACGCTCGCCTCGGAAGTGCTCGATGCGCCCATAGCGACCGTCGTCGTACGGGTCGCTCCAGGCGGCGACGCGGTCCAGGAACAAGAGGTGGGGCAGGTTGACGGAAATGAAGCTGAGCGCCAGCAGCCCCTGTGTCTGGGGGAACTCGACCGAGAAGGAGTCGGCCATGTCGGGTTGCGCGAGCAAGCGCTCGCGCCCCGCGTTGTGCATGCTGAGGAGGTCCAGCAGCGCGCCCGGGCTGCCGGCGCCCGAGAGCACCGTGCGTCGGTCGCTGACCGGTCCGAACATGTGGATGCTGATCGCCTTCTTGCCGCTCGCCTCGGAGATGTCTCGCAGCTGCCAGGGGGCGAGCGGCTGCTCGAACCACAGATCGGCCCAGCCTTGCGGGTGCTTGTCGTCGAAGCTGAGCGAGCCCTCCTTGAGGGCGTGCATCTTGCCGCCCAGCGACAGCTCTCCGCGCGTCATCGTGAGCTTGCCTCTCACCGTTCGGCCCTCGGGGCGAATGGAGACCTTGATCTCGCCGCCGGTGGTCACGTCGATCGGCGACTGGAACAACCGTGCGCCTTTGGCGATGCGTACGTCGATGTCGGTGCCGAGGGCGCCGGGGGCGTCGGGGTCGACGGGCGCCGCGGCCGCAGGCGTGGGCGCAGGGGGCTTGGGCTTCTTGCTCTCCGGCACGGGCAGCTTGCCCAGCGCCACGTCCTTCAGCTCGAACACGTCGCCTGCGTGCACGTCTTCCGGCTGGTGCGCCTTCTCGAAGCGGTCGGGGGCGATCAGCTCGAGCTTGTCCACCACCACCTCCACCAAGCGCAATGGTCGCGCCAGATCGGCGTGCGCCTTGGCGTCCAGGCTCAGGGCCGCACGCGGTGCGTCCGCCATCCCCAGGAGCTTGGGCCCAAACAGGAGCCACTTGTGCGCCTTGATCGAGACGTCCGCACGGTCGAGCTTCAGCTTGTTCAGCGCGAGCTCTCCGCTGATCGAAAGCGAGCGATCCTTGACCTCCACATCGCTCTCCTTCGCGCGAATGCCGTCGATCTTGATGCGGCTGCCGCTGGCGGTGACGGACACCTCCAGGTTCGAGAGCACGCGTTTGGTGCCCAGCAGGGGCAGCGTGCCTTGGAGCTTCAGCGCCCCGTCGATGCTCGCGCGCTCGGTGGAGGTCTTGTCGCCGTCCTTCTGGAGCTCGATCTTGGCCGCCAGGTCGAGGTCGAGCTCACCCTTGGGATCGACCACGTTGCTGGCCAGCAGGCTCTTGGGAATCAGGCGCTTGAGCTCCACCTTCTGGGCCTTCGCCGACACATCGATGGCGAGCGCTCGAGGCTCCTTTGCGTCGGGGGCACGAAACGCCGTGAGCGCGGCGCGATCGACGCCGGCGCTGATGCGAATGGGCGCTTGCGCGTCGGGGGTGCCCAGCCCGATGGCCGCAGCGATCCTGTTCTTGTTGGCGTCGAGCTCGACCGATGCGCCGCCCTGCGCACCGTTCGCCATCTCGATGCCCCTGACGTTGATCGCACCCTTGGCCAGCGGCTGCTTGGCGCTGCCGGTGACTTTGATCGCCCCGTCGAGCGCGCCCGGCGCCTTCTCCAAGCTGGGGCGCAACGGCGCGAGCGAGTCGAGCCGTCGGCTCGGTACGTCGAGCGTGAGATCGAGGGTGGGGTCGAGGCCTTTCAGTCGTGTGAGCAGCCCCTTGCCAGCGACCCCCACCTGGCCCGTGATGGACGCGAGCGGTGCCTTGGCCAACGCAGCCCTCACGTCGACGTTCGTCTTGTCGTCCTCGACGTCGACCTGCACCGCGAGGTCGAACGGACCCTTGCCGTCCGGTCGCAGGTCTTGGGCGGCGAGTGAGATCTTGGCGCCAAGATCCCGCCGTGTGCCTCGCAGGTCGACGCTGCCGGAGATGGCTCCCCCCAGCCCGCGCAGGCGTGCGAGCTTGTCGATGGCCGGCAGCTCTGCCGGCTTGAGCCCGAGGTCGACGTGACCGTCGAAGCGAACGCCGTCGATCGCCCCGGCGATCAGGGGCGAGTGAGGGAACTGCGCGCCGAAGCGGGCCGAGACGAGCGGAGCCGCGTGCTCGTCGATGGCTGCGGTGAGCTTGGCCACCAGGTCGTGCTGGCTGCTCTTGGGCTTGGGCTCGAGCTTTGCGCTGAGGTGCACGCGCTGCTGGGGCCCCTTCTCGGGGTCGAGGAACGACCCGCGCAGGTCGAGGTCGAGGTCGAGCAGGGGCCGCGCCACGGTGCCGCTCAAACGCCCGTCGAGGGCCAGGTCTCCCTTGGGCAGCACGCGGTCGCCGAGCACGATTGGGGGCAGGTACGCGGCGAGACCGCGGAGCTCGCGGCGCGGGATCGACAGCGATACATCCAGGCTGCGCGCTGGGTCGAGGCCCTTCTTGTCGGCGGTGAGCAGGAGCGGCAGCGCGGCCTTCAGCTCGAGCAGCACGTCCTTTCGGTCCATGGCGTTGCTGGCGCGGACCGTCAGCTTCGCGTCGTCCTTGTCGACCTTGCCGCGCACCTCGACACGCGCGCGCGCGCCGCCGTCTTTGCGCAGCTCGATCGCGGTGAGATCGAGATCGACCAGCGGCTCGAGCAGGGTGCCCGTGGCGGCCAGGTTCAGCGAGAGCGACGCGTCGATCCCCGGCGGGAGCCTGCGGCCACGCTGCGCCAGCAGGCTCCCAAGCGAGAACCCCGTGGCGCCGATCTTGGCGTCGAAGGCCTTGAGCTTCACCTTCTTTTCGCCCTTGTCGGGATCGCCGGGCTCGAGGTCGGCGTGGGCAGTGAGCTTCACGTTGCCACCCATCACGGCGAGCTTGTCGGCTTTCGCCTCCACGCTGAGCGCCCCGCCGACGACACCCTTCACGCGTAGCTCGAGATCGTCCTCGGGTAGCTTGACCAGGCCGGCGGCCAGGTTGCTGCTGATCGGGATGCCGGCTGCCTTGAGCTTGCCGAGCAGCACACCCACGTCGCCGTGGAGGGTGAGCTTGGCGTCGACCTCCTTGCGGCCGCGGTGGAACGAGCCGCTCGCACGCACGGTCTGGTCCAGCGCTCCGACCTCGAGCTTGTCGACCTGGATGGACTCCCCCTGCACCGAGGCGCTCACGTCGATGCGATCGACCGTCACACCGCGCGCTTTGAGGCCGCGCACCTCGATGTTCGCGCGGGTCGACAAGCTCTCGGCGCTCTTGCCCTTGCCCTTGGCCTCGAGCTTGAGGCTCTGGAGCTCCACGGGCGGCACACCCAGGGAGGGCGAGAGCAAGCGGTCGGTGCTGACGTTCTCGACCGCGAGTCGCACGTCGTGTCCGGGCAACGCGGCGTCGGACGTGTCCAGCTTGGCGTCGAGCTGGATCACGCCGCCTTGCGTGCGGATGGCAGTGGCGAGCACCGGCCTGTCTGCCTGGCCGGTGACGTGTGCCTCCAGATCGAGATCCGAGAGCAGCACCTCTTTGCCCAGGAGCGCGTTGATCTGTTTGGCGTCGACGTGGAGGCCGACGACGTCCGCGCTCGGGGCGCCGGCCAAGCTGCCGTCGACCACGGGCGCGCGCAGATCGATGGCGGCGAGGGACAGCGCGCCGGCGGCGAGCTTGTCGAGCGACAGGCCCAGGTCCCCGTCGGCCACCTCGAGCTCGATGCCGTCCCAGCCTACGGGGAAGCTCTTGTCGATGCGTGGCGGACCGCTCGCCACCTTGCCGTCCTTGTCGACGGCAGGCAGCCGCAGCGCGATGTTGGCGTGGAGGGGCAAGAGCTTGATCGAGCCCGTGCCGTCCTCGAGCGAAATGGCGAGGCCAGTCTTCAGGTCCTCGACACCCAAGCTGAGGCCGCCCGCCGCCGCGGGCTTGTCGAGCTTGAGCGACAGCGCGATCGGCTCGAGCGTCACTTGCACGTCTTTCTCGGAGGGGAGCGCGCGCACGCTGCCGCGGATCGACACGTCGGAGACGGACAGCTGCCCGCCATCGGCCTGCTTGAGCACGAAGTCGATGTCTTCGAGCGACAGCTTGGCGACGTCGATCACGCGCGAGATCGGTTTGCTCGGCTCGGTCGACTCGCGCGGCTTGAACAGCGCCTTCAGGTTCGAGCCGCCGTCAGCGTCTTTGACCAGCGTGACGCGCACACCCTCGAGCGCGACCTCATCGAGCGCGATCGCCTCGCCGAGGTCGCGCCAGCGCGGGCGCACGAGCAGCTCGTCGACGGCGATCGCCTCCATGCCCGCCTCGTCCTTGATGCGCACGCCCGAGAGCGAGACGTCGCCCCACAGCCGGAAGCTCAGCTTGTCGATTTCGACCGAGCCGTTCACCCGCTGCCCGAGGCGCTTCACCGCGAGGGCGCGCAAGCGCTCCTGGCCGCTGTCCGAGTGCAGGTAGAGGAGCGCCGCACCCACCAGCGAGACCAGCAGCAGCAACGTGAACGCCAGGCCACGCAGGATGCGCACCGGCCACGATCGCCTCTTCTTCGCCTTGGTCTTGGGCGCGGTGCTCATCAGAACGCCTCCCCGATGCGGAAGAATACGTGAAACGGAGCCGCCTCGATGCCCTGGATCTCGCCTTCGTGCAGGATGCGGTACGCGAGGTCGATCGCCGCGGGCAGGTACCAGATCCGCAAGCGCGCGCCGAGCCCGGCGGCCAGGCTGGGCCCCGCTGCGAACGGGTTCAGATCGAACGAAGCGCCGCCCAGATCGGCGAACGCGATCGCGCCGAACTGCTTGAGCGCTGGCAAGAACCGCAGCTCCAAGCTGGACTCGACCAGGCTCCGGCCGCCGACCTGCACGTCTTTGCAGAACGTCTCGAAGCAACGCAGGACCGAAGGCGAGAGCAGCTGTGCGCCGAAGCCACGAAACCCGTAGTTGCCGCCGCCGAACAAGCGCTCTCCGAGCGGGATGCCCTCGCCCGCGTCGAGCAGCGACCACTCACCGAACGCGCGCAGCGCGATGCTCAGGGACTTCGTGAGCGGCAGGAAGGCGCGCAGGTCGGGGCTCACGTTCACGTAGGGGTGCGCTGCCGCCCCCTCGGCCAAGAGCGGGTTGATGCGCGAAGCGATCGACACGAAGCCGCCCCTCATGGGCTCGATCGGATCGTCGCGCCCATCCCAGGTGAAGGCCGAGGAGAGCTCCGGCCCCACCGCGAGATCGCGCTCCGAGAGCGCATAGCGGTCTCGTTCCTCGGGCAGGAACGGGCCGAAGCCCTCGGTCTTCTCGAAGAAGGCGAACAGGTCGACGTCGAGGAACAGCCCCTTCAAGAAGGTGGTGCGCACCCCTGGGCCGGTGGTGCCGCGATGCAGGTAGGCGCTGGGGTAGAGTGAGCCCACGTAGCGGATCGTGGTCCGCAGGTCGCCCAGGCGGCCGAGCGCTCCGGGGTGCACCGTGCGGATCAGCCCCTCGCCGAAGACGCCGGCGCGGTCGTCGGCGTTCTCGTTGAACAGCCAGCCGTACCCCACGCGCCCCTCGAGCACCAGGTGCTGCATGGGCCCGAGCAGGTTGCGCAGCCACAGCGTGCTGGTGAGGCTGGTGTCTGCGCGAGAAGGGTCGATCTCGAACGCGGCGCGCAGGCGGATCGTTTGGCTGGGCGCCTCGACCACATGCACCGTGACGTTGACGCCAGCGGGCAGGGCGCGCGGAACGAAGTTGCCCTCGGCGTCGACCATGTCGTCGGTCATCTCGCCGCCGGTGTCCGGCGCCGTCCCGGGCGCGATGAACTTGGTGTCGGTGTCGACGCGCACGTACGCCGCCGAGTAGGCCCCAGTATCCATCAGATCTCGGACCACGCGGTCGCGCAGATCTTCGCTGTACGGAGCTCCTACCGACAGACCGCTGCGTCGGATCACGTCGCTCGGCGGGACCTTCACCGCGCCGTCGACCCGCACGCTCGCGATGGTGGTCTTGGGCCCGGCGTCGACGAACATGCGCACATCGATCTTCTTGGCCGCCCGATCGATGTAGAAGCGGCTGTACACGTTGGCGTGGCCATAGCCGCGACGCTTGAGGTGCTCCTGCATGTCGATGCGCGACTTGCGCACACGCTCGAGGTCCACGTCGCTGGCGCCGGGCTCGAGCCCGAGCAATCCGTCGAGCGCGGCCTGCTCCTCGGCGGGAGGTTTCTCGAGGCGCACGCTGCCGACGCGGTAGCGCTGGTTCTCGCGCACCGAGAAGCGAATGATGGCGCGACCGTCCGGATCGAAGCGCGTGACCGCAGGCGCGACCTCCACGTCGAAGTAGCCGAACTGCTGCCAGTACGCCTCGATGCGGCGGCGATCTTCGGCCTCTCGGAACGGGCTCCACATGCGGTCGGGATTGATGAGCGACCCGGGTCGCTGCCCCAGCCGCTCGAACAATCCGCCATGTTCGAGCGCGAGCTCGGTCTGGGGCGCGAGCGGCTCGATGGTCAGCTCCTTGACCCGAACGTCGCTCTCGCCGGGCACCTTGGGTGGCCTTTCCTTGCAGGCCACGAGCGCGAGCGTGATCAGGAACAGCACGACCCACGGGGCCTTGGCCCCGATCGCCACTGGTCGCGCTGGCCGCATGGCGCGGGAGCATACCGCTTCGCGGGTCGCGCCTCGCTCAGATCTTGGCCGAGCTAGTCCGACCGCGTCACGCAGGGTCACCGATCTCCACCACGACGGGCGCGTGGTCGCTGCCGAGCACGTCTTTGCGCACGACGCAGCTCGTCACGCGGGCTGCCAGGCGTGCGCTGGCCACCACGAAGTCGATGCGCCAGCCGACGTTCTTGTCGCGCATGTTTCGCCACGGAGCCCACCAAGTGAAGAGGTCGGTCGCGTGGGGATGCCGGTCGCGCAGGACGTCGATCAACCCCGGGGCGAGCGCCTTTTGGAGCAGCTCGCGCTCCGCCGTGCGTTGCCCGATGGCGCCGCGCTTGACCTCCGACGGGGCGAGGTCGGCGTCGGTGAGCGCGACGTTGAGGTCGCCGGAGATGACCAGCTCCTCGCCCAGCGCGCGGCGCGCCGCGGTCCACTCACCCAGCTCGCGCAGGAAGGCCAGCTTGGCGTCGAAGTCCTTGCCGCCGTTGGGCACGTAGATCGACGCGAAGCGGACGTTTTGCACCAGCGCATCCACGATGCGGTACTCGCTGTCGAAGCCGGGGTGCGTGAACGCGGGCGCTGCCTCGGAGAGCGCCCTCTTGATGTGCAGGCTCACGCCCGAGTAGCCCTTGGGCCCACCGTGCCAGTAGTTCCAATACTCCGACAAGGTGGTGAGCGGGTCGGGGATCTGATCCTGCGTGGCTTTGATCTCCTGCAGGCAGAGCACGTCGGGCCGCTCTTCAGCCACCCACTTCACCAGCGCTGCATGGCGCGCGCGCAGGCCGTTCACGTTCCAGGTCGCGATTTTCACGAGGGCGCCAGCGTACCCCGTCGTGGCGCGCTCAGAGCTTGGTCGTGGTCGCCTTGTGAGCGAATCGGCCGAACGCGGCAGGCAGCTTGGCGGCCCACACGTGCTCCGCCAAGCAAACCCCCTGGGTGCGCTGCTTGTCGTCCTGGGCCACCGTGGTCGTGACCTCGACGATCTCGTCGTGTGTCGACTCGATGCTGAGCTTGGCCGAGCCGGCAGAGATGGAGCATGCGCCCAGCGCTGGCTTGGCGAGTCCTGCCAGCAGCGCCTCGTAGTTGGTGTGATCTACCGCGCCGCCGCCGCCTTCGCCGATGCCGCTCAGGCCGAAGCCCCCAGCGCCGAACGCGTCACCGATCTGATCGCCCCACATGTGGCCCCAGTCCAGACCCTCCGTGGAGGGGCGCACGCCGGGCTCGATGGCCAGGTAGCTGGTCACCGGGGACACCGCGCGCCCGTGAAGGGCCACGCGCATCAGCTCCGCCTCGCTCATGCCGTCGATCAGCGAGCTGCCGATCGCGAGCGCTGCGCGGCGCCTGCCGTAGGCCTCGTCGGGCTCGAGCGTGCGCACCACGGGCTTGGACCACAGCTCCGCCTTCAGCACCACGTGGCTGACCAGCTTGTCCACCACGCGGTGGTCCTCGAGCCCCTCGCCTTCCGCGAGGGACTCCGGGGCGTCGACGTCGTCGAGCCCGGCCACGGCGAGCTCGACGTGGTCGAGCCGCAGCGGACGAGCCAGCTCCTCGAAGGCCTTGCTGCGCGCGCTTTTGTCCGCGGTCGCGGTGGTGGCCGACACACGGTAGAGCAGGCCTCCGGTGGCGCGGGGGAGCTTGGCCCAGCTGTCCTCATCGTCGCGTTGGGCGCGATTCTGGCTCGTGCTGTCGATGGTGACCACGTGCAACGTCGCTTGCTGCGGGAGCAGCGTCTTCAGGCTGGCTGGCGTGAGCGCTCGCTTGGTGGCCAGATCCGTGAACAGAAGCACGCGTCGCTCTGCGCCGGCCGGAGCGGAGAGCAGCGCTTGACTGGCCTGCTCGAGCGCCTTGCCCAGCTCACTGCCGTTGCGCAGTGAGATGCTCTTGTCCGTGAGCAGCTTGCGGACCTGCGAGGGGCTCTCGAAGCCCGAGGTCAGCGCCTCGACAGTGCGACCGAACGCGTACAGCTGCACGCCGACGTCGGAGCCCGTGAAGTGCCCGAGGTACGCGTCGGCGGCTGCACGCGCCGCAGCCAGCTCGTCTTTGCCGAACGAGTGTGAGGCGTCGAGCAAGATCACGATGCGCGCCTTGTCAGGCACCTCCGCCAGCCGAGGGGTGATGTCCAGGTGGTAGGAGAACAGGGCCTTGTCTTGGCCCACCGGCACGGCAGCCAGCGCACCCTCGACCGGTTGCGAGAACGTCACGGTCTGCCGCAACGCTCGCTCGCTCTTGAGCTCGGCGCTGCTCGGCGGAGCTTTGCCGTCGACCAAGAGCTTGCCGCCGTCCGCCGAGAAGGTGGCCGTGGCGGGCAGCTTCTCCGTGCCCATCGCCGGCAGCGAGATCTCGTAGCCGCCATCGCGGTAGTGCATGGGCGCGATCAGGGTGTACTCGACCGTCTTTTCCTCCTTCGGCAAGCAGGGGAACACCTGCAGCTTCAGGTGACCCGCTCGGCGCCAAGACAGGAGCGCCGGGTCCTTGGGGTAGAAGCCGCCGATGCCCGTGAGCTCCCGGTATTTTTTGGCGGCCGCCTCGGCCTCGAGCAGCTCGCCCTGAAACCACACCGGTTTGCCATCCACGACGGCCTGGGTGCGCAGGCCGATCGCCACGGCCTCGCTGTCGGTGTGGATGTCGAAGACTGCTTGGTCCGACTTGTCCGCGCCGTTCCACACGCTGCGCGTCACCTTGAGCTCCGCGTGGTCGCGGCGGAGCGTGACTTTGACTCGATGGGATTTTTCCACGAGGGCCTTGTCGCGGGTGGCCGCGAAGGTGTCTGCGCGAGCGGAGCCCGCAGCAGCCAAGGACGACAGCAGCAGCGAGCCCAGCATGGCCCAAGCGAAACGCATGGCGGGCGGACATGCGCCCGGCTCGAAAGTTCCGCTCGGCGGTCGATCTTTTTCGGCTTGTTCCTCCGCCGATCCTGGCGACAAGGGGGGCGGGCATTGCAGGCTGGAAGCCTTGCTCGTGAGGTGTCGCGTCTCGTCGATGATCGCGACGCTGGGACACGACCCTAGATCTTCGAGCGCTTGAGCTCGTCGAGCAGCTCGCGTTCGCTGCGGCGCTCGAGCCTGCGCTCTGCCAGCGCCGAGAGTCGCTTGCTCATGGCGGTCTTGGCCGGCTCGTCGAGCACGTTCTCGAGGTACTCGAGGGCAGTGCCACGCAGCGCGCGGTCTTGGGTGGTGAGCGCACGCGCGGCCAGAACGAGCCGCTCGCGCTCGATCACGCTGGTCAGCACCGCGAGGGCCACGAACAAGCTCGCGTCGAGCCGCACCAGCGCGGCATCTCGGCCCTCGAACACGTCTTCCCCGAGCGAGCTGGTGAGCGCGGGATCCTCGATCGAGTCCCGGGGCCACTCGAGGGCTGCCGCGGCGGCCCGCATGCAGGCGTCTCGGCGGGCGCCGAGCGAGGGGTGCAAGGCAGAAAACCGGGCGATCCCCCGCGCGGCCGCCACCCTCAGCTGGGCCTCCTGGGCCGAGAGACCGGACCACAGACCTTCGCGCGCGCGAGGAGAGGGCAGCGTGGCGAGCAGCGCCGCCGCACGCGCTCGGACCGCGCGTGGCAGGCTGCGGTCGAGCAGCGTGTCGGTGACGGCGCCCGTGGCCCGCTCGCCCAACGCCGAGACCGCGTGCTCGACCGCCGCGGCGTGTCGATCGTGGCCCAACATCGGCATCACCAAGCCCACGAGCCGGGGATCCAGCGGCTCGCTCAGGGCCAGCGCCACGCGCTCGTCGTCCCCGGAGAGGATTTGCTCCGCTTGCGTCCGTGCCTTGGAGTCCGCCCGGGCCTCTGCGGTGCTGGGCGCGCCACCGCCGAGGGCGGCGACTTTGTCTCGCTGGTAGGCCTCGATCTCGGCCAGCAGCTTGAGGCGGTCGACTGTGTGGGTGGACTCGGCCAGAGTGCGCTTCGTCAGCTCGTCGAGCTCGGCCGCCTCTGCGCCCGTCGCAATCGTGCCTTTGCGCAGCGCCGTCTCCAGCGCGTCGACGTAACCCGCGGTGAGCCGGGGCAGGAGCAGAATGGCGACGAACGCTACGGCCGCGGCGACCAAGAGCGGCACGCGCGAGTCCAGCGTCGGCACCAGCAGCAGCCCCACCAACACCAAGCCGCCTCCGAGCGCGTCTCCGGCGCGCGTGGTCGCTACGTCGATGATGGTCTTGGTCGCGCGCCGAGTGTCCTTGGGGAGGGGGGTGAAGAACAGCTCGTAGCTCGAGCGAAACAGCCCGTTCGACAACGCCGCCTCGACCACGCGCAGCGCGACGAGCGCGGCGAACTGGCCCGCGACGGCGGCGAGCAGCCCACCCGACGCCGCCAGGAAGGGCAGCACGGCGATGCCGACGGCCAAGCCGTGCTTCTTGAGCACGGGACCCGTGAGCGTGGCCGACAGCGCGAACGTGAGCACGCCACCGGCCGAATAGAACACGCCGAAGAACGTCGTCAGCTGCTCGGCGCTCGGGATCTCTCTGGCGACCTCTGCCTTGAGCGCGTAGTCGAGCAGCGCCGCCCACACGGCGGCGAGACACGACAGCAAGCACAGCGTGCGCAGGTAAGGAGTCGAGCCGAGCATGGCGATCGAGCTCGTGGCTTCTCGATCTCGCGCCAGGGTGCGACTCTGATCGGCGTCGGTGCGGGCCCAGCGCAACGTGGAGAGCGCCGCCGCCCCGCTCAGCAGCGCCAGCGCGAAGAGCAGCGTGCGGCTGGACGACACGTGTGCCACGGCGCCGGCGAACAAGCCGCCCACCGCGCCGCCGAGCGTCGCGCCGGTGCCGATCTTGCCGATCGCCTTGCGCGCGAGGTGTGGGTCGAGCCGCTCGGAGACCAGCGACCAGAACGCAGAGACCAGCACCGCGCCCAGCGAGGCGACGTGCATGTAGAGGAGGATGGCGGAGAGCCGGCCGTAGCTCGAGAGCAGACCGGCCTCGAGCATGAACAACGCCGCGTTCAGGGCCAAGGTCGACGGCAGCACGCGAGCCGGACCGAGCAGGCGGAGCAAGCGCGACATGCCGAGCACCACCAACAGCGACAGCACGCTCGCCACGGCCATGACTTTGGGAAGATCGGCGCTTGGAAAGTGGGACAGGAACAAAGCGTCCCGCGCGGTCTTCGAGCCGACCTGCTGCATCAGCAGGAGCGCCGCGGTGGCTGCCGCGAGCTCGCGGGTTCGGTCGGTGGTCGGGGCGCGCGCGAGAGACACGATCGCACGCAGGCTACATGCGCTGGGTGCGACGGGGCTATGCTGCGCGTCCGCCATGGTCCTGCGCCCGTTTGAGCAGCTGCCGTTCGATCGGGTGCCGGAGCACCCCCGTGTGCCGCACGACTTCTTCGAGGCCAGGCAGGAGCGAGTGCAGGTCGACGCGCCCGGGTTCGGCCCCGTCGAGGTGCGCGTGGTGCGGCACGGCGTCGGGCCGACGCTCGTGTTGGTGCACGGGTTCATGACCTCGAGCTACTCGTTTCGCTACCTGTTCCAGCCGCTGGCCAGAGAGTTCTCGCTGGTCGCCTTCGATCTGGTCGGATCCGGCGACAGCGCCAAACCCCCGGGCTCGTACCACCCCGACGCGCTCGCGCGCTTCATCGTCGCTACGGTCGATGCGCTGGAGGTGCGCGGCGCCCGTGTGATCGGCAACTCGCTAGGTGGCTACTTGTGCATGCGCGCGGCGATGCTCGACGCGACGGTGTTCTCGCGCTTGGTATGCCTGCACGCGCCCGGCCTGCCCACGCCGCGTATGCGCGCGCTGCGCCTCGCGTTGGATCTGCTGCCGCGCGCGCCCGAGATCGTGCGCTGGCTCGTGCGGCGCGACCCGGAGCGGTGGGTGCACAGGAACGTGCACTACTGGGACGAGACGCTGAAGAGTCGCGAGGAGCACCGCGAGTACGCTCGCCCACTCCGAGATCCCGCAGGGCTCGCTGCGTTCGTGCGCACACTGGACGAGACGCTGAGCGCAACGGCGATGCGCGAGTTCGAGTCCTCGCTCCGCGCTTTGGGTGGGCATTTCCCAATTCCGCTGGAGCTGGTCTACGCCGAACGAGATCCGATGGTCCCACCCGCCGTGGGGCGTCGGCTGTGCGAGCTCTTGCCGAGCGCCGAGATGGTCTGGCTCTCCCAGGCCTCTCACTTCGCACACGTGGACGCGCCACAAGCGTTTCTGGCGGCTGCGCTGCCGTTCTTGCGCGGCTGAGGGGGCGTCAGCGGGCGCGGCGGCTGGCGAAGAACTGCTTGAGCAGCTCCGCGCACTCCTGCTCGCGGACGCCCCCCAAGATCTCGAAGCGATGGTTCAACCTGGGATCCTGCCCGATCTGAAACAGCGTCTCGACCGCGCCGCCCTTGGGGTCGCGGCAGCCAAAGACGAGCCGCTCGATGCGCGCCAACACCAGCGCGCCCGCGCACATCGCGCACGGCTCGAGCGTGACGTAGAGCGTGCCGGGCAGCCGCCAATGGCCGAGCTGGCGGGCAGCCGCGCGCAGCGCCTCGATCTCCGCGTGGGCGGTGGGATCTTGGTCGACTTCGCGCCGATTGCGCCCGCGACCCACGATCGCACCTCCGACCAGCAGCACGGCACCCACCGGCACGTCGCCGTCTCGCTCGGCCAAGCGCGCTTCGGCCAGCGCCTCGCCGAGGTAGTGAGCGTCAGTGCGAGCCTGGAGGTCTGTCATGCGCAGGCCTGACGCCGGCGCGCCCAGGAAGATTCGAACTTCCGACACCAGGCTTCGTAGGCCTGTGCTCTATCCAGCTGAGCTATGGGCGCTCTCGCGGAGCGGGATGTACGCGGCTCCGCTGCGACTGTCAAGACGACGTGTGCGCGCCGAACTGACCAGGACTCTGCCGTTCGCTCGTGGAGCCACAAAAAGCGAACGCGCGACGCTCTTTCGAGGTCGCGCGGTCCCACCAGAAGCCATGCTGATACTGAAAGTGAGCCACGTATGGGGCTCACCAACCATCACCTGGCCTGGCAGGTGACTCGACGACGCCCAAGCTCAAGAGCAGGTCAAGACGGGTAAGCGAAAAGAAGCAGTCTTGGACTCGAAGCTCGAAGCGAAAGGTGAAGCATGAAGCAAGAGAAGCTTTGAAGTAAGGAAGTGACCCTGACTAAGCACGACCCGTGCCACTCAATTTCTTCCTTCGGTTTGTATGGGAATGCGCCGCATGCCGTCTTGGTTGCTGCGAGCGAGCCGACGAGCGCGTTCCCGGGGGCCAGGCAACGGTGTCATGGTCGGGCTCCTGGCTTGCAAAAGTTGCGTACCCGGCCGCCCGCTACGGACCTGCTCCGAGCGCCTCGAACACGTGGTCGCGGGGAGCCTCCGCGTGGCACCGGGCACAAAGCTGCAGTTTTCCCGTAGCGAGAGTCGCCCCTCCCGCGTCGACCACGCTGTATTGCCAGTCGCCGCCCTCGGGGAAGTACCCTGGCTCCTTGCGCTCGAGCACGTAGTGGATGGCGGTCGCGCCCACCCCCAGCGTCTCCACGATCAGCGCTCCCGGCGGGAACCCGCCCCGCCCGCGCTTGCCGTAGGCGGCGGCACCGTGGTCGACGCCGATCACCGCATCGACCGCCGCCACCGGGTGCCCGGAACGGAGCTCGCCGGCGCGGGTCAGCCCCGCGATCTCCCCAAAGCGGGGAAACGGGCCGAGCGGCGCAGGCGCGGACTGCGTCGACCCCGGCTCGGGCGCGAGGGGGCCGCGCCTGCGTCGCTTCGGCTCGCAGCCGGCGATGAGCACGAGCAACGCAACACAGGCCAGCGACAAGCGTGTGCCCAGGACCATCGGCGCGCTAAAGTAGCGCAATGCGTTCGAGCTGGCCCACACGCCGGTCGTTTCTGGTTGGCGCTGGAGCCGCCGTCGCGCTCGCTGGTCGTCCTGCCTGGGCCGCGGGCCGACCGTGGATCGGGGTCGAGCTCGGCAAAGCCGACACTGGCGTGCTGGCCAAGCGGGTGTTTCGAGGCTCGCCGGCCGACAAGGCCAACGTCCGTATGGGAGACATCATCCTGGGCGCGGATGGCACCAGCGTGTCGGCGCCTGGCGAGCTGATCAAGCTGATCCGTGACAAGGGCGCGGGGCAGGTGATCGTGCTGCGCGTGGATCGCGCTGGCACCGCGAGCGACGTGAAGGTCACCTTGGCCGAGCATCCTGGTGACGAAGAGGTCCTTCGGCTGGACAAGGTCGGCACGTTCGCCAGCTCGTGGAAGGGCGTGAAGGTCGTCAAGGGCGAGCTGTCGGACATCAAGAAGCTGAAGGGCAAGGTGGTGTTGCTCGACTTCTGGGCCCCGTGGTGCGGCGCGTGCCGAGCGATGGTCCCCGCGCTGAACAGCCTGCACGAGCGCTTTGGCGCCCAAGGCTTGAAGGTGGTGGGGCTGACCGACGACTCCGAGGAGAGCGCGCTCAAGATGGCAGACAAGCTCGGCATGAAGTACGCAGTCGGCGCGGCGACCAGCAGCGACACGATGCGCGACTATTCGGTGGCGGCGTTGCCGACCCTGTTCTTGGTCGACAAGAAGGGCGTGATTCGCCACGCGAACATCGGGCTGCAAACGGCCGAGGCACAAGCCGCAGACGTGAAGAAGCTGTTGGCAGAGCCGGCCTGAAGCTCGATGTTGCCCGTGCTCTCGGAGCTGTTCTGGGCGCTGCGGCGGAGCGGCTTCACCATCTCCACGAGCGAGGCGCTCGACGCTGGGCGCGCAGTGGGGCTTTTGGGCTTGGATGATCCGGTGCGTTTGGAGAGAGCGCTCGCGGCGACGCTGCTCAAGCACGGATCGGAGCGCGCGCGTTTTCGGCGGGTGGTCGAAGACCACTTCTCCCCGCATGCGGGCCACGCCGGGGACCTGTTTCACCGCCTGCGCGGGCGCGGCTTCACGGCCGCGCAGGTGGACGCGCTCGCGGAGGTGCTGTTCGCGGCCGCGGAGCGCTCGGGGCAAGGAGGGGATGCGCTCGTGCTCTCGGCCGCGGCCGGGACCGGCGCCGAGCTGAGCTGGCTCTTGCGTGGTGCTCGCATCCGACGCCGGCTCGCGGGCTTTCACAACCCCAAGATGGCAGGCTTCTACGCCGAGCAAGCGGCCCGCGCGCTGGGCCTGCCGGCGCTGGCGAGCGCCCTCGATCGCGCGCAGCGCGTGCTGCGAGAGTCGTGGGGCGAAGAGGTCGGGACGCGACTCGGCGACGCGTTGCGTGAGGAGCTTGCGGCGCTGCGGGCCCGCGTGCGAGACGAGCTCCTCGCGGAGGTCGCGCGGCCGCGTGCGCGCCACGATGGGGCGCTGGGCAAGGAGCTCCGCGCGCTCGACGCCGGAGAGGCCGCGCGCGTGCGCAGCGCGATTCGCGAGCTCGGTCACAAGCTCGGCGGCAAACGTCGTGCGCGACAAAGGCGCGCGAGGCGAGGGCGCGTCGACCCAGGTCGCACCATGCGTGCGGCGTTGGTCACGGGCGGGGTGCCGTTCCGCCTGTTGCGACGCCGCGCGCGCGAGCAACGCCCCAAGCTGGTGGTGCTGTGTGACGTCTCCGACTCGGTTCGGGCAGCCTCCCGCTTTTTGCTCGAGCTGGTCGCCGCCGCCAGCGCGTCGTGGGAGAGCACGCGCTCGTTCGTGTTCGTGGCCGAGCTGTGCGACACGACCGAGCTGTTCCGAGGGGGGCGTTCGGATCGCGCGCTGGAGGTGATCGGCAGCGGCGCGCTGCTCAACCTGGGCGCCGCCACACGCTACGGCCGAGCCTTCGGCGAGGCGCGGCGCCGCCTCGCAGGCAAGCTCGACAAGCGCACCACGCTGGTCATTCTGGGCGACGGGCGCACGGCTGACGACGAGCTGGCGCAGCGCGAGCTCGCGGCCATGCGCGAGAGCGTACGAAGCGTGATCTGGATCTGCCCGGAGGCTCGCGGCAGCTGGGGTGAGGGAGACAGCCGCATGCCCAAGTTCGAGCGCCTGGCGAGCCGCGTGTTGGTGGCGGAGACGGGCGCCGAGCTGGTCGCGGCGGCGCGTGCGTTGGTGCGCGTCGCATGAACGATTGGCTCTCTGAGAACCCGGACAAGGCCTGGGCCGAGCGCGTTTGCCTGCTGGGCTCCGCGGTGTGGATTCTGTCGGTGGTGGCGCTGATCCTGAGCGGATGGCTGCGCTCCTGGGGCGACGCGGGCTACCTGCTGTTCTCGTTGTTCGCGGCGCTGCCGGTCACGGCACTGCCACTCTTCTTTCGGCCACGCAGCTTGCCCCCGCTGGCGAGCTCCTATTTCCTCAAGCTGCAGTTGTTCGCCTGGATCTTGGTCTTCTTCGGGACCTACGTGGGCACCCACTACTTCTTCGACCTGATGGGCATGCGCTACGCGTTCCCCACCAAGCTCGTGTTCGAGGCCGAGGTCGTCGGCAAGAGCGGCGCGCACGTGCCGCTGTTCATGTACCCGCTCACGCAGGCGTACTTCGTCACGTACTTCACGGTGCTGGTGGTGTTGGATCGCGGCCTGAGCAAGAAGCTCGGCCTCGGCGCTCCGGGCCGCGCGGCGCTGACGTTCGTGCTTTCGTACGCCATCGCGTTTGCTGAGACGCTGTTCATGGCAAACGATCTGATGACGGACCTCTTCTCCTATCAGAACAAAGAGCGCATGCTGTTTTTGGGCTCGTTCGGCTACGCGAGCTACTTCTTGGTGGGCCTGCCGATGTTTCGAGGCGTGGATGAAGCACCCGCCGAAGCTGGCAGTGCGCCAACGAGCGTGCGCCAAGTGGCGCTGATCGCGCTCGCGTCGTGCATGCTCATCCTGCTCTTGCTCGAGGCCTGGGCCAAGCTGATCGGCCCTCTGTAGAGGCTGTGCTAGGGTTGGGCTCTAGTGCCCGCACACTCTCGTTTTCCCACGCGAATTACCGCCGTCTCCAACACCGTCGTGGTGGTCGGCGCGACCGGCAAGCTCGTGGAGACCTGTGGACGGGCGGCGATGAGCGCATCGGCGGCGCGTGCGTTGTCCAGCGACGTGAAGGGGGCCGCCACGTTGGTCGCGGAGCTTCGTCCCTATGCCATCGTGATTCCGGAAGAGGTGTACGACTTCGGCGGTGCAGAGTTCGACGCGCTGGCGAGGGACGTCGGCGCGGGCCTGGTGGTGGTGCCGCCTACCATCCAGGAGGGCCTGCTCGTCGCGCTGTTCATGGAGGAAGCCGCCCGCTTGGGTTGAGCCTCACAGCTGTCGCTCGACGAGCTCGAGCAGCCGGCTCACCCCCTCGCGGAACTCGTCCGGTGGCGCGATCAAGCTGAGCGCCAGCGTGCCGCCGTCGGTCAGGTCGTAGAACCAGCCGGGCTGCACCAGCAGCGAGGCATCGCGGCGCAACGTGGCCACCCAAGCGTCCTCGCTCATCACCCGCGGCAGCTCCAGCAGTGCCGTCCAGCCGCCGTGGCTCGGCGCGAGCCGGGTGGGCGGCTCGAGCAGCTCCAACAAGCAGCTGCGGTTGTGCGCGAGTCGAACACGGAGCTCACCCTGCACCTCCGCCCGCAACGCGAGCATCGCCGGCAGTGCGTCTTGCACCTGCGTGGAGACGCTGAGGAAGGTGTCGGCGATCAGCTCGAGTCTGCGCATCACCTCGCTCTCGTCTGGGTCCCCCACCACGATCCAGCCGAGCTTGAGCTGTGGGCTGGCCATCACCTTGGACAGCCCCGACAGCACGAAGCACTGTGCGCGCACGCGCCCGATCAGCGATCGTACGAGCTGGCCCCCCAAGTCGGGCCAGAGGTAGTCCGCGAACACCTCGTCGCAGATCAACGCCACGCCGTGCCGCCGCGCCAGCTCGTCGAGGTACGCCAGGTCGTCCTGATGGACCAGCGTGCCGGTGGGGTTGTTCGGCGCGACCAGCACGATCGCACGCGTGCGCTCGGACAACGCGCGCGTGAGCGCGCCTGTGTCGATGCGGAAGGACTCCTCACGCAAAAGCGGATACGTCACCGTGCGCACCGACTCGAGTTGCGCCAGACAGTCGAACAGCGGGTACGACGGCGTGGGGATCAACACCTCGTCGCCGGGATCGCAGAGCAGCTTGAACAGGAAGGCGTAGGCTTCCGACGTGCTCGCCGTGCACACGACCTGGCGCGGCTCGACGGCCAGACCGCGCTCGCCGTAGCTCTGGGCGATGGCCTCTCTGGCGGCCATGGTCCCGCGAGGATCTGGCTCATACCCGCGGAACTTCGTCTCGCAGAGCACCTCTTGCACTCGGGCCGGCCCCGACAGGCCCACCACCGTGGGGTTCCACTGTGCGAGGTCCAAGAGCTCGCCCGCCGGCGTCGCCGTGCTCGTGGGCTCCGCGCTCCCCGCTCGGAAGCTCGACCGACCCGAGAGCCGTGTCACGGGCGGTCGCGACGAGCTCGACGCGCCAAGCAGAGCCCAACGAGCGCGAGCCAGTGCCAGGGTGGGGGGTGGGGCGCGAGCGCCGAGACGCCACACGACAGCCCGCCGCGCGCTTCGGGCTCGGCGCCCGCCGCCCAAGCATCGATCGCGATCGGCACCACCAGCGCCTCGCCGATCTGCTCGCCGTCGTAGCGCACGCGCACGACCAGCTCCTTTCCGCCAGAGCCCTCGCTCGCCGAGACGGCGAACTGATAGAAGCCGTGCAGCACCTTCACTGGCGCGCGCGCCAAGTTGCCGCCCTCGACCTCGACCGAGAGCAACGATCCGTCGAGTCCGCTCGCGATCGATCCGTCCGCGCGCCGCAGATTGATCGACCCCGTCAACGTCCAGCTCGGGTCTGGCTTGATCGTCTCCGAAGAGAGAAACCAGAAGCTCTGCTCGGCGGCGGGCGGTTCGTTCGAGGGGCCCTCTTCGGCGAGCACGGCCAGCGCGTGACGAACATCGAGCGCGCCAGCGCCCATTTGCGAGCCGTAGCGCGTCGCTCCAGCGGGTTTGCGTGCGCTGGCCTGCAGCACCTCCGTCACCATGGCTTGAGTCAGGTCCGCCCGCTGCTGCAGCATCAGCGCGACGGCGCCCGCGACATGCGGCGCGCTCATCGACGTCCCGGTGGCCACTGCGTAAAAGTCATCGATCACGTAGCAGAAGCCATCCTTGGGGCAGCCCCCGGGATCGAACATGGATCCCTCGGCCTGGCGTGGGTCGGCCGCTTCGCTCATGGCGCCCACGATGAAGCCGCCCGGCGCCGCGATCTCCGGTTTGGGTACGCCGAGCGGCGTCGGTCCTGCGCCGCTGAAGTAACACGCCCCGTCCACAGCGGTCTCTTCGTCCCCCAGCGTCTCGATCGCCACCGCGCCGTCGATGCTGGTCCATTTCAGGCGGTTGACGGTGCAACCGACGGTGAGCAGCCGTGGATGTGACCCTGGCTGGTTGACGGTGCCTTGCTTGTTCGCCTGCACGAACATGGCGTCCCCGGCGCCGCTCGCGCCGGTCACCCACATCTCTGCGTCGCCTCGACCTTCGAGGGTGATGGCGAAGCCGCTCTCGGCGGCCCAAGCACCGTTCCAGGAGATCACCGCGCCGTTGGTGTCGCTCGTCAGCGAGGAGTGCTCGTTGACCAGGTTGTTGATGACCGCGGCCTCGACGTCGTCGTCCGAGTACCCGGCCTCGTCGCCTGGCCCAATCTGGCTGATCCAGCGCGCTCCGTCTGGCCCCTCGAGGCCGACGCTGACCTCGTCGCCGGGCCGAAAGGTGATCCACACGAACACGTTGCCACCCGCTCCCGGGACGTAGATCGGCAGGCGCGCCGGCATGTGCTCCTCGACGCGCACGGACGAGTGGATGCCGAGCGGGTAGGTGTCGCCGACCTGGTAGAGGCCGCCGCTGTTGCCGGACGCGGCGACGATCACGCGGCCCGGTTTGTCGTCCCCTACGAACGCCGCGGTGCCGCTCTCGAGCAAGCTCGTGCCGTCGTGTGGCCCGAAGTCTCCGCCCAAGCTGAGGTTGACCACGGCGGGGAGGCCCATGGCGTCGGCGCGTTCGAACACGAAGCGCGTGCCGCGCAGCACCTCGTCGTCCGCGAACCCTCCGTTGCTCGAGGGCGCCGCGATCACCAGCGTGGCCTCGGGGGCAACGCCCACGTTGAGGGGGCCCAACCCGTCTTCGCGACGCCCGTTGCCCGCTGCGATCGACGCCACGTGGGTGCCGTGCCCGATCGCGTCCTTCACCGTCGCGTCGGGCAGCACCAGCTGATTGATGTCCTCGGCGCTGAAGATCGCGCACGGCGCCTGATCCGGGTCCGTGCACCCGAACTCGTCCTCGAGCTCGGGGTGGAGGCCCTCGGGCTCGCCCCAAGTGAGCAGCCACGCGATGCGCGTCGAGCCATCCTCGTGTTGAAAGGCAGGGTGGGTGAGATCGATGCCCGTGTCCACCACACCCACCACGACACCCTTGCCCGTTCCCGCGCCCTCCGTGGCGTCCACGAACGCCTTGATGCCGCTGCGCTTGCGCGAGAACTCCAGCGCAGGGCGTGTGCGTGGCGCAGCCCACGTCTGCCGGCGCGCGTGCTCAGCGCGAAAGTTGGGCAGATCCCCGAGCGCCACCCGCTTCGCGCCGACGCCCGGGGCGACCTCCAACAGGCCCAGCGCGCGCGCGTCTTCGCCCGCGCCAAGCGCGACCAACACGGGCACGCGTCCGCGTTCGTCTGCGAGCGGATGAGCGCGCTCGGCGCTCCAGCGCGGCGTCATCAGCTCGGCCAGGCGCAACGTCGGCTGCTGCGCCTGCACCCGGTGCTCGACGAGCATCGAGCTGGCCAGAAGCGCTGTCAGAGTCAGCTTGTGGAACCGCACGCGCCCAGCATAGCAGCGGCGGGGGAGCGGGCTCAGACCGGCGAGACCAAGTGCTTCTTCTGCGGCCGGGGCTCGTGTTTGTGCTCCAGCGTCGCGAAGCGTCGCGCGATCTCGGTGCGCAGCGCGGCCGGAGGGATGACCGCGTCCACGATCAGCTCGCTCGCGACGCGCTCGAGATCGATGTCCTTGCGGTACTCGGCGCGCAGCTTCTCCACCAGCGCGTCCCGCTCCGGGCCTGCCGGCACGGCCTGGATCTTGTTGAAGAAGACCGCGTTGACGGCGGCGTTCGGGCCCATCACCGCGATCGAAGCGGTCGGCAGCGCGATCGTGGCGTCCGGCTCGAACGCGGGCCCGCACATGGCGTAGAGCCCCGCGCCGTAGGCCTTGCGCACGATCACGCTGAGCTTGGGCACCGTCGCCTCGCTCACTGCCGCGATCATCTTCGCGCCTGCACGGATGATGCCCTGCTTCTCGACCACCGTGCCGATCATGAAGCCGGGGACGTCGGCCAAGTACAAAAGCGGTACGTTGAAGGCGTCACACAGCCAGATGAAGCGCGCAGCCTTGTCGGCCGAGTCGACGAACAACACGCCACCCTTGTGTTTGGGCTGGTTCGCGACGATGCCGACCGTGCGGCCCTCGATCCGGCAGAGTCCCGTGATCACCTCTTTGGCGAAGCGCTTCTTGATCTCGACGAAGCTGCCCTCGTCGATGATGCTGTCGATCACCGCCATCATGTCGAACGGCTTGTTCTCGTCGGCCGGGATCACCTTCTCCACGTGCTCTGGCGGGTGTTTGGTGCCCTTGGGCTCGGCGCGCGGCGGCTTCTCGCGCTCGTTCTGCGGGAGCAGCGCCAAGTAGGTTTGTGCGTAGCGGATCGCCTCCTCTTCGGAGGAGACGAGCACGTCGCCGCAGCCCGACTCGGAGCAGTGCATGCGCGCGCCCCCCAGCTCCTCGAGCGTGACTTTCTCTCCGATCACCATCTCGGCCATGCGCGGTGAGCCGAGGTACATGCTGGCGTTGCCGTCGACCATCACCACGATGTCGCAGAACGCGGGGATGTACGCGCCGCCCGCTGCGCTGGGCCCGAAGAGCAGGCACACCTGCGGCACCATGCCCGAGAGCTTTACTTGGTTGTAGAAGATGCGTCCGGCGCCCCGACGGCCGGGGAACATCTCGATCTGATCCGTGATGCGAGCGCCCGCCGAGTCCACCAAGTACAAGAGCGGGCAGAGCAGGCGTGAGGCGACCTCTTGGATGCGCAGGATCTTCTCCACCGTGCGCGCGCCCCAGGAGCCGGCCTTGACGGTGGAGTCGTTGGCCATGATCGCGATCGTGCGGCCTTTGAGCTTGGCCGTGCCGGTGATGACGCCGTCGGCCGGCAGCTCTGCGTCGATGGTGTTGGCGTGCAGGCCGTCCTCGACGAACGAACCTTCGTCGATCAACAAGCGGATCCGCTCGCGGGCGAACAGCTTCTTCTGCTCGGTGTTCTTCTCGTGATACTTCGGCGCCCCGCCCTTGAGGACGCGTTCTTCGAGCTGTTGGAACTTGCGCACGAGCGGCATGGCAAGCGGGTTACCCACGCGCCCAGCTCCCGGCAAGTACTTGTGGGCGTCAGGGGCGGACGACCACGCGCGTGGACGGGCCGAGCTCCTTGATCGATCGTGCGCCGTGCCAGCCCGGAGGCAGCGCCGGCTCGGTCCATTCGAACACGCGTTTCGAATCGAGCGGAGACAGGTTGACGCAGCCGCCGCTCTTGAGCTCCCCCCATTGATCGTGCCAGTAGGCGCCGTGGAGCGCGTGTGCGCCGTGGAAGTTCTGCACGTACTGCACCTCGGCGTGGACGACGGTGTCGTCGGTGCTCGACACCATGGTGGCCCAGCGGAACTTGCCGTCGACGCGGAACGTGCCGGTCGGGGTGGACGCGGTCGAGATCGGGTCCTTGCCCGGGTACGGGATGCCACCGCGGCCAGGTGCGATCAAGGTGGCGAACACGGGGGTGCGACCCTCGTACGCCACGAAGGTGCCGCCCATCACCGACACGTCGACCCAGGTGTTGCGCCCAGCGCCGAGCTCGTCTTCGCGGAACGGAAGCTCGCTGCGCAGCGCGGCCACCGCGGCGTCGCTCTCGCGCACCCACACGCCTGGCTCGCGCGTCTCCAAGAACACCTCCTTGCCGCGCTGCTCGCGCGCGCCGGTGAGGCCCACGTGCGACAGGCGTGGGAACGTGGCGCCGGTGGGCTCGAAGCCGTCGCCGACGCGCCGAAGCTTGTCGCGATCCTTCTTGCGGAAGAAGGCGATCGGAAGCGTCTTGTCCGGCCCCAGCGTGACGCCCTGGAACTGGGCCTTCGGGTAGGCCTTGACCCGATCCTTGGGCACCAGCATGTGGTCACTGGTGTAGAGCCAGGTGCGGCCGGCGCCGTCGTCGTAAGCCTTGGACCACGCGATGGTGGAGCCGCGCACCACGCGGTCACGCGCCTCTTGAGCCAGCGCGCCGATGTGCGGCAGCTCCGGGAACGGCACGCCTGCGGGCGTGAGATCGAGCCCGCGATAGAGCTCGTCGTCCTTGCCGAGCGTGCCTCCGCCGCGCAGCGTGGCCAGCTTTTCTTGGTGCACGGCCAGGTCCCACTCGCGGCCTCGCTGCTCCTTCAGGCTGGGCAGCGCGCGGTAGCGCGGAGCTCCAATCGACTCGCCGTACTCGAAGGGAAACGGGGAGCTCTGGTCTCCCGCGTGTCGCACCACCGCGGCGAGGACGGGGTCCGCCGGGTCGAGCGTGGTCTCGGGGCCGAGGCAGACGTAGCCCATGGGCTCGACGCGGTACCAAGCGTCGCAGCCCGGTCCGACGGTCTTGGCCTTCTCGCGGTCACCCTCGAACAAGCGGACCGAGCCGCCGAGCGTCAGGAAGCCGATCCACCCGCGACCGCCCGCAGGCGCCCGCTGGATCCACACGAAGCGTGCCTTGGCGTAGATGCGATCGCCCAGCTCGGCCGGCGTGGCCGCGGGGGCTGTCGCCGAGGTCGTGCTGGTGGGGGCGGGGGCCAAGGCCGTCCCGGTAGCAGCAGCCACCTGCGCGCTGGGTGCGGCGGCGGCGGGTTGGTTCTCGCTCTCCGGCGGCTCGCGGTCGGACGCGCACCCGCAGAGCGCCCACGTGAGCCAGCCGAAGGAACGCCAACGTTTCGCTACTTGCACGTCAGTTCTGACACGTTCGATTGCACGATCGCGCCGGTGGTGCAATTCGCCGACAGGTGCAGCTCGGCCTCGCTCTTCTGGGGGAACGTCTTGCCGCCGCGCGCCCTAGCCTCGATCACGTCCGTGCCCGCTTGGCAGCGCAGCAACATGGACGCGTTGCAGGTCAGCGCCGCCTCGCACTCGTTCTTGAGCTTGAGCGTGCACACCGCGCCGTCGCACACCGCGCTGGCGCTCGCGCAGGCGTGGCCCGTCTCCACCTTCTCGGGCTCGGGGGGCCCAGGGGGCGGGGGAGGGGGCTCGGCGCTGACCGACGCGGACAGCGCTGGCTCGTGGGGGCCTTGGCTGGGGCCACACGCGATCGACGAGCCCAAGATCCAAAGCCCCACGCTTGCCCGCCGCCACATGCGCGCAAGCGTATCGGCAGAGGGGGCTCGGGCCAACTGCTGCGCCGTGCTAGAACCCGCCGCGCGATGGACTTCGAGCTCTCCGAGACCCAGCTCTTGATTCAAAAGACGGCGCGCGACTACGTGGAGCGCTCGCTGCGCCCCATCGCCGGCGAGCTCGACAAGACCGAGCGGTTTCCGGCGGCTGAGCTCAAGGCGCTCGCCGATTTGGGCATGATGGGCGTCAACATCCCCGCCTCGCTCGGCGGGGCCGAGGCGGGTGTGGTCAGCTACTCGCTGGCCATGACCGAGGTCGCACGCGGCTGCGCTTCGACCGCGGTCACCATGGCTGTCACCAACATGGTCGGCGAGGTGATCACGGCGTTCGGTACGGAGGAGCAGCGCCAGGCCTACGTGCCCAAGCTCACGAGCGGCGAGCTTCCGGCGGGCTCCTTTGCGCTGAGCGAGCCCGAAGCGGGCAGCGATCCCGGCTCGATGCGCACCGTCGCCAAGCGCGACGGCGAGCACTGGGTGCTCGACGGGCAGAAGCAGTGGATCACGAGCGGCTCGCACGCGGGCGTGTTCGTGGTGTGGGCGCGCACCGGCGAGCTCGCCGCCGGCACCAAGGCGATCAGCTGCTTCTTGGTGGAGGGCGGTACGCCGGGCCTGCGCGTGGGCAAACACGAAGACAAGATGGGGCTGCGCGCTTCCAACACCGTGGCGCTCTCGTTCGAGGGCGTGCGCGTGCCGGCCTCGGCGCTGCTGGGGGAGCTCCACGGCGGCTTCAAGATCGCGATGATGGCGCTCGACGGCGGTCGCATCGGCATCGCCAGTCAGGCGCTCGGCATCGCTACGGCCGCGCTGGAAGAGGCAACCGACTACGCCAAGGAACGAAAGCAGTTCGGCAAACCCATCGGCGATTACCAGGCCATCCAGTGGATGCTCGCCGACTGCAAGACCGAGCTGGACGCGGCGCGGCTGCTCGCGCTGCGCGCTGCGTGGTTGAAGGAGAACAAGGCAATGTTCTCCAAGGAAGCGGCGATGGCGAAGCTGTTCGCGAGCGAGGCGGCTGGCCGCATCGTCGACCGCTGCCTGCAGGTGCACGGCGGCTACGGCTACGTGAAAGAGTTCCCGATCGAGCGCCACTTCCGGGACGCGCGCGTGACGCGCATCTACGAGGGCACGAGCGAGATCCAGCGCGTGGTGATCGCGCGCAACGTGTTGCGTTGAGGAGGTGGCGATGACCAGCTGGCTTGTCACAGGGGCGAACCGCGGCATCGGGCTCGAGCTGGTGCGGCAGCTGGCGGCGCGTGGCGACTCGGTGGACGCTGCGGCGCGCGACCTGGACGCTGCGCACGAGCTGCGACGACTGACCGAGCGGCACGCCGGCAAGGTGCACCTTCATCGCTGCGACGTGAAGGACGACGCCAGCGTGCGCGCCATGGCGCAGGCCGTGGGTGACCGCGCGATCGACGTGGTGATCAACAACGCGGGAGTCATGGGCAAGATGCTCTCGCTCGAGGACGTCGACTGCGACGACGCGATGGCCACCTTCGACGCCAACGCGCTCGGGCCGCTGCGCGTGACCCGCGCCTTTCTGCCCCAGCTCGTGCGCGCCGACCGCCCGCGTGTGGTGCAGATCTCGAGCGGCATGGGCTCGATCGGAGACAACAGCAGCGGCGGCGCCTACGCCTACCGCATGGCCAAGGCCGCGCTCAACATGGCCAACCGCTCGATGAGCGTCGACCTCGCCGGCCGGGGGGTCGTGTGTGTGGTGGTGAACCCCGGCTGGGTGCAGACGGACATGGGCGGCCGGGGCGCGCCCACGCCGGTCGAGGAGTCGGTGTCGAAGATGGTGGGCCTGTTCGACGCGCTGACCATGAAGGACACGGGCCAGTTCCTGGACTATCGGGGCGGCCGCTTCGAGTGGTGAGCGCCCACGCCGAGCTGCTCTCGTTCGCCGACACGCTGGCCGACGCAGCGCGCGCCGCGATCTTGCCTTACTTTCGCGCCCAGGTTGCGGTGGAGAACAAGTCGACCAGTGCGTTCGACCCGGTCACTCCGGCGGATCGCGCGGCCGAGGCCGCCATGCGGGCGCTGATCGAGGAGCGCTACCCGAGCCACGGAATCCTGGGCGAAGAAGACGCTCCGCGCGCGGTCGAGAGCGGCTTGTGCTGGGTGCTCGATCCGATCGACGGCACCCGCGCATTCGTGGCTGGGCTGCCGTTGTGGGGCACGCTGATCGCGCTGGTCGAGGACGGCGAGCCGGTGCTCGGCATCATCGATCAGGGCTTCTCCGGGGAGCGCTTCCGAGGCTATCCCGGCGGCGCGGATCTGTGTGACACGCGCGGGCGGCGTCCGCTGTCGGTGCGAGCCTGCGAGCGGCTGGCCGACGCGGTGCTGTCGACCACGGATCCGCGCTTGTTCCAGGGCAGCGAGGCCGATGCCTTCACACAGCTCTCGGCAGAGGCGCGCATCACCCGCTTCGGATGCGACTGCTACGCGTACGCCATGGTGGCGCTTGGATCGATCGATTTGGTGGTCGAGTCGGGGCTCGCGCCTTGGGACGTCGCTGCGCTGATCCCGGTGGTCGAGGGGGCGGGTGGCAGCGTGCGGAATTTTCGCGGCGAGCGCTTGTCGGGCGCGTGGCTGCGCGACAAGCAGGCACGGGTGCAGGTCGTCGCTGCGGGGGACGCACGAGTCCGTGACACGGCGCTCGAGCGGCTCGCGCTCGCGGCGCGAGGGTGACGCGAGCTCAGCTGGCTGGGCGCGAGCCAGTCGTCTTGCACACAGCGGGGCCGCCGTCGTCGGGGTTCTTGCACGACTCCGAGAACAACACCTTGGGCTCACCACACTTCACGCGGTGGCCCTCGACGCGGCACCAGAGCTCGCTGATCTCCTCGAAGCGCTCGCCGCCACGCGAGCCCTGTCCCGGGTAGTACACGGACTGACCGAAGCGCTTCTGCAGCTTGATGCGACCGGCGCGCTCGCTCGCGCGCTCGAGGTCGAAGTGGGTGCCAGCGGGGGTGTGGTGACTCAGCCCTCCACCGAACGGCTGGCCGTCGGGGACGTGCGATACGTACCAACCCTCGCGAGTCTGGAACGCCAGGTGGGCGCTGCCATCCGGGTGCACCCCCTCGGTGAAGCTCGCGAGCGCGAGCACCTCGCCGCCGCCCCGCAGCGCCACCGGCTCGCTCGCTCGGCAGCGCTGGTGGTCTTGACCGCACAACGCCTGGAGCGAATCGTACGGACCGTAGCCAGCGTTGCGCGTCGCCGGAGCGCGCTCAACGTCGGCTGTGGGCTCGGCTCGGGGCGGCAGCGTGTCGTTGGTGGGGTCGGGCTCGACTTGCGGGCGTGCTTGCGGAGCCGGGGCCGGCGCGCACGCTCCGAGCAGCACGCACAGGCACAGGAGGGTGTGTTCTTGCATCCCGCCACAGACGCAGGATCACGCCGAGAGTTCTCGGGTCGAGCAAGAAAGAGGCGCCGGACGCGAACACGCCGCGACCGTGTAAGCCCCCGACGCGAGCGCCGTTGCTCGAGCTCAGCAGGCGGAGGCGAGCAGCGCGACCAGCAAGCCGAACACGGCGACGATCGCCACGGCCGCCACCGCCAACTTGCCCAGCCGCGGACGAATCCACTTCCACAAGTAGACGCGCACGAACTTCCAGAGCAGGAGCAAGAGCTCGCGGATGATCTTGTTCACGAGCTTGAGCCTAGCAGAGGCCGCCGGCCTGTCCCGCTTCTCAACCTTTCTTCACCGGGTCCGCGGCCCCCATGCTTCGGGGCGCCCCTGATCAGCGCTCCTGCGTCGCGCGCTCGGCGATCTTCTTGAGCGCGGGGTCTTCGTCCTTGGCGAGCTTCTGCAGGGTGGAGCGGTTCTGATCGGGCCGCAGCGCCAGGCCTCGGGCGGCGTCGGCGCGGGCTGGCTTCGGGGCCTTGGTGTCGAGCGCGATGGCGGCGAGCCGGGTGTCGATATCGTCGCCGTGGGGCACGCCGATGCGCAGCTGTGGCTCGGTCTTGGCCAACAAGTGGAAGAGGAAGCGGGCTTCGTCCTCGGGTCGTACGAGCTTCTTGTCGCGGTCGGCGAGCAGGCTCGCGTAGGCCGCCTCGATCGTGGCCTCGGGGCAGGGCTTCACGTTGGCTCCTTTGCGCGCCACCACCAGCTCGCCGCTCGCGGTCATCAGATCCACGTCGAGCTGCCCCACCAGGCGCGTCCTCGCTTCAGTGCGCACGTCTGCTTCCTGGTCTGTGAGCAGGCCCCGCCACAGATCGCAGGCCAGCGCCCCCTGTTCGAAGGCGATCAGCGTCACGCCCTGTGATGCGGCCACGCGCACGCTCTTGTCCGCGTCTGTCAGCCCTCGTTTCAAGAGCTCGATGGCCCACGCAGGCGGCTCCCCACCGGCGAGCAAATTGGACAACGCGGCGACCCGTTTCTCGACGCTCCCTTCCTGCACGAGCTTCGTCAACGGCGCCTGCAGCTCGGGCGGCTTGGTCGCCATGCCGGCGGCGGTGTACGCGAGGCGTCTGGTGAGAGCCGGCACCGTCTCCTTCGCGGCGGCGTCGATCAGGGCCAGCCGGGCCTCGAGCGGCGCCTCGGCCTCGCCCGCAGGCCACAACAAGAGGCCAAGCCGGCGGACCTTGGGATCGGCGTCGCCCAAGAGCGCCACCGACGCGCGTGCCATGCCCTCGCCTTTGGTCGGCTCGGTGGTGAACTCCTGGACGGCGGGGCAAGGCCCGTCGAAGCCCTTGTCGTCCGTCCAACGACACGCGGCGGCGCCTTTGCGCGCGCGCTCGAGGTAGCGCTCGATGTTGGCGCTCGAGGTCGGCGCGGCGCTGGCGGACGGAAGGCCGCTGGCACGGGCGCTGGGCGCCGAGCCTTCGGGTTCGGGCGCGGGCGCCTGGCACGCCGAGCCGAGCGCGAGCCAGGCGCCGAGACCGAGCGAGCGGAGCGGCGCGCTCATGGCCCGATCGTCAGCTTCGCGGCGAAGCTGCCTGGGGAGCTCAGCTTGATGGCCTTCAGGCCCTTCTCGACGCAGCCGGAAGCCTGCTCGGTGCCCGGCTCCTCGCCAGCCACGCCCACGGACAAGACACTGCCGTCCGTCTCGACGTGGATCGTCGCGCTGAGCTTGCCCGAGCTCGCGCTCTTGGCGCAGTCGCTGAGCACACCGCGCATGGCCGCGACGTTTTTGCCGGCGTCGCTCTCCGACCAGCTCACTGGCAGACGCACGCGATCGGGGGGATCGAACGTGAGCTCGTTCTCCGCGTAGCCCTCCTTGCCGCCGACCGGCGCCGGCCAAGACTGCTTCCTGAGCGCGTCGAGCATGCAGCGCTCGGTCTCCAGATCGCCTAGCGTGGAGCGCTTGAGGTAGGTGTATTTGACGCGGCCCGCCCCGTCGACGCGCACGTACACCTTGATCGCCCCGGACAAATAGGGGAGGCGATCCGCGCCGCGCTTCAGGCAACCGAGCATGACGTCGGAGGCCTTCTGAAACGCGGACGTCACCTGCGCCTCGTTCAAGGCGCCGACCTCTGCGTCGACCGTGGGCAGCTTGCCCGTACGTTTGCTGGTTGGGTTGGGCTCGTGGTCTGGCTCGGTGGTCACCTGTTCGCTCGTGCTCGCGCAGCCGATCACGAGCACAGCCACCGCTGCTGCCACCGCGACGATTCTGGTCCCCATGTTCTCAACCTCTGAGCAACGAGTTCGCGACGACGATACGCTGAATTTCGCTGGTTCCCTCGTAGATTTCAGTGATGCGCGCGTCGCGGTAGTGCCGCTCCACGGCGTACTCCGTGGAGTACCCGTAGCCGCCGTGCACCTGGATCGCCTTGTGTGCCACGCGCGTCGCCGTCTCCGACGCGAACAGCTTCGCCATGGCCGCCTCGGCGTTGTGGCGCTTGCCCTGGTCCTTCAGGTTGGCGGCGCGGAGCACCAGCAAGCGGGCGGCGTCGATCTCGGTGGCCATGTCGGCCAACATGAACTGGATGGCCTGATGGTTGGCGATCACCCCGCCGAAGGACTCGCGCTCCTTGGCGTAGGCGACCGCCTTCTCGAACGCCGCCTGAGCGATGCCGACGGCCTGGGCGGCGATGCCGATGCGGCCGCCGTCGAGCGTGGACATGGCGACCTTGAAGCCGCCGCCGATTTCGCCCAGCACGTTCTCCTTCGGCACGCGCACGTTCTCGAAGAAGATGCTGGCCGAGTGCGCGGCGTGGATGCCGAGCTTGTGGTCGGGCTCCGCCACGCTGAAGCCAGCCATTCCGCGTTGGAGCAACATGGCGGTGTGCCGCGGCTTCTGCGCATCCGGGGTGGTGACCGCGAACACCACGATGTACTCGGCGTGGGGGCCGTTGGTGATCCAGTTCTTGGCGCCGTTGAGCACGAAGCCGCCGTCGGGGCTGGCCTCGGCCAGCGTCTTCATGGTGCGCGCGTCGGAGCCGCTCGACGGCTCGGTGAGGCCGAACGCACCCAGCTGCTGGCCGCTGGCCACCGGTGCGAGCACCCGCGACTTCTGCTCGGCAGTCCCAAACTTGTAGACCGGGTCACAGAACAGCGAGTTGTTCACGCTCATGATCACGCCGGTGCTGGCGCACGCTCGGCTCACCTCCTCGACGACCAAGGCGTAACTGACGTGGTCGAGCCCTGCGCCGCCGTGCTCGGTCGGGATGGCCATGCCCAGAAATCCGAGCTCGGCCATTTGCGACAGAATCTCCGCTGGCCACCGAGCCGTGCGGTCGAGATCCGCCGCCTTGGGCTCGATCTCGCGCTTGCTGAAGTCGCGCGCAGTGGCGAGGACGAGCGCCTGTTCTTCTGTGAGCTCGAAACGCATCGCCCCGTCACTACTGCCGGTTCGCGCCAACGTCGAGCCCATCGTCTCGGGTGGGACCGGAAGTGGCTCAGCCGCGGAGCCAGGAGGAGAGCAGCATCCCCGCCGCGAGGAGCACCAGCAAACCAGCAGTCAGCGCCACCGCCACCGCCACACGTGTCTTCTTGATGCGTGCCCGCCGGGCCGCCCGCTCTTGCATCTCTGCGAACGCGCGCGACGCGTGGAAGCTCTTCGGCCCGTCGTAGGGATCGAACTGCAGTCGTTGCGGCGGCGGGCCGTCAGCGGGAGGCTCGCCTTCCGAGCTGACCGAGGTGCTGCGTGGAATCACGAAGGCTGTCCAAAGAGGCTACCAGAAACGCGGAGATCTCGCTCGCCACCGAGCGCGACGCCGACCCCATCATCGACAAGAACTGGAGAATGGCCAACGAAACCGAAGGCAAGGAGCTGCCCAGGGACAGGCTGGAGCGGGGGGTGCGCGCCTTGCTCGAGGACCCGAACAAGGGCTTCTACCTGCTCTACCGCTCCGGCGGGGAGGTCGTCGGCCAGCTGATGGTGACCTTCGAGTGGAGCGATTGGCGGGCCGGCACCTTCTGGTGGATCCAGTCGGTGTACGTGGATCCCGAGCACCGCCGCCGCGGCGTGTACAGGGCGCTCTACCAGCGGGTGCTCGAGCTCGCGCGCGCCGACCGCGGTGTGTGTGGCGTGCGGCTGTACGTCGAGCGCCACAATCGAGTGGCGCAGAGCACCTACGAGGCGCTCGGGATGGTGCGCGCCGCCTACGAGATGTTCGAGCTCGACTTTACGTTGGGGTCAGGGTGACGGGCGGGACCCGGTTCGGTAGAATGCGTGCACCGACCGCGAGGTAGCCATGTTCGTACCGATGATCCTGATGTTCATCTTCGCGCTGTACGGCCTGTCGTGGCTGATCTTCGCCTTCGTGAACCCGCCCTACTTCCTGATGAACTTCTATCAGACGCCGAGCCTGTTCTACTTCCTCGGCGACCGCACCGTGAAGGTGCTGATGGCGGTCATCACCGGCGGCGTGGTTCCCCTTCTGATCAAGATGTTCTGGCTGGGCTGACGCCCGCACGCTCAGCGCACTGTCCCCCAACGCCTGCGACACAGGATGACCTCATGAAACAGCTTTCTTCGATCTTGGTGGTGGGCGTGTACGCCCTGTTCGGCTGCTCCTCCGACGTGACCTTGCCCGGAGGGGCCGGGGAAGGCGCGGGCACCTCGCAGGGAGGCAATGGCGGGTCGCCCGACGCGACGAGCGTGGGTGGCTTCACGAGCTCGAGCGGAGGCGGGCAGCCAGTGGGCGGCCAGTCGAACGGCGGCGCACCGTCGACGGGTGGCTTCTCCGCCGTGGGTGGCGGCCCGGTGGGCACGGACTGCGAGCAAGTCTGCCTCAACGTCGAGGCCTGTTTCGGCGTGACGTGCGCCGACGTGATGATCGACTGCAACGATCCCAACTTCGATTGCCCGGCGTCGTGTCTGGTGGACGCATCGTGCGCGGAGCTGGCGGCGGCGGCCCAGGGCAACTTCTCGCCGGCGATCGCGGCGTGTGTGCAAGCCTGCCAGGGAGGTGCCGGAGGCGCGGGCGGTGGCGGCGGCGGAGGCTCGCCGATGGCGTGTGGGCAGTGCCTGTTCGGCGCCGACTGCTTGAACGGCTGCTTCGGCGACATGGCCTGCCAAGCGTTCGCGCAGTGCGCCCAGATGTGCACCAACCCCGCCTGCTTCGACGCTTGCGAGGCCGCGAACCCCGGGGCGGCCATGGCCTACACACAGATCTATGGCTGCGCGTGCACCAACTGCGATCCCGAGTGCGGCGCGGTGATGGATCCGTGCAACCAGCCGTAGGCCTGGGACGGCATCAGCGCGGCCGCTCGAGTTGAGCGCGCTGACCATCTTGCTGGCGGTGGGGGCGCTGTTCGCAGCGCCAGCGCCTCAGCTCACGCGCGACTTCTTGTGCAAGGGCTGCCTCGCGGCGGGGCAGGATCGCGGCGCGCCCCAGCCGCTCATCGTGGTCCTTCATGGGGACGAGGGCTCACCGGCCAAGGTCGCTGGGCTATGGGCGCCGCTCGCGCAACACGGAGTGTGCGCCGAAGAAGAGGTGTGGTTGCCGTGCGCCGCGCAAGCGCCGACGGGACGGCGCACGTTCTGGTTGTTCGCGCCCAACTGCCCGCGCAGCGAGGGTTGCGCGGGCAGCTATTGGCGTTGGTCGGGGAGCCCAGCTTGGCTGCTCGACAAGGTTGCGCGGTACAGCCAAGAGCGCAGCGTCGATCCACAGCGCATCTACCTCGCCGGCTGGTCGGGAGGTGCGTCGTACATCGCGATGAAGGCGTTCGACTGGCAGCCCACGTTCGCCGCGCTGAGCCTGGCCGGGGGGGGGACCCGGCCACAGCGCAGTGAGTGTTTTCCGGGAACAGGCGGAGCTTGTGGCCCGGTGCACTTCCTGATGGGCAGCAAGAACCCGCTGTTCAGCTTGGCCGAAGAAGCCAAGACCGGCTTCGAGCGCTGTGGCCACGCGCTGACCTGGCAGCTGCTGCCGGGGGTCGATCACGCGGGCGAGTGGCGCGCGTACAGCGCTCGTGCACCGGCGATCGCGGCGTGGCTGCTCGAACGGCCGCGCGGCTGTGTGGACGCGTCCCCCACGTTGGCGCCCCTCCCCAGCGCCGCGGCGCCGGCCAGCGTCGAGGCGCCGACCGTCCGCGAGCAGCCCGACCCGCCCGCCGCTGTGACGCCGCACCCGCGTGGCGGCTGCGCCTGCGACGCCGCGCGGTCGAGCTCCGGGCTCCATTGGGCTCCGCTCGCGCTCGGGCTCTCCGTGCTACGTTCCGCGGTCCGGGTGCGGAGTGGCGAGCGACGACTGGCAGAACCTCGACGTTCTCGCGCGTGAGGGCCGCGAGCTCACGAGCGAGCCGCCTTCGGCGATCAGCCCGACCTTTGGGCGCGCCGCCGAGGTCGAGGCGCTTGCGCGCGCGCTCGCGGGCAAGAAGAGCGTGGTGCTGCTGGGTGAGCCAGGCGTCGGCAAGACCGCCATCGTCAAGAAGCTGTGCGAGCTGGTACGGCTGGGCCGCATCTCGGCGCTGAGAGGCGCAAGTGTGTGGGAGCTCGCCACCACCGGGTTGGTGTCGGGCACCCGCTACACCGGCATGCAAGAGGAGAAGATCGCGTCGTTCTTGCGCCACGCCCGACCGGATCGCCTGGTCTACGTCCCCGACCTCTGGAACGTCGCGATGGCGGGCTCCTACGACACCAACCCGCGCGGGGTCTACGACCTGATGCGCCCAGGCGTCGAGGCGGAGCGGCTGGTGCTGTTCGGCGAGATGAGCCACGGCCGCTGGGAGAAGCTGTGCCGCGATTTCCCGCTGCTCGAGCGAGACTTTGCGACCATCTCCGTCGAGCCAACCGACGACGAGGCCACACGCGAGCTGCTCAGTCGGGTCGCCGCGAGCATGGGCCCAGAGCTGACGTTCGAACGCAGCGCGATCGAGCGCATCTACCAGCTCTCGCGCAAGTTCCTGCCGACCCAGAGCTTCCCGGGCAAAGCCATCGATCTGATGAAGAGGGTCGCGCTCGCGCGGCGGGGCGAGCGTCAGAGCGGCGGGCCCGTGGACGAGACGTTCGTGGAAGAGCTGTTCGCGAAGCAGACCGGCTTGCCCATGCACGTCGTCTCGCCGCGAGTGACCGTGTCGTACGACGAGATGGTCAGCTTCCTCACGGAGCGCGTGCTCGGCCAGGACCAAGCCGTGCGCGCGGTGTGCGACGTGTTGGCGTTGTACAAGACCGGGCTCGGCAACCCGGATCGTCCTGCGGGGGTGTTGCTGCTGGTCGGGCCCACCGGCGTGGGCAAGACCGAGCTCGCCAAGGCCACGGCCGAGTTCCTGTTTGGCAGCCGCGAGCGCATCTTTCGCGTCGATCTCAGCGAGTACAAGGACTTCCACTCGTTCGAGAAATTGATCGGCGATCCGAAGAAAGGCTCGACCGGGCTGCTCACCGACTTCGTGCGCAAGAGCCCGTTCGGCGTGATCCTGCTCGACGAGTTCGAGAAAGGGCACGCCAACATCGCCGACCTGCTGCTGCAGGTGTTCGACGACGGGCGACTGACCGACGCCTACGGCGAGACGGTGGGCTTTCAGCACGCCGTGATCCTGCTGACCTCCAACGTGGGCAGCGACGTGGCCGCGACCGAGCAGAGCATCGGCTTCGCCGGCGATCATCGGTCGCTCGCGGAGCGGCTCGAGCAGCGGGTGCAGCGTGCGCTCGAGAAGCACTACCGTCCGGAGTTCCTCAACCGTCTCGACCGCGTGCTCCTGCTCAAGCCGCTCGAGCAGGCCGACCTGCGGCGCATCGCCAGACGGGAGTTGGGCAAGATCTACAAGCGCGAAGGCCTGATCGAGCGCGACCTGTTGCTCGAGGTGGACGATGGCGTGATCGAGCTCTTGCTCGAGGTGGGCACTGACCCCAAGTACGGCGCACGCCCGCTCAAGCGGGCGATCGAGGAGCTGGTGATGATCCCGTTGGCTCGCTCGATGATGAGCGCTGGCTTTCGACGCTTCCAGCTGCTCCGTGCGGCGCGCCTCGACGATCAAGTGGTGATCAGCTTCGAGCCCACCGAGGCCTCTCGCCGGCTCGACAACCTGGAGCGTCGCGCGCGTGCGAGCGACGGCGAGGGCGGCACGATGCACCTGTCGCTCGCGGATGTACGAGGTCAGGTCGGCGGCCTGTACGAGCGACTGGAGCAGCTCGAGCGAGCCGCCGACAAACACGGCATGCGGCGCGAGCTGGCCGAGCTCGAGGCCCGCGAGGCGTCCCCCGCGTACTGGGAGAATGCGTTCGGGCACGCTGGCACGCTGGTGCGCCGGCATCGCTTGAGCGTCGAGATCCGGCGGCTCGAGATCCTACGCGGCGAGCTCGACGCGGTGCGCGAGCTGGCCGAGGTCTCCTTCTTGGAGGCGGACGACTCGGTTGCGCGCGAGCTGACCGAGGCGTTCGCGAGGCTCTCGAAGCGGCTCGGCCGCGCGGAGCGGGAGCTCGTCCGCTTCGATCAACGCGATCAAGGCGACGCGCGGGTGATCGTCACACCGGCCGGGGCCAACGAGGAGGCTGCCAGCTGGGCGCGCGACCTGTCCGCCATGTATTCGGCTTGGGCCAAGGACCGTGGCTACGACGTGGAGCAGGACGAGCGAGAGGGCACGTTCGCGGTGGTCGTGCTGGGGGCCTACGCCTACGGGTATTTGCGCGGTGAGCAAGGTGGTCACCGGCTCTTGCTCTCGCCGCGCGAAAAGGGCGACAAGCGGCCCGAAGCCTACCTCGCGCGGGTCGAGGTGCTCTCGCCCGGCGAAGAGCCCAGCGACAACGTCAAGCTGGACGACGTCGCCCCGATTCGCACCTACGACCTTTGGCGCTCGCACGGGGTGCGCGACCGCGTGAGCGGACATAGCGAGGGAGACGTGCGCCGGGTGCTCTCGGGTCGGCTGGATCGCTTCCTGGAAGCCCACGCCGACTCGCGTGCGCCGACGCGCGAGCAAGCGCAGAGCTGACCGAGAGGCGTTGCCTCAGCGCGCTGGTGCTGCCGCGGCTTTGGGCTTGGCAGGTTTGACACCCGTGAACGCCTGGCCGTCGAACCCGAGCTCGACGCGTTCGCCCGAGGGCGGCAGCTCGACCTCGAAGCTCACGAGCTTGCCGGCCACGATGGCACTCACCATCACCTTGAAGGGCTCGGCTGGCAGGAGCGCCTTGGGGCGCGCCATGGACAGGAGCACTTCCCGATCCTCGCCCGGCTCCAGCAGCAACGCGATCAACCCGACCTTGCCCGCGAGCGCTTGTGGCGGCACGAGCTCGCGCGCCTTCTCCGGGCCGCGCTCGATCCAGACGTTGACGCTGTCTGCTCCGGGGGGGGTGCGCAACAAGAAGGGGACTCCCGCCGGCAGCACCGGCAGCTCGGCGAGAGCGCGGTCGAGCAGCTTGCGATCGGCCTCTTTGCCAGCGCCGCTCGCGATCAGCTCGCGCAAGAGCACATGCGCCAAGCGGTCGCTGAGCAACGCCAGATCCGGGTCGCCGGCCCGTCCGCCGGTGCGCGCGACGCGGCCGAGCACCCGCAACGCGACGTCGATGCGCTGCGCGCCCGCGTGGGCGAGAGCCAAGCGCAGCTGCGTCGCTGCATCCATCGGCACCAAGCTCTCCAGCGCGCGGTACACCGCGGTGGCGTCCTCGAACAGACCCTCTTGCCGCAAGCGGTCGCCCAAGAGCGCGTGCGCCCACGGATCGTGCGTCGCCCGCTCGGCGATCTCGCCGAAGGTCTTGCGCGCCTCGTCCGCCAAGCCGGCCTTCTTCAACAGGTGAGCGGTGTCTGCCAAAAGCACGGCGTCCACGAACGGATCGTCGCGCAGGCGCCGGGCTTCTTCTTCCAAGTTGCCCTTCTCGCCCAGCGCGGCGATGAGGGCGATCTTCCTGCCGCGCAAGCGCACGTCGTGAGGCGCGAGGCCGAGAAAGACCTTGACCACCTCGAGCCGTGCGCGGTCGTCGGTGGCCTTCTCGTAGCGCGCCAAGAACTCCGCAGCGGGCAGCCGCTCGCTGCGCAAGAGCTGGTAGCGAACCACGCGCAGCTCTGCGGGGTTGGCGCGTCGGATCGCCTCTTTGCGCAGGAACGCTGCGGCCTCGAGATCGCCGGTGCGCTCGACGCCATCAGCCAGCGCCGGGATGCGGGTCGCGACCGGTCCGCTCAGCTTGAGCACGTCGAGCATCAGCTCCAAGAACGCGCGCTTGGCCGTCCAAGACCCGAGCTCGCAGGTCGCGCGCGCCAGCTCGTACTCAGCGGACAAATCGCGTTTGTCGTCCAGCCGCTCGCGCCATACGCCGCGCCGCAATGGCACCGTCAGCGTGGACGTGGGCGAGCACTTCTTGCCTCGCAGCGCAGGCGGCGGCGGCCACACCACGCTGTGGCTCACGCTGACCTCCACCTTGGAGCCGACCCGCGGGTAGGGCAGGTTCTCGACCACCGTGAGCACGCAGCGGGCGAGCAGGTCGTCGCCGGCGTTGTTGATCTTGATGTCGGTGACCTTGGCGTCCCCGTCCAGCTTCAGCTGGATCTCGATCGAGCCCGGCAGGTCGGGCCGCAGCGCGGCGCGCTGATCTCTGCACGCTCGCAGTTGTCCTCGGCCTTCGTCGATCGTGCGCTGGACCGCCAGGTAGAGCGAGCGCTCCAGATCCACGTCCTCCAGCCCGAACACGGCGTCCTCGGGTGCGGGTAGAGAGAGCGCGGGAGCGCCCGCGTCGGCGAAGTCGACGTCGAAGCCGTCGTCGCCACGGCCGAGCTGGAGCACACGCGCGGACAGCGGGGTCGGGGTGAACTCGCCCCCATCGGAGCCGCCAGCCAGCGGCGCGACCCAGGCCGTCCAGGGGGTGAGCAGGCCCACCTTCAACGCCGCGTCGGTCACGGCCTCTCGTCCGCGTCCCGCGAGCGCCATGGTCTCTGCGCGGGCCGCAGCCCAGCGGCGCGCGACGTCGTCGGGGTGCTCGCTCTTGACCACGCTGAGCGATCGCTCCTCGACTTGCTTCTTGTCGCCCTTGCGGTACCCGAGCCGAATCGACTTGGGTGGCTCGCCCGCCAGCTTGCCCACGATCGTGAGCGAGCTGCCCTGCGGCAGCGCTTGCTCGGCGCGCGGGTAGATGCGCGCGACGTCGGGGCCGAGGTCGACGTGCAAGCCGGTGAGGGTCGGCACCAGCGCGCGCTCGAGCAGCTCGATCGATGCGCGCGCGGCCTCCTCGCTGTCCCCCACCTCTACCAGCGGGCCTGAGCCGCGGGTCAGCTCGGCGAACGCGCGGCGGTTGCCGCTGGGGCCGACCAGCACCGCACCGAGCCGCGGCACACCGTGCTTGCGGCGCAAGAGGCGCGCTTTGATGGCCTCGGCGCTGCGATCTCCGACGCTGGGCCAGCCATCGCCGACGTACACTACGATCGCGCTCGGAGCGTCGCTCGGCAGCTTGTCTGCCGCGGCTTCGAGCGCGCGGCCCAGATCGGTCGCGCCGCCGGACTGCAGCGCGCCCAGCGAGTCGAGCACCGCCTGCTTGCGCACGGCATCCACCACGCCGAGCTCCTCCGGGCCCACGGCGCGAGTGGTGGTGTCGGCCGCCAACACGACCAGGCGATCCTTTTCGCTCAAGGCTTGGGTCAGGGCGACGACGAAGGCTCGCCCAGCCTCGAGCAGCGCAGGATCCACGCTGGCAGAGGTGTCGAGCACCACGGCCAACGTCACGCCCTCTTCGGCGCCCGCATCCACCCGTGGAACCTCCGTTCGGACCAGGATGGTCGACTCCTCGGTGTCGTCCTCCGACTCGGCCACATAGGCGCGGGCCGGCGCCAGCGGCTTCGGGATCTCCACGTCGACCACGAAGTCCGCGCTGGCTCGGAAGTCCGATTTGCGCAGCTCGACCGTGCCGCCGCTCGCGGCCGCGTTCATGCCTGCTGCCAGCGCCGAGGCACCGGATGGGGTCGCGTCGACCGAGATGAAGAACTCTCCCACCAGCGGCGCGGGGCCCTCGCCGACCAGCGGGTAGCGGTACTGAACCACGTAGCCCTCGCCTTTGGGACGCAGCGGCAACCACTCGACGTAGCTCACCTCGATGGTCACGCTCTTGCCCGGGGCGATTTGCGGGATCACGCCGCGCAGCCAGCCCTCACCAGCCCACTCCAGCTTGTTCTCGTTGTTGCTGATGGTGCCGATCGCGGACTTGCCGCGGGCGGCCAGCCTGAGCTTGCCCTTGACGCGCTTGTTCTCACGGGTCACCGCGAAGCCCGACACGATCGCCTCCCGCGGCAAGCCCATGCGGTAGTCGCCTGTGACCGTCGATGCGCCGGCGTTGAAGAAGGTGGTCTTGACCCTGGTCTCTGCCACCTCGCCCTGAATCACTGCGCGCACCTCGTGCGTGCGAACGGTGAGCAGCGATCCGCTCTGGCCTGGCTCCGTGCGGCCCCAGATCTCGCCCAGGGCGCGCCGCGGCAAGCCATTGGCGGCCCATGGCGCAGCCAACCCGCCGGTCCAGTCGTCGAAGCCGCGCTCCGGTCCGACCTCGAGCCCGCTGGTGAGATCCGCCGTCTCACCGGTCTTGACCGCAGCCTCTCGTTCTCCCGTGCGGACCGTCACCTCGCCGCTGCTCACGTACACCCGGGTCTTGTCGCGGCGCTCCACCCCGAGCGCGCTCGAGACCACGCTGACCGAGGCCGTGCCCAGCTCGATCAGCGTCGGTTGGGTGGCGCCGTGCACGAACAAGCGGCCACCGTCGAGCCGGAGACCCTTCTCGGTCACCACCAGCTTGGAGCTGCCGTCGATGACGATGCTGGCGCCGGAGTCGAGCCGCAGGCGCGCGCGCCCCCCGGCGTCGGTCTCGATGACGTCGTCTTTGGCCAGGCGTCGCAGCTCCCGCACGACCTCTTGGTCCACGCTCACCTTGGTGTGCACCGGCACCAGGTCGGCGATGGTGGGCACGAGCTCGGCGACGATCGGCTTGGGCGGCGGCTTGATGAGCGCGATGCCCACCCCGCCCAACCCAAGGATGGTCAGGATCATGACGATCAATCCCCAGGGCCGCTGCCCCTTCCCGACGTGCACCGGGCCGCATTTGGGCGGGCGTGGCGTCGTCGGGTAGCGCGGTGGCGGTGGTGGCGCCGGCGGAGGCTCGCCGGGCCCGGGGGCCGCTGTGGGCTCGGGTGACGGCGCTGCGGGCTCCGTCGTGGCGGGCTCCGTCGGTGGCGAAGGCTCATGGCTCACCAGCGTCGGCACCTCGGTGTGCTCGGCGACGGCGTCGTCGGCAGGGGGCTTGGGCGGACGTTCACTCATGGCGCCACCTCCTCGACCGCGTTGCTCCCGACACGGAAGCGTTGCGTCGCGCGGTCCTTCAGGAAGCCGAGCTCGCGCTTCACGACCAGCTCGTTGTCTTTGCCCTCGTGGAAGATCACCGTGAGCGTCGCCTTGGCGCCGAGTCGAGCGGTGTGCTCCAGGTCCGAGGGCTCGACACGGATCTCGATTTCGTAGCTGCCTTTGTCTGCCAGCGTGGCCTGCGAGAGGCCGAGCGTGACGTCGCCCTCGGCTGCGGGCATCAGCGTGCCGATCGAGTTGGTCCACAACGCCGGATGGATCTCGGGGTGCGCCCACGACAGCAGCACGCGCACCTTCCCGTCGCGCTTGTCGCCACCCAAGACCTTCGTGAGGCGCGCGCCGAGCGCCTTCCACTCGTCGGTTTTGCCAGCCGCCTTCGCGTCGAGCCTGCCCCACGCCAAGAACAGCGAGGCGAACGCGCGCGCGGTGGCGTGTGGGCCCTGGGTCACGTCGGGTGCGCCGGCCTGGCCGCCCTTCTCGGTCCAGCGCACTGCCTCCTCGAGCTTCCCGAGCCCGTTGGCGGCGGTCGCCAAAAGCACCATGGCCGTGGGATCGTCGGGCAGGAGCCGGGCCAGCGTCTCGTACTGACGGGTCGCTTCCGCGTAGTAGCCGTGGGCGCGGTAGAGGTCGCCCAGTCTGCGCCGAGCCACGGGATCGTCGGGGGAGAACTCGACGATCTCGCCGAACGCACGCTTGGCTTCAGCCTCGTCGCGGGCCTTGGCCTCGGGGCTGCTCTGCTTGGTGGACAAGCGCAGATAGAGCTCGCCGACCGCAGTGCGCACGCGTGCGTCTGCGTCGGTGCGCTTGCGCAACGTCTGCGACAGAAGCCGCGCAGCGGGTTCTTCGCTCGCGTCCTCGAGCACATCGAGCAGCTTGAGCGCGACGTTCAGGTCGTCCGGGAACTTGGCGAGCAAGGCACGCAGCTGCTTGGCGAGATCGCTAGGGTCTTTCGCCTCTTTGATCAGCTTCTCGAGCGTGGCCGAGTCCACCGTCAACAGGCCGAGAGCTTGGTTCAACTCGCGCACGTGTGCCGCGGTGGTCACGCGCGCCAGGATGCCGCGGTAGACGACATCGGCGGCGGCCGTGTCCTTCGCCAACAATCGATACAGCCCGACTCGACCCGCCACGCTGGGCAGGTAGTCGAGCGAGAGCGTCAACAACGCGCGTCGCTCGCGCATGGTGGGCGCCTCGCACAAGATCTTGGCCTGCTGGTAGACGGCCAGCACCGAGCGCGGGTTGGCGGCGGTGCGGCTCAGCCGTTCACGCCAGAGGAACTTGCGCTCCTCGAACGGCAGCTCGGCGCCTTTGCCGCATTTGCGGATGATGCGGCCCGGGTCGTCGATGATCAGCACGGTGGCTGTGGCGCGGCGAAAACGATTGGCCACGACCGTGGTGTTGCCGTCGAGCGACCAATGGTCCTGCCGCGGAAGCAGCACACCGGCGTCCGCGAGCCCGTCCCCAAAAGCGGCGTAGGCCGACTCGTCGGGAGGTGGGGTCGGCATCTCGACGTAGCCGAAGCTGGTGCCGGCGTTGTCCTTCTCGAAGCCTGCGGGCGAAGCGCTGCCTCCCAGTCGGCCGTCGCCGCTTCCGAAGCCCTTGCCGCTGCCGCTGGCGGGCGGCGCGCTCGCCATCTGGCCGCCGAACGGGCGCGGCTTGGAGGGAGGCATCGGTCCGGGGTCGGCGAGCGGCGACGCAGTGGCGCTCGCGCTGGGGCTTGGTTGCGCATTGGGAGTGGCCACGGTCTCGCTCGCCGGGGCGGGGCCGCGCGCGGGAACGTCGGCGGGCGGGGCGGCGGGTTCGGCGGCGGTGGGCTCCTTGGGCTTGGACTTGCCCATGGGACCCTCTTCGCCTTTGGCGCGCGTGCCAGAGCCGCCCTCCTTGTTGTCCGCGGACGGCGCGTTCTTGTCGTCGCCGTCATCGCGCTTCGACTTCTCGGTGGCTTTCGCCGCGTCGAGCTCATTCATGAGCTGCTTCTTCTTCGCCTCGTCCTTGGTGTCCTTGAGCTGTTGCTCGAGCTCGCGCACCTCCTCTTGCTCGACCTCGGCGCGCGCCGTCGCGCTGGCTGCCGCGGGCGCGGAGTCCTTGCCATCTTTCGGACGGGTGACCTCCACCCGCCTGCGTGTGCGCCGATCGATGTTGGCCCGCTGCTCGGAGGTCATCTCCTTGGACGTGGGCACGTAGATGGAGGTGACGGGAGTGATCACGCCTTGGCGCACGCCCAGGTCGACGAGCGCCGCGTGACCAGCGTTCTCTCCCAAGAGCTCGTCGAGTCGACCCATGGCCCAACGCCGCCGCAGGTCCCCGTGGTCCTTGCTCTCGCTGACGGAGAGCGCGATCGTCGTTGTGCCTCGCTTGTTGCTCAGCGTCGCCTCTTTCGGCGACTCGCCGCTGATGCGTCCGACCACCAGCACCGTCTCGCCGGCCGTCACGGCGCCAAGCTCGCGCGGGTACACTCGCTCCACGTTTGCGCCCAAGTCCAGCGTTGCGCCGAGATCCGTGCTGCGCTCGGCGACCTCGAGCAAGCGCAGCGCCGCACGGGCTGCGCTGCGGTCGTCGGTCACGCGCTCCGCGAAGCCGCCGCTGGCGACGCCCGCGAGCACGCCGAGGTTGGCACCGTCGCCGATGCCGAGCCCGAACATGCGCGACTGGCGCGGCGCTTTTGCCAGGCGCTCACGGATGGCGAGCAGATCCATTTCACCGACGGTGGCGGCGCCGTCGCCGATGTACACGATCGCGCTCTTGCGCGCGTCCCCGAGCTTGGCCGTGGCTTCGGTCAACATCGCGGCCAGGTCCGACGCGCCGCCGGCCTCCACTTGCGCCAGCCCGGCCAGGATCTCGTCCTTGAGCGCGTCGTCGACGGCCGTGAGCTCGCTGCGCTTCGAGGCCACGGGCCGGAGGCGGTCGTCGCCGGCAAGCACCAACACGCGATCACTTTTTCCGAGGTGCGCCAGCAACGCGAGCGTCGTGCCACGCGCCAGCCGCAACATGGCCTTGTCCGTCGCGGCCGAGGTGTCGACCACGACCACCAGATCCAGGCCTGGCTCGTGTTTGGCGGCGTCCGCGGCGCGCACCGGCACGAGCAGATAGTCCGCCTCCCCCTCGCCCTTGCGGCGCGCATCCTGGGCCTCCGAGGGCCCCAGCGCGACCAGATCCGGCGCGTGTTTGGCGCGCGTCGCGCGGGTCACGTCGCTGCCGTCGTCGAACAGCTCGAGCGCGAAGTCGGCACGGGGCACCAGATCGTGGCCGCGCACGACCACCACGTCACCGACGCGCACCGCGCTCGTGGTCGGTTTGATTCGTTTGGCGCCGGCGTTGGCGATATCGACCTCGATCGACAGGTCTTCGATCTGGGGCGCGGACTCTTCGCTGCCCTCGAACGCCATCGGATAGCTGTACAGGCGCCGCTCGCCTTTCTCGCCCGAGCGCGTCAACCACTCGGTGTAGCGCACGACCACGCGTCGCGTCGCGCCCGGGCCGATCGGGTAGAGCCGCGCCTCGTATTCCCCCGGCGCCCGCCAGGTCAGCAGCGCCGGGTCTTCGGTCGAGCCTGCGTACACGTGCGACTGGTATTGCGCTTGCGCCTGCTCCTTCTCCTTCACGAAGCCGTACAAGATGCCACCCTCACGATCGACCCCGAAGCGCTCGAGCAGCGCGCCCTCAGGGACGCGGAAGCGGTACACACCCTCGACCGTCTCGGAGAGCGGGTTGAAGAAGGTCTCGTCCACCTCGGTGATGGCCAGATCGCCCTCGATCCGCACGCGCACATCCAGGCGCTGGATGGTGAGGGGGGCGTGCGGGGTGCCGGTGGCGCCTGGGGTGCGCGCTCCCACGGTGCCGATGCCGAAAGGCGCCGGCTCGCTCGAGGGGTCCGTGGTGGCGAGGCCGCCCGTCCAGTCCGACCACGCCAGCGCAGGCTCGACCGCGGGCTTGCCACCGATCGTGAGCAGCTCCCCGGCGCGAGCCAAGGTGGCGCCGAAGCGCATCTCGCCGTCGATCACGTAGGCGCTCGTCGTGCCGCCCTCCACGTCGAGGCTGGCGCGCACCGCCGAGAGCACCAACGGGCCTTCGGGCACCAACACCGTCTCGGTCCGTCCCTTGGGTGTCTCCGCGAAGATCTTGCCGGCCTCGAGCCTTAGACCGTCTGCCTCCAGGAACACGCGACCCGGACCTCGCACCAGCATCGTGGTGCCCGCGTCCCGACGGATCCAGGCCAGACCCCCGTCTGCGATCTTGACCTCTGCGCCTTCGCCCAGACGCTCGCGCGCATAAGGGGCGCGCTCGCTCTCGCCGCGCGGGATCACGGTGACCCCTTGGCGGATGGCCCGCAGCTCCGCGCCGGTCTCGAGGGCGGGGGGGAGCTTCTGGGGTGGCTCCTCCTTGCACGCCGCGGCGAAGGCGATGAGGGCGAGCAACAGGCACCAACGCGCGGCTCTCGCGAGCCAGGACACCGGCTTCATGACAAACCGTCTTTCCGCGGGAGCTTGGAGCTCCGCGCACGACTGTGACGCCCTAGTGGTCGAGAAGTTCTCGGATGTGACCGGTCGAGCTCGAGCTTCCTCCCCCGACCTCGGGGCAGGCTACGCCCAGTCGGGGCGTTGAGGAACCGGCCAACGTCCGCCCCTGGTCGGCGCTACTCCCACGCACCGTCGAAGCGGCAAACCGGGTCGCCCCGCGTGCGACACGACACCTCTTGCACCGTCACGTGCTTGGGCCGGCTGAGCTGAAAGGTCTTCTCCATCCAGCCTTCGATCGACTTGCAGTGCATCACGTGCGGGCGCGGGAAGTCCTCGATCGCGATGCTGACCGACCGTTCGCCGGTGGCGCTCGTGAGCAATCGGCCGCCGTCGTAGTGATGGCTCCACAACATGCCGGCGATCTCCAGGATGATCTTCGGCGAGAGCATGCGGTGGATGATGGCGCGCCAGGGTCCGACGTTGGCCTCGGCGCCGAACGCGCCCACCGCGCGGGCCAGGCTCGGAGAGCCGTCACCGAACTCGCTGCACACGAGTGTGGTCGCTTCCAGGAACAGATCGAAGTCGACCCAGACGTCACCCGGGGTGGTGAACACCGAAAGCAGCTCCGGCGACGCGCGCCTGCGATAGATCTCGCGCGAGAGCTTGCCGTATTTGGCGAGCACGTATTGATCGCGCACGCGCACCGCAGACGCGCGAACCTGGACCCCTGACCCCCCCATGATGCCGACTTCAGTGTAGCCCCGTTTGGGGGCGGCGCCCGGTCACTTGAACGGGTCTGCCGAACCTCCGGGGGCGGGGTTGGCGGGGGCGGCGTTGCCAGGCGTCGAGCTCGGCGGAGCTGCGGGGCCGGAAGGAGCGGCCGGCTTCTCCTCCTTCTTCACCTTGGTCGAGTGGAGCACCTTGAACTCGACGCGGCGGTTCTTTTGCTTGCCAGCGGCGGTCGCGTTGTCCCCGATCGGCTTCTCCTGACCGTAGCCGTTGGCTTGCAGCCGCCCGGCTGCGATGCCCTTGCCGGTCAGGTACGTCATCACGGCGTTGGCCCGCTTCTGCGACAGCTCCTTGTTGAACTTCGCGTCGCCCTGGTTGTCGGTGTGGCCTCCGATCTCCAGCAAGAAGATCTGCGGATTGTTCTTGAGCGCCGCGGCCACCGCATCGAGCACGCTGAAGCTGGTCGCGCCCTTGATCTTGTCGCTCGCAGTGTCGAACTCGACACGCTGCAGGATCTTGATCTCTTCGGTCCCGACCTCGACCAAGGAGACGCCACGATCCGGGCAGCCGTCCTCGTCTTCGAAGCCATTCAAGGTCTCCGGCCGCGTCGGGCACTTGTCCTTGTTGTCGGGGATGCCGTCCTTGTCGGTGTCGGGCACCTCGTCGGGGCAGCCGTCCTCGTCTTTGAAGCCGTTCTTGATCTCCGGCTCTTCGCCACACTCGTCGAGCTCATCGGCGATGCCGTCGAGATCGTTGTCCGGATCGGCGCAGCCGTCGGTGTCCTTGAAGCCGTCGGTGTCCTCTTTCTCGTTCGGGCACTGATCGGACGGATCGGGAATGCCGTCTTCGTCACTGTCCGGGCAGCCGTAATGCTCGGCCGTGCGGACCTTGCCGGGCTTGTCGGGGCACTTGTCGCTCTGATCCGGGATGCCGTCCTTGTCGGTGTCGCTGATCGTGTCCGGGCAACCGTCGCTGTCATCGAAGCCGTTGATGGTCTCCGGCTTGTCGACACACTTGTCCTTCGCGTCGGGGATGTTGTCTCGGTCGTTGTCGTCGTCGGGGCAGCCGTCCTCGTCCTCGAACTTGTCCTCGTCCTCCTTCAGCGCGGGGCATTTGTCGGCGTTGTCATCGATGCCGTCACCGTCTTGGTCGCCCGCCTCCATCGTGAAGGAGATGCCGCCCACCACGCGGAACAGGGGCACGCCCACACCCTCGATGATCCCTGGACCGCCACCCACGGTGAACGCGAGCCCGGTGGCGAGCGGGCTGATCACCACGGCGGCGTCGGCCTCGAGCGTGTTGGTGCCCTTGGTGGACGCGAATTGGGTCGACCCGAAGCCCTCGGCCATCACCTTGATGATGGGCGTGATCTCGTAGCCCAAGCCGACCGCGTAGCGGAACTCGAGCGGGCCGACGGTGGTGGTGCCGAGCGTGTTTTCTCCGCGGTAGATGCCGCGCAAGTTGGCGGCGACGAAGAACTTCTCGATCTGGAAGTCGACGATGCCGCGCCAACCCACCGTCACGGGGGCGTCGTTGCCGATGTAGGAATTCTCCGCCGTCAGGTGGCCGAGAGGGGCTGCCACGTCGACCGCGCCGCCGAGCGCGACCAGGCTCTTGGAATCGCCGAAGAAGCGGATCTTGCCCTCGAGCATCACGTCGCCCAGGCCGAACGCGCTCAGCCCTTCGGGCAAGGCGGTGCCGGTCTCGGCGTCGATGCCCTGACCGTTCGTGTAGGCCAGCGGGATCTTCAGGCCGAGCTGGAGGAAGTCGACGGGGTTGAAGCTGCCCATCAGGTCGAACTGCATCATGTTCTGCACGACCGCGACGTCCTCGACCTGCTGGGCGTTGGGCTCGTCGCAGTTGGTCTCGGCCACGCAGCTCACCACCACGAACGGCTCGCGCGCGTAGTTGAAGAGCAAGCTCGCGCTCCAGCCGAATTGCTGGCTCATGCGCACCCGCTCGGTGCTCAGGATGTTGTTCGGCCCGGGGGCCGACTCCATGCGCTGGACGGAGAACTCGCCCGCCTGGGCCGCCTCCTGGGCAGTGACGGGGAGCGTCAGCGCTCCTGCGGAAACAACGGCGAAGGCGGCGAGCAACGACCTCGAAGTGCGTTGAATCACGTGGCTCCTGGCTGGCTTTCTTCCCAACGGACCCATCTGGCCCAGCTTGCGAGAGGCTAGCCGAAGCGGAGCGCAGTCAGCGCTTTTTTGTTGGAGGTTTTGTCTTTGGCGCGGCCGGCTTTTTGACCTGCCGAGCCAGAGCCCCGCCTTGTCCTTGATTCAGCCAGGGTTCCGTGAGAATCCGCGGGGGCCGATGCGTCCGTTCGTGCGGTTCGCCGCCCCCATCACGTTGCTCGGGCTCTGCCAGCTGAGCGCGGCCGAAGCTTGGGCGCAGCCTGCCCAACCCGAGCCCCCAAAACAGGGCGCTCCCGCGCCGCAAGAGCCGCCCAAGGGTGCGCCCAAGAAGGCCGAGCCAGCCAAGCCTGCGCCGGCCAAGCCCGCGCCGAAAAAAGCCCCCCCCTCGGAGGAGAAGAAGGTCGCGGCGCCCCCGGCCGAGCCGCCGCTCATCCCAGCGTCCGACCAGGATCAGAAAGCGGCAGACGACGCCGCCGCCAAGGCTGCCGCGGAGAAGGCTGCCGCAGAGAAAGCCGCCGCAGAGAAAGCTGCCGCGGAGAAGGCTGCCGCGGAGAAAGTCGCTGCCGACAAGGCTGCCGCCGACAAGGCTGCTGGCGAGGTCTCCGTCGCGGGCGATCCCAAGGGAACCAAGACTCCGGTCGAGCCCAAGGGCAAAGTGACTCGCGGCGACAGCACCGAGAACGACACGCACGTGTTCGCCGAGGACTGGTGGACGAGCGCGCGCCCAGTGTTCGAGGTGCATGGCTACTACCGGGTGCGCACGGAGTTCTTCAGCCACTTCGCGTTGGGGCGCAAAGACACCGGCGCCAACACGTTGTGGCCGCAGCCGGCGGACAACCAGTACATCGACAGCGCCGGCGTGCGCACCAACGTGCTCTTGTGCGGCGACAGCGCCGACCCCGCGGAAGCGGAGCCCTGCGAGAACAACGTGCAGGCGGGCGCGAACATGCGCTTCCGCATCTCGCCGGAGCTGCACATCAGCGACAACATTCGCATCATGGCGCAGCTCGATTTGCTCGACAACGTCGTGCTCGGCTCCACACCCGAGGGCTACGTGAACGAGCCGGGCGACAGCGGCGGCTACCAAGTCAGGGCGCGCGGCGGCTACACGCCGATCGGCGCGTTCTCCAGCACGCAGTGGGCACCCTCGGCGGGCCAGAACAGCCTCACCGACTCGATCGTCGTGAAGCGCGTCTGGGGCGAGTACATGACGCCGATCGGCCAGCTCCGCTTCGGCCGCATGCCGAGCACGTGGGGCTTGGGCATGTTGGTCAACGCGGGCGACGGGCCCGACAGCGACTACGCCTCCACCGCGGACCGCATCATGTTCGTGACCGGCATCAAGTCGTGGGACCTCTACTTTGGTGCGCTGTGGGACTTTGCCAACGAGGGCGCGACCAGCGCGCTGATCGGCGAGCGCCAAGGTCAACCTTACGACCTGATCCAGAGCGACGACGTCAACCAGTGGGGCCTCGTGATCGCCCGGCGCCGCAACGCGGAGCTGGCCAAGCTCGACCTCGCCAAGGGCATCCCCGTGGTGAACGGCGGCGTGTACGCCGTGTACCGCCAACAGTCTCTCGACGCGCAGGCGTCGCTCGGCGCGTCTCCCTCGCAGCTGACCAACAACTCGCAGCTCGTGCGCCGCGGCGCCCAGGCCGTCATCCCCGACTTCTGGTTCCAGTTCATGTGGGACAAGTTCCGCTTCGAGGCGGAGGCGGCCATGATCTGGGGTGGGGTGCAGAACACCGACGTGCGCGGCAACAACAACTACGTCAACCCCAACGACGGCAGCGGCGAGAACGACGGTTGGAACATCAGGCAGTTTGGCTTCACCGCCCAGAGCGAGTTCCGCGCCTTCGATGACAAGCTCCGCATCATGCTCGGAGGTGGCTACGCCACGGGCGACGACGACGTGGAGGGGCTCGCGCCTCCGGCCGAGGGCTTCGACGCGCAGCTCACGCAAAACCGCACGTTCTCCACGTTCCGGTTCCACCCCGACTACCGCATCGACTTGATCCTGTTCCGCAACATCTTGCAGCGGGTGCAGGGCGCCTACTACTTGCGTCCGTCGGTCGAGTACGACTTCACCCGCGACCAGGACGGGCAGCGTATCGGCGGCGGCGCGGCGTTGATCTGGAGCCGAGCGGCGCAGCCGGTGCAGACGCCCGGCAACTCGCCCGACCTGGGCCTCGAGCTGAACTTCAAGCTCTACTACCAAGCCAAGGACGGGGCGTTGAACGACGACCTGGATCGACTCGGCGGCTTCTACACCCAGCTCGAGTACGGCGTGATGTTCCCGCTCGGCGGCCTCAGCTACTTGCCGGGCGAAGAGCAAGACTTCGAGGATTCCCAAAACCCGGTCGACACCAGCACCGCCCAGACGGTTCGCTGGTTCTTGGGCATCCTGTACTGATGCTGCGATCGCGCATCGTCTCGGTTTGCGCGGTCAGCACCGCGTTGCTCACGGGCACGTGGGCCGAGTCGGCGCGCGCCCAAGACGCCAAGGCCTCCGGCGCCAAGCCGCCCGCCGGCGAGGCCAAGTCCAAGGGCGAGCAGGACAAGCCCGAGAGCGAGTCCAGCACCTACGATCGCGTGTTCGCCGAGGAGTGGTTCAAGACGGCGCGGCCCACGTTCGAGCTCCACGGTTACTTCCGCGTGCGCTCCGAGCTGTTCGCGCACATGGATCTGAACCGCCACGACGATCCCAGCTCGGCGTTGTGGCCGCGTCCCGCCAGCGACGACTACACGTTCCTCGACCAGAACGGCGACGAGCAGCGCAACACGGTCGAGCTGTGCGGCGACTCGCCCGCCACCCCGGAGCGATGCGAGTCGTTCACGCAGGCCGGCGCGAACATGCGCTTGCGCGTGTCTCCGGTGCTCACCGTCAGCGACAACATCCGCGCCTTCGCGCAGCTCGATCTGTTCGACAACGTGGTCCTGGGAAGCACACCGGACGGCTACGTGAACGAGCCGGCAGACGCTGGCGGCTACAGCGTCCGCGCGCGCGGCGGCTACACGCCGATCGGGGCGTTTGCGGCTACGCAGTGGGCGCCCGTGGCCGGCGGCAACTCGTTCTCCGACTCGATCCAAGTGAAGCGCGCTTGGGGTGAGTACGTCTCGCCGGTGGGGACGTTCCGCTTCGGCCGCATGCCGGATCACTGGGGACTGGGCATGGTCTACAACGGCGGCGACGACCTCGACGCCGATCACGCCACGACGATCGACCGGATCATGTTCAAGACCGGCATCAAGTCGGTCGACCTGTACTTCGCTGGCATGTGGGACTTCGCCAACGAGGGCGCAGTGGGCGGGCCCTACTACGGCTGCAGCCAGATCGAGCGCGGCTGCGACGACGTCGAGATCCAGGCCCAACGGTACGAGCTGGAGGCGAAGCGCTACGACTTGATCCAGAGCGACGACGTCTACCAGTGGGGACTGCAGGTCTACCGCAAGCGCGATCCGCAACGCGCCAAGCTCGAGCTCGCGCGCGGCGACGTGGTCGTCAACGGCGGCGCCTATGGCCTGTATCGGACGCAGTTCTTGGAGTCGTTCGCGCCGCTCGGAGCCAACCCGCGCGAGGTGTCCGAGACGCTGGTTCGCCGCGGCTACGAGACCTTCGTGCCGGATGTGTGGGGCGAGCTCATGTGGGACAAGTTCCGGGTCGGGGTCGAGGCGGCGCTGGTGTACGGCGGCATCGAGAACACCGACGTCCGCTCGGGCAACAACTACAAGAACCCCAACTCGCCCGAGGGCGAGGACGACGGCTGGAACGTGCGCCAGTTCGGCTTCACGCTGCAGTCTTCCTACCGCGCGATCGAGGATCGCCTGCGCGTCGACTTCGGCTTTGGGTTTGCGACTGGCGACGACGACGTCGAGGGCATCAACGGCTACGGCCCCGGCAACCCTCTGCAGGACGACGCGCCGCTCGGCGGCCTCGACGCGCAGCTCACGCAGAATCGCACCTACTCGACGTTTCGCTTCCACCCCAACTACCGCGTCGACCAGCTGCTCTGGCGTCGGATCGTCGGGCGCGTGCAATCGGCGTACTACTTCCGGCCGGGCGCTTCGTACGACTTCATCCGCTCGGGGGATGGTCAGCGCGCGGGTGGCGGCGTGAACCTGATCTGGAGCCGCGCGGTGGAGCCGGTGCAGGCCCCGGGCAACCTGCCTGACCTCGGCGTGGAGATCGACACCAGCATCTTTTATCAAGGGCTCGGAGGCTCCTTCGACGAAGAAGGCCGACCGGAGACGGGCTTCTACGGCCAGCTCGACTACGCGGTGCTCTTCCCCTTGGGTGGCTTGGGGTACTTGCCGGGCGAAGAGGCGGGCATCGGCGAGGATGCCAAGCTCGCGGTCGCCCAGATGGTGCGGCTCTACCTCGGCATGCTGTTCTAGGCGCGCATGGCGCGCTTCGAGCTCTCCCTCGCGCTCTCGCTCTTGTGGGGGTGCGGCGCGCGGAGCGCGCTCTGGCTCGACGATGACGGTGAGTCGAGCGCGACCGCGTCGACCAGTGTGGGCGTGACCGCAGGCGGCTTCGGTGGCGAGGGCAGCTCTGGTGGCTTCGGCGGATTTGGCGGGTTCGGAGGTGCCGGCGGCGAGTTGTCGGGGGGGGCCAACGTCAGCGCCTCGTCGAGCGCTGTCTCCTCCACCTCGGTGTCGTCAGGCACGGGCTCGGAGTGCGTGGTCAACGTGGACTGCGACGACGGTATCGAGTGCACGCTCGACCTGTGCAACTCCGGCTTCTGTGGCTACTCGGCCATCGACCTTTTGTGTGACGACGGCCTGTTGTGCACGGACGACGAGTGCGACAGCTCGTTGGGCTGCGTGAACGCCCACGACGACACGTTGTGCGACGACGGCATTGCTTGCACCATCGACAGCTGCGACGCGGCGCAGGATCTGTGCGAGAACGATCCGTGCGACAACCTGTGTGACGACGGCCTGTTCTGCAATGGCGTCGAGCGCTGCGACAACTCGGCCGGTTGCACCTTCGGTCCGGACGCGTGCACCAACGTCGCCTGCGCCACCTCCACATGCAGCGAAGGCGGCGACAGCTGCAGCCATACGTTCGCGCCGAGTTGCACGCCGCCAGACGTTCATCTGCTCGTGACCGACGCCATCGGGCGACTGTATCAGGTCTCCCCCTACGAGAACCCGTCCGTCTCGCTCATCGCCACTTCGTCGGGGTCGGTCCACCTGGACATTGCGATCTTGGGCAGTCGCTGGTTCGTCGTCGACGGCAACTTGCTCGAGCTGCTACCGGGCACCAACCAGGTCCTCTTCAACCTCGGGCCGCTCGGCGCCAACTCGCTCGGCGCGGGTCCGGACGGCATGCTGTACGCCGCGAGCCAAGCCGTGGTCCGCATCGATCCGGACACGGGCTTCGCCACCGGGCTCGGCACTTTGCCGCCGGGCCACAGCTCGAGCGGTGACATCGCCTTTCTGGGCGATCGCATGTTCATCTCCACCGACAGCCCCTGCGGCGGTTCGTTGGTCGAGTTCGACGTGCAGACCGGTGTGGGCACCGTGCTCGGTGGCGACGGCTTGGGCTGCGTGTACGGCTTGGCCGTGGCCGTGGGCAAGCTCTACATCCTGAACTGCGACGGCACCATCGGCACGTTCGATCCCGACAGCGGCGAAGTGAAGATCTTCGCCACCACCTCGGTCGAGCCCTACGGCGCCGACGCGCTGCCTTGAGTGGGGCGGAACGGGCTTGCCCGCCCGAGGAATCAGCCGCCGCCGCCGGCGCCGCCCGTGCCCGGCACGCCGTACGCCGGAGCCGCGCCACCCGAGTTGCTGCCACCGCCGCCGCCCGAGGCATCGCCGCCGGCACCGCCGGCCGACTCGCCGCCCGCCGCGCTGCCGCCGCCGCCCGTGGCAGGCACGCCGTAGGCCGGGGCCGCGCCACCCGAGTTGCTGCCGCCCTCGCCTCCGCCGGTGCCACCGCTGCCGGTGTCGTCTCCGCAACCGGCCACGGCCACTACACCCATGAAGATCGCCGCCGCGGTGGGCGAGGCGAACCCGGCGCGAAGGCGCGCGCCGCAGTGCGGACAAGCCGAGTCAGTCGATTTCGCTGCGCACGAACAAGCAGGGCAAGAGATGAGGGCCATGGCGAGATGATCGCGCGCCCGCTTCGGGCCTGTCAACCGGGCAGCGTGCACCGCGCGTTCGCAGCCGCTACCTTCCGCGGGTGACGCCGCGACGACGACGAGGCTCGAGCTGGATCCTGCGAGGTGCGCTGCTCTGCGGGCTGGCCGCGTGCGAGGGTGACGAGTCGGTCTCGCCGCTGAGCGTGGTGCTCGTGCTGGAGCACGGCGCCTACAGCGTGAGCTTCGATCGGACGGCGCTCGAGATCACGCTCTACCGCGGTGAGGAGCGCTTGACCTCGATCGACGGCACGGGGCTGTCGTTGGGCACCGTCGACGCGCTCGACGACAGCACCAACTACGACCCGTACCCGCTCGTGGCCCAGGTTGGTGGCTACACGCCCCCCACCGGCACGCGCTTTCGAGCGGCCACCCGCGTGCGCTCGGCGCACGTGGAGCAGGGGGCCCTCGAAGCCGAGCTCGAGCACGAGGGTGGCCTCACGAGCCGGCTCTCGATCCGCACGACGGAGGAGGGCAGCTTCCGGTTCGAGCTCGTGCCGAGCGATGCTGCGCTCGTCGCGTGGCTCAGCGTGGGAGCGAGCGCGCCGGAGGGAGAGGCTTACTACGGGCTCGGCGAGGTGTTCGACGCGGTCAACCACCGCGGGCGCCTGCGCGCGATGCAGATCGAAGTCGACGAGCTCGAGAGCGCCAACAACGAGGCGCACGTGCCCGTTCCGTTCGTGATCGGTACCGGGGGCTGGGGCCTGTTCGTGGAGAGCTCCTACACCGGCGTGTTCGACGTCGCCGGCACCCGTCCAGACCGCGTCACCGCTACGTTCGGCACTGGCAGCGCGTCGGCGCAGGGCCTGGTCTTCCACCTGTTCGCGGCGGAGCAGCCGATCGATCTGACGGGCCGCTACTATCAGGTGACGGGGTTTCCGCGCCTGCCGGCGCAGTGGGCGCTCGGGCCCTTGGTGTGGCGCGACGAGAACGACGACCAGGCTCAGGTCGAGGCGGATCTCGACATCATGCGCGATCTCGATCTCGCTACCAGCGGCATCTGGATCGATCGTCCCTACGCCACCGCGGTCAACACGTTCGACTTCGACCCCGCCAAGTTCCCCGACGCACCGGCCATGATCGCCAAAGCACACGCGCTCGGCTTTCGGGTCGGGTTGTGGCACACGCCCTACCTGGACGAGGCGTCGGACGCCACGCTGGCGCTGCGCAACGAGGCCTTGGAGCAGGGCTACTTCCCGGTCGAGACCGGCTTCACGTTCAATGGTTGGGGGGACCCCATCGACTTCACCGCCGACGGCGCGATCGATTGGTGGCAGAGCCAGCTCGACCAGTACAAGTCGATGGGGATCGAGGGCTTCAAGCTCGACTACGCCGAGGACGTCGTGCCGGGCCTGCTCAACGCGCGCAACGTCTACCTGTTTCGTGACGGCAGTGACGAGCGCACCATGCATCGCGGCTACACGCTGCTCTACCATCGGACGTACGCGGAGATGTTGCCCGAGCAAGGCGGCATGTTGCTGTGTCGCGCGGGCAAATGGGGCGATCAGGTGCACGGTCCCATCATTTGGCCAGGAGATCTCGACGCGCGTTTTTGGACACACCGCCAGCAGGTCACGGAGGACGGCGAGACGTTCAAGGCCGTGGGAGGCTTGCCGGCGTCGGTGATCGCCGGTCTCTCGCTGGGTCCCTCGGGCTTTCCTTTCTATGGGGCGGACACGGGCGGTTACCGGCACTCGCCGCCCGACAAGGAGACGTTTCGGCGCTGGTTCGAGCAGACCGCGCTGTCGAGCGTGATGCAGATCGGGACGAGCAGCAACGACGTGGCGTGGGAGTTCGGAGACGACGAGCTGTTGTCGTCCTATCGGACGTACACGCGCCTGCACCTCCGGCTCTTCCCGTACGCGTGGTCGCTCGCTCACGAGATGCTCGAGACCGGGCGGCCCATCCAGCGCCCCTTCGGGTTGGTGTATCCCGCGCTGGGCGAGCACCCGGACGACCAATACTTGTTCGGCGATGCACTCCTCGTGGCGCCCGTGCTGGCGCCCGGTGTGGTCGAGCGCGAGGTGTTCTTTCCAGACGGCGCGTGGGTTGGCTTTTGGGAGGGCGAGATTCTCACTGGGCCCGCGCACCACATCGTGCCAGCGCCGCTCGGCACGTTGCCGCTGTTTCTGAGCGCGGGGTCGCTGGTGCCCATGCTGAGGCCTAGCATCGACACGCTCTCGCCCACCAGCGAGCCAGATCGCGTGGACTCTTTCGCCAACGACGCGGGCGACCTGTGGGTCCTGACGAGCCCGGGACCGGACTCCATGCGCGTGCTGTACGACGGTGCGTCGCTGCGGCAATCGGCGAGCGACGCGCAGGTCGCGCTCGGCTTCGGCGCGGGAGAGGTGTTCGATCGAGGCGTGGTGTTCGAGCTGATCGCGTACGGGCCCGAGGCTCCCTCGGCCGTGCGCGCCGGCGAGCTCACGCTGGCCGAGCTCACCTCCCGAGCCGAGCTCGAGGCGGGGGCGACCGGCTTCTTCTTCGAGCCGAGCGAACGTGGCGGAACGTTACTTGTCCGATTCCCGCAAGCCGCCGAGATCATGATCGAGCGCTGAGCACACACGAGTGGACCAGTGGGCGAGGCTCCTACCTTCCGGGGGGGGTGGACGTATCCATGTCCTTGTTGGCTCGCTTACGTACGCGGACAATCGTGACGTAGCTTCTTGAAGGAACCCGCTCGGGCTCCGTCCTTCTGCTTTCAATCGTCGCGAACCTGTCGGCACGTGGCCGACTTTGCTGGTTGGTGAGCGCATGCCGAAAGCACAATCCGCGTTCCCCTCGTCAACTCGACACTGGCTTGCTCGCCTGGTGGCGTTGCTCGCCCTCGTGACGATGGTGGCGAGCGTCCCGCCGCAGAGCTCGCTGGCCGACGAGCAGCTGCGCAAGGACGTGGTCGCGGGGACGGACTTCCGCGTGCGGCTCGCGGCTGCGCTCGCGCTCGGCAAGAAGAAGGACGTCGGCGCGGTGCCCGTGCTGATCAAGGCGCTCGCAGACAGCAACGGCTCGGTGCGCGCAGCGGCTGCCGTGGCGCTCGGAGTGATCGGTGACATGAGCGCGTTGCCCGCGCTCGAGCGCGCCAAGTCCGCGGAGAAAGAGACCTCGACGCGCCAGCAGATCGAGAAGTCGATCGCCACTTTGCAGGGCCTCAAGCGGACGCGCTTCATCGTTTCGCTCGGCAAGATGGAGAACAAGTCGGGCAACCCGAAGGTGTCCAGCATGTTCCAGTCGGCGGTGAAGTCGGAGCTCGGCCGCGTGCCTGGTATCGAGGTGGTCGCCAGCGAGAAAGAGGCGGCGCTCAAGGCCAAAGAGAGGAACCTGCCCACCATCGCCATGGACAGTCGGCTGGTGGCCCTGTCCAAGTCGAACGCTGGCGCCGACGTAGCCGTCGCGGCCAAGGTGGAGTTCCTGATCCGCAAGATTCCAGAGCAGTCGCTCAAGGCCACCGTGAAGGGGGACGCCAAGGCGCTCGCCAACTCGCGCACCGTCAAGACCGACGCGGAGCTCGGACAGCTGCAGGCCGACGCGGTCACAGCCGCCGTGCAGAGCGCGCTCAAGGGCGCCCCGACCGCCATCGAAGCCGCGGCAAAGTAGGCGGCACGGCTCCGACACTGGCGCACGGTGCCGACAAGGGGCCGGCGCCGTGGTAACGAAGGCGAAGCTGCCATGCCTTCCTACGATCCCACCGCGTCTCAGATTCGCGCTCGTTTCCTGTCCTTCTTCCAGAACGTCGGCCACGAGGTGGTGCCCAGCGCGCCGCTGGTTCCGCAGAATGACCCCACGCTCATGTTCGTGAACGCCGGCATGGTGCAGTTCAAGGACGTGTTCACGGGCAAGGACAAGCGTGGCTACAAGCGCGCCGCTTCCAGCCAGAAGTGCATCCGCATCAGCGGCAAGCACAACGATCTGGAGAACGTGGGCGTCACCGCGCGCCACCACACGTTCTTCGAGATGCTCGGCAACTTCAGCTTCGGTGACTACTTCAAAGAGGAGGCGATCGCCTTCGCCTGGGAGTTTTTGACCAAGGAGGTGAGCCTGCCGCGCGAGCGTCTGGTCATCACCGTGTTCAAGGGTGAGGAGGGGGTGCCGGCCGACGACGAAGCGGCCGAGATCTGGAAGCGCGTCACCGGCTTCGGCGACGACCGCATCTTGCGCCTCGGCATGGCCGACAACTTCTGGTCCATGGGCGACACGGGCCCGTGCGGGCCGTGCTCCGAGATCCACTACTTTCACGGCAATGACCCGGACGTCGCCAAGTTCGGAGATGAGCCCCGCATCGACGGTCTGGGCTGGACCGAGATCTGGAACCTGGTGTTCATGCAGTTCGACCGCGCCGAGAAGGGGGGCGCGCTCGTGCCGCTGCCGGCCCCCAGCATCGACACCGGCATGGGCCTCGAACGCATCGCCTGTGCGGCTCAAGGCGTGACCAGCAACTACGACACCGACCTCTTGCGCGTGTTGGTCGACGTAGCGGCGGAGATCTGCGGCAAGAAGTACGGCGGAACGACCGCGGACGACGACGTGTCCATGCGCGTCATCGCCGACCACGCGCGCACCACGGCCTTCTTGATGGCCGAGGGCGTGATGCCAGAGCGCAACAAACGTGAGTACGTGCTCCGTCGCGTGATGCGGCGAGCCATCCGCCACGGTCATCGGCTCGGCATCGAGAAGCCATTCCTCGCCGATGTGGCGCTGAAGGTGGTCGAGGTGATGGGTGAGACCTACCCCGAGCTCGGTGAGCGTCGCGAGCTGATCGCGCGTGTCACCGAGGACGAGGAGGTGCGCTTCCGTGCCACCCTGAAGCGAGGCATGAAGATCTTGGACGAGCGCTTCGGCGAAATGCGCGCTCGGGGCGAGACGTTGCTCTCGCCCGAGGTCGCGGCGGACCTGTACACCACGTACGGGTTCCCGCTCGACCTCACCGAGGTGATCTGCCGCGAAGCAGCGTTCACGGTCGACGCGGACGGTGCCTCGCGCATCGTCCACGGGGGGGGTGAGGCGGACGGGCCGATCGACCCGGGCGCCGCGCTCGATCCCGTCTACCACGTGCTGAAAGCAGAGATCCCCGCTGCGCGCTTCACCGGCTACGAGCGAGAGGCGGGCGAGAGCGAAGTCGCGGCGATCGTCGCCGTCACCCGCGAGGGTCAGGGCGACGGCGCACGCGAGAGCAGGCGCATCGCGGACCGGGCCAGCGCTGGCAGCGAGGTCGAGCTGTTCGTCAAAGAGACCCCCTTCTATGCAGAGAGCGGCGGCCAAGTCGGCGATCGTGGCGTCGTGCGCAGCGCCGGTGGAGTCGAGGTCGAGGTGCGCGACACGCAGCGACCGCTCCCGGGGTTGGTGGCGCATCGGGGAGTGGTGCGGTCGGGCGAGCTCGTCCGTGGGGAGAAGGTCACGCTCGAGGTCGATCACGATGCTCGGCGCGCCACCCGGCGCAACCACTCCGCGACCCACCTTTTGCACTGGGCCTTGAAGCAAGTGCTGGGCGAGCACGCCATGCAGAAGGGCTCCCGTGTCGGGCCAGACGTCATGCGCTTCGACTTCGCCCACAACAAGTCGCTCAGCCGCGAGGAGGTCGCCAAGATCGAGGATCTGGTCAACACCAAGATCCTGACCAACGAACCGGTGTTGACCGACGTGCTCCCGATCGAGGAGGCCAAGAAGCGTGGCGCCGTCGCCATCTTCGAGGAGAAGTACGGCGACGTGGTGCGCATGCTGACGATGACGCCGGACTCGGTGGAGCTGTGCGGTGGCACGCACGTGCGCGCGCTCGGAGACATCGGCTTGTTCAAGATCGACGGTGAGTCGAGCGTGGCCGCGGGTGTGCGCCGCGTGACCTGCTCCACCGGTCACAATGCCCGGGTCGGTCTGCGCGAGACGGAGAACGAGCTGTTCAAGCTCCGCACGATGCTCAAGGTGCAAGGCGGCGAGCTGACCGACAAGGTGCAGAAGCTGCTCAACCACGAGCGCGAGCTGGAGAGGAAGGTGGCCGAGCTCGAGCGCAAGCTGCTCGAAGGTGGTGGTGGCGCGGGACCCGCCGACTTGTTGGCGAACGCGCGCGAGCACGCGGGCGTGAGGCTGCTCGCGCTGCGGGTCGCCGACGGCACACCCGCAGCCGCGTTGCGCGAGTTGGGCGAGAAGCTGCGTGACAAGCTCGGCGAGTCGAGCGCGGTCTGCCTGGGCTCCGCCCTCGGAGACAAGGCTCAGCTTTGCGTCATGGTCTCCAAGGCCGCTAGCGCCCGCGTCTCAGCGGGCAACCTGGTGCGTGAGATCGCCAAGATCCTCGGGGGCAGTGGTGGCGGCCGACCGGACATGGCGCAGGCCGGTGGGCCCGAGGTGGCAGAGCTCGACCACGCGCTCGAGGCGTTCTACCAAGAGGCAGTGAAGACGCTGTCAGCGTAGCAGCAGGAACGCGATCAGCAGGCCAGCGGCGAGCCCCAAGCCCAGCCCCACGCCGATCAAGAGACCCGTGGTGCCGGAGAGCCCCTGCAGCTGGGTGACCAAGCCTCCGTGGGCCGTGGCAGGCGATGGCCCTTGCACCTGCGCTCGCCGGCGCACCACCGTGGGCTCGTTCCAGCCGCCGGGCGCGAGCGCATAGCCCAGCTGCGCGCTGGTGTTCGGATCCATGTTGAGCGTGCGTGGCTGCTGCGGTGAGTGCGGGCCCTGCGAGCTCGGGGGAGGCTGCGGCGCCGCGCGCGCGATCTCTTGAGGGTTCATGCGGACCGTGGCCTTCACCGCGTCGGACTGCGCCAGGCGCTCTGCGTGCGCAGCCTCCTCGTGGATGCGCGATGTGGCCTTCAGCGCGCGGAGCGCCTCGGCGTCCTCGGGCGCGTACGGGTCGACGTAACCTTGCGGCGAGAGGTTGAGCGCGCTCGGAGGCGCGCCGAGCGGGGCCGCGAGGTTCGACGGTGCGCTCTCGTTCATGACCAGGGTGCGGCCCTGCGCGTTGGAGGTGGGGCCTGGCTCTCGGACGGCCGTCGCGGGCTCGTCATCATCGATGGGCGTCGCTGCGGTGGGTGCCGGAGCCTGCGCGGCAGCCGTGTACATGCCAGACGAGAACGCTTCGGGGGGCGTCGCTGGCGCGGAGGGCGCGGCGGCGCCACGGGCGGTGCCACCTCGTCCGGGCTCGCGACCTCCCGGCTCCGCGCTGGTCGGAACGGGCGGTAGCGCGCCGAGCGCGATCGGCGGCGTCGGTGAGCGCTCCGCGCTGCCGCCCGTCCGCGGTGACTGGGGGTCGCTCGCTGGACGAGGGGGCTTGGCGTGCTCCGAGGTCGGCGTCAGCCCGGTTTGGGTGACCTTGGCCCGGATCACGGGCCGCTGCGGTGCGCGGTCCGTGCGCGCGATGGAGCGCGCGTCTTTCGCGGTGGTGGAGTCCAGGCGCGCGCGCGGCGAGATGGGAGCTTCTGCCTTGGATGGGGCGACGGGCGTGGCGCTGGGTTTGGCTGCGCTCGACCCGGCGCGGGCAGGTTCGTCCGGGCGCATCAGGAACGTGCGCGGCTCGTCGTCGTCGTCCTCGGCCGGCCGAGCCGGCGCCACGCTCGACGCTGGCAGCTGCTCCACCTCCGGCCGGGTCGTGTGGGGCATGAGCGAGACTGCCGCTGCGCTCAACGCACCCTCGGGGCTGGTGTCCTTGGGCTCGGGGCTCGCCGCAGCGAGCTGAACACCGCGCAGCGGCGTGGCTCCGAGCGCGCCTGCGGCCAGGTTGCGAGCGGGCTGCACCGGATCGGTGGCGACTCGTTTGACCTCTTGGGCTGGTTTGCTAGCGGGGACGGGTCCCTTGGTCGGCTGCACGACGACCTTGGGATCCACGACCCCCAAGCGGCCACCCGTCGATCCTTCGGAGGCGAGCTGCAGCGCGTTGGGGTGAGGTCCCGAGGAGCTCAGCTGGGGCGGCGCCACCGGCCCCGCGCGTTTGTCCGTGCGGGCCTTTCTGTCCGCCAGCACCAGGTCCCCGCGGTCAGGCAGGCCAGGGACCGTATCGAGCAGCTCGTCGCGCAGCTGCTCCGCCGTCTGCTGGCGCTCTCCGGGCCACTTCGCCAGCGCCTTGAGGATGACGCGCTCGAAGCTCGGATCCAGGTCGCGCCGCAGCTCGCTCGGCGGCCGCGGCTGCGCGTGGATGTGCCGCATCGCGGTGTGCAACGGGGTCTCTCCCGAGAACGGCAGCTCGCCGGTGATCAGCTGGTAGAGCAGCACGCCACACGCGTAGATGTCGCTGCGGCCGTCGATGTCTCCCCCTCGGCATTGTTCGGGCGACATGTACGCGGGCGTTCCGACGATGGTGCCGACGCGCGTGAGCGCGGTCTTCGTCACGTAAGAGGGCGGATCCTCTCCGCCTGCGGCCTGCTTGCCTTGGTCCAGCATCTTGGCGATGCCAAAGTCCAAGACCTTGGCGCACTCTCCGCCAGGCTCGGTGGGATCGGGGACGACCAGCACGTTCTCCGGCTTGAGATCCCGGTGCACGATGCCCTTGGCGTGCGCAGCCGACAGCGCTGCACAGACCTGCGCCAGCAGCAGCACGGCGCGCGTCTGACGCATCGGTCGTTCTTGGGCCAGCGCCTTGAGCAGGTCGAGACCTTGCGCCAGCTCCATCGCGATGAAGGCCTCGTCACTGTCGACGCCCCAGTCGAGCACCTGCACCACGTTGGGGTGGGACAAGTGCGATGCAGCCTTCGCTTCGCGCGCGAAGCGCTTGAGCACCATCGCGTCGCGCGTGAGCTCCCGTTTCAGAATCTTGAGCGCGACCGGCGTGCCCGTCTTTTGGTCGAACGCGGCGTAGACAGTCGCCATCCCGCCGCGTCCGAGCACTCGATCGATGCGAAATCGCCCGATCAGCGTGCGTCCGACCATCGGCTCGGGCTCCATCTGAGTCCGAAGGCTATCACCCAATCGGGCCGTTCGAGGCGAGGCCACCCACCGGACGCTCTGGCGCGATTCAGGGCTTGACGGTGCCGACGGACCGTGCCACCGTTTCGGCGTCGCCGTGTGGGAGCCGTGGGGGCTTCCCGGTCGACGAAGCAATCTCGGGAACCCACCTGGCTTGCCAGCTCGCTGGCTCGATCCAGCGCTCCAGTGGTGGCCCGAGCGGAACGGTCAGGACAGGCCCGACCGTCCAAGAAGAGACACGCGCTGCCCGCTGGGCTCCGCGCGGAAGGATACGAAAGATGACGTTTACCGACGCTGCCGTCGAGGTGCTCAAGAAGTCTGGGCGCCCGCTGCACTACAAAGAAATCACCGACCTTGCCATCGACCAGAACCTGCTGAGCCACGTGGGCAAGAGCCCAGAGGTGACGATGGGCGCGCGCCTCGCGGCGCTGATGAAGAAAGAGAGCCCCGATTGTCCGCTGGTGCGGGTGAAGCCGGGCGTCTTCGGCCTGCGCGAGTGGGACGAGAAGACGCTGCGTGGCGAGGGCAAGCGCGGCAAGAAGCGAGGCAGCGCCGAGGAGGCAGCGCCGCAGGCCGATGCCGCTCCGGCAGACGAGGCCGAGGAGCTCGAGGTCGAACAAGACGACGTCCTCGAGCCCGCGGCTCAGGACGACGACGATGGCGAGTCGTTGCTCGCAGATGGCGACGCAGACGACGACGATGAGGTGCTCGTGCCCGTGGCCGCCGCACCCGTCGCGGAGAAGCGCCCTCCTCGTCGCGAGCGCAGCGATGAGCCGGCGCCGTTGCCCGAGGAGCGCATGCGCGCCCAGCTGGTGGCCGAAGCCGCCGACATGTTCGAAGAAGAGGACGACGACGACCAGCCGATCCTGGGCGGCGAAGAGGCGCGCCCTGAAGAGTCGCAAGAAGGTCGGCGTCGCCGCCGCCGTCGCCGCCGTGGTCGAGGTGGGCCGGCGGAGGGCTTGCCGTCCTACACTGCCACGCCGGTCGAAGGTGCAGCGCGTGAAGGCGCTCGCGAGCCGCGTGAAGCTCGTGAGCCGCGCGAGGGCGGGCGCGAGGGGCGTGACCGTGACCGCGACCGTGACCGCGACCGTGATCGCGACTTCGCGCGCGTGGCGGCTGCACCTCAGGTGGATCATCTCGCAGAAGGAGCACCCCCGATCGACGACTTGGGCGGTCGCGATCTCGCAGACGCCGTGGCCCAGGTGCTGGGCACGTTCGATCGCAACCTCGGGCCGGTTTCGCTGCGCCAGGTTGCGGAGGCAGCTCAACGCCGCGGCAAGCTCGCGGGCGACCCGCAGCTGGCGCAGTCCTTGGTGGCGGCTTGCGTGCGAGCCGACAATTCTCGCCGCGTGAACGCTGGCCAACGCACGCGCTTCCGCTTCACCGGGGGGCGGATCGCGCTGACGGATTGGCTGCTCTCGAACGAGCTCGCTGCGCTCGAAGCAGACGCGCTCGCCGCCGTGGAGCGCTACCGCGACGCCTCGCGACGAGCCCTTGCTCGCAAGGTCACGGAGCTGCCCGGGCACGCGTTCGTCGAGCTCTGCGCGCTGGCCCTCGAGCGGGTTGGTGTCAGCCAGCTGCGGGCGGTGCGTCGCCCCGGCGTGCCTGGCTACGAGGCGCATTTCACCGGCGTGATGAAGACCCCCGCCGAGGAGATCAAGGTGGCGGTGGTGGTGCGACGTGACGGCCGCGAGGTGGGCCGAGAGCGCGTCACGGAGCTGCGTGGCTCGCTGCACCACTACGGTCCCGCCACCCTCGGGTGGATCTTCACCAGCGGGCAAATCCTGAGCGGCGCGCGCGACGAAGCCGCCGTGCCGGGCGTGGCGCCCGTGTCGCTCACCGACGGTGCGGGCGTGGCGAAGCTGTGCGAGGAGCACGACGTGGCGGTCGTCAGGACCAAGCTGTCGATCGCGATCCCCGACGTCGATCTGCTCGAGGCGCTGCGTGCGTCTTGAGAGCTCGTGCGGCCTGACCACTTGGTTGGGGCTCGCGGCCGCGCTGGCCGGCTGCGAGCTTCCGCCACCCGGCTCGCAGTTCCCGAGCGCCGACGATGCGCTCGCGCGCATGCACGCCGGTCATGACTGCTCGGTCGGCCTGCGCGGTACGGCCAAGGTCGATCTGGTCACGAAGAAGGGCCGCATCAAGACCGAGGTGGACCTCACCGTGATCAACCCGGAGAGCGTCCGCTTCGACGTCACGACGCCGGTCGTGTTCTCGCAGCTCTACACGCTCACGAGCGATGGCAAGGACTTCAAGTTCGCCGACCAGGAGCAACGCACGTTTCTGTATGGACCAGCCAAGCAGTGCAATCTGGCGCGGTTCACCCAAGTGCCGGTCCCCCCGCACGCGCTGGTCTCTCTGCTACGCGGAGAGGCGCCCGTGCTCGTTCACAGCAAGGAGCAAGCGCGGATTCGCTGGCACGGCGGCGGCTACTACGAGCTCTTGCTCGACTCCAAACACGCCGCCGCGCAGGAGATCCGGTTGGAGGTGCCGCGCGAGGACTTCCAGAAGCCCTGGCAGGAGCAACGCGTGCGCGTGACCTACGTGCGCGTGTCCCAGAACGGCCGAGACATCTACCGCGCGGACCTCAGCAACCACAGGCCGGCGACCACCGCCGACCCTTTGATCGATGAGGACTTTCCTGACGAGTCGGTGGCGCCGAGCGGCCCCGCGTGCAACGCCGAGCTGCCCCACACCATCCGCTTTCGGGTGCCGAACACCAAGGACGACGTCGTGTTCGACTACGATGACAAGGACGAGAAGAGCAAGCCGCGCTGGAATCCTCCGCTGGTGCCGGGCACGTTCACGCAGCCGGTTCCTGGTGGCATGCGCGAGCAGTTCGTCGACTGCAAAGACTGAGCGCACGCTGAACGCGCACCTCGGGGCTCCACCTCGATCCGTGGCCGCCCTCAGTCGTCCGGCGCGTTCAGCGCGCGCGTGACGCGGGTGAGGGCGGCGCGCGCGAGGTCGAGCGCTTCGTTCGGGAAGTTCGCCGCGCCCACCACCGCGTGACCGCCGCCGCCCTCGCGCTTGCACAGCGCGGCCACGTCGTGCCCGCGCGGGCGGCCGCTCCACGGGTTGTAGCCGATGCCCAGCTTGAGTTGGTCCTTGGTGCGGAGCAGGGTGGCGGCGTAACGGCATTGGGGGAACGCGACGTAGCTCGCGAACTTGCCCGCCGGCTGCGCGCTCGAGCTGGTGAGATCCACGACCGCAACCTCGCCGTCGACATGGCCGTGCTCCCGCACTGCAGCCAGGAACACCAGCTTGGTTTGCGCATAAGGGGCAGACAGCGCGCTGATGTCGGGGGCCTGACAGAGCTCCAAGAAGGGCGTGTTCAGCAATCGCGGCACCATCTCGTTGAGGAACTTCGTGTCTCCATGGCGCTCCACGACCTCGGCGAACGCCAGCGCAGGGTGCTTCGCGAAGAACGCTTCCTCGGGAGCGTCGAAGCGCGCGGCGTCCACGCGGTCGGCCCATTCCACCAGATCCGAGAGGCCCTGAGTGTCGACGCCGTGGTGGACGCGCGCCACGTCCGCGATCAGGCGCACGCAGCTCGAGGCCTCGGGGTCGAAATGCAGGACGCGACGGCCGCGCGCCTCTGCCACGTTGCGCTCTGCCAGCTCGCGCGCCTCGCGGGACGCAAACGCCGTCGCGTGATGATCGAAGTACCAGTGGAGGCGCTCGTCCTCGCTGTAGCGGAAGTCCAGGATGGCGTTGATGTCGCCGCTCAGCCAAGCGCGTGGCACCACCTTGAGCTTGGGCCCGTAGCCACATGACCGGTAGGCAAACTGCAGCGGCCCCCCCTGCAGGCGAGACAGCAGGTGGCTGAACAGCGTCGCGCTGGCGACCCCGTCGAAGCAGTAGCCGTGCGAGAGCACGTGGACCGAAGCGGCGCGGGCCATCAAGGAGTACGATAGCGACTCTTTCGGCGTTTGGTCGTTCTGATGCGTCCACCTTGCTCCGCCTCGTTTCTGGCCCTGCTGAGCGCGCTCGTCTGTGCGTGCTCGATCGAGACCGTGCGTCCGACCAGGGCTCCGCCCGCGCGCGAGGTGCAGGCGTCACGCGTGTTGCGCGCGACCCGTGAGCGCCCACCCGAGCGCACGCTCACCCGCGCGTCGCTCTTGGAGCCGCAGCGAGAGGATCCCGCGGTCGAGAGCTACATGCGCTCGCACCTTTCGGCCCCCGTTCGAACGCTCTCGGCCGGCAAGGAGGAGTCGTTGACGATGCGAGCGGTGCGCGCGACCGGCCGCGCCGAGGTGCGCGAGCCAGCGGACGAGCCCGAGCTCTGGAGCGGGAAGCTGGGCGAAGGCGAGCGCGCCGAGATCGAGCTCGGCGCGGAGCCTGGCTGCGTCACGGTGGTGGTTCACGGCGGGCTGGGCGTCACCGAGGTCGACTCGTTCGTGGTGGAAGGACCGCAAGCCGATCCGCACGTGCTGGGCGGCGACCGCAAGTCGGGCCCCGTGGCGGTCGCGGGCGGGCAAGGCGGCTGCGTCAAGCTGCGCAAAGAGCCGGCCCGCGCGCTCGTCATCGTTCGCAAGGGTGCAGGCCCGGTGGCGGTCGGCGTGTATCGCAAAGGCAGGTGAGCAACCTGCAGCCGTTCGCTGTATGGTCCGCCCGCATGCGATCGCTGCAACACTTCATCGACAACCGTGATGGCTGGCACCTCTCGTTGCACCAGACTTGGGATCCAGAGCGGCTCGAGCGTGGCCGCCGCCCGGTGCTGATCGTCCCCGGGTACGGCATGAACTCGTTCATCTTCAGCTATCACCCGCGCGGAATTTCGCTCGAGGGGTTTCTGGCCGCCGCTGGGCTGGAGGTGTGGCGCGTCGATCTGCGCGGACAAGGCGAGAGTCGATCGGTGGGCGGCGGCGAGAACTTCGGCTTGGAGGACCTGGCGGCGACCGATCTCGGAGCCGCCATCGATGCGCTGCTGGAGCGGACGCACACGGCGGCGTCGAGCGTGGCCGTGATCGGCGCCTCGCTCGGCGGCACGATCATGTTCAGTCACACCGCGCTGCGCCCCAAACACTCCATCGGAGCGATGGTGGCGATCGGCTCGCCGGTGCGTTGGGTCGAGATCCACCCCGCGATTCGCGTGGCGTTCGGCTCGCCCACGCTGGTGGGACTGGTGCGACTGCGTGGCACGCGCAGGATCGCACGCGTAGCGCTGCCGTATCTGCTCGAGCACACGCCCTGGGTGTTGTCTTTGTACATGAACCCCAGTCATGTCGATCCTGGTGCGGTGTCCGAGCTGGTCCGCACGGTCGAAGACCCCAACCGCTACGTGAACAAGCAGATCGCTCAGTGGATTCGCGACAAGGATCTGGTGCTGCGTGGGATCAACGTCTCGGAGTCGCTGCTCGGGCTCGAGCTGCCACTGTTGTGCGTGGTGGCCAACGGTGATGGCATCGTCCCGCGCGCGACGGCCGAGTTCTCGTACCGCCGCATCGGCTCGTCCGACCGCACCTTGCTCGAGGTTGGCTCGCAAGACATGCGCCTCGCGCATGCAGACATGTTCGTGAGCGACGAGGCTCAGTCTCGGGTGTACGCCCCGGTGCGCGACTGGTTGCTCGAAGGCTCGCGCTAGCGAAGCTTGCAGCTCTGGCGAGTGAGCGCGCCATCCTTCTCGAGCCAGGCGGCGTCTGCGCCGAGCCAGACGCTGAGCCTGGACTCGGGCCGCTCGCGCGAAGCCGTCAGCCGGGAGAGGCACGGCCCGCTCTGGGTCTCACCGAGCAGCACGCTGAGCTCCTTGCTGGACCAAACTTCCTTGTCGACTTTGATCCGCAGGGTGGGCCCGTCGTCTGCGAACAGCTCGATCAGCCGCGTCGCGCCGGCGGGGCATGGCGAGAGGCGCAGGCTCTTGCTCAAGGACGGCTCGAAGCTCGAGAAGCGAGCCAGCTCGGGCAGCGCTTGCTGGCCCTTCGACCACCCGACCTCGGTGCGCGCGATCTTCCCCCGCCCCGAGGCGTAGATCACCGCGCCCGAGCTCTTGGGCGCGACGTGCCGTGGATCGAGCGGGAAGACATGAGTCAAGAGCGGCTTGGGCGCGCCTGCTTTGGGCCACAGCCAAAGCGCATGCTCGTCGCGCGACGAGAGCACGAAGGCGGCGCTGCCATCCGAGCCGAGCGACAGCGGCGATGACGCCGACTTGGGCTCGAGCTTGGCCGTGGTCACGCGGCCGCTCTCGCGGCGCACGAGCAACGCACCTTCGCCCGTGTGCAACAAGGCGACCAGGTCGCGCCCCTCGACCAGCAAGGCCTCGAGCTCGGCTTGCTCCAGCGACTCCGAGTGGCGGAACGAGAGCTCCTCCAGGCGTGGCTCGGGCTCTCGGGACAGGAAGCGCAGCGTCGCCTGTTTGTCGCGTGCGTCGAACGCGAGCCGGACCGGACCGGCGGCGAGCTGGCGCGAGCCTCCCGCGAGCGCTGCCGCGGCTGCGCCCGGCTTGGGCATACACTCGAGCTCGAGGAGCGCTGCCGCACGCGTGGCCGACTGCGCCGGAGCGGTCGCGATCGGCCAGCCCACGCGCACGTCGTCGCCGACCACGAGGCCGAGCGCGCTCGCTCGCGCCCAGGTCGTCTCGCCGGCGCGGATGGGGAGTCGTTGCCAAGGGAGCGAAGGCGCGTCGCGAAATGCGAGCTCCGAGCCGCGCAGCACGAGCGCGCGCGGTCCCTGCGCGTGGCCAGCCACTCCATTCGGGAAGACGTCGGACTTGGCCCGGTCTCCTGCCACGGTGATCACCTCGACTTGACGCTCCCCGCCGCTGGCCGCGTGCACCATCAGGGTGAGCGTGCTGTCTTGGTCCAAGTCACCTTGGATCTTGGTGGCCCGCATGCGCGATGCGGTCTTCACCCTCTTGGTCTCGCTGCCTCGTGCGTCCAGCGTGCGCACGGTGACCGCGAGCGAGGACTCGTAGTCGGCGACGATGACGCCGCCGTCGGCGGTGGGGAGCGGCAGCGTCGCGATGCTGCCGCCGAGCTTGGGCAGCGCCAGGGTTGCGAAGCCGCCGTCCGGCCTGCGCACGCACAGGCTCGTGGCTTGGTATGGCCCTTCGCATGCCGTCTCCAGCAGCGCTCCGCCGTGCGCGGTCACACGCGCGCGCGCCTTCGGGTCGAGCCGCTTCTCCGACGTCACCGCAAGGCCCTCGTCCAACGCGAACAGCATGCCGCCGTCACAGCCCACCAGGGCCCCACCGCTCTTGACCAACGTCACCTGACAGCGAGGCTCCTCCTTGAAGAAGCTTCCGCGCTTGAGCAGCGGCAACGTGACGCTGCCGAGCGGAGCCCTGGATCGCACCCGTCCGGTCGCGGCTTCGACACGCACCAGGATCGCCGAGAGCGAGTTGCCGCGCAGGACTGCGTCCGCGAACAACACGTCTCCGCCCGGCCACGAAACCCCGTCTTCGATCGCGCGGACGAGCGGGTCCCGCTCGTGCTCCTCGAGGTAGGCGACCGTCTCGTTCGAGCTCTTGGTCGCGACCTGGCCCAAGATGGGCAGGAGATCTCCGCGCTGGGTGTGGGCGTGCGGTACGCCGCGCAACGAGCGCAAGCGCAGCGCGCCTTTGGGCAAACGCACCGGCAACAGCTTGCTTCCCTCGCTCGCATACAAGCCCAGCCCCGCCACGCTCAAGTGACCGCGCTCGACGCTGGAGTAGAGCGCCGCGTCGATCTCGAATGGCCGCGGCGCAACCGGCTTGTCTGCGCTCAGCGGCAGGACCCGCCCCGGCGCGCCTCGCGCCGCGTGCGGCAGCCCGAGCAGCGCGTCAGGCAAAGGATGGAGCTCGCCGCCGAGTAGCTCCGGATCCTTGACGAGCTCCCTGCTCTTGCCCAGCGCCGTCTCGAACAGCAGCACGCGTTCCCCGGCGAGCCCGACGAGCTGAGACCCCGTGCTGGTGGGCACCAGGGTCAGTTGTCGCAGATCGGGCGGGTCGTCCTTCGAAAGCTCGAGCCCGCCCGAGGAGCTGTGCTGTGCCCGCCTGCCACCGAGCAGGAACGTGACCGATCCATCTGCGAGCAACCACGTGTCGAAGCGCACCGGACGCTGAAACCAACGCCCTTCCACGGGCTGTGGCAGCGCGGTCGTCGGCGCAGCGCCCGTGGCTGTGCCGGCGGGCCCGGCCGGCTCCGACGGCGGGGGACTCCCACATCCGGAGCTGAACAGCGCCAGGAGCAAGATGCCGACGCCGCGTGCCCGTGCTCGCCCTTTCCGCGCAGAGCTCATGCGTCGAGAAGTAGCATGTGCCAGTGGCGACGTCGGGCTCTCCTCTCGAGCGGCTGCCTCCGGGCCTCGAGCGATTCCTCCAAGCGTTCACGGACGCAGGCTTCGACGCGTCGGCTCTGCGTCGCGAGCTGGTCGCGCGAGCCGAGACCAAGGTCGAGAGGGAGCTGGACGAGCGGAGGTGGTTTGACGCCTGGGTGGCCACCTACGCGGCGTCCGCGCCGCCCCTCTCGGCTCTGGTCGCGGGCGCGGCGGTGCCGTTCGGTGCTTACCACGTGATCGACTACCTGGTGAGCTCGTGCGCCACGGTGGGGGTGGGCTTCGACCGTCTCGGTCGCTACCTGGGCATCGTGCGCCCGCACGTGGAGCTGGTCAGCGAGGTCAGGGACGACGTCGTGCGGGTGTCGTTGGTAGACAAGCTGCGACCGGACGACTTCTTCTTCGACGAGTGGACGATGGGCGTGACGGTGCGAGGCTTTCGCGAGACGTTGAAGCTCGCGTTCACGGCACGCGCGTGCGCGTTCAGACGCCCGCGGCCCGCGGACGCCGCCGCGATCGCCCGCGCGGAGCGGTTCCTCGGCGGAGAGCTGAGCTTCGGCGCGGAGCTGTCGACGATCGAGCTCGACCGAGCGTTGTGGGATCGGCGCATGCCGGCGGACAACCCTCGCATGCACGACGCGCTCGAGCTGCACGCGCGCGAGCTGCTCGCCGAGTCGTTGCAGGCGCCTCTGCTCGCCCGCAGGCTGCGCGCAGTGCTCGGTAACGACCTCGCCGATGGCCCTCCGTCGATGGCGCGCGCGGCCAAGCGACTAGGCTTGACTGCGCGCACCTTGCAGCGCCGCTTGCAGGAGGAGCGCACGACGTTTCAAGCCGAGCTCGATGCACATCGGGCAGACCTCGCCCGCCGCTACCTCGCGGACGGCAAGCTCGGCGTGTCCGAGATCGCCTTCCTCTTGGGCTACGCCGACGCCAGCGCGTTCGCGCGCGCGCATCGGCGCTGGTTCGGCAGCGCGCCAGCCGAGCGCCGCCGCGCTCAGTCGTAGACCGGGGAGGGCTCGACCGCGGCCAATTTCGCTCGCACCACCTCCCAATCGAGCGCCTCGACTTCGGCCGCAGTCGCCGTGAAATGTGTCACCCTTCCCGTCAGGCTCACCTCGTTGGTTTGACTCATCGCGAGCGCATGGGCGCCCGAGCCGACGAACGCGAACATGGCTTGCTCGGAGGTCCACACGCTCATGGTGCGGTTGACCCCGCACGTGCTGTCGGTGCCCACCGCGTGCGCGACCAGCCCCTCTGTGCTCGCGAGCTCGGCGTTGACCGGACCGAACGCTGCCAAGAAGCCCTCGATCTGCGCGTCTGCGACGTAGATCTGGGTGGTGGCGACCACGTAGCTGGCCTCTGGCTCGTCGATGAAGCCACCCATCGTGGCGTCGAAGCCTGGCCCTTGCAGCGGTCCTCCCGCGAAGTCGACCTCCTCGCAGTCGTAGAGTGCCGCGTAGGCGTCGCCGCCACCGGCGGCGCCTGCTCCGGCGCCCGCCCCTCCACCTCCACTCTGGGCTCCCCCCGCGGGGGAGGTTTCGTCGTCGCCGCAAGCGGCGAACGGGAGAATGCTGGCGGCGACCAGGCAGGCGATGGCGAGCGAACGGCAGGATTGATTCACGGTTGGGTCCTTTCGGCCGCGTGGGCCAGATGGAGAGGTTGAACGACTCCGAAGTGCAGCTGTGCGAAGCGTCGGCGCAGGCGCTTGGAGCTGAAGTCTCGTTGGGAGCCGAAGCTCCTGACGCTCACTCGGTCGCCGGGGCGCAGACCTTGCTGGCCCATGGTGGTGACCCATTGGTCGCCACGCGCGGTCGAGACCCGCAGGTAGCTGTAGGAGCCGGCGGCGAGCACCTCGCAGAGCTCCCCTTCGAAGGCGTTTTCGCCCGCGCCGGGCAGCGACAAGCTGTCGAGTGGCGTCCTGCCTTTCGCGAGCTTGCCGCTGGTGAGGGCATCCGTGGGGGGTGGGGGGCTGGTGTCGTGATCACAGGCGACGCACGTCAGGGCTGCACACACCCAAAGCCCCAGCTGGCGACGAGGTCTCGAAGGCATGCGAGAGGAGTAGCCGGCGTCGCGAAGGGTTGCGCGACAGCTCGCGCCAAAAGTCGTGCCGATCGCGCCAGACTCCCTGGCCACTCGCCATTGGGAAAGCCACTTGCGGCGCCGCGCGACGGGCAGGGCAGTGGAAAGCGGCTGCCCGTGCTGCGGGGCCGTCGCTACTCTTGGCGAGTGCCTGAGCTGCCTGATGTCACGGTCTACGTGGAGCAGATCGCCCAACGTGTGGTGGGCCAAAAGCTCGTAGCGGTGCGGCTGGCGAGCCCATTCGTGTTGCGCACCGCAGTGCCCCCCATTCGCGAGGCTGAGGGGCGGGCGGTGCTAGGAGTCCGCAGGCTCGGCAAGCGCATCATCCTGTCACTGGAAGGCGGGTGCCACCTCGTGATCCACCTGATGGTGGCAGGGCGTTTCCGCTTCGGCGCGAAGGGCGCCAAGCTGCCTGGAAAGCTCGGCCTCGCGGCGCTCGACTTCGACTCCGGGACGCTGATCCTGACCGAGGCCAGCAGCAAGAAGCGAGCGTCCATCCACTACGTGGTGGGTGACGAGGCGCTCCAGGCCTTCGATCGCGGTGGAATCGAGCCGCTCGAGTGCGATCTCGAGAGCTTCGTGGCCGCGTTGACGCGCGAGAACCACACGCTCAAGCGTGCGCTGACCGATCCCACCATCTTGAGCGGCATCGGCAATGGCTACTCCGACGAGATCCTGTTCGAGGCGCGCTTGTCGCCGCTGAGGCAGACCAAGCAGTTGACGCCGGACGAGTGGACACGCCTCCATGCGGCCGTGCGCTCGGTCCTCACCACCTGGGTGGATCGACTGCGCACAGAGGCTCAAGGTGGCTTCCCGGAGCGGGTGACAGCGTTTCGCGAAGACATGGAGGTGCACGGTCGCTATGGACAGCCGTGCCGTCGGTGCGGCGCCAAAGTGCAGCGCATCGCCTACGCCGACAACGAGACCAACTACTGCGCGCGCTGCCAGACCCAGGAGCGACTGTTGGCCGATCGCTCGCTCTCGCGCTTGTTGGGCAAGGACTGGCCCAAGACCCTGGAGGAGCTCGAGGAGCTCCGACCTTCGGCGCAGCTCAAGCCCAACCCGGAGCGCAGCACCAAGCCCAAGCCCTCCCCGAAGAAATCGAGTAAACAGCCTGCATGAAGAAGCTCTCCAAGGACATCGTCATCGTGGCGGCCAAGCGCACGGCCTTCGGCGCGCTTTCGGGCGCGTTGAAGGCAGAGAGCGCGATCGACCTCGCTGTGTTCGCGGCCAAGGCTGCCATCCAACAAGCAGGGATCGCGCCGGCAGATATCGATCAGGTCGTGCTGGGCAACGTGCAGCAGACCAGCCCAGACGCGATCTACGGTGCTCGCCACGTGGGCCTCAAGGCGGGCGTTCCGATCGAGAAGCCCGCGATCACGTTGAACCGCTTGTGTGGCTCGGGCTTCCAGGCGGTCATCACCGCCGCCGAGCAGATCCTGATGGGCGAGGCCAAGATGGTGCTCGCCGCCGGCAGCGAGAACATGACGCAGGCCCCGCACCAGATGTTTGGGTTGCGAGACGGTGGCGCCAAGTTCGGCAAGCCGCCCGTGCTGCGTGATTCGCTGTGGGACGCGTTGACGGACAGCTACACCAACACGCCCATGGCCATCACCGCGGAGAACTTGGCCGAGAAGTACGGCATCACGCGTGCCCAAGCAGACGCCTACGCGCTCCGCTCGCAGCAGCTGTGGGCGAAGGCGCAAGAGGCGCGCGCGTTTGCGGACGAGATCGCGCCGTTGACCATCAAGCAGGGCAAGAAGGAGATCGTGTTCGAGCGCGACGAGCACCCGCGCCCCGATGCCACGCTCGAGGCGCTCGCCAAGCTGCCGCCGGTGTTCAAGAAGGACGGTGTGGTGACGGCCGGCAACGCGTCGGGCATCTGCGATGGCGCGGCCGCGCTGCTCGTGTGCGACGCGGCGTTCGCCAAAGAACGGAACCTCATCCCGCTCGCCCGCATCGTGCAGTGGGGCGTCGCCGGCGTGGACCCGTCGATCATGGGGATCGGTCCTGCTCCGGCGATTCGGAGCGCGCTCGACCGAGCGGGTCGCAAGCTCTCCGAGGTGGACATCGTCGACGTGAACGAGGCCTTCGCGCCGCAGTTCTTGGCGGTGCAGAAAGAGCTCGACCTGCCCGACGACAGGGTCAACCCGAACGGCGGCGCGATCGCGCTGGGCCACCCGCTCGGCGCCTCGGGGGCGCGCATCACGGCCAACCTCGTGTACACCCTGCGCCGCACGAACAAGGCCTCGGCGATCGGCGCAGCGTGCATCGGCGGCGGTCAGGGCATCGCGCTCTTGCTCGAGCGAGTGTGAGCGCACCTCCCGGGGGGGGCGGTGGCGCTCGCGGCTTCAGCCTTCGAGGGCGTTCCTCACGGCGGTGATCAAATCGTCGGGAGAGAACGGCTTGCTCAAGAAGGAGCCGTCATCGAGCGTGCGCGGATCGAGCATGTCGAAGGTGTAGCCGGAGCAGTAGATCGCTTTCAGATTGGCTTGGCGGCCGCGCAGCTCGGTCACGAGCTTGGGGCCGGTCATGCGGGGCATGACCACGTCGGTGACCACCAGCGCGATCGGGCCCTCGTGACTCTCGACCACTCCGAGCGCGTCCAACCCATCACGTGCCTCGAGCACTTTGTAGCCTTTGGCCGTGAGCGTGCGCAGCGCGGCGCGCCTCAGCCCCGCGTCGTCTTCGACCAGCAGGATCGTTCCGCTGATGGAGGCCCGCTCCGGGCTGGGTGGGGCGGTGACCGCCTCGAGCGCTTGCCAGCTTCGCCGTGCGGTGGGCAGCACGATCAGGAACGTGGTGCCGCGCCCCGGCTCGCTCGAGACCGAGATGTGGCCGCCGTGCTTCTCGACGATCCCGTACACGGTTGCCAAGCCGAGGCCCGTACCCTGACCGGGCTCCTTGGTGGTGAAGAAGGGCTCGAACAGTCGGGCGCGGGTGGCTTCGTCCATGCCCACGCCGGTGTCTGCCACGATCAGCGTCGCGAACTGCGATGGCAGTCGAGGCAGGTCGGTCAGCGCCAGGTCCTCCTCGGTGGTGAGGCGAGTCTGGATCGTGACCTTGCCGCCGTCGGGCATGGCGTCGCGAGCGTTGACCAGCAAGTTGAGCAAGATCTGCTCGAGCTGCGCGCGGTCGGCGCGCACCGGCCCCACCAGTGGATCGAGCCTGAGCTCGATCGTGACGTGCTCGCCGACCAGGCGCCCGATGCCGCGTGTGAGCTCGGTCGCGACCTTGTTGACGTCGAGCAGCTCGGGGCGTCCTTCGTTCCTGCGCCCAAACGCCAGGAGTTGGCGCGTGATACGCGTCGCTCGTTCCGCCGCCTCCGCGATCGCCTGCACGTCCTCCGTCTCATCCGCGTCGGTCAAGAAGCGCTCGCGCAAGAACTCGACGTGGTTGCGGATCACGGTCAGCAGGTTGTTGAAGTCGTGCGCCACCCCGCCCGCGAGTCGCCCGATGGCCTCGAGCTTGCGCGCCTGCAACAGCTGCTGTTGGGTGCGCTCCAGGTTTTCCAGGCTCTCGCGGAACCGCCGCGTGGACTCGGCCAGCTCCTCGGACCGGAGGCGGAGGCTGTGGACGAGCAGCGCGGACTGAAGCGCGCGGTCGACGTGGTTGGCGAGCAGGACCAAGAAGGTGGCGTCGTCGTCGCTGATCGCGGGGCCGCCCTCCAGCTTGCAGGCGACGATGGCACCCAGCGTCTCGCCCGGCGTGGGCCGCAGCGGGAGGACCAGGACGCTCGCGCCGTGCCAGCCTCGCTCGGTGGGGAAGGTGACGTCGGGGAACAGCGCATCGAGCAGCGGCTCGAGCGAGGGGCCTTCTGCCGTCTCTCCCACGTGGTGCACCGTCGCCACGGGCAGGCCGCGGATGTGTGCGAGCACGTCGGCAGGGACGTCTCGCGGAGGCTGCGAGCCGCGCGCCTGGTTTTGTTTGGCGAAGACCCGCATGTCGATGCAGGCGTCGCCCAGCGCGCAAGCCGCCCGCAGCTCCACGTCGAACACGCTGGCGAGCAGCACCAGCGCGCGGTCGACGACCTCCCCCGGCTCCGCCGCCGTGGCGCAACGCAGCGTGTAGTCGCCCAGCGCGATGATGCGGTTCAGCTCTCGAACGTGGCCGAGACGTGCTTCACGCAGCTCGCGGTTCTCGAGACGAAGCCTCGCGAGCTCAGCGGCTCCCTCGAGAGGTTCCTCGTTGTCCGGATCGACTGGGGCCTCGCCTTCCACGCTCGCCAAGCAGTCTAGCAGTGTAAGGCGCGCACAATCACTTCTGCAGCTTGCAGTTGGACACGCTGCCGGCGAACCACTCCTCGTTCTTCTCGTTCCAGTTGCCAGACACGTCCCAGCGCACGGCGGGGGAAGAGACCTTGCCCTCCACCTTGAAGTCGCACTTCACCGTGAAGCGGCCTGTGGGACGTTTGCCCTTCTCGAGCTCGGGCGCGGACCACACACCCGCGGCCAACAGGTGTTGGCCATCGAGCGTGGTGTACGGCCGCAACATCGTCTCGTCTTTCAGCGCGCCCGCAAACTTGGTGGTCTTGTCCGAGTACTCGCAGCGCTTGCCGCCGATCTCGGTGCTCGATGCACACTGCAGCTTGATGTCGTCGGCCGGATCCAGCGTCAGATCCACGGACGCCGTCTGCCCGATCCGCCACTTGGGACCCTGGCTGAAGGGATTATCCATGTTGCTGAGCAAGAAGAAGCCCATGAACAGCGCCACCAGGATGCCCAGGAACGCGGTGATGCTCTTCCCGAGCGAGGCCGCGGGGGGAGGGGCCTCGGCGCTCTGGACGTTGCGGGCCACGGGAGGCGAGGCGGCGGAGGGCGCGTCCTCCTCTTCCTCTTCCTCTTCCTCTTCCGAGGCGGACTTCTCATCGTCCGCTTGGTCCTCGTCCTCGGCTTGGTCCTCGTCCTCGGCTTGGTCCTCGTCCTCGGCTTGGTCCTCGTCCTCGGCTTCGTTGGAGGCGTCGGAGGCTTGTTCCGTCTCTTCGCTTTCTTCGGCGTCGCCGTCGTCAGCGTCGTGCTCGTCGTCTTTGGACTTCGCGTCGTCCTTGGCCATGGCGGCGGCACCATACCACCTTCGGCGCGGTCACCGAAAGCGAAGCCTCGCCAGCTTGGCTGTCTGGGGCGTGGCCTCCGGGTGCATGTAGAAAATGCTCGCGTCTTTGCTCGAAGCCTCGAAAAACCGCTGCATCTCGTCGACGCTCGGATCCTTCTCGTTGCTCTGCACCTCCCACACGGGCGCCGAGAGCGCCAGCCGGTCCAGATCGGCGCGCAGGCGCGCAAGACTTTCGTCGACCCGGCCCGGCCAGCCAAACGCGTAGTAGACCTGGGGCAGGAACACGTCGCCGCAGTAGCGATCGAAGGTCTTGAAGGGGAAGCGCTCGTTGGGCTTGAGCCAGCCGTAGCTCGTGTAGCCCAGCTTCTTGTCGCCCAGGCCGTTGCGCAGGCGGGTGCAGAGCGCCTTGGCGTCGTCGGGGCGGCCTTTGAACTCCTCTTCGGCGTCGACGATCACCCCGGTCACGGCGGGCGCGCGCGCGACCACGGCCAACATCTGGTCGGCCTGTTCTGCGATCGTGCCCCAGGTACGCCCGTCCGCATCGGCCACGCCTTCACCGTAAAAGTAGCCAAACAACCACACCTCGATGCCGCGAGAAGTAAGCTCCTGGATGTTCTCGGGGCTGGCGTTCTTCGACCAGCGCGCGCCCTGGTTGCCGTTGGTGGCCTTGAGGAACACGCGGTGGACCCCCCAGCTTTGGCAAAGCTCCGCGGCGCGCTTGGCGGGGGGGCCGTTCTTGCCGAGCTCCCACAGGAACAAGCCGCGCCGCGCGGGCTCGCCCGGCGCCACCGGCGCGCTCGCGCTGAGAACCGGCGCCGTCGCTGCGCTGGCCGTCGCAGCGGCGCTGGGGGCCGAGGAGGGCGGGGCGTCGTTGCGTTGGCTCGGTGCTCCGTCGCTCGCGACCTCGCATCCGCAGCAGACGACCAGGACGAGCGCGCAGCGCCGGAGCAGAGACTGCACCCGCCCGAGTCTCCTGGTCTCGACCGAGCCGCCGCGTCGTTCCGAAGGCGAGCCATCAGCCATTGCGTGGGTACCCCGAGTCCACGGGACCAGGGAACGCTCGCGGGCCCCCACCTTCATCCCGCGCTCTCGGGAGGCAGCAAGCGCATCAGCTCCGACACCACCAGATCGGCCGCGTCGAGGCCGCCCTTCACCGGGTCCTTCTCCGCAATCCTGCGGGTGATGCGCATGTCCGGGCTGAGCTTGTAGGGGGATCCCTTGGCGGCCACCATCGCCAGGAGCTTCGAGGGATCCAGGTGGGCGTCGGGCGCGAGGTGGATGGTCACGCTGCGCGCCGTCGCTTCGCAGCCAAGCGCGCGAAGCTTACGCAGCTCGGTCTTCAGCCGCATCAAGCGCACCAGGCGCCGCGCCGCCTCCGGAGGAGGGCCGAAGCGATCCTCGAGCTCGTCGGCGATGGTCTCGACCTCGCCTTCGCCCTCGGCCTGCGCCAGGCGCTTGTACAACGAGAGCCGCACCCCCACGTCCTCGACGTAGTCGTCAGGCAGGAGCGCCTCTTCGTCGATGCTCAGCTCGGGATCGATCTCGTGCACCACGGTCTCGCCCCGCAGCTCGTGCACTGCATCCTCGAGCATGCGCGAGAACAAATCGAAGCCCACCGCCTCGACGGTGCCGCTCTGTTCGGCGCCGAGCAGGTCGCCTCCACCGCGCAGCTCCAGATCGAGCGACGCTACATGGAACCCGGAGCCCAGCTCGCTGTGCCGTTCGATGGCCTCGAGGCGTGAGCGTGCCTCGTCGCTCAGGTCTTGCTGCGGCGGTACGACCAAGTAGCAATACGCGCGCTCGCGTGAGCGCCCGACGCGGCCGCGAAGCTGGTAGAGCTGAGCCAGACCGAACATGTCCGCGCGGTCGATGATGATGGTGTTCGCTCGGGGGATGTCGAGCCCGCTCTCGATGATCGCCGTGGCGCACAGGATGTCGTAGTGCCCCTCGACGAAGTCGGTCATGGACCGCTCGAGCGCGGTCTCGTTCATCTGGCCGTGGATCACTGCGATCCGCGCGCTCGGCACCAGCTCGGCGAGGCGCGCCGCGCGTTCGTGCAGCCCCTCGACGCGGTTGTACACGTAGAACACCTGACCCGATCGGCCGAGCTCACGCTCGATGGCGTCTCGCAGCACCACCGGATCGTTGTGCGTCACGAACGTGCGGATCGCGCGCCGGTCGACTGGCGGCGTGGTGATCACCGACATGTCGCGCACGCTGGCGATGGCCATTTGCAGCGTGCGAGGGATGGGAGTGGCGCTCAGCGTCAGCACGTCGACGCTGGTCCGGCGTTGCTTGATGCGCTCCTTGTGCGTCACGCCAAAGCGCTGCTCCTCGTCCACCACCAAGAGCCCCAGCGACTTGAAGTGCACGTCCTTGGACAGCAGCCGGTGCGTGCCGATCACGATGTCGACCGAGCCGGCCTTCAGCCCGCGCAACGTGTCGTCTTGCTCCTTCTTGCTCGAGAAGCGCGACAGCACGCGCACCTCGATCGGCGTGCCGGCCATGCGCGCGGAGAAGCCCAAAAAGTGCTGTTGCGCGAGCACGGTGGTGGGGCAGAGCACGGCGACCTGGCGGCCCTGTGCAGCCACGCGGAACGCGGCACGCATGGCCACCTCGGTCTTGCCGAAGCCGACGTCGCCGCAGACCAGCCGATCCATCGGGGAGGCAGCCTCGAGGTCACGCTCCACGTCTTGGATCGCGCGCGCTTGATCCTCGGTCTCTTCGTAGGGGAAGGTCGCCTCGAACGAGCGGTAGTCGTCGTCTGCGGCCGGCAGCGGCGGGCGGCTGGTGGTCAGCCTCTCCGCGTACAGCTTGAGCAGATCGTCGGCCAGCTGGCGCACCGCGCGGGCGGCGCGAGCCTTGGTCTTGGCGAACGTCTGCCCGCCCAGCCGGTCCAGCTTGGGGCTGCCCTCTCCACCGGCGAATTTCTCGATCTGATTCAGCCGGTAGACCGGCAGATAGAGCTTGTCGCCGCCGAGGTACTCGACGGTGATGAGGTCGATGGTGGTGCCGCCCACGTTGCGGTGGATCAGCCCCAAGTAACGCCCCACCCCGTGCTCCACGTGGACCACGAAATCACCCACCGAGAGCGTCTTCAGGTCCTCGACGAAGGCGCGCGAGCGAGCCCGCTTGCCCTCCGCCTCACGGCGCCGAGCCCGACGGTGCGCTCGCGCGCCGAAGATCTCCTCTTCCGTGACCCGAGCGAACAGCTCGCCTGGCACGACCAGCCCGTGGGCGAGGGAGCCCACCTCGACCCAGACGCGGCCCTTGCTCAGCGCCTCCGAGCCCTCGGCTCGTTGCGTCTGCACGCCGCGGTGGGTGAGCAGCGAGGCGATGCGGTCGGCCTGCGTGGCGGTGCGCGCGACCACACGCACGTCGTAGCCGTGGTCGAGCCACAGCCGCGCGTGGTCCTCGAGCGGCTCGAGCGCCTCGGCCTTGCCGCTCGCACGTCGCGCAGCGATCGCGCGGGTGAGCTCGGCCTGGTCGAACGAGAACAAGCTGGGGGTGTTCGCGTCGGCGGCGTAGCGGCGGCCCAGCTCGGAGTCGGCGCCCAGCGTCAGGCTGCGCCCCAGCGCGATCGTTGGCACCCGGCCGAGCGCATGCTCCACCTCGGCCTCACTCGAGAAGAACGACTCGAGCGGGAAGCGCGCGCCGCTGGTGGCGCTGGCATGGTCGCGCGCAGCGCGGGCGCGCTCGCGGCTCAGCTCGGCCCACACGTCGGCGGGCTCCCACATCACGAACACACACTCGGAAGGAAGGAACTCGAACAGCGGCTCGAGCTCGGCGAACGCCGGCAGGTAACCATCCGCGCCGAAGAACGACCGGCCCGAGACCACCTCCTCGATCAGCGCCCGCGCCTTGCTGGTGGGCATGTCCACCGCGTCGGTCAAGGCGTGCAGCGCGCTGCGTGCGCGGGCGATCGCCGCCGCCGAGAGCGGCGTCTCGCGCGCCGGACTGAAGTGTGCTTCGCGGAGCTCGCCCAGCGTGCGCTGGTTCTCCGGATCGAACTCCTTGATCGACAGCACACCGTCGCCGAGCAGCTCGATGCGCACCGGGCGCTCTGTCGAGGGCGACCACACGTCGATGATCGACCCACGCAACGCGAAGGTGCCCGGGTCCTCGACCAGTCCGGCGCGGGCGTACCCCGCCTCGCTGAGCTGCCGCGCCACGCGGTCCCGCTCGAGCTCCTGATCCACCCGTACGCTCAGGCTGTGTTGCAGCACCAGCTCTCGCGGCACCACTTTGCGGCACAGCGCCGCCCCGGTGGTCACCAGCGCGTCGAAGGCCACTCCGCGGGCCAGGTGGGAGAGCACGCTCAGCCGCTTCTGCGCGCTGGCGCGGTCCGGGCTCTGGTCGGCGTAGGGGCTGGCCTCTCCGTGCGGCAGCCCGAGCACGCGCGCACCCGGACAGAAATACCGCACGTCCCCGACCGCGCGATCGACCAGCTCCGGGTCCGGCACCACCAGCACGCACGACCGACCGAGCGCCAAGAGCTCGCGCGCGACGAGCGCCACGCTGGCGACGGCCGCACCCGTTGCGAGCTTCAGGCATGCGCCGCCGCGGACGGCCTCGGCCGCGAGCTCCGCTGCGCGGGTGAGGACGAGCCCTTCGGGCGGGTCGAGCGACGGCAAGCGCGCGCGTCGCTGCTCCTCGATGCGTGCAGACAGGTCTCCCACGACGTCGCCGAGCGAGATCGGTGAAGCTTTGGAGATTTGCTCGGAGCTCATGCTGGAGCCAACCGCCGGGGCTGTAGCCGACGGTCCCCCTTCTGTCGAGCGTTGGAGTACCGTCGGCTGGGCATGGCTCAGGTCACCGAACGACCAGTCCTCGAGGCGCGCGGCTTGGTCAAGTCCTACGGCGACAAGCGTGTCGTCGATGGGCTCGACCTCTCGCTCGCGAAAGGCCGCGTGCTCGGGTTGCTCGGCCCCAACGGCGCGGGCAAGACCACGACGCTGCGCATGTTGTACGGGCTGTTCGATCCGGACGAAGGCGAGATCTCCTACTTGGGCAGGTCGTTTCGACGGCATCGCGCCGAGTCCAAACGACTGATCGGCGTGGTGACGCAGGACGATACGCTCGACCACGACTTCTCCGTGAGGCAGAACCTCGAGATCTACGCATCGTACTTTCGACCTCGCGTGGTGGACCTCGAGCGCCGGATCGACGGGCTGCTGGAGCGCTTTGGCCTCACCTCGTTCGAGGACCAGCGCGTCGAGACGTTGAGCGGCGGCTATCGACAGCGGCTGATGCTCGCCCGCGCGCTGGTACACGATCCACGGGTGCTGTTCCTGGACGAGCCCACCACCGGGCTGGATCCGCGCGCCCGCATCGACGCCTGGAAGCTCATCGCCGAAGTGCGCAAAGATGGCCTCGCAGTGGTGCTCACCACCCACTACATGGACGAGGCGGAGCGGCTCAGTGATTCGCTGGTGGTGCTGAGCGAGGGCAAGAGTATCGGCGCCGGTAGCCCCAAGGAGGTGATCGGCGACCTCTTGGGCGAGCACGTGGTGGTCGTCGTCGGCGAGGGGAGGGCGATCGCGCGTGAGCTCGCCCAAACGCACGGCGTACACCGCGAGGAGGTGTTGGACGAGCTGCGCGTCCCCGTCTCTGCAGCCCAGCTATCGCTGTTCACCGACGCGCTGGCCGGCGCCGAGTTCGAGGTTCGCCGGCCGACACTGGAGGATCTGTTCCTGCGGCTCAGTCAAGGGGCCCACTCGTGAGCGTCGCCGCCGACCTGCGAGCCTTGTTCGATTGGCGCTCGATCGCCGTGCTGCGCCGCAACGCCTTGGTGTACTTGCGCAACTGGCGCACCGCGTTCTTTCCGCCGGCGATGGAGCCCGTGATCATGTTCTTGTCGCTCGGGATCGGCCTCGGCGGCTACGTCACGCTGGGAGGGCAAGGCGCCCGCGACTACCCGAGTTGGCTGGCGCCAGGACTGCTGGCCTACACCGCCTTCTCCACGCCGTTCTTCGAGGGGCTGTACTCGGCGTACGTGCGCATGTTCTACCAAAAGACGTGGGATGGCATGCTCGCCACCCAGCTCGAGATGCGGCATGTGGTGTGGGGCGAGATCTTGTGGTGTGGGGCGCGCGGAGCGATGAATGCTTGTGCGGTGTCGCTCGTGTTGTTTGGCTTCGTCGTTGCCGGCGTCGTGTCGATCCAGACGCCGTTGCTCGTGGCCACCATCCCCATTGCGTTCGTCGCGGGGCTGGTCTTCGGAGCATTCGCCCTCATCTTCACCGCGATTGTGCCCTCCATCGACCACATGAACTACCCGACCTTCCTGGTCGGCATCCCGCTCGGTCTGGTGAGCGACACCTATTTCCCCCTGGCTCCGTCCCACCCCGCGGTTGCATGGCTGGTCGAGCTGAACCCGGTGCGGCACTTGTCGCAGACGTTCCGTGGCATCCTGTTGCCGGAGGCGCCCCTTTTGTGGCCAGCCCTCAAGCTGACGGTCACGTTGGCCCTCTTCGGCCTAGTGCTCTCGGCGCTGGCGCAGCGCAAGATTCGGCAGCGTGTCGTCGGTGGGTAGCGCGCGGATCAGGGGCGCAGATCGACCATCGTCATCATACCCGCGTCCGCATGATCGAGGATGTGGCAATGGAACATCCACATGCCGGGGCGGTTGTCGTAGCGAACCAGGAAGTGCGCGCTCTGCTCTGCCGGGACGTTGGCGGTGTCGAGCCACTCGATCGGCTCGAGCGGCGCCCCAACCTCGTCCACGAGCTGGAAGAAGAAACCATGCAAATGGAAGGGGTGGTCCCACTCCATCTCATTGGTGACCGTCCATAGCTGCGTCTCGCCGACCGCGGCGGGGATGTCTTCGCCCTCGCCAAACGGGACGCCGTTGATGCCGAGTACGAGCTCGCCAGCGGGCCCGCTGTCTTGGGTCAATCGAACCTCGACCGGGACCGCGTCCACGGCCGAGAGCGGCTCGGGCGCTGTCCCGCGAGGTGTGGGTATGGGACCTTGAGTGATCTCGTCGCCAACGAGGGCGAAGGTCATGATCGGCTCGGGGGCGCGGAACTCGGTGGAGCCATAGCCTCGGTCGAACGGGATCCAGAGCAGCTCCACCACCTCGTCGGGCGCGCCGCGTGGCGTGACGCTCACGTCGACACGGCCACCCGGGACCAGAAGGACCTGGTCCGCGTCTCTCGCCTCCGGGTGAGGGCCTGCCTGTCCGCCGATCACGGAGAACGTGTGTCCGGGGAGCCCCAGCAGGAAGTAGCGGCTTTTGGCTGCGTTCACCAGGCGGAGGCGCAGCCGGCGCCCATTGCGCACGGGCAGCTCGGGCAACTTGCGGCCATTGGCCAGCAGGACTTGCCCCTCACGACCGAACAGCGTTGCGAGGTCGCCGCCGTCGCTGGGGGAGCGCAGCTGTGCGTCGTCATCGAGCGCGATGTCGGAGAGCACGATCACCAGCTCGTCTCCGAGGTCTGGCTCGGGCTCTGCGGGATCGACCAGCAACGCGCCGTACAGGCCGAACCCCAGCTGCGCAGCGTCGTGCTCGTGCGGGTGGAACCAGAACAGCCCCGCATCTGGCACCACGAAGTCGTACGTGAAGGTGCCGCCGGGCTCGACCACCGGCTGCGAGTGCTCGGGCACGCCGTCCATGTCTGCAGTCAGGCGCACGCCATGCCAGTGGACGGTCGTCGGCTCGGGTAGCTGGTTCTCGAAATGTACGATCAAGCGATCTCCCGCCGTCAGGCGGAGCAGCGGTCCAGGGAACCCGGTGCCGTAGCTCCAGACCACGGTGTCGCGGTCGGGCAGGATCGAGACGGGCGTCTGTTGCGCGGTGAGCCGCACCTCGAGCACGCGCGGATCCGGATTTTCGTCCTCGATCGCGGGCAGCGACAACGCCTGGTCGAAGCCCGGAGGCTGGGAGCTGTCGTCTCGTAACGGCGAATCACACGAGCTTGCGAAGCCAAGGGCGAGCGCCCAAGCGAGCGCGCGCGGATCAGTTGAGTGGCCCCTTGGATCCGAAGACATGGTCCCAACCTTCGCGGTATGCGTTCGAGCTCACCTTTGCAGGGCCCTTGCGCGCGGCGGCGGCTTCGCTGGGGGGGTCGGCGCGATGCAGCACCTCCACGTCGAACAGGGCCTCGTGCTCGGGTCGCCGCTCCAGCCGAACCAACTCGCCCACGATGGGCTTGCCCGGCGCGGCTGGTCTGAGCTGTCCCGCCTCGAGCTTCTCGTTGCGCAAGCGGAGGATCTCCACGCCCACCCCGTCGTCCGACGGACCGCGCACCAGCACCACGTCGGCGGCGGGTTTGGGCTTGGGTGGCTGCGATCCTGGCGAGTCGTCGCCTGTGCCGCTCATGGTCGGAGCATAGCATCGCCGGGCGGGTCGCTGGCTGGCGAGAAAACTTGGCCCGATGGCAGCTTTCACCGCAAGACGTCCTCAAGGAGATACGTCCATGATGGCGCGAGGCAATCGATCTCGGGATGCGGCAGCTGCGAAGGAGCGCCGTGCGCTGGGGAACCGTGTGCAATTCGAGGCGATGGTCGCGGTCGGTGGGGCCGAGGGCGGAGCCGCCTTCGAGGCCGAGAGCGTGGACGTCTCTGGTCAGGGAATGAGGCTCCGCACGGCCTACTTGCCCGACATCGGCGAGCAGCTGGTGTGTCGCTTCGACGGACCGGAGGGCGAGATCGTCCTGGTTGGCGAGGTGTTGTGGGCCACCAGCGAAGAGAAGGGTGGGGAGTTCGGGTTGCGCTTCGTCGATCTCGACGCCGAGACCGAGGCTCAGCTGAAGGCCTTCTGCGCGGAGGATGTCGCGGCGGAGGAGCCGATGGCGCCCCCGTCGCCCCCCGTGTCGAAGGGCGCCCGCGTGCGCCTGCACATCGAGGGGCTGGCTTCTCCCATGAAGGCGCGAGTGCGCTCCGCGGACAGCAAGGAGATCGCGGTGGGATCGTCGCTCGAGTTCCTCAAGCTCGGGCGCACGGTGGCGGTCGAGGACGTCGACGCGGGGCAGCGGCGCGAAGGCTTCGTCGACGGCGTGAAGGTCGAGGTCGATCCGACCAGCAGCGTGCCGCAGCTGGTGGTGTCGCTGCGCTTCGACGCCGCCGAGGTCGGGCTCTCGGCCGCGCGCGCCAAGCCGTCCAAGGAGGTCGACGCGGAGGCGGCGCCGAGCACGAAGGTGACGGGCGCGCCGATCGAGAAGGCCGCAGAGATTGCCACCAAAGCGGTGTCGCCGAAGAAGGACGAAGCCCCGGCGAGCGCTCCCAAGTCCGCCGCCAAGTCGCAAGCCGCCAAGGTGGCCGTGCCGGCCGTGGACAGCGATGCGGAGCCCGATGCCGAGGAAGCGGCGATGCTGGCGCCGAACAAGCTGCGCGTCGCGCAGGAGCGCGCCAAGGAGATGACGAGCAAGGCGGCCCAGCAGATTGGGCCGACGTTCTCCAAGCTGGGCAAGGGGGCGCGCGGGCTGCTTGCCTCGATCTCCGGCACGATCCAGAAGCGCCGTGAGGCGCGTGACGAGGCCAAGCGGGCCAGCGCCCCCAAGCGGGTCACGGCACCGCCGCCAAGCGGCGCACTGACCAGCGAGGGGCGCCGGGTGGTACGACAGGGGCAAGACGGTGCCGACGAGGAGGAAGCGCCGAAGCCGGTAGCCAAGCCCAAGCGAGGCCTCATGATCGGCGCCGTGGCCGGTGTCGTGGTCGTGCTCGGAGCGGTGGGTATGAGCAAGGCGCTGTCTGGCGGTGGTCCCGAGACGGCTGCCAAGGCGCCCGCGAGCGCAGAGGTCAAACCTGCGGTGGGGCTTCCGCCCATCCCCGGAGCTGCAGCGACTGCGGACGTGCCGCTGTTCGGTGCGACGCCGCTGTCGACGGTGGTGCAGGTGCCCAAGGCTCCGGTGGTCGCCAAGACGGCCGAGCCCAGCGAAGAGGCGGGTGACGACGAGCCGGCGGAGAAGTCCGAGCTCGTCCGCGAGTGGGGTCAGGGCGAGCTGTCCAACTCGAAGACGCTGAAGATGAAGCTCGACGGCCCGATCGAGGGCTTCAGCGCCAAGGAGATCGAGGGGGGCTTCACCTTGACGGTGCCCAAACGCAAGTCGCTCAGCACCAGCTCCGCGCTGATGCGCAAAGACAAGCGCTTGAGCGCGGTGGACGTGATCAACAACCAAGATGGCGTCGAGATCACCATCAAGTTCAAGGGTGAGCCGCCGGCTTACAAGGCGAAGGTTCGCTCCGACCGGATCGAGATCGCGCTGGGTGGCGAGGGTGGCACCAAGAAGGCTGACAAGAAGCCGGACGCGAAGAAGGTCGCCGCCAAGCCCAAGAAGAAGAAGAAGACGGAGCCCTGAAGGCGAGTCGCTTCGAGCGCTTCGCGGACTGTCTCGGTTGGCCTTGGAGCGTGCCCGTGAGGCGGCGTCCCCCTCCGCCGCTACTCGCGTTCGGCGCTCTCGAAGAAGCGCCCGATGTCGTCCTTGGCCGCTTCTGCGTCGGAGCGGCCAAGCTCGATCAACCGGCGCGCGAACGCGCCGTCGAACAAGAGGTAGCTCGCCAGATCCGCCTCTGACGACGCGCCCACGTCCAGCATGGCCAACACTCGTCGCAGCGCTGGCCCCGCCCGCAGCTGCGACGAGCGGATGTAGCGCTGCGCGAGCGCGCCCAGATCTTCGCTCGGCCGCACCACGAGCGTGGTCACCCGCCGATACGGCTGGGTGTTCGCGGCGCTCGCCACCTGGTTGAGCTTGTCGAGGAAGTCGGGGCCAAATGCCTGCGTACCGTGGTCGATCAGCGCGTTGACGCGATCGAGCACCTCGAAGTCGCTCGTGATGTGATCGAGCAGGAACGCGTTCATGATCTTGCCCACCACGAACGCGACGTTCGGTGGCTTGCTGGGGTCGGACGAAGCCAGGTCACGCGCCTCGCTCGACAACCCGATGGCGAGCACGTGGGTGGCGCCCAGCCGCAGCGCGGGCGCGATCGGGGTGTTCTGGCGCACGCCGCCGTCCATGTAGAGCTGCGCCCCGAGTCGCACGGGTGGGAACAAGACCGGGATCGCCGCCGAGGCGAGCGCGTGGATCGGGCCCACACGCGCCGCGCGGATGACCGTCCGGGGCGGCGGGATCGCCGGTAACCGCTCGCCGGGTGCGGTCTGCATGAACAGCACGGTTTTGCCGCTGCCGATCTCGGTGGCCGACACGCTCAGGGCGGTCAAGCGCCGCTCGCGGAACGCTCGCGAGATCGCGCGCCACGCCACTTCTCGCTCGACCAAGCGGGCCATGGGCGTGACATCGAACACACCCACGGCGTCCTTGCCGCCACCGAGCAGCAACCTGGGCAGGGACGCCATCTGACTCACGCCGAAGCCGAGCACCTCGTCCATGTGGATGTCCGACCACAGGTTGGAGAGGCGACGTGTGCCGAGCGCCGGGTCGCTCAGGTGGGAGGCGAGGAAGCAGCCGTTGATGGCGCCCACGCTGGTGCCCAGGATCAAGTCGACCTTGGGCATGCGCCGCCGCACTCGCCCGAAGTGATCGAACAAGTAGGAGAGCACGCCCACTTCGTAGGCCCCGCGCGCGCCGCCACCCGACAAGATCAGGGCAACACGGCTCACTCGGGCGACATACTCCCGGGCCGGTGGCTCTCGCCGGGAGGGCCCGCTTCGATCACGATGCGCTCGACCAGCGCGCGCGACAGAAAGCTGCGCTTGAGCTCGGGGTCGCGGATGAAGCCAGCCACCTTGCGCACATGCGCAGCGGCGCGCTGGTAAGCGTCGTCGGCGGTGCTGGGCGAACCCCGTCGGATTGCGTCACAGCACAGTGCGCGCACCTCGATGCCGTACTCGGACCCTCCCACGTTCTCGATCGCGCCGAACGCGGTGCGCGCCAGCAGCACGCCGGTGTGGTGCTCGCCCGCGTCGACGCGGGCCGCGGCCTCGACCGCGGTCGCGTAGATGTGGAAGCTCATCAGCGCTTGCGCTTCGGCGGTTTGCCGCGCCTCCGAGGCGAAGGCGACGGCGCTCTGCGCGTCCCCGGCGAGCCGCGCGATACACGCGCGGATGATGCGCTCGTTGACCAGGTCGTACACGCTGCCCGTGACCGCGACCAGCGCGCCTGCGTCGCCGACCAGGGTGTGCGCTGCGTCCACATCTCCGGCCTCGAGCAGGATGCCGGCCGTGCACAGCAGCGTGTCGGCGCGCGAGTCTTGGTCGGCGTAGCGCTCGTGCGCCTCGCGCGCGCGGCGCAGGAACGACAACCCGCGGCCCAGATCGCCCAGGCGCGCGTAGGCCTGCCCGACGTTCGACAGCGTCTTGGCGATCTGGAACCGACCGCCGATGCTGAGGTCGATCTTGACCGACTCCAGGCCGAGCGCGATGACGTCCTCGAAGCGCTCGAGCACGAACATGGCGAAGGCGAGCGAGGTCATCACGCGCGCCTCGCTGCGACGCGCGCCCACCGCGCGGAACACGGCCAGCGCCTCGATGTAGGATTTGACGGCGTCGTCGACGCGACCCACGTAACGCAGGAGCACACCCTTGGCTCGCATGACCTCGGCGCGCAGCCGCGGCTCGAGCCTGCGCCCGGACGACACCTCCAGCGCGCGATCACACGCGGAGATCGCGCCTTGGGTGTCGCCCAAGTCGCGCAGGATCTCCGAGAGCACGATCAACGCCTCGACCTCGAGCGAGCTGTTCTTCGCCAGCCGCGCGATCTCTGCGGCGCGCTGCGCGATGGGCAACCCGCGCGCGAGCACACCCTCGTCGAGCTCCAGACGGGCCGTGCGAATCAGAGCGGCTGCAGCCCACTTGGCCTCGCCCTTCGCGCGGGCGAGCTTGCGCATGGCCGAGAGGTGCAGCCGACGCTCACGGCGCCTGCCCAAGTAGCGATAGATCGCCTCGAGCGAGTCGTGGGCCACGATGCGTCTGCCGTCGCCAAGCGGCAGGAGTGAGAGCGCGCGCAGGTAGTAGCGCTGCGCGAGCTGGGCCTGGTTGGTGTTGCGCGCGGCCCCCGCCGCGGTCAGGTAGAGCTCGGCCGCATGCGTGGCCGCTTCGCCGCGTGCGAGGTGGCGCGCCACGATCGCCGCCGACAAGCCGTGGGCCAGGGGCGTGGTGGAGAGGTGCTCTCCGAGCAAGCGGTGGAGTCGCACGCGCGTGCTGCCGTCGAGCGCCAGGTAGGCCACGTCGCGCGCGAGCGGGTGCCTGAAGTCGACCACGCCCGCTTTCCTGTCGCACATGCCGCGCGCGCACAGCCGCGTGATCGCCTCGTCGTTGTCGACGCGCGTGAGCGCCATGATGTCCGACTCGAGCAGCGGTCCGCCGGCGACGGCGAGCCAGTCGACGACGTCGTGCTCGGTCTGTGGCAGCTCGCGTATGCGGTCACCGATCAGCTGCTCCAACGTCGAGGGCAAGGTCTCGGCGCGGTCACCGCCTGGCCGCTCGTTGCGCCGGAGCTCGTGACGCCCGCCCGTCTTCTCGATGATCTCGAGCGTGCCCCGTTCGAGCAGCGCGTCGACCATCTCGAGCAAGAAAAACGGGTTGCCTGCCACGCGCGGCAACAGCTCCGCGCACACTACTGCCACGCCCTCTCGCACGCCGAGGCGCGCTTCGACCAAGCGCACCTGCTCCTCGGGGGAGAGGCCACGCAGCTCGATGCGGACCAGGCCCTCCAGGAATGGCATCACACGTTCGTCCGGCCGCGACACCAGGAGCACCAGGATCGGGAACGTCTCCTCGCGTTTGAGCAGCTCGTGGATGATCTCCAAGCTGGAGCGGTCCGCCCAGGACAAGCCATCCACGACGATGACCAGCGGTTGTTCCAGCGCGAGCGCTCCGAGCAGCACCCTGAGCGCGATCAAGAGCACGTCGCGGCGGTAGTGGCCGCCCTCCTCCTCTGCGGCGCCAGCCACCTGCTTGCCCGTCGCGATCTCGCTCAGCCGCGTCACCAATCGCTCGGTGGAGGCGGTCTTGAGCGAGACCTGACCGAGGATGCCGCGAAACACCGCCGCGGCCTCGTCGAGCGAGTGATCGAGGCCGACGCCCGTCGCCTCGCGGAGCAGATCGCAGAGCGTCGAGTGAGGAACCTCGCTCTTGACGGGCGAGCACTCGATCGAGAGCACGCGTGTGTCGCGCGGCACCTCGCTCAGGAACGTCGCCACCAGCGCGGTCTTGCCGATGCCCATCTCGCCGACGACGGCGCGAGAGATGAGCCGGCCTCGGGCGGTGGCGGGCCGCGACGTACGCGGTGGCACCGAGCTCGGCCGGCTGCTGCGCTCGGCGTCGAGCGAGACCGGGGTGACCGCGCGATGGAAGGCGGCATGCAAGTCGGCCTTCTCGGCGTCTCGGCCCACCAGATCGTTGGGCGCCAGCGCCATCTCCACCGCGCGCTCTTCGCGGGTCAGCGGGCGCAGCAAGGCGTACGTGCGCATGGTGCGCGGCGCCCCGCTCTGCTCGGCGTCCTCGAGCTCGAGCGTGGGCGCATCTCCCCAGCGAAAATCGCGGCGCACCAGGCGATACAAGCCGCCCGCCACCCAGGTCTTGCCCATCGGCGCGCGCCGGCCGACGCGATCAGCCAAAAATCCTACGGGATCTTGCAGCTGGTGGTCGACCAGGTGGCCTTGGCTATCGCGCTCACCCGAGGCGATTCCGCGCACGATGCCGATGGCGGGCGTGACCCGGCGCGGCAGATCCTCGGAGGCACCCGCGAGCGCCTCGTGCACGTCGATCGCGAGCGAGGCAGCGTCGAACGCGGCGCGCGATGGGTTGCCGAACAGCCCGACGATGCCCGTGCACAGCTCCGGCAAGCCCTGCGATTCGCTCGGCCACATCCAGCGCGCACCGCGCTTGTAGGCGATGTTGTCGAGCGTGCCGCGCAGGTTGTCCGCGACGCGCTTGAAGGCGTGGCCGAGGGTCTTCTCCAGGTCGGCCAGGCCGTCGAAGCGCATGGCCAAGACCGCTACGTGACGGACCTCTCGCGGGCGTCGCGCGCGGCTCTTGGGATCCTCGTCGCGCACCACCGAGCCCGGGCGCTTGAGCGGGATCGCGGCCAAGGTCTGCTGCGCGGCCTCGCTGGGGGGCGGGGCGCTGGGCAGGATCGAGTTCTTGCCCAAGAGCATGGTGAGCGCGTGCTCGATGCTGGCAGCATCGACCAGTTCCTGCTTGGCGAGCAGCGCGCGGCCGATCGCGCCGGCCATGTCGCGCGCCGCCTGGAAGCGATCCTCGCGGTTCAGGCTCATGGCGCGCATGACGATTGCCTCGAGCTCGGCGGGCACGTCGCTCACGTGCGCGCTCGGAGGTTCGAACTTGCCGGTCTTTACCGCCTCGAGCAGCTCCTCGTCTGGGGGCTTGACGAGGGGGTCATCCTTCTTTGCGTAAGGCGAACGCAGCGTCAGGACCTCGTACAGCACGACCCCTAGGCCATAGATGTCGCTGCGGCGATCGACCTTCTCGCCGCGCGCTTGCTCCGGCGACATGTAGCCGAACTTGCCTTTGAGCGTCCCCGGCTCCTCGCGGAACAGGTTGGCGCTGGCGATGCCGAAGTCCGCGATCTTCACCGCGCCCTCGACGCTGAGCAGAATGTTCTGCGGCGAGACGTCGCGGTGCACGATGGCGAGCGGTGAGCCACCTTCGTCGCGGCGCTCGTGCGCGTAGTGCAGGCCCTTGGCCGCCTCGGACACGATGAAGGCGCCTGCCCAGGGTGGGATGCGCGTGCCCTTCTGGCGCGCCGCGCTCATCAGCCGGCCGAGGTCGTAACCCTCGACGTACTCCATGGCCAGCAGCAGCCCATCGTCGCCGTGATCGATGAACTCGTAGACCTGCACGATGTTCGGGTGGTTGAGGCGCGTGGCGAGGTGCGCCTCCTCCACGAACATCGCGCGGAACCGCCGCGACTTCATGTGCGCAGGGTGGATCCGCTTGAGCACCAACAGCTTGAAGGTGCCCTCGGCGCCCGGCTTCTTCGCGAGGAACACCTCGGCCATGCCGCCCGCGCCGAGCCGCTTCAGGATCTCGAAGCTCGCGAGCCGCTCAGGGGTCATGGGGGAAGCGGTTCGTCACTGGCTTGTTGGTTCAGCGTGGCAAAGAAGAGACGGCCTCGACGCGCCCGCGGCCTGCGGCCGCCTGCGCCGAGCTCGTGAGGCTGTGGCGCCACGCCTCGAGCTTGGGCCCGGCCGGCTTGGGCCAGCCCATGGCTGCGAAGCGATCCAGCAACATCGGGGTGTGGTCGCCGGTGCGGATCGGATCCTTGAACGCGGCGCGTGCGGCGTCGAGCTCCTTGCTGGCTTCGTGGAAGCGGCCCTCGTGGTACGCGAGCCAGGCCTTGGTCAGGTGCCGGTGCTGTTTGGGCTCCGACTCCACCAGCGCCACCGCTTCGCAGGCGATCAGGTGCTCTCGCGCAGCCTCGGCGTCGCCACGGCACAGAGAAATCTGTGAGAGCAAGAGCCGAACCTCCACCAGGCCCCACGGATCGGCCAGCTTGTCGAACAAGGCGGCTGCGGTCTTGGCGTGCACCTCCGCGTCGTCGATGCGCTCGCTGTCGATCGCGATCATGCACAGGATGCGCTCGCACCCGGCTTCGCCGCGGGGGTTGGCGAGGTCGCGGAAGGCCTGGCGCGCCAACCCGGCGACCTTGGCGGCGGAGTCCCATTGGCCGTCGCGGTGATCGGTGTGGGCGAGCGTCAGATCGCATTGGGCCATGCCGAGCCGGTACCCGATCGACTCGAACTCGCGCCGCGCGGTGACGATGGTGTTGCGCGTGGAGGCCTGGCCGCCGCCGGCCTGCTCGATGAACACCTGAACCACCAGGCTCTGCGCGTAGCCGAGGCGATCCCCGACCCGCAAGAAGCGCGAGGCGGCGCTGGTGATGACCTGGCGCGCGCGCGCGTGATCGCCCATCAAGAAGTCGATCTCGCCGAGCGTCACCTCGCACTGCGCGGCGCCGTGGTCGTCTCGCAGATCCTCGAAGATCGCCAGACCGCGGGACACCAAGCGCCGGCCGAGCGCCGGGGCGGCTTGATCGCTCGCGATGTGACCGAGCAGGCGCAGGCAGGTCGCCTCGCTGCTGCGATCGCCCAGCTCCTGGAAGCCTTGGCGCGCGGCCTCGGCTTCGCGCCGTGCGTCTTCGAGCCGGCCGGCGTGGCGCAGCGCCTCGCCGCGCCACAAGTGCTGCACCGCGGCTTGGCGGCCCTCGAGTCGACCATCGAGCAGCGCCAGATCGCGCAGTGTCGCGGCGGTCTCGCGCGAGCGTCCCCAGTTGGCGGCGATGAAGCCGTGCAACAGATCCGCCGCCTGGGCCAGCGCGTTCGCGCGGATGAGGTTCACCACCCGATGGCGTACGATGCGCCGCGTCTGCGCGGCGGGGTGGTGGCCCAGCGCCTCGGCGGCAGCCAGGAACACTTGGCTCGCGTCAGGCCGCGAGAACAGCTGGGTGAGCAGGTGCTCTTGCAGGAGCGCGTGTGGCCAGCGCAGCTTCTCGGTGCCGGAGCCCAACATGATCTGGGCACGCTTCAGCACGGCGATTGCGCGCGCGGCGTCGATGCCGAGCGCCTCGAACTCCGCCCGCAGCACGTCGCGGCGGATGTCGCCGCCGAGCGCGGCCGCCGCCAACGCGGCCCTGCGGAACTCCTCGGGCACGGCCGCGAGCCGATCCTCCCACAGATCGGCGGTGGTGCTGGCGCGGGTCGCGAGCGAGGCCTTGGGTACGTGGTACAGGCCCTCGTGCATCTCGAGGTGGCCGCCCATGGCCCACGCGTGCAACAGCTGCAGGGCGAACAGCGGGTTGCCTTTGCTCCGCGCGGCGGCCTCGGTGACGGCGGTGTCGTCCAGGGGCAGCGTCTCTTTGAGCAGCTCGTGCGTTTCCGTCGAGTCGAGCGGCGCCACATCCAAGCGCAGCCCGCCGACGGCGCTCATCATCGCGGCCAAGCGCTCCGCGTTCTGAGGCTCGGCCTCGACGGCTTCGTTGCGGACCGTGGCGACGATCATGATGGCTAGGCGTTCGCTCTCCTTGAGCAAGCGCGCCATGTTCTCGTAGGTGCCGGGCGGCGCGAGGTGGATGTCGTCCATCCACAGGAGCACCGGGCGATCGAACGCGACGCGCTCCAACGTGCGGCGCATGACCAGCCAGCGCAGCTCGGGGTGGTCGAGCGCGAAACGTTTGCCGCTGGGGCCGATCTTTGCCCCGGGTGGCGCGGGGCAAAGCCACTCGCTGCCGGCCGCGACCCAGGTCGTCCCATCGTCGTCCTTGGGGTCGACGCCCCACAGGTTCATCAGCACCTTCTCGACCACGTCGCGGTCGGCGCGCTCCAGGCGGTAGTGCTGGGTGATGGCGCCGACGACACCGTCGAGCGGCGCGGGGATGCGCCGGTAGCGTGCGCGCAGTTGGGTGAGCAGACCGCGCTCATGCACCTCCTCGCACAGCCACTCGGCCAGGCGACTCTTGCCCACGCCCGCCTCTCCGGTGAGCAGGACGAGCTGGCGCGCTTGCTGGTTCTTCTGGCGATCGGCGAACGCGTCCGCGACCTCGTGCGCGACCGTGAGCAGGCGGGATCGCTCCTCTGCGCGGGCCACGAACGGGCTCGGCCGAAGCGCGAGCAAGCCGGCCGCCGGGGGCGGGTGGGGCGGCGTGTCGCCGTGTCCGAACGGATCGCCCAGCGTGATGGCGTTGCGTGAAGAGCGAACGTCTTTGCGCGCCGCGGTGGACTTGGGCAGCGGCGTGCTGGTGGCGGCCGCGTCCGGGCGGAACGTGCGCCACGTGCGGCGCGCGTCTGCGGCGTAAGGAAAGCGATGCCACGGCCTCTTGGCCATCAGGCGCTTGACGAAGGGCCCGAGCTCCTTGGGGGCGCCAGGAGGGATGCCCGGATCGGGCACTGGCGAGTTTCGGTGCGCCGCCAACAGCTCCTCGTTCGTGCCCGTGTAAGGCTCTTTGTTGGAGACCAGCGCGAACAGAATGCAGCCGAGCGCGTACAGATCGGTGGCGGGGCCGATGTGCGGTGTGGCGTAGCGGATCTGCTCCGGCGCCATCCAGCCCGGGGTGCCGGCGCCGTAACGCACGGTGGGCTCGGCCTCGGTCGAACCGTCCAGCCGGTGGTCGATGCGATCCTGCATGAGCCACGCGAGACCCAGATCCAAGATGTAAGCGCGGCACTCGTCACCGTCGGGTGGGATGTCGAGCAGCACGTTGCTCGGCTTCAGGTCGCCATGAATCACCCCGCGCGCGTGCGCGTGGGCCAGGCCCGCCAGGATCTGATCGACACACGACCACACCACCGGCCAGGGCAGCAGGCCATCGTGTTGTGCGAGGTAGATCCATTCGTGCAGGGAGCGGCCCGGCGCCGCATCCATCACCAAGAACGGCGTTCCGTCGCTGAGCGCGCCGAAGTCGCGCGCACGCACGACCGCGGGGTGATTCAGGCCCGCGAGCGCGCGTGCTTCTTCTTGGAACCACCACTGATCCTCCGGCCGCGTGGTCTCTCCCGGGCGGCCGAACAGCTTGAGCGCAACGCGCTCGTCGAGCGCCAGGTCGCGGCAGAGATAGACCATGCCCATGCCGCCGCGACCGAGCTCGCGGCGAACTTGGTAGCGCCCGGCCAGTACGGTGCCGGGGGGGAAGGCGGCTTCCTCGCTCATGGGACTGCCCGAATATAGAGAACCGCGCGCCCGAGGCTAGTGCTGCGTTTGCGAAGTTTGCCTGAGCTCGTCGACCGGCTGCGCGGAGAAAAGTTTGCTACCCTCCTCGGGCATGGTGTCCGAAACCAAGGATCGCGCCGGTCTGCGCGTGCTGGCGTTTGCCGGCGCGAGGGACGTGCTGGGCGCTGCCGAGGTCGAGCTGCCCCTCTCCCGGGCCTGCACCGCCGCGGAGCTCTGGCCGCTGTTGCTCGAGCGCTTTCCGGGCCTCCAGCCCTACCGCACCTCGATCCGCTTGGCGATCAACGGCACGTATGCGGAGCCCTCGGACCCGGTCTCGATCGGTGACGAAGTGGCCATCATCCCCCCGGTAGCGGGCGGGTAGCGGGCCGACATGCTCGCCCCCGGGACCCACCGCTCGCTGCCCGTGCTCGCTGCGGTCCGTCGCTCGCCGGCCTTGGTCGAGCGACCCAGCGCCCGTTCGGTGCGGCTGTCGGTGACGGACCGCTGCGACTTCGCGTGCACCTATTGCAGGCCCTCGAAACACGACGGCTACGAGCACGGCGCCCTGGATCTCGCGGCGTGGGCAGCGCTGATGGACGGCCTGCTCAGCGCTGGCGTGCGTCGCTTCCGGCTCACGGGCGGCGAGCCGCTGCTCCACCCGCGCATCGTCGAGATCGTTCAGCTGCTGTCGGACCGCGGCGTAGAGGACCTGGCCCTCACCACCAACGCCTCTCGCCTGGCCCGGCTCGCGGGCCCGCTGCGGGCGGCGGGACTGCACCGCATCAACGTCTCCATCGACACGCTGGACGCGGACCGCTTTCGGGCCCTCACGCGCGGCGGCCGCCTCGCGCAGGTGCTGCGAGGTATCGACGAGGCACGCCGCGTCGGCCTCGGCCCGATCAAGCTGAACGCAGTCATCTTGCGCGGTGACAACGACGACGAGCTCGAGCGCTTGGTCGAGTTCGCGTGGGAGCGCGATCTGGTGCCGCGCTTCCTGGAGGTGATGCCGATCGCCGAAGGCGCGAAATTGGTGCGCGAGAAGCTGGTGACGGTGGCAGAGATGCGCGAGCGACTGGCGCACCTGCTCGCGCCCGGGCCGATCGAAGGCGAGCACGACCGCGGCCCTGCGCGGTACGCCCGCGCTCGGCGCGACTCCAGGCTCCGCGTCGGGTTCATCAGCGGCACCAGCGACACGTATTGCGCGACCTGCGATCGGCTCCGCGTCTCGTCGACCGGGGTGCTGCGGCCTTGCCTCGCGACCGAAGACGGGGTCGACGCGGCGGCCGCCGCCCAAGCCGGCGAGAGCGGGCGCATCACTGGACTGCTGGCCGAGGCGTGGTCCAAGAAGCCCGACGGGCAGACCTTCAAGGGCTGCACCGAAGAGTCTGCCGCGCATGTCAGCATGCGGGCGATCGGCGGTTAGGGTAGGCTCGCCCACGTCATGGCCGAGCTCGAAGGTGTGGTGTATCCGTTCGAGGACACGGGGGACGCGCCGCTCGCGCTGTTGCCGCTGGCGGCGCGCCGCGCGCTGGACTCGGCCGGGTTTCGCCTACCGCTCGAGGGCTACCAGTCGTTGCCGCTCGACGACCGGAAGGCGCTCGCGCTCGCAGGTAGCCACGACGTGGTCGACGCTGCGCTGGTCGAGCGCTTGGTCAAGCGCAGCACGATGCCGGCGACGCGCATCAAGCCGGTGCTCGACCCCGATCGCGATGCGCCCCCCGAGCAGCTGAGCGCCGCGCTGGGCGCGAGGCGCACGGTGGACGCCGCCACGTGGCTCAAGCTGCGCGCGCTCGACCGCTACGCGCTGGTGCACGTCTTGCGACGCTCGATCGCGCACGACGATCCCGCGCGGCTCGAGGCTGCGGTGGCGGCGATCCTACCTCCCAAGGCGGCACGTGGCGGCCGGTCCGATCTTCCCCCGGACCGGCGCCCGCTGCCGGACGTGGAGATCGGGGAGGCCGAGGTGAGCTTGCCCTCGGTCTTGCTCGGCCCTCCGCGCGCGCCCGAAGCCAACATGGAGGGGCAAGTCACCGCGCCGCCCCCGCAGGGGTATCCGTTCCGTCCACCGTCGCGCCCACCGGCGTCCGAGGCGCGCGGAAGCAAGCCGCCTGCGACCATGGACTACCGGCACCGCCCGCCCAGCGCGCCACCGCCGCGAAGCGACGCCGAGCCCAGGTTGAGCAGCCACCTCAACGCCGACGGAGACGTGCACATGGTCGGCGTCGCGCACAAGGAGCCGTCGCTCCGGCGCGCTACCGCGTGCGCGCGCGTGTACATGGCGCCGGACACCGCGCGCCGGGTCTTGCGCCACGACGTGCCCAAGGGCGAGGTGCTCGCCACCGCGCGAGTGGCGGGCATCATGGCTGCCAAGAGCACCCCGCAGATCGTGCCGCTGTGCCATCCCATCGCGCTCACCAAGGTGGAGGTGCTGATCGACGTCGAGGAGAGCTCTGGCGAGGTCACCGTCACCACGGTGGTCGAAGCGTTCGATCGCACCGGCGTCGAGATGGAGGCGCTCTCCGCGGCGAGCGCTGCGTGTTTGACGGTGTACGACATGCTGAAGGGCATCGATCCCGACATGGTCATCGGCGACCTGCGCGTGCTCACCAAGAGCGGCGGCAAGACCGGTGATTACCGCGCGCCCCAGCACGGGCGCGGCGGCACATGAGCCGCATCCGCACGGCTTCGCTCTCCACGCACGAGGCCGAGCGGCACGTGAGCCACCCGGGCGCCGGCGCCATCGCGACGTTCGTCGGGATCGTGCGCGACCACAACGAAGGCCACGCGGTCACGCTGCTCGAGTACGAAGCCTACGGTTCCATGGCCGAACAAGAGCTCGCGCGCATCGAGGCAGAGATCTGCGAGCGCTTGCCCGGCGTTCGTGTCTTCGCCGCGCACCGCGTCGGCGCGTTGCAGATCGGCGACGCGGCGGTGGTTTGTGCTGCGAGCGCGCCGCATCGTGGCGAGGCCTTCGAGGCGTGCCGCCTGTTGATCGACCAGATCAAGTCACGCTTGCCCATTTGGAAGCGCGAGCACGGACCGGAGGGCCCCTATTGGGTGGGGTGGAAGGACGCGCGCTGCGGAGACGATCACGCGCATCACTGAGCTTCGCGCAGCGTGACGCGTCGCTCAGTCGTCCGAGCTCGGCGGTCGCTTCTTCTTCTTCTTCTTGGGCGCGGGCTCGGCCTCGAGCTCGGCTTCGGGCTTCGGCTCGGCCTCGCTGCTGGCTTCGCTCTTCGGCTCGGGGGCGCGCTTGCGCTTGGCGCGCGGGGCGTCGGCTTCTGCGCGGGCGACCTCTTTGCGGCGCTTCGGCGCGGGCGCTTCGTCTTCGTCCTCGCCCGCCTCGATGGCCATGAACTTCTTGTTCAACGCCTCTTGCTCGGCCCAGGTGGCCGGCGCGGGGAACTGCTTGGACATGCGCAGCATGTAGACACCGACACCGAGCAAGATGAAGCACGCGAACTGCGCGGGGGTGAGACCGAAGTGCCGGGGATCTGCCTCGTGCCGCCCGCCTTCTTCGATGCGGAAGAAGTCGAGGGCGAAGCGTACCGGCGCGTAGAAGATGCACTGCCAGCCCGCCCAGAAGCCGTAGTTTCGAGGCTTGCGCGACCACAGGTAGAGGAAGCTCAGCGCCAGCGGGATGGTGAGCGCCATCTCGATCAGGCCCAGGTCGAAGCGGCCCACGGTGAGCGTGGGGTCGTACAGCAGCCCAATGTGGCGATCGTCCTTGGCGAGCTTCAGAATCGCTGGGTCTTGGATGAACTCGGGGTAGTGCACGCCGAGCCACGACTGCGTGATGCGCCCGGGGTGATCGTGCACCGTGGCGCAGCCGGCGCGCCCGAACACCCACGCGAGCGGGAAGGCGGAGCACACCGTGTCCATGTACGGCATGACGTCTTCCTTCTTGACCCACTTGTAGACGAAGGTCCCGAAGATCGCGCCGAAGAAGCCGCCGTAGCTGGAGAGCCCAGCCCACAGCTGGAAGATGTAGGTCCAGTCCTGCGAGAGCTTCTCCGGTGTGTAGAACACGGCGTCGATCACGTGGGCGCCCACGAAGCCGAGGCCGACCACGTACAGGATGAAGGTGTTCATCTTGTCCAGGTTCAGGCCGCGCTGGCGCGCGTGACGGACCGCGACGATCGCGCCGAGATACACGCCGGTGGCCACCAGCACGCCGAACGGCTTGATGCTGTTGAACGGGGTCGGCAGGCCGAGCGGGATCTCGGGGACTTTGATATACGGGATCAGCGGTCCAGACACGGCCCGGACTCTACTGCCCAAGGTAGCCCTCGCGCAAAGCACGTTTGTGATGGTCAGCTCCCCGACGCGCGCTCTTTGCCTCCCTGGCTGCGGCTGCCGCGGGGCGTTTCAGTTCGGCGTGCTGCGCAAGCTGGCGCTCGCAGGCGAGCGATTCGACCTGGTGGCGGGCGCTTCGAGCGGGTCGATCGCGGGCGCCGTGACGGTCGCGGGGCTCTCGACCGAGGGACCCGACATGTTCCGGTCCATGGCCAGCACCAAGATCGTCTCCTCGCGCTACCTCAAATCCGAGGGCTCCCCGTTCGGAATGGGCCGCATCGTGCGCGAGTCGCTCGAGCGCTACGTGCCCAACGAGCGGATCGTCTCCAGCGACGCCGAGCTGCTCGTGTCCACGACGCGCGCGAGCCGCATGCTCCGGCACGCGTACGAGAGCGCCAAGGCGCGCGTCCGCGCGATGGGGCAGCGCCAGGGCCAGGCCGACGCTGGCGTGGTCGAGGCCTTCCCGTTCCACGAGCCCAGCCCGGTGCACGCGCTGGCGGTGCGCTCGGAGGCGTTGGTCGTCCACTCCAACAAGAGCCGGAGCGACATGCACGACGTGATCGTGGCGAGCTGCACGATCCCGGGCCTGTACGCCAAGCTGGTCGTGCTCGACGGCGAGGTGCACGTCGACGGCGGCGCGGCCGACAACACCCTGCTCGGCGAGCTGCTCGCGCGCGGCGCGACCGACATCACCGTCGTCACGCCGTACCAGGGCGGCGCCGTGTCCCCCACGCTGTTCGAGCGCGAGCGTACGCCGCGAGTTCCGCCCCACGTGCGGCTGCGGCTCATCTCGCCCGAGCGACCCATCCGCCTGCGCCACTTCGACTTCGACCCCGAGCGCCTCGAAGAAGCCCTGGAGATGCCGTTCCGCACGGAGGTGTTCGAGGCCACCGCGCCTGTTGCTGAAGATCTGCCCGCCGCATCGGGGGTCGGGCGGTGAGCGAGCAGGCAGCGATCGACGTGGCCGCGCTGACCTTCAGCGACACCCGCACCAGCGCCGACGACGAAGGCGGGCGCTTGCTCGACGAGCTGCTCGGCGCGGCGGGCTTCCGCGTGGTCCATCGCGAGATCGTGCGCGAGGATCCGAGCGCGATGCTGGCCGCGCTGCGCGCGCTCGCCGCGCGACCCGGGCTCGCTGCCATCGTCACCACCGGGGGGACGGGCCTGGGGCCGCGCGATCACACCGCCCAGGTGGTGGCCCAGCTGATCGACAAACCCATGGCCGGTTTCGGCGAGGCATTTCGCCAGCTGTCGTTCGCCGAGATCGGGCCGCGCGCCATGCTGTCGAACGCGCTGGCCGGACTGGCCGGCGAGGTGGTGGTGTTCGCGTTGCCGGGCAGCAAGGCGGCCATCCGCCTTGCGGTGACGCAGCTGATCGTGCCGGTGCTACCCCACGCCAGCGATCTGGCGCGTGGACGTACTCACCACCACACGCCCAAGGGCGGCGCCTGATGTTGAGCTTCGATCAGGCGCTCGAGCAGCTGCTCGCGACCGCGTCTCCGCTCGGCGCCGAGCGGGTGTCGGTGTTCGAGGCGGATGGCCGCGTGCTCGCAGAGGACGTCCGTGCGCCCTTCGATCTGCCGATGTTCGACTACAGCGCCATGGACGGCTACGCGCTCGCCGCCAGCGATCTCGCCGCTGGCGCCCCGCTCGAGCTCCTGGTGGTGGGCGAGAGCGCTGCCGGCAGCGGCTTCGACGAGCTCGTGTCGCGCACGACCTGCCGCATCTTCACCGGCGCCCCCATGCCGCGCGGCGCAGACACGGTCGTGATGCAGGAGGAGGTCGAGACCTTCGAGCGGGACGGCGCGCAGCTTGCGCGCTTTCGCGAGGCCCCCCCCGCGGGCAAACACATCCGGCGCCAGGGCGAGGATCTGGCCCACGGCAGCACCGCGATCGCTGCCGGCACGCGCCTCACGCCCGGCAAGGTCGCGCTGCTCGCCGCGTTGGATCGCGCTGCCGTGTCGGTCACGCGCCGTCCGATCGTGGCAGTGATGGGGACAGGCGACGAGCTGCGATCTCCAGGCGACCCAGCGCGGCCTGCCAGCGTGGTCGAGTCGAACGGCTTCTACGTCAGCGCGCTCGCGCGTCGCGTCGGCGCTGTCGCGCGACTCGCGCCCTTCATCCCCGACAGGCTCGAGCTCGCGGCTGCCTCGATCGCGCGAGAGCTCACCGGCTGCGACGTGCTCGTCACCATCGGCGGCGTCTCGGTGGGCACTCGCGACGTCGTCCGTCCCGCGCTCGAGGCCGCTGGCGTCACGCTCGATTTCTACAAGGTCGCCATGAAGCCGGGGAAGCCGCTCACCGTCGGCCGGCGCGGCGCGACGGTCGTGCTCGGTCTGCCCGGCAACCCCGCCTCGGCCTGCCTCACCTTCGCGCTCTTCGGCGTGCCGCTTTTGCGCGCGCTGTCGGGCCTCTCGACCGCCACCACGCCGCAGCGATCCATGCGCGTGCTCGGACGGCTCACGCGCAGCCCTGGCCGCACCGAGTTCGCGCGCGCGCGTTTCGTGGAGCACCAGGGCCAACAAGCCGCGGAGCTGCTCCCCAACCAAGCCTCGGGCGCGGTGACCTCCTTCGCGAGCGCCGAGGCGCTCGTCGTCATCCCCGCCGACCATGGGACGCTCGAGCACGGCGAGACGCTCGACGTGATCGACCTCCGCAGCCTCGGCTAGTGGGCGTCCCCCATGGTTTCGTGTCGCGGTGCTCGACCCGACCCTCGCTGAGCGAGGGCCGCCCCTAATTCGAGACCATGCGAAAATTGACCGGGTAGCGGTACCACTCGCCGCGTGCAGCGGCCTGGCCGGCCGTGATCGCCAGAACGATTTGGCCGACCATCAGCACTGGGGCCAGCAGCATTCCGATGCCGCAAGTGACGAACGCGACGACCGTCATCAACACCCACGCGATGAGAAAGGTGAGGTGAAAGTTCAGCGCCTCGACCGACTGGTCTCGGACGAACGGATCGTTGGAGTTGTTGGTCACCAGGATGATGAGCGGACCTATGAAGCCCAAGATGCCGAGGTAGTGCGCCAGCGCGGCGTTGCGCTGTGGATTGGGCGCGCCGCCGCCGTGGTAGGGGCCCCAATAGCTCCCGTCCCACCAGCGCAGCTGGCCGCTGCCCGGCTCCGGGTACCAGCCCGGCGGCAGCTGCACGTGGCCCGCCGAGCGCTGGTTGGGATCCTGGTTCGTCATGGGCCGCGCTCTCGGTCGAGCATACACGGTGGAGTTACCAGCTGAGATCGAAGCGGCGCGCGGTGCCCTCCTGGAAGCACTCGATCGTGGGCTCCACGGCGTAGTGACCCACGACCCCTTCGAGCTGGCCGACCACGTACTCCCAAGGCCCGAAGCTGTGCTCGAGCCGCATGCTGGCTGCGCGCTCGCCGCGCCGCTCGCACTGGTAGCGCGGTCCGCGAGCCACTCGCTCGTACACCCCCGGCAGCGCCGCGAGCGTCTCTGCCGGTGTGCGCAGCAGCGCCGAGGTGATGCGGCCGAGCGTGGAGGAGAGGAACGTCTCCATGTCGCGCCTCGCGATGCGCCGGATGGCTTCGCGTTGGCCGAGTGGGCCGAAGCGCTTCTGGGCGCAACGCAGTGCCAAGAGCAAATGATCGACCAGGGGGTAGTCGTGGAACGGAAGGTAGCGGCCGAGCAGCGGCGGCGCCCTCAGCTCTCGCTCGACCATCCGCCAGTCGCTCTCGAGCTCCGCCGCAAACCGCGCGCAGAACATGCCCTTCACGCGCTGCTCCGGGGGAAAGCGCTCGAGCAGGAGCCGCTCGTCGAGATCACCGCTGAAGCGAAACGAGCCGGTGATGCGCCCGCGCGGCGGAGACAGCGTCGCTCGGCGCGGCTCGACCGGTTGGGACACGGCCCCATCCTACCCCACCAGCGCGCTGGCTCCCGACACGGATGCTGCTTGACGCGCGAACCGGAAACGATAGCTTGGAGACTTCTGCACCACAGGTTGAATTTCGATGGCTGAGGATTCGAGGAAGCTGTTCGTCGCGGGGTTGCCCGATAGTGTTTCTGAGGACGTGCTGAGGCAGCTGTTCGAGGCGACGGGGGGAACCGTCGCTGAAGTGACGTTGCCCAAGGATCGCACCACGGGACGGCCACGTGGCTTCGGCTTCGTGACGATGTCTACGCAGGACGAGGCAAACTCCGCGCGCGAGGCGCTGCATGGCAGCTTCCAAGGTGGCCGCAGCATTTCGGTTCGGCCGTTCGAGTCGGCGCCCCCCAAGCGTGAAGCGGGGGGGCCTCCGAGCGCAGGCGGGCCGCGGTCGGCCGGCGGCGCAGCCATGGAGTCTCCCGACCGCAAGATCTACGTCGGCAACCTGCCGTATGACGCCACCCCGGAAGAGGTCGAGGCCGTGGTCAACGCGACGGGCGCAGGACCTGTCGTGCGCGTGATCATGCCCGCCGATCCCGACGGTCGGAAGCGAGGCTTCGCCTTCGCGTACATGCCGAGCGCCGAGTCTGCACGCTCCGCGCTCGACCTGCTCCGCGGTGCAGAGGTGCGCGGTCGGCGTTTGGTGGTGAATCCTGCTCACGATCGCCCACCGCGTGACGACCGCTTCGGACCTTCGTCCGGTCCGCGCTCCGACTTCGGAGGTCCCCCCCGCGACTTTCCCCCGCGTGAGCCTCCTCGTGACTTCGGTGGTCCTCCGCCTGGAGGCCCGCCGGATCATCGCCGGGTGGGTGGACCTGGCGCCGCCGGGCCCGGCGGTCCCCCGCGCAAGACGTTCGACGATCGCCGCAAGCGCGGCGGCGGCGGTCCTGCCGACGACGGCGGCGGCCGCAAGCGCAACAAGAACGACTGGGACTCGCGCGACGACTGGGACGAGTAAGCGTGCTCAGCGCTCCAGGTTCGCCGCGGGGCGCGGGGCCAGCAAACGTTCGAGCTCGGCTCGCGCGTTCGTGAAGGCGGCCTGCTGGTCGCTCGGCACCTGCTCCTCGGACAGGGCAGACAGCGCCTTCTTGGCGTCTTCCGCCCGGCCTTGGTGAAAGGCGCGCGCGAGCAGCCGCGCCACGCGGTCGGCCGCAAGCTCGTTCTCGGGTGCGGCTCGCAGCGCATCTCGTTGCTCGGCATGCCACGCGCGCGCGAACGCCGAGTCGGAGCGAAAACGGCCCCGCTCGAAGCTCGCGATCTCGCGAAAGCGGAGGGGCAAGGGCGTCTTGGATGTTTGCGCCCGGGACAACGCGAAGCCTTTGCCGGCCGGCACAGCTTGAATTGGCTCGAACGCGAGATCAGTGGGAAGCTCCTGGCTGCCGTGCGGCGACAGCGCCACGATGGAGATGCTGCCGTTCGGCCCACGCAGCACCAGCTCGAGCGTGCCGTCGCCGGTCAGGTCGCGTGGCAACGCGAGCGATTGGCCGGCGGGCAGCGGCAGCGTCTCGAGCAGCTCGCTCGGCGGAGTGTCGCGGTCGCCTGCGCGCGCAGGACCGAGCGCGAGGATCACGCCGAACGGGCTCGCGACGCGCGTCGCCGTGGTGGGGCGCCCCAGGCCATCGGTGCCGGACAGCGCTTGCACCTCGTACTCCACGTTGCCTTGGTCGCGCACCCTGAGCGAGCGTTCGACGTGCAGCCCCCCCGCGCGGGCCTCGGCTTCGATCGCAGCCACCCAGCGCCCGAGGTCCGGCGCCTCGACGAACGCGCCTAGCGGCGGCAGCCCTCGCTCCCCCCAGGGCGACACGGGCGCACGGTCGCCACACGAGCACATGCTCGCAGCGAGGAGGAGCGTTCGCGGGACGCTGCTATCTGGTACGTTGAACCAACCCATGCGCCTTCTGATCGCCGACTCCATCGATATCCAGCCGCTCGAAGAGCTGCGCCTGCTCGGCGTGGAGATCGTAGCCGACCCGAGCATCACGAAGGAGACGTTGCCGCGTGCGTTGAACGGCGTCGGAATCCTGGTGGTTCGACGCACCGAGGTCACGGCCCAGGCGCTCGAGGGCGCACGCGAGCTGAACCTGATCGTTCGCGCGGGGGGCGGCACTGGCAGCGTCGACATCGAGGCGGCGAGCGCGCGCGGGATCTACGTGGCCAACTGCCCGGGGAAGAACGCGGCCGCGGTGTCGGAGCTGGTGATGGCGCTGGCGCTGGCGCTCGATCGGCGCGTGGTGGAGGCGCATGGAGACCTCACCGCGGGGCGGTGGGAGCGCGGCAAGTATGGCAGCGAAGGGGGCTTGCTCGGCCGTCACATCGGCATCGCAGGCTTCGGCGCGACCGGGCGCGAGGTGCTCACGCGCGCCAAGGCGTTCGGCATGAAGCCACACGTCCTCTCCCGCGGGATGAGCGCACAGAAGGCCAGCAAGCTCGACGTGTCCTTCGCGCCCACGCTCGAGCGGCTGGCCGCCGTGAGCGACGTGCTCACGCTGCACCTGCCTTCCACGCCGCAGACGCGTGGGATCGTGTCGCGCGCCGTGCTCGAGGCGCTCCCACACGAGGCGATCGTGATCAACACCGCGCGGCACGATCTGATCGACCTCGACGCGCTCGCCGAGCTCGCGCCGAAGAAGGGCCTGCGCGTGGGCCTCGACGTCCACCCTGGCGAGCCGCGCGACCCGAGCTCCGAGTTCGTGAGCCGGTTTGCGCAAGCCCCCAATTTCTTGCTCACACCGCACATCGGCGGGGCATCTCGCCAGGCGCAGCGAGCGATCTCGGAAGAGATCACGCGTGTGGTTCGGAGCTTTCTCACCGAGGAGAACGTGCCCAACGTGATCAACGTGTGCTCCGCGTCTCCCGCGCGTTACGTCGTGGTGCTGCGCCAGCTCGACAAGGTGGGGGCGCTAGCCAACACGCTGAGCGTGCTCAAGCGCCACGGCATCAACATCGAAGAGATCTCGAACACCGTGTTCGACGGAGCCAAGGCTACCTGCACCAAGCTACGCGTCTCCGGGCGCCCCTCGGATGCGTGCTTGAAAGAGATCGGCGCGTTCGAGGAGACGCTGCACGTCGACGTGGTGCCCATGCCGAACCGAGCCTGAGCGCCGCGGCGGCTGGGGCCGCCGCAGTGTGGGACATCCCCCAGTCCACGGGCCTTGCATGCCGTGGTGCCTTGGACTAGGGTCCGCCCGAAGTCTGGTGGATCCGCGACCGGGTTCCCGTTTCGGGCCCGGTTTTTCGTTTCGGCGACGTGATCCAGGCCCGCGGTCCGCCAGACCGTTGGCCGATCCATGTTCCACCAGCGAAACGAGCTCAAAGACCCAGCCCTGGCGCGTGTCCACGCGTTGATGCCGGGGCTCGTCTCGGCGCATGGCGTGGAGCTGGTCGACTTGCGCTGGGTCACCGAGCACGGCGCGCGCACGCTGCGGGTCACGATCGAGCGTCGCGGTGCGTCGGACGAGCGCTCCGGCCTGAGCGAGGGTTGGGGCGTCACGCTGGACGACTGCGCCAACTTCAGCCGCGATCTCTCCGCGGCGCTCGACCAGGAGGAGGGCCTGCCAGCTCGCTACCACCTGGAGGTGAGCTCACCGGGCCTGGACCGCGAGCTCCACTCGGTCGACGACCTGCGCCGCTTCCGCGGGCGGCTCGCGCGCGTGAAGCTGGCGCGCCCGGCGCCCGACGGCCAACGTGTGTTGCGCGGCGCGCTCGGCGAAGTCGGCGATGCGACGCTGACCATGACCGTGGACCACAAGCGCTTGACCGTGCCGCTGGCCGACGTAGTCGAGGCGAGTCTGGTGTTCGAGCTGCTCGGGGCGGACAAGCCGTCGCATCGCGGTCGGTCGAAGGCCGCCCGCGCAGGGGGCGCCGGCCGCCCGAAGAGTCAGGGCCAACGTGGTACGGGGAGTGAGTCCGTGAAGAGGAGTGGATCATGAAGGCGGTGTCGGCGGCAGCAGGCTCGGAGCTCAACCTCGAGAGCACGCTCGAGCAAGTGGCCAAAGAGAAGGGCGTCGAGAAGAAGGTCCTGGTGGAGACGATGGAGGCGGCCATCCTCAAGGCGGCGCAGAGCGTCTTCGGCCAGACCCGTGAGCTCGAGGCTCGCTACAACCCCGACACCGGGCAGGTCGACCTGTTCCAGTACATGACGGTCGTGGAAGAGGTGACGGAGCCGGAGCGCCAGATCGACGTGTCCGAGGTGACGCGGCGCAAGCTCGACGCCTCGCTCGGCGAAGAGCTCGGCTTCCAGGTGTTCTGGCGTCCAGAGGACGCGGCCAAGGCGCGCGAGCAAGACAAGGAGTACGGCGAGCTGCTCAAGCTCAAGCAATCGCGCTCCGCCTTCGGGCGCATCGCCGCGCAGACGGCCAAGCAGGTGCTGCTGCAGCGCATGCGCGACGCCGAGCGCGACCTCATCTTCGAGAAGTACAAGGACAAGAAGGGCGAGCTCATCCGCGGCATCGTCAAGCGCTTCGAGAAGGGCAACAACATCCTGGTCGACATTGGCCTGACCGAGGGCATCCTGCCGTTCAAGGAGCAGACCCCACGGGAGACGTACCGTCCAGGCGACCGCGTCGTGGCCTACGTCAAGGACATCGATCGCGAGGCCCGCGGCCCGCAGGTGATCCTGTCGCGCTCGGATCCGCGGCTGGTCGAGAAGCTGTTCGAGGCCGAGGTGCCCGAGATCTACGAGGGCATCGTGCGCATCGTCGCCGTGGCGCGCGAGCCAGGCGCGCGCAGCAAGATCGCCGTCACGTCGCGCGACTCGGACGTGGATCCGGTGGGCGCCTGCGTGGGCATGAAGGGCGCACGTGTGCAAGCGGTGGTGCAGGAGCTCCGCGGCGAGAAGATCGACATCGTGCCGTTCGATCGCGATCCGGCGCGCTACGTCATCGCCGCGATCCAGCCCGCCGAGGTGCACAAGGTCATCGTCGACGAGTCCGACAACCGGATGGAGCTGGTCGTGCCGGACGAGAAGCTCTCGCTCGCGATCGGTCGCAAGGGCCAGAACGTGCGGCTCGCCGCCCAGCTCACGCAGTGGAAGCTGGACATCATCAGCGAGTCCAAGTTCAGGCAGATGGAGGAAGAGGCCATCTCGGGGCTCTCGCGCATGGAAGGGGTCACCGACGCGATGGCCAAGGCCATGTACCGGCAGGGCTTCCGCGCGCTCGAGGAGCTGTGTGAGGCAAGCCCCGAGGAGCTGGCCTCGATCCAAGGTATCGGCACGCCCGAGGCCGCCAACAAGATGAAGGACCAAGCCGAGGCCACGCTGGAGCGGCTGCGCAAGGAGCGCATCACCGAGCTGGCCCTGCGGCTCGAGCCCCCCACCGACCACGAGCGGCTGCTCATGCTGCGCGGCGTGGGCGAACGGACGGTTCAGCTGCTGGAGGAGGCCGGCTGCAAGTCGGTGAGCGACCTCCTGCGTGAAGACGAGGATCGGCTGGCGCTCCGCACCGGCATGCGTATCGCCAAGGTGCGCTTGCTGCGCTTGGCAGCGCGCGAGCACCTCGCCGGCGAGAAACAGATCTTGGCAGACGCGCGCAAGGCTGCCGCTGGAGCCGAGAGCGAAGGGGAGGGGAGCCCGGCTTGATCGTGGCATCCGAGCCCAGCACGCCCGCGAAGCCAGAGCGCGGCTCGCGAGGTCCCTCGGGGCCCGCGCGCGTTCCGCATTCGCGCACTTGCGTCGGTTGCGGCAAGCCCGAGGAGCCCGGGCTGCGCGCCCGCGCCGGCGCTCGCACGCGCGGCGGGGAGCCGCCCGTGAGCGGGCGTCCGCTGGTGCGGCTGGTGCTCGAGAAGGCCCCCGGGGCAGACCACACCGATCTCGCCGTAGATGCCGGTGACGGTCGCTTCGGGCGTGGCGCGCACGTGCACGCCGAGCTGCCCTGCCTGCGCGCGGCCGCCTCCCGCGGTCTGTTGCGGGCCGCGCGTGGAGAGGTGTGGCTGGCGGGCGAGAAGGTCACGTCCGAGTCGCTGGCGTTGGCCGTGAAAGACGCGTTCGAGCGTCGGGTGGTCGGGCTGCTCACCGCGGCACGACGCGCCAAGAAGCTCGAGGTCGGCTCTGAAGCCTGCCTCTCGTGCCTGCGTCAGGGACGCGCTTCCCTGGTCGTCCTTGCGGGTGACGCCGCGGCTGCGGCCGAGCTCAGTGAGGTGCGGCGCGCGCGTGAACAGGGCCTCGTGATCGTGTGGGGCAACAAAGCCTCGCTCGCCCATGACGCTCTGGGGCAAACGCGTGACGCGGGCGTGGCGATCGTCGCAGTGAGCGACTCGCGAATCGCGGCCGCGCTTCGTCAGAGCCGCATGGTGGTAGACACGATGGGAGCGCTGGACGCGCCGTCGGCGGGTGAGACGCGCGCGCGGCGTGCTGCTAGCCTGCCCGCTCCCGACGCCACCGGCTCCGTGCCGGGGGCGAGCGTGGTCGCTTCAGGCGACGCACAGGCTTGCGGCGCTTCGTCTCGACTCGAGGTGAGCGCTGGAGTGGGCCCTGCCCATTCCGAGGGTCCCCGCACGGGGAGGAAGAACGCATGAGCAAAGTCCGGGTGTACGAGATCGCCAAACAGCTCAACATGGACCAGAAGTCCATCGTCGCGCTCTTCCAGTCGATTGGCGTCGGTGACGTGAAGAACCACATGAGCGCCGTCGAAGCCGAGCAGGTCGACCGCCTCAAGCGCCATCTCGAGCGCCAGAAGTCGCCCGAGGTGGTCGAGGAGCGCATTCGCCCCGGCGTGGTCAAGCGCCGCGCGCGCCCCGAGGCCGAGGGCGCACCCTCCGTGGTCGCGCCGAGCATCTCGGCGCCGCCGTCGGCCGCCGCTTCGTCGCCGTCCTTGCGTGCGAGCGCCCCCTCGACCCGGGGACGTGAGGAGCCGTCCCATCCGCGAGGCGACGTGTTGGTGGTGGAGGCCGCGCCTTCGCAGGAGCGCGTGGCCGCCCCGCTCAGCGATCGCACGTCCCCATCGTCCCGCGGTGCCGCTTCGTCCTCTCGCCGAAGCGAGCTCAAGTCGTCTGCGTCGCGCGCGCGCAGCGCGGGGACCAGCGCCGCCACCAAGGTGGGCGACGTCGACTTCGACGTCGAGCACGCCGCTGACGCTGTCGCCACCGAGAATGCGAGCCACGGCGCGAACGGCCCCGGCATGAACGGCCCCGGCGCGCTCGAGGTGCCCTCCGCGCGGCCTTCGCAGACGCGTGTGGTGCAGGCGGAGCCGGACCCGGCGCCCGCGGACGAGCCGGTGCCGCCTACCCAGGCGTCCGGCGCGGAGCCTGCTGCGCAGGACGCGCCGAGCGCCGCCTCCGAGCCCATGCCCTCCACCGAGCCTCAGATCGAGGCCGCTTCACCGGCGCCCAGCGCCCCGCCAGCGCGCGAAGAGGCCGCCACGCCGCCACCCTCCGAGCCGCCCGCGTCCACTCCGAAGCCCATCGATCCGCCCAAGCGGCCGTCGGTGCCGCCGCGCACGGGCATCGACGTCTGGCAAGGCCGCCCCGGCGTGCCCATGCCGCAGACCCGCTCGGCCGCGCCACCCGCCCGCCGCACCACCTACGATCCGCGCGCGTCCACCACGCCGCCCCGCACCATGGGCCCGACGTCGGGGTTCCCGCAGTCGCGAGGGCCGAACCGCCCGGGTCAACGCCCGGCCTTCGGTCAGCAGCGGTTCGGCCGCCCGGGAGCGTCCGGCCCCTCGAGCAAGCGCCCGCCCGTGCTCACCGAGATGTCGGCGCACAAGAAGGTCATCAAGATCGAGGAGTCGGTCTCCCTGCAGAAGCTCGCCTCGATGATGAGCCTGAAGGTGACCGACGTCCTGCTCAAGCTGCTCGGCATGGGCATGACGGGCGTCAACATCAACTCCACCATCGACGCGGACACCGCCAAGATCCTGGCCAACGAGTTCGGCTGGGTGGTCGAGGACGTGGCCGTCAGCGAGGAGCAGTCGCTCGAAGCCGCCATGGGCCTCGACGACGTCGCCGAGTACGAGACCTTCCCGCGGCCGCCCATCGTGACGGTCATGGGCCACGTCGACCACGGCAAGACCTCGCTGCTCGATCGCATCCGTCGCGCCAGCGTGGCGGCAGGCGAGGCTGGCGGCATCACCCAGCACATCGGCGCGTACCGTGTCGAGACCAGCAAGGGCACCGTGTCCTTCTTGGACACGCCGGGCCACGAGGCGTTCACGGCCATGCGCGCACGCGGCGCCCAAGTGACCGACATCGTGGTCTTGGTGGTGGCCGCGGACGACGGCGTGATGCCGCAGACGCGCGAGGCGATCAGCCACGCCCAGTCGGCCAAAGTGCCGATCATCGTGGCCGTCAACAAGATCGACAAGCCGTCCGCCGACCCAGACCGCGTCAAGCGCGATCTCTCCGGGTTGGGGCTCACCCCCGAGGAGTGGGGCGGCGAGACGCTGTTCTGCCACGTGTCCGCGCTCACCGGCCAAGGCGTGGACCAGCTGCTCGAGTCCATCGCCCTGCAGGCCGAGGTGCTCGAGCTGCGTGCAGCGCCCAAGCGCCGCGCTCACGGCGTGGTGATCGAGGCCCTGCTGGATCGGGGCCGCGGCCCGGTGGCGCGGGTGATGGTGCAAGACGGCACCCTCAAGACTGGCGACATCCTGATCGCCGGCCCTGCCTGGGGCAAGGTGCGCGCGATGACGGACGAGCTCGGGCGCGCCCTGGGCGTCGCTGGTCCGGCCACCCCGGTCGAGGTGTTGGGCCTCAACGAGGTGCCCAGCGCCGGTGACCCGGTGCACGCGGTCAAGGACGCCAAGACGGCCGAAGAGATCGCCGAACAGCGGCGCAAGAAGGCCAACAAGTCACTCATCCCGCAGGACTCCCGCGTCTCGCTCGAGGCGCTCAAGGAGCGCTTGGCCGAGGGTGATCAGCTCGAGCTCAAGCTGATCGTGAAGGGTGACGTGCAGGGCTCGGTCGAGGCGGTGAACACCGCGGTGGCCAAGCTCTCGACCAGCAAGGTGAAGGTCATCATCGTGCACGCCGCGGTCGGCGCCATCACCGAGGGTGACGTGAACCTGGCGATCGCGTCCAAAGCGATCATCGTCGGCTTCAACGTGCGCCCCGCGGGCAAGGCCACCCAGCTGGCCGAGGCGGGCGGCGTGGAGATCCGGCTCTACACCATCATCTACAACGCGGTGGACGATATCCGCGCGGCGATGGAAGGCCTGCTGCCGACGACCAAGCTGGAGAAGGCGCTCGGCGCGGCCGAGGTGCGGAAGGTCTTCCGCATCACCAAGGTGGGCGTGATCGCAGGCTGCTACGTGATTCGCGGCTTGGTCAAGCGTGGCGCAGAGGCTCGGCTCGTGCGCGACGGCATCGTGGTCTACACGGGCAAGCTGAGCTCGCTCAAGCGCGTCAAGGACGACGCCAAGGAGGTCGCCGAGGGCCTCGAATGTGGCATCAGCTTGGAGAACTTCGCCGACATCAAGGAAGGCGACGTGATCGAGTCGTTCGAGATCGAAGAGGTCAAGCAGAAGTTGACCTGAGCGGCGGATCCGAACAAGACGGCCCCGCGTCCGCGTGGAGCGAGGGCCGCGCAGGTGGGCAGTGTTCGTGGGCGTGTTGCGGCTCGTGCTCCAGATCGCTGGAGCGCAGTCGCTGAAGGACAAGCGGCGCGTCGTGCGCTCCTTCAAGGAGCGTGTGATCGCCAAGTACCGCGTGTCCGCTGCGGAGGTGGGCGCGCTCGACCACCCGCGTTTTGCGACCATCGCGGTGGTGGTGGTCTCCAACGAGGCGTCCCACTGCGACGAGGTGCTGAGCGAAGTGGCCGCGGTTGCGTCGCATCTGCCAGACGCCATCCTCGCCGACCGCTCCCTCGAAATCGTGCCGTTCGGCGAGGGCGGCAAAGGGGTGCTAGGCGGCCTCGGCGACCCGGGCTACCGTCCTTGGGGAGACCGCGATGACGACTGAAGTGAAACGATCGCAGCGGGTGGCGGGGCGAGTGCGGGAAGAGGTCGCCCTGCTGCTGCGCGATCTCTCCGACCCCCGCCTCGTGGGCGCGCTGGTCACGCGGGTCGAGGTGACGGACGATCTCAGCTTCGTGCGCGTGTTCGTGCGCCGCGACCTCGGGGCCGACGAGCTCGAGAAGCGGGAGCTGCTCAAGGCGCTCGAGCGGGCCTCGGGCCGCATTCGCCGCGACGTCACCCGCAACGTGGGGCTGCGCGTCGCGCCGGGCTTTCGCTTCTTGTACGACGAAGGCATCGATGCGCAGCAGCGGGTCGAGGAGCTGCTCTCGGAGATCGAGCGCGAGCGAAAGGGCGCCAGCTGACGCTTCGAGCTCGAGATGTTGATCGTCCCGATCGCGCATCACGAGAACACGGCTCGCCGCTGGCCGCTGATCGCGCTGTTGTTGGTGCTGGCCAACGTGGCCGTGCACGTGGGCCTGTTGGTGTTCTCGTCGTCGATCGAGATGGCGGTCAACGTCGCGCTCTCCGACGCCGTGAAGTACGCCGAGCCCCGGCCGTACCTGGCCGCGCCGTGCCTCGAGATCCTGGGTGACAAGCGCGTCCCTGGCCGCCCGCCGAGCGATCTCGGCGACGCGGACTTGGCCGAGGAGCAAGCCGAGATGGCGCGGCTCTGCGCCGCGGTGGACGCCGGGCTTTCGGGGTTGCCCACCTTTCGTTTCGGGGACGTCCCCAAGCGAGGTGGCGTGCTCACGCTCTTCAGTCACCAGTTCTTGCACGGCGGCTGGCTGCACCTGTTGTTCAACCTGTGGTTCTTGTGGCTCACCGCCGCGAACCTCGAAGACCGCTGGGGGCGCGTGGTGTTCCCCCTGTTCTACTTGCTGTCGGGGGTGGCGGGCGGCTTGCTCCACCGCGCGTTCAACCCTGGCTCCCCCATCCCGTTGATCGGCGCATCGGGTGCGATCGCGGGCGCCATGGGTGGCTTCTTGGTGTGCTTCGCCAGCACGCACATTCGCTTCTTCTACTTGATTTGGATCGGCTTTCGCCCCAAGTGGGGCACGTTCGAGGCGCGCGCCGTGGTGATGTTGCCACTGTGGCTGCTCTCGGAGGTGGCCTCCGGGTTGCTCTTCCCTGGCTCAGGCACAGCCCACTGGGCGCACGTGGGCGGCTTCGTGTTCGGCGCGGTCGTCGCCCTCGGCATGCGCTTGTCCGGCATCGACCAGAAGCTCGACAGCTCCGTGGATGCTGCCGCGTCCACCATGCAGGACGCACGCATCCTGCGCGCGGGGGACGCGATCAACGAAGGGCGCGCGCAAGAAGCGGTGGACGCGCTCCGCGCAGTGCTGGCCGAGCAACCGAGCAACCTGGATGCGCAGCTCGAGCTCTTGCGAGCGGCTCGCGCGCTGCAGGACCGCACGCTGCTCGCGCGCGCCACGGTGGATCTGGCGCTGCTCTACGCCGAGGCGGGGGACGTCGCCAACGTGGGCGAGCTCTTGTTGGACCTGCCGCGCCTGGGCTTGGGCCCGTTCGTGCCGCGCGATCGCTTTCTGCGGCTGGGCGAGCGACTGGCCCAAAAGGGGCATGTGCCTCAGGCGGTGCAGGTGTTCCACGCGCTGCACACGGGCGGTGCCAGCGACGAGCTCGCGGCGCGCGCCGCCGCGGGGCACGCCATGTTGCTGATGAAGAGTGGTCAGCTTGCGGACGCGCGCGTGTTGATCGATCGCATGCGCGGACTCCCGCTGACCGCCGACGCGCACGCGCGAATCGAGTCGGTGAGCAACACCCTCAGCGCGCGCGGCGGTTGAGCAGCGTCACGCGCTGCCCTGGCGTCGCCAGCGCGCGCGCAACCACGCTCTGACCGGGGTGCCGAAAGCGGACTACGACGTCGTCCGAGTCGGACGACGGCAGCAGCGTGAAGCGCTCGCCGTCTGCCCACAGCCGCTGGAATGCGAGCGCGCGCTCGAGGCCCTGGCCGAAGGTCGGGCTCGTGAGGAGCACCAGCGCTGCTGCGTCGTAGGTGTCCTCGTCGTACACGGCGGCCAGCGCCAGTGACAATCCGTCGCGGCCGAGCTCCTTGGCGCACGCTTCGAGCAGCGCGTCCGCCACGCGATACGGGATGCGCGCCGAGGGGCTGATCACCTCCTCGACCGAGGTGCCGCTGGCGGCGCAAAGCACTGCCGGATCGCGCCCGCGCGCCTCGAGCAGACGCACGATGCGCGCGGTCATTCGGCCGGAGATGGCGCCGGCCGGGTCCATCGCCGCGCGCTTGGCGCCCGAGGCCTTGCGGTTTGGCGCGCCCGGCGTGGCTGGCCCAGGCTCGCCCACCCCATACTGCGAGCCGTCCATGTTGAGAGCCCTCGGGTTGCTGGTCGTCGCCTTCATCCAGACTCTGCGCCGACGCTGGTCGGGCGGCCCAAGTCGCCCGACGTGGTCATTCCAGTTCGAGCTCATCGTAAGGTATCTGCGTCTCGACTGGGAGCAGACGAGCAGCTGGCCGCTCCCACGGTTGCGCGCCGATCACGAGGCTCGCCCCTACCCCCAGAACATGGCCAAGAAGACGAGGCTGCGGGACGAGCCGCTGGGCGGAGTGCCTGCGCGTTGGTTCGTGCCTGTCGGTGCGGCGGAGGACCGCGTGGTGTTGTTCTTCCACGGTGGTTCCTTCGCGTACGGGTCTGCGCGCACGACCCACGCAGACGTGATCGCACGGCTGGCGCTCGAGAGCGGGTTCACGGTCATCGGCGTCGACTACCGTCTCGCCCCCGAGCATCCATTTCCGGCTCAGATTCAGGACGCGCTCGCGGCGTTCGACGCGCTCGTCGAGCGGGGCTTCGCCCCGAGCGAGATCGTGCTCGCGGGCGACTCGGCGGGTGGCAATCTGGCGATCGAGCTTCAGATTGCGCTTCGCGATCGAGGCCGAGGCCAGGCTGCCGGTGCCGTGTTGCTCTCGCCTTGGAGCGATCTCACGATGCCGGGGCGTTCGTTCGTCGACAACGACCCCTACGACTTCGGGACGCGCGTGGAGCTGGTGGCGCAAGCGAAGGCGTTCGCTGGTGACACGCCGCTCGAGGATCCGCGCCTGTCGCCCGTGAATGCGGATCTCGTTGGGCTCGCTCCGACGCTGGTGATCGCCGGCGAAGTGGAGATCCCGCGCGACGACATCGTCGTGTTGGCCGAACGTCTCGAGCGTGCAGGCGTCGACGTGACCCTGCACGTCGCCAAAGACATGCCTCACAATCCGATGGTGTTCGCTGCGTACCACCCGAGCGGGCAGCGCGCGCTGGAGAAGGCGGCGCAGTTCGTGGAGCGGCTGCTCAAGCCTGCAGACGGGTAGCGCAGGCGCCCCGCACGCGGACGGCGTGCGACGAGCGGGTTTGCGCGGAGTGGGAGGGAGCGACCACGGACGGGCCGCTGCACCACACCTGGCCGCGCAGGTCTTGCGGCTCCTCCGCGGGAGTTGCGCGCGATCGTCGACGTCCGCGCGCGAGGTTCTTCCCCGTTCGCTCCAGGCTCGCGGCCTGCCGGAGAAATCTGCAGCGCGGGCATCGAGGCCGGCCGGGCACGAACGTTGCGGAACCGCGGGCCATGACCGCAACGAGCCCCGAGCCTGATCCTGTCGTGACCGTCTCCTCGTCCACCCGCGATGACGCGCTCAGCACCACCGCGAATCTGCCTGCCGCCAGCTGGCCGCCGAAGAACCTGGGCGACTTGATGACGCGCAAGCTCATCGCGGTGTCGGAGCAGGAGCCGGTCGGCGACCTCGAGGAGTGGATGAAGCGGTTCCGCTTTCACCACCTGCCGGTCGTGGCAAGTGACGGCAAGCTCGTCGGCCTCGTGTCGAGGACGGACTACTTGCACGCCAAACTGGGCACGGCGCCCGACGGTCGCACCATCCCGGCCGTGCTCGCGGACACGCCTGCCTCTGCGATCATGCGCAAGAACGTGGTCTTTGGGCGCATGGCGGACTCGCTCGCCGTGGCGTGCGACGTCATGTTGAAGGAGAAGCTCGGCTGTCTGCCGATCGTGCTCGATGACATGACGTTGGTCGGGATGGTCACGACCACCGATTTCGTCCGCCTCGCGCGCGTGATGCTGCCGAGCTGAGGCGGCGGCCGAGCGAGCTCGGGTCACAAAACGGCGACAGCGAAGCACCCGCTCCTGGGGTGCCTCGCTCAGGCCGTTGGGACGCCGCTTACTCCTGCGGCTCGGCGGGCGGATCGGTGGGATCGCCAGGTCCCCCGGGCACGCACTCGTCGTAGCAGTAGCCCATCTCGTCGCAGCTGGTGACCTGGATCATGCCCGGCGGGCAGCCATCGAACACGCAGGTCTCGAAGCAGTTCATCGCCTCGTCGCACACCCACTCGACGTGATAGCCGGGGAAGCAACCGTCGTCGTCCACGCACGCCTCGTAGCAACCCATCTCGTCACACACGATCTCGAGGTGGGTGCCATCCGGGCAGACACCGTCGTCGACGCAGGTCTCGTAGCAGCCCATCTCGTCGCACACGAAGTCGAGGTGCGTTCCAGGCGGGCACGGGTTGTCGTCGACGCAGGTCTCGTAGCAGCCCATTTCGTCGCACACGAAGTCGAGGTGCGTTCCGGGCGGGCACTCGTCGACGATGTCGGGCACACACTCGAGGTGGCACGTCTCGCCCTGCGGATCGTCGCACGGCTCGCACACCCACTCGGCGTGCGTGCCGCAGGGGCACTCGGGCTCGACCGGCACACACTCGATCCAGCACTCTTCGCCCGGGAATCCGCCACCCGAGCCGCCAGGATCCGACCCGCCCATCGGCGGCGCGGGATCTTCGGTTCCGGGGTCGCCCGGCACGGCGCAGATCACCTGCTCCACAGTGCCTTCGGGGCAGGTCGGCTCGAACGGAACGCACTCGACCCAGCAGTTGCCGCCGGAGCTGCCGCCCATGCCGAAGTCGGGGGCGCCGTCCTCGGCGGGTAGCGGCTGCGGATCATCGGCGCAGACGATCTGCTCGTAGCTGTCCGGAGGACACACCGGCTCGGGCGGGAGGCAGTCCTGCCCGTCGTACTCGGTGCCGTCGGGGCAGACGATCGGCGGCTCGCCGTCGTCGCCGAAATCCGGGCCACAGCCGTTCGTCTTCGCGCCCATGAGCATCATCACGGCCGCAACACACACCGAGCCCCTCAGGGCGGACACCCCATGCATAAGTCCTCCTCAGAGACGCGGACGCGTTGCCTTGGCGTGCGCCAGGAGGTCGGCACAATCGCCAGAACCCGCGCGCACGCTCGGTCGCCGCGCTGTTCGGCGCGTCCCGTCGTCTTGTTGGTGGGTTATTCCCGGAGCCCCGCGGCTTGATCAGAAAAAAGTGGGGTCGATGTCACGAGCTGTCGCCGGGGCTCCGGCTGCCGTGCGGCGGCCTCGGATTGCCGGGCTGGCCACCCCGGCGTAGGTTCGGGCATGCAATCCGCTCAGCCCCGGCTGATCTCGCGCGAAGAGCGCAGCGCCGACACGTCCGAGCCGGCCACACCTTGGGTGGTCGAGGCCGGCCAGCAGCGAGCACACGCCGATCTCGTGGCGCTGCTCGGCGAGGAGTCGGAGACCGTCACCCGCCGCACGGCCGAGCACGGGGCAGTTCTGTTTCGGGGCTTCGATCTTCGGACCGACGACGAGTTCGAGCGCGCCGTGCTGGCGATCCGAGGCACCCAGGGCATCGCGCGCGTGTTCATGGCGGAGGAAGGCCGCACGCTGGTCTCGGGCACGCGCTTCGTGCTGCACACGAACTCCATCTACACCACCGGCGGCTCGTTCGAGCTCGGCGCGTTCCACACCGAGAACTACTTCGTCCCGGACGTCCCGCGCTACATCTTCTTCTTCTGCCGGGAGCCGTGCCCGATGGGTGGCGAGACCGGTTTGGTCAACACCGCGGCTGTCTATCGCGCCTTGCCCGACGACGCGAAGGCCAAGCTCGCGGCGCAGAGCTACCTGGCAGCGACGTACCCGGTCGAGCAGGTGTGCGCTCGTTACGGGGTGAGCGTACGTGCCGTCGAGGCGCTCGCCGACGAGCTGGGCATCAGCATCGAGGAGCACGCGCGCAAGCGCTTCCTCATGTTGTACAAACCGTCGGTCTTCGTTCACCCGGAGACGGGCGAGCGCGCGCTCGACCTGCACTTCTACAGCGGGCTGATGGGGTTGGGCTTTCCCGCGGCGATCCGGGCGGCGTTCGCGCCAGACTACCGCGGGCCGCGTTGGGCGCTGCACCAGCTCTTGTGGCGGCGCCCTGCGCTCACGCACTTGGTGCCGTCGCTGACCGTCGTGCGGGCACCGCGTGTCGCGTGGCGCAACTTTCGTAACTTGGTCGCGGAGCGGGCTCGAGAGAAGCTCGGGTGGGGCGCCACGGACCAGGCTCCCGCGGGCGCGCGCGTGCACGAGGCCTTCGCGCCCGGCGACGGGCAACGGGTCGCACGGGCGATGCGCGCACATTTCTCTTCGTTCCGCTGGCGTGCCGGCGATCTGCTCATGGTGGACAACGTGAAGATGGCTCACTCCGGCATGCCCGGCTTCGGCCCCAGGCTCGTGCGCGCCATGATCACCAACCCCATCTCGGTCCCCTGCCGCAAAGGCGGTCCAGGAGAGTGGGCCGTGCCGCGTGCCACCCTGCCCGAGACCGTGGGCGACAGGCTCTCGAAGCTCGCTACAGCGTGATCCACTCGCCGCTCATTTGCGTGAGACACACCGTCTCCTGGCTGCCGAGCAGCGGTCCGTCCTCGTACCAAATCACCTCGCAGTTGCCGCCGGCGTTGGTGTGCTTGCAGCCGGCCACGGCGTCGTAGTCCGAGCGGTCGGCGCAGCTCTGCGGCGAGACGACGGAAGAGATGCCGGGGCAGCCACCCGGATCGTCCACCAGCTGGTTCTCGTAGCAGAGGCCGTTCGCGTCGAGCACGCAGCTGGCGGTCACGTCCGTGCACTCGAAGGTGCTGGTGCCGCCGCCGCCTGCGCCGCCGCCGCCGGAGGCGTTGCCTCCCGCGCCGCCTTCCCCTCCGGCGGCTCCTCCGCCGCCGTTGGCGCCAGCCCCGCCCTGGCCGCCGCTGGCGACCTCACCGCCACTGCCGCCTGCTCCGCCGGGACCTGCGGCGCCCGAGCCTCCTGCGCCGCCGCTACCGGAGTCTCCGCAACCGAGGAGCAAGACCAAGGACAACCCAAGCGAGGGCGAAACCGAGCGCGGCATGGAGTTCTTCATGCTCGCGAAACTACCAAGGTTTTGCCGCAATTGGGAGGCCCCAACCATCTCCCCCCGGCGCCGCCTCGCGGAATCAGAGCGCCTTTCGCATGAACAGATCCTCGAGCGTCTCCTTGTGGGGCGCCACCTCGACCACTTGGGCGCCGCCGTCGAGCGCGAGGCGCAATACGTCGGCCACCTTGCCTTCGCCTTCGACGGCCACCATCGCCACACCTGGGCGCTGCTCGACCGCATAGCCCGCGCTCTCGAGCGCCGCCTTGGTCTCGTCCTGGAGGTTGGCCAGCACCACGTCGGTCCGCAGCACCTCTCCGCGCAGAAGCGACCGGATCGCACCGCTCACGACCACCTCTCCCTGGCGCAGGATGGTGACGCGATCACACATGGCCTCCACGTCCTGCAGGATGTGCGTGGAAAAGAAGATGGTCCGGCCTGCTTCGCGCTCGGCGAAGATGATATCGCGCACCTCTTTGCGGCCCACGGGATCCAGGCCGCTCATCGGCTCGTCCAGGATGAGCATCTCCGGGTCGGACACGAGCGCCGCCGCCAAGCCCGTGCGTTGCAGCATGCCTTTGGACAGGCGTCGCACCTGGCGGTCGGCTGCGTAGGCGATGCCGACCTTGGTCAGACACTCCATCGTCCGGCTCCTGAGCTTGCTGCCGCTCATGCCGCTCAGCTGGCCGCACATCTCCACGAACTCGCGTGGCGTGAGGTACGGGTAGACGTAGGGGTTCTCCGGCAAAAATCCGAGGTTCTTGCGCGCCGCGGGGGAGGGGACGGCCTGGTTGAACAAGAACGCCTGGCCGCCAGAGGGTCGGATCAGGCCAGTGAGGATCTTGATGGTGGTGGTCTTGCCCGCGCCGTTGGGCCCCAGAAAGCCGAAGATCTCGCCGCGCCGCACGTCGAAGCTGACGCCCTTCACCGCAGCCACGACCTTCTTCTTGAAGAGGCCGATTTTGAAGCTCTTCTTCAGACCCTCCACGCGGATCAGCGCGGGGCGTTCGCTTCCACCGGCGCTGCTGTCGGCCTCGATCGTCATGACCGCGAGGACTCTACCATGCGCGCCGGGCGGCTCGCCTGCGCCCGCAACGCGTCGACAGTGACCACCCCCAGCGCCAGCCAAATGACCGCGAACGCCAGCAGCTTGCGCGCGTCCACCAGCTCACCGAACACCAGCGCCGCGGTGAGAAACTGCAGCGACGGAGCCAGGTACTGGAAGAAGCCCAGGCGCGACAGCGGCAGCCTGCGCGCAGCGGCGCCGAAACACGCCAAGGGCAGCGCGGTGACGGGGCCACTCAGCACCAAGAGCGCCGTCGTGCCGGGCTGCGACAGCCCGAACGCCGAATCCGGCGACGCGGCGCGCGTCAGCACGAACGCGACGGCGAACGGCGCCACGAGCAGCGTCTCCACGAGCAGCCCGACCAACGTGTCGACCGGCGCGAGCTTGCGGAGCAGCCCGTAGATGGCGAACGAACTGGCCAGCGTGAGCGCGATCCACACCGGCGAGCTCGTGAACAGCAGCATCAAAAGCAGGCCCACGCCGCCGAGCCCCACGGCCACGGACTGCGCAGGCCGCAGCCGCTCGCCGAGCAGCGTGACGCCCAGCACCACGTTCACCAGCGGGTTCATGAAGTAGCCCAGGCTGGCCTCGATCAAGCGATCGTGCAGCACCGCCCAGATGAAGATGCCCCAGTTGAGCGCGATCAGCGCGCCGCTCGCGAGCAAGAACTTGAGCTTGGCGAACGAGCGCAGCGCTTCTTTCACGGACGAGCCGCGACCGCTGAGCGAGATCAGCAACGCCACGAACACCAGCGACCACAACACGCGGTGCGCCAGGATCTCGAGCGCGTCGACCCCGGCGAGCGCATGCCAGAACAGCGGCACCAGGCCCCAAGCGCCGTAGGCCAAGATGGCGTACACCACCCCGGCCCTCTCGCTCGGGCCAGCGCTCAAGAGCCCTCGTCGTCCTGGCCGGCGCTCGGTGCCGCGTACTCGTGCAGCTTGTATTGCACCTTGCGCGGGCTGATCCCCAGGATCGCCGCCGCGCGCGAGGTAGAGCCGCGGCAAGCCTCGAGCGTGCGCAGGATCGCGTAGCGCTCGAGCTCCTGGATGGTGGCTCCGGGGACGCGCGGCGGCTCGTTTCTCGGTGCGGCCGGCGTGAGCGTGGCCGGCAGGTGCTTGAGCTCGAGCCGTGGACCGCTGGAGAGCACCACGGCTCGCTCGATCACGTTCTCCAGCTCGCGCACGTTGCCTGGCCAGCCGTAGGCGGTGAGCGCGCTCAGCACCTCGTCGGTCATTCCCTCCACGACGCGGTGGTTCTCCTCCGCGTAGCGGCGCACGAAGGCGGTGGCCAGCTCGGGGATGTCACTCACACGCTCGCGCAGCGGGGGCAGCTCGATGGTGACCACGTTGAGCCGGTAGTACAGATCCTCGCGGAACAAGCCCTCTGCGATGCGCGCGCGCAGATCGCGGTTGGACGCGCACAGGATGCGGACGTCGACGTGCAACGTCTCGTTGCCGCCGACACGCTCGAACGCGCGCTCCTGCAACACACGCAGCAGCTTCACCTGCGTCGCCATCGGGATCTCGCTCACCTCGTCGATGAACAGGGTTCCGCCGTCGGCCTGCTGAAAGCGCCCCTCGCGCCGGCCGATCGCGCCCGTGAACGCGCCACGCTCGTGCCCGAACAACTCGCTCTCGAGCAGCGACTCGCTCAGCGCGGCGCAGTTGAGCCGCACCAGCGGCTTGTCGTGACGCGGACTCGAGCGGTGGATCAGCTCGGCGATGAGCTCCTTGCCGGTCCCCGTCTCGCCCACGATCAGCACCGTGGCGCGGCTCTGCGCCACCTGCTCCGCCATTTGCACCACGTGGGCCATGGAGCTGTGACGGCCGACGAGCTGCCCCTGCGGGCTGCGTGCGCGCAGCTGCTCGCGCAGGCGCGAGTTCTCTGCGACCAGCTTGGCCCGCTCCACGGCCCGCTCCACCACCAGCGACAGCTCGCCCATGTCGAGCGGCTTGGTCAGGTAGTGGTAGGCGCCGCGCTGCACGGCGCTCACCGCGCTCGGAATGGTGCCAAAGGCGGTCATCACCACCACCGTGGTCGAGGGCGCCACCTCACGTGCCTTCTCCAGCAAGCCCAAGCCATCGAGCCCGGGCATCTTCAGATCCGTCAGAATCACGTCCGGGCCAAAGTCCTCGATCTTGCCGAGCGCTTTGAAGCCGTCGGCCGCCACCTCGGTGGTGTAGCCCTCTTCGTGCAAGATCTCGGAGAGCGCCGCGCGGGCGTTGGCCTCGTCGTCGACGATCAGGATGCGACCCCGAGACTTCATGGCTGCTTCTTAGTCCTGTTCTCGGTCGTCCGCACCCTCCTCCACGATGCGGAACGTCGACTCCACGAACGCCTCGCCGCTCCACACGAACAGCTTGTGCTCCTGCACCGCGGGGCCCTGGTCGCCGCTGCGGACGCTGGTGACGAGGAACGAGAGCGGCCATGCCGGTCCCGGTCCCAACCTCGCGGGCGCACCCTCGGCCTCGGGGGGCTCACCAAACGAGAGCACGGCGGCGTCGGTGGGGCTGAAGTACGCGCCGGCGTCCAGGTGCGAGTGGTAGAGGACCTTCACCGGGCGGGCGCCCTCGAGGCCTCGGCGCACGGCGTCGTCGAATTTCTTCTCGTTGAACGCGAAAAACGTGCGGGCCGTGCGGAAGTACGTGGCCGGGTCGAGCGCGTGGAGCTTGTTCGCGAGGTTCGGCAGCGCGACGGCCTCGTCGCACAGAGCGCCGGGCTCGCTGGGTCCAACGAGGTAGCCGCAAGCCTCTTCGTCCAGCAGGTAGCGCGCGAGGGCGTCGCGCTCCACCGCGGCGAGCGCCCTGCGGGTGAGCTCGAGGCGCCCCTGGGTCCACACACAGTCCGAAAATGAGGGGCTCACCAAGCGGTCCTCCGCTCCCATTTCATGGGCTCGAAATAGCGATCGGCGCGATCGCAAGCAATGGTCACCACGCAGCCCTCGCGACCCGCACGGCTCTGGGCCTTGGCGATCTCGAGCGCCGCGAACACGTTTGCGCCGGTGGAGTGGCCCACGAACAGCGCCTCTTCGCTGGCGAGCCGCTCGGTCATCTCCCAGCCGGCTTCGGTCTCGACACGCGAGGTCTCGTGGTAAGCGGCCGCGTCGTGGATCGCGGGCACCATCGAGCTGGGCAGGTGTTTGAGCCCTTCGAGCCCGTGGAACGCGTCGGCTGGCTCGACCGCGATGCAGCGCACCTCGCGAGTGTGCTCGCGCAGCCTGCGAGAGCAGCCGACGATGGTGCCGCTCGTGCCGATGCCAGCGACGAAATGCGTGATCTTGTCGCCGACGGCGCTCAGGATCTCCGGGGCGGTGCCATGGTAGTGAGCGGCGGGGTTGTCTGGGTTGCCGTACTGGTCCGGATAGAAATATTTCTCGCCGGCCTCGTCGACCAACTTGCGGGCGAGCCGGATGGCGCCGTCCGAACCCTCCATGGGGTCGGAGTAGACGATGCGCGCGCCGAACGCGGCGATGATCTCCTTGCGCGCGCGAGACACGTTGGAGGGCATGACGATCTCGACAGGAACGCCTGCAGCCGCCCCGAACAGCGCGTAAGCGACGCCGGTGTTGCCGCTGGTGGAGTCGATCAAGATCTGCCCTTTGCCCAAACGTCCCTCGTCGAGCGCCCGCGACACCATGCGTGAAGCCGCGCGGTCCTTCACGGAGCCCCCGGGATTGCTCAGCTCGAGCTTGACGTGGATCTCCACCCCTGGGGTATCGCGCTCGAGCTTGGTCAGGCGCAGGAGCGGCGTCTGACCAACCGCCTCGAACACGCTGGCGAGCACGCGCGGGCTCATGGCTCGGTCACGGTCACGGCACACACGATGGCGCGTGTGGCCGCTCGTGCGCCGGCTAACACGTCTCGCGCGTCCGGGGCCATGACCCATTCCGGCGCGAGCTCGTCGAACGAGGCGGGCCCGGGCGCGAGCTCCGCGAAGCCTGCCCGCCGCGCGTACAGCGCGGCGACGTCGTGCGCGGCGCTCGAGCCCGACACAGGCGCGCTGGCGCGAGATACAAGGCGCTGGCCAGCCTCGCCGATGCCGTCCACCAGGATCTGGCGGAGAAAACGCGCGTGATCGAGATCGCTCAAGCCACGCCACCTGCAATGGCGGGCACGATCGACAGGCGGTCGCCAGCCTTGAGCTCCGTCTTGAGACCGTCGAGAAAGCGAATGTCTTCATCCCCGACGAACAGGTTGATGAAGCGACGCACACCCTTCTCGTCGAGCAAGCGGTCGCGCATGCCCGGATAGGCTTGCTCCAGGTGGGCGATGACGTCGGCCACGGTGGCGCCGCTGGCGTTCACTTCATCGGCACCCTTGGTCAAGGTCCGCAGCGGTGTGGGGATTCGAACGGTGACTTCCATGGGGATCTCTCTCTGGTTAGGGCTGCTCGCACACGGGGCCGGCGTAGCGCTCGGCGGAAATGTTGGTGATGAGGGGTGGGCCGCACAGCGGGCAGTCCGCGCGTGGCCGCAGCGCGACGCGCCGCAGCCGGTCGCGCTTGCCGTCGTAGGTGTGCACGAAGCCGGTCCCCCGCGGGTCGCCCGACAACGCGGCGATCACCAAGTCGGCGGCGATCGCGCCGGCGACTCCGCACACCGGGCCGACCACGCCCGCGGTCGCACAATCCGGCGCCGGGCCCTCGGGCAAGTCCTCGAACAGGCAGCGGTAGCAGGGCCCAAGCGAGGCAGGGCTCGCCAGCACGGTCGCGACCCAACGCACAGATGCCGCGTGTACGACTGGGCGCCGTGTGAGGTGGGCGGCGTCGGCAGCCAAGAAGCGGGTAGGGAAGTTGTCGCATGCGTCGGCGATCACGTCGGCCCCACGCGCGAGCTCGAGCGCGGTGTCTGGCAAGAAGCGACCGGCGGTGGTGCGCACCTCGAGCGACGGTGAGATGGCGCGCAGCCGTGCCGCGAGCACGTCGATCTTGGGGCGGCCGATGTCGGCCTCCTCGAACAGCACTTGCCGGTGCAGGTTGCCGAGCTCCACGTCGTCGTCATCGACCAGCTGCAGCCGGAACGCCGGCTCACTGCCGCGCGCGTGCGCGCGTGCCAGCGCGAGGCCGAGCGGCGCGCCGATGCCCCCGGCGCCGATGACGAGCACAGTTCTCACGTCGATGCCTCGGGCTGGAAGTGATCGCGCAGGCTGAAGTAGCGCTCGCCGGTGTCGCACAGCAGCGAGACCACCAACGCGGTCGGGCCGAGCTCGCGCGCCACGTCTTCTGCGACGCTCACGCACGCGCCGCTGCTGATCCCGACCAGGAGGCCCCGCCGATGTGCGAGATCGGTCTGGTGCGCGAAGGCGCGTGCGTCGCTCACGCCGCGGATCTGGTTGCACACGCCGCGATCCAAACGCGGCGGCGCGCCTCCCCAACACAGCTCCATCAGCTTGCTGGGACCGGGCGGCGCACCGCTGGCGGTGGCACACGCGCTCGGCTCCACACCGATCACCTCGATCTCGGGCTGATGGCGCCGGAGCGCTCTGCCCACGCTCGAGAGCAGCGCGCCCGTGCCGATGGGCGCGACGAACGCGTCGATCCGCTCACCAGACAGCTGCTCCAGGATCTCCTTCGCGAGGGAACGCTCGTACGCCTGTTCGGCGGCAGCGTGCTCGTGCGCCAGCAACAGCCGCGCGCCGGGCTGGGCGTGGGCGAGCGCGCGGGCTTGATCGGCCGCTCCTTGCAGCTGCGCCTCTGCCGGGCTGAGCACCAGCTCGGCACCGTACGAAGCCAACAACTGCCGCCGTTCGAGCGACATGCTGTCCGGCAACACGACCGTGAGCTGGATGGCCCGCACGCGCGCGAGCAGCGCCAGCGCGATGCCGAGGTTGCCAGCCGAGGCGACGATCACGCGTGCTCCCGGGGTGAGCGGAGCCTGCTCCTCGAGCGCATCGAGCAACGCGCCGGCGATCCGGTCCTTGACCGACCCTGTCGGCGACAGGTGCTCGCACTTGACGAGCACGCGGCCGCGGGGCCCCTCCGCAGCGAGCGGGGCCAGCACGAGGAGCGGAGTCGGGCCCGTGCGCTCACTGATGCTTCGGATCACGAGCGGCTCAGATCGCATACTCCGGCCCCTCTTCACTGGCGCTGGGCGCGGCGTCTTTGCGACGGACGCCCAGCCGCTCGGCGCGCACGCAAAGATCGGCCAGGGTCACCTGATCGAAGCAGCGCTCCACCTGGTGCGAGACGTCGATCAGCACCGACGCCACGGGATCGCGCCACGCGTCGCGCTGGTCGGAGCGCGTGAGCGCGAGCGTGGAGCCCTCGAGGGCGCGCACCACGTCGCCCAGCGACACGCGCGCCGCTGGGCGTGCGAGCTGGTAGCCGCCCTTGGGACCGCGCTTGGCGAGCAGGATCCCCGCGCGTTTGAGCTCGTGCAGGATCTGCTCCAGAAACCGCGCAGGGATATGCGCTTGCGCGGCGACCTCGCGCATCTGCGCGGGCCGCCCCGGCCTGTGGAAGGCGAGGAAGAACAGCGCCTTCAGCCCGTAGCGGCCTTTGCTGGTCAGCCTCACGGCCTGGTTGTGCTTTCTCGCATCGGAGAAGTCAAGAACCGCCGAAGGGGCAGGTTGGCCCATTGCCGCGCGTGCTTTTCGCGGAGCATGATGAGACGCCATGGCGTTCTTCCAGGTCCCCCCCGAGCTCGGAAACCAGTTCCAGTCGGACCGCGTGCTCCGCTCCTACGTGCGCCGCGTGTTCCCCGCCGATCAGCGCGAGAGCGTCGAGCGCGCGCTCGACCACATGGGCGGACTGGCCGGTGGCGAGCTGTTCCAGCTGCAACAAGCCGATCGTCTGAACGAGCCGCGCCTGATGGCGTGGGATGCGTGGGGCAACCGCAGAGACGAGATCGAGCTCACGCCGCTCTGGCGACGCTGCGCGGCGCTGGCCGCCGAGCACGGTCTGGTGGCCACCGCCTACGAGCGCAAATACGGCGAACTCTCGAGAGCGATGCAGTTCGCGCTGGTGTACTTGTTCGACGCGTCGAGCGACGTCTACACCTGCCCGCTCGCCATGACGGACGGCGCCGCTGCGACGCTCAGTCACCACGGTGGACCGACCAGCGAACGCGCGCTGCCCCGCCTGCTCTCCCGCGACCCGGCGCAAATGTGGACCAGTGGCCAATGGATGACCGAGCGCACGGGCGGCTCGGACGTGGGGCTCACCGAGACCGTCGCCAAGCCGATGGACGATGGCTCGGGGCGGTTCCGCTTGTACGGGACCAAGTGGTTCACCAGCGCGACGACCGCGCAAATGGCGCTCACGCTGGCGCGCCCCGAAGGCAACCCGCCCGGCGGCCGAGGCTTGGCGCTGTTCTTCCTGGAGGTGCGTGACCGCGACGGCCGTATGAACGGCATCAGCATCAACCGACTGAAGGACAAGCTCGGCACGCGCAAGGTGCCCACCGCCGAGCTCACCTTGGATGGAGCGATCGCCACGCCCGTGGTGGGTCTCTCCGACGGCATCCGCAACATCACCCCGATGTTGAACGTGACGCGTACGTGGAACGCGGTGGGAGCGCTCGCCGGCATGCGCCGCGGCATCGCGCTGGCGCGCGACTACGCCAAGAAGCGCGTGCAGTTCGGCGCCCCGCTCGCCGACAAGCCGCTGCACACCGACACGCTGGCCGGCATGCAGGCAGAGTTCGAGGCCGCGTTCCAGCTCACCTTCCGAGTGATCGAGCTGCTCGGCAAGCTCGAGACCGGCAGCGCCAGCGAGCGGGAGAAAGCGGCGCTGCGCCTGTACACGCCCCTGATGAAGCTCACCACCGGCAAACAAGGCGTGGCCGTGACCAGCGAGGCGCTCGAGTGTTTCGGTGGTGCAGGCTACGTGGAAGACACGGGGCTTCCGCGCCTCTTGCGTGACGCGCAGGTGCTCAGCATCTGGGAGGGCACCACCAACGTGCTCTCGCTCGACGCGCTGCGCGCCATCGCCAAGGAGGGCGCGCTCGCTCCGTTCCTCGCCGAGCTGGCCGAGGCTGCCAAGGATCCGCACCCCGAGCTCGCCGCGGCGGCCGCGCGCGCCGTCGCCGCGGCCGAACACGCCGCCACGTGGCTGACCGAGACCATGGCCCGCGCGCCGCAAGAGATCGAGCGCGGGGCGCGCCGCTTCGCGCTCACGCTCGGCCGTGCCGCGGAGCTCGCGCTGCTCGTGCGGCACGCTAGTTGGTCGGCCGAGCACGAAGGTGACCGGCGCAGCCTCTTGGCCGCCCTACGCTTCGCGCAGCACGGCATCGATCTGATCGACGAGCACATGCCCGAGCACCGTGCGCTCGCCATGGACGAGTGAGCTCAGGCTCCCTCAGTCCTTGCTGGTCTGGAACGCGATCAGCGCGGGGGCGGGACCCTTGTCCACGCGCACCTCGAGCTTGGCGCGACGCGAGGATTTGTTGCCGCACAGACGCTGGCTGGCGACCGAGAGCCCGCGCCCGATGACGTCGTCGCCGCTGGCTTCGTCCACGATGCGCACTTCGACGCCGGCGCCGGACTCGAGCGCCACCACGACCTCGGTGCAGCTCGATTGCGGCACCACGAAGCTCGACGACAACATGCGCGCGCTGTCGAGCTCGACCGCCCGGGCGTCGCCCAGCAGCGTGGGCGGATCGTCGCTGGAGCCGATGAAGCGATCGAGGACGCGCGCGGCCGCCAGAGGACGCTTCTGCACGTCGGCGCTCTGGCCGGAGACCGTGCGCGCATCGACCACGAACGGCCCCGGGCGGCCGCCCGACTCCACGTCCAGGCGTAACGCGCGCTTCGGTCCACAAGCGTACAGCGTGGCACGCGCCGACCCGCTCGACTCGGCGAGCAGCGCTGCGCCGTCCCACAACGCAGCGGTGAGCGGCCCGAGCGGGTGCCCGGCCACGACGTCGAGCCGCGAGCAGCCCTCGGCCAACCTCAGATCCAAGGTGGTGCGGCTGCCGAGCCGCGCTTCTCCCGCTCCCGCGGGGTTTCCCTTGCCCCAGCTGAGGTCGACCTGCTTGGCCAGCAGCGTGCGCGCGGTCTCCGCCGTCTCCGACTGCGACAGATGTTCGATCCGGGTCTTGTGCGCGATCTCGGAGGCCGCCCGCTTGGGCGAGCGCCCGATGACGAACGCGGCCAGGCCGGCGCCGCCGCGCGGGCGCGCGGCGATCGTGATCTCGTCGCCCGCGTCGGAGCACAACACCAGGGTGCGATCCCGGCCCTCCGAAGCGGCGCGCGCCACGATGCGGCCACCCTTCTCTTCGGCCACGACCTCGAGGCTGGGCACCTCCTCCGAGGGCACCACCATGACGTCGATGCAGCGTCCTGGATCGATGGTGATGGAGGAGCGCGTGGCGGCGCGCGGGTCGACCAACGTGGCGAAGCGGCGCACGTCCTCCCAGCTCGATCCGAGCGCCTTGCGGTGGGCCGCGACCTTGGCCTCGAGGCCAGGCCAGCTCTCGAGCCGCCCGCTCTCCTGACCTTGGGTGCGTGCGCCGAGCGCGCTGGCCACCCGCGGCGCGGCTCCGGGCTCGACCTCGGCCGCACCCACGGACAAGCTGCCACCCCCGTTCGCGATGCGCGCCGCCACGTACACGCGCTCCGGCACCGGCGGGCACAGCACCACCGCGGCCTCGGCCGAAGAGGACTCGTCGGTCGCGACGATGGTGCCGTCGTCTGCGTACACGAACAGATCGAGGTCGCCGACACCCTTGGACGCTCGCGCGAACACCACGACGCAAGACTTGGAGGGCAGCTTGATGTAACCACCCGTGCGATCTCCTTCGGAGCCCACGCCGTCGGCGATCACCGTGATCTGCCGCGCGCCGGCCTGCTCCGCGCGCTCCACCAGCGGGTCGAGCAGCCCATACCCAGGGCGCGGCGCGGTCGCGAGCGCGAGCTTGTCGTTCGGGTCGGGGCACGGAGGCGGCGCGCCCGAGCAGCCCAGCCAAGAGAGGGCCAACAACCAAATCGAGCCTGGAGAGCGAAGCGCCAACACTTACGGCGTAGGCTCGCGCAAAAGTTGCCAGACGGCCAGCACCCAGCCGATCGAAGCGCCGGGGACGTCGAGCGTCAGCTCGGCGTGGCTGCTGGTGTCCGAGCAGAACATGACGCTCGCGCTGCTCTCGGCCGGTGGCACCTCCTCGAACGTGGCCCGCGCCTCTGCTCGCGCCAGCAGGCGCATGCCGCGCGAGCTGCCGCGCAACAACGTGGCCGCCGCGATGTAGCAGCTGCCAGGCTCGACCGGCAGGCTCATGCGCGTGGTGCCTTGTGCACCCAGGGCCTCGAACAGCGGGGCGCGATCCGGCCCGCGTCGCAGTCGCTTCTTCAGCGCCGTGAGCAGGCCAGCCTGAGCGCGCGGCCCCCAGTGCGCGGACACGCCCTCCGGGACGGGAAATACCGCGTCGTGGATCGCCAGCCGCGCGCCCTGTGGCGCGCCCCCGAACACCATGCCGAGCTCCGTCGTCCGCCCGAAGCACGCGTCCAAGCGCGCGTCCGGGGCCTCGCCGCGATCGCGCGCGATGCGCTGCCCTGTATCCGCATCGCGCAGCTCCACGTCCAGATCGAAGCCGGCAGCGCCCTCCGCCACCTCGGCCATCACGTCGAAGCGGTGACAGCCGGCCGTGACCTTGAAGGTGTGCTCGCCCGTTCCGCTGCGCCCGGCCTTGGTGAAGGAGGTGATCACGTTGGTTGCGCCCTCCGCGCGCGCGCGGCTCTCTGCGGCGGCGCGGCGAGTTGCGAGCGAGCTCACCACCAGGGGGGGGCCCGGATCGCCCCGCTGCGCCACGGGCCCCGCGATGCGCCCGATCGCGGCCTCTGGCGCTGGCAACGGTTCGGTCCCCGTCGCCGAGCGCAGCTCGATCGTTCCGCGCGGCGAGTCCATGCGCACCAGGATGCGTTCGATGCTTGCTCTGCCAGCGTCACAGCCGCTGAGCACCAGCACGCCCGACTCGGAGCTCCTGCGGCGTGGACTCTCGCGGTCTGCGAACCACGCGAACATCTCGTCCACGTCGGTGCTCTCTGGCGCGAACACGGCCGAGAACCGCACCGTGCGCGCGGCGAGCAGCACCACGCTGCGGCATTTGCCCGGCGACGTGGCCGGGGGCGCCGCCACCTCTAGCACCCGACCCTCCTCCAGGAACTTGGTGGCAGACGGTCCGGCCACCACGCCGGCCGTCTCCGCGATCCACAGATCCAGCTTGCGCACGTCGTCGAGCAGCGTGGCGCGCGCGGTGTTCGCGCGGAACAGCAACGCCGTTGCGCACGCGAGCGCGATCACTACGGGCCGCACCATGACTACGCGGAGATGCTGTAGCCGCCATCGATCACCAGCGTCGCGCCGGTGATGTAGCTCGCGGCCTCCGAGGCCAGGAACAGCGCGGCGCCGGCGATCTCGTCCGGGTTGCCGTAGCGTCGCAGGGGAGCCCGATCCACCCAGCGGGCGACCAGCTCGTCGTTCTCCACCAGCGTCGCCGCGAAGCGCGTGTCCACCAGGCCGGGGGCGATGGTGTTGACGCGAATGCCGGACGGGCCGAGCTCCACCGCCAGCGTCTTGGCCAGCGAGATCACGGCTGCCTTGGACATGCCGTACACGCCCATCAAGGGCGAGCCGAGGATCCCTTGGGTGCTCGACACGAACACGAACGATCCCGGCGCGCCGCGCCCGATCAGGTGTTTGGCCGTCTCGCGCGCCAGCGAGAAGTAGCCGCGCGCGTTGGTCTCGAAGGTCTTGTCGAACACCTTGTCGTCGGCGTTGATCAGCGGCCCGAACTGCGGGTTCGTGGCGGCGTTGTTGACCAGCACGTCCACCTTGCCAAAGCGTTGCACGACCTCGCTGAGCAGCGCCAGCGCAGCGCCCTCGCGGCCCAGGTGCGAGGCGAACACCTCCACCTCGAGCCCGTCCTTGGCCAACAGCTCCTTGGCCTCGTTCAGGCCCTCGATCTTGCGCGCCACGATCGCCACCTTGGCGCCGTGCTCCGCGAAGGCCCGCGCGATGCTGAGCCCGATGCCTCGGCTTCCCCCGGTGACGATGGCCACCTTGTCCTCGAGCGTGATCCTCATCGAGCCTTCTTATCATGCCCGCGCTGCGCGCCTCCGGCGCTTACGCGCGCCCCGTGACCGCACCCGCTCGGCCGCGAGCCTCGAACGGGTGGACAGCCCCCGCCGCGCGCACCAAGATGGCGCCCCATGCGGCTGTTCGTGGGCCTCGCGATCTTCGACGCCATCGACGCTGCCGTGCTCGACGACACGGCCGCGCTCGAGGCCGCGCTGCGCCGCGGCGTCGAAGCCGGGCGCTTCACCTTGTTCGACCTGCGCGTCGTGCGGTTCTCCCCTCACGGCGTCACGGCCGCGGCGATCGTCGGCGAGTCGCACCTCACGCTCCACTCTTGGCCAGAGGAGGGGCGCCTGTTCGTGGACGTGGCGTCGTGCAGCAGCGAGACCTCGGTGCGTGACGCCATCGCGGCCATCGGCGCGGCGCTGCCGGGCGCGCAGCAAGCACAGCTCAGCGTGCACGTGCTCGAAGCTCCTTTCCCCTCGCGACCAGCGCGTCCTTGAGCACGCTGAACGATCGCGTCTTGTGCAGGTCGGCCCGGTAGATCAGCTGCACTTTGTCGGGGAAGAACGGCAGCTCTGCGTGCAAGCGCACCAGCTTGCCCTCGTGCCCGTAGGCCGCCACGCGACGCGGCAGCACCGCCACGCCCACGCCGGCGAGCGCGATCGACTTCACGATCTCGAAGTCGCCACACGCGATCTGCCGTCCCGGGAGGCACCCCTGCTGCTCCAGTCGCGCGATCAACGTCTGGCTCTCGGTCACCCGTGCCGCGTGAATCAGCGGGCCCCGTTCGATGAACGCGCGCGCCTGCGAAAGCGTGCGCACGCGTTCCGCCTGCGGCTCCGGGTGGTGGAAGAAGTCGACCGCGTCCTCGAACAGGTCGACCAACACCAGATCCGGGTGCGGTCGCGGGTTCACCACCAGACCGAAGTCGATCTCACGATCGATCACGCTCTCGCGCACCGACGCGCTCGAGGCGTTCTGGATGGAGACCTCGATCGCCGGGTGGTCGCTGAAGAACGCGCGCAAGAACTTCGGGAGGAAGTAAGCGCCGAGCGACTCGTTGCAGCCAATCACGAAGCGGCCTCCCTCGGCGTCTTGCAGGCCTGCCACCCGCTGCTCCGCGCGGCCCAGGATGCCGAGCATCTCCACGGCGTCGTGTGCGAGCGCGCGCCCCGTGATGGTCAGCCGCACCCCGCGGTGGTCGCGCAACAGCAGCTTGGTGCCGAAGTGTTTCTCCAGGCGCTGCATCGCCGCCGTGAGCGAGGGCTGGCTGATGCCGAGCGCCCTCGCGGCCGCGGTCAGGCTGCCGCCCTGGCGCACGGCCAAGAAGTACCGAAGATCGGTGAGCTCGACGGCCATAGCCGCAGACTATGGCAGATATTGATGCGAAAGGGGGGCACCTATCGCGAGGGATGGATCACCCTGTCGGAGGCAGGCAGGACGTTCAGATAGTTGGAGCTGGACCTCTGGCTGGGACTACACTGCCGCCTTCCAAAGGAGCTGACTTATGAAGCTGACGCGCAAAGAATTCTTCGTGAGCACCGTGGCCACTCTGGGTGCTGCGGCATTCGGCATCGGCTGCGGCGACTCGGGCAGCGGCGGAGCGGGCGGTGGCTCGGGCGGAGAGTCGGCCGGCGGCAACGGTACGGGCGGCAACGGCACGGGCGGCCAGGCCACGGGTGGCAACGGCACCGGCGGCGAGGGCACCGGCGGCGCGCCTCCGGCGGGCTGCAGCGAGACCATCTCGGTGAACCACGGCCACACGCTGGTCGTGAGCGACGCCGACGTGACGGCCGGCGTCGAGAAGACCTACGACATCATGGGCAGCTCGATCCACACCCACTCGGTGACGATCACCGCGGCCGACTTCACGACGCTGCAGGGCGGCGGGATGATCACCGTGATGTCGACCGCGACCGACCATTCGCACTCGATCACCGTCAGCTGCGCCTGAAAGGACGCGCTCCGCGCGCGTACGGGCAGCTGCGAGGCCCTCCGGCGATCAACCGGGGGGCCTTCGTGTCTCATCGGCTGTAGCATGCCCGCAATGACGACGTTCGACGAAGAGGTCTCGGACATCCAGGCCTGGTTTGACTCGCCGCGGTTCGCCGACACGAAGCGGCTGCACACGGCCCGCGAGGTGGCGGAGCAACGAGGCACGATCCGTCAGGACTACACGGTCGCGCGCGAAGCGGCGGCGGCGTTCCACGATCGGTTGCGGGAGCTGTTCGAGCAGAAGCGGTGCATCACCACCTTCGGCCCGTACTCGCCGGGGCAGGCCGTGGCCATGAAGCGCGCGGGGATCGAGGGCATCTACCTGGGGGGTTGGGCCACGAGCGCCAAGGGCTCCGCGCAGGAAGACCCTGGCCCCGACCTCGCGAGCTACCCGCTGAGCCAGGTGCCCAACGAGGCGGCCCCCATCGTTCGCGCGCTGCTCACCGCCGACAAGAATCAGTTCCACGCGCGCGCCCGTATGACCGAGGCGCAGCGCAACGCCACGCCGCAGGTCGACTACCGGCCGTTCATCATCGCCGACGCCGACACGGGTCACGGCGGCGACGCGCAGGTGCGCAACCTGGTGCGCCGCTTCGCCGAGGTGGGCGTGCCCGGCTACCACATCGAGGATCAGAAACCGGGTGTGAAGAAGTGCGGCCACCAAGGTGGCAAGGTGCTGGTCTCGCAAGACGAGCAGATCAAGCGCTTGAGCGCCGCGCGCTTTCAGCTCGACGTCATGCGAGTGGCCGGCCTCGTGGTGGCGCGCACCGACGCCGAGTCGGCCACGCTGCTCGACGGTCGCAGCGACGAGCGGGATCAGCCGTTCATCTTGGGCGCCTGCAACCTGACGGTGCCGAGCTTCAAGGCCGCGTTCCTCGCCCTCCTGCGGATGATGCATCGGCGCGGGGTGGAGGAGCTCAGCGGGTACCAGCTCTACGCCACGGGCGAGGACGAGTACCTCGCCGCCGAGCGCTGGCTGGCGGAGGCCGGCATCACACCGCTGATCGACCATGCGCTGTCGGGCTACGAGCAGCGCGGGCGCACCGGCGCCGACGCGGCGCTCGACCCAGTCTTCGATCGCCTGGTCGACGAATGGCAGCAGCGCGCCGACGTGAAGACCTACGGCGAGGCCGTCGCCGACGAGATGCGCTTCTTGCTCAGCGAGGGCGTGCACTTCGGCATGACCGAGGCGGAGTGGCTGGCGTTCGCGCGGCGCGCTTCGTTCTATGACATCCGCGAGCGCGCCAAGGAGATGGGGGTCGAGCTGCATTGGGACTGCGAGCACGCCAAGACCCCGGACGGCTACTACCAAGTCCGCGGCGGCATCGACTACGCGATCGCCAAGTCGCTCGCCGCCGCCCCCTATGCCGACCTGTTGTGGATGGAGACCAAAACTGCCGACCTCCACGACGCCAAGCTGTTCGCCGACGCGATCCACGCCCTCCACCCGCGGGCGATGTTGGCCTACAACCTGTCGCCGTCCTTCAACTGGGACACCACCGGTCTGGGAGACGAGGAGATGCGGCGCTTCCCCGAGGAGCTCGCCAAGCTCGGCTTCGTGTTCAACTTCATCACCTACGGCGGCCACCAGATCGACGGCCTCGCGAGCGAGGAGTTCGCGGTGGCGCTGCGCGACGACGGCATGCTCGCGCTGGCTCGCTTGCAGCGGAAGTTCCGCCTGCTCGAGTCCCCCTACCGCACGCCGCAGACCTTGGTGGGAGGGCCCCGCGGCGACGCCGCGCTGATGGCCATCACCGGTCGCACCGCGACCACCAAGGCGATGGGCAAAGGGTCCACGCAGTTTCAGCACACGGTGCTGACGGAGGTGCCGCCCAAGCTGCTCGAAGGTTGGCTCGAGCGCTGGGCGCAACACCACGGCTTGTCGACGCGCCTGTCGGCTTCGCTCAAGCCACACAGCGCCGGGGCGGAGCTGCTCGAGCTCAGCTTGTCCAGCGCGGACGGCGGCAAGGCCGCGAACCTGATCTTCCACACCATCCAGGATCGTCGTGGGCGCAAGATCCTCTCCGTGCGTGACCAGAACACGTTCGACGATGCCCTGCGACGCAAGCGGTTGATGACGCTGCTGCAGCTGTTCTTGATCCATCGCTACAAGATCGACTCGGTGCACTACCTGACGCCCACCGACGACAACAAGCGCCAGACCGAGAAGATGAAGGCACGGGGCCTGTTCAGCGCGGTCAACGACGAGGTAGGCGAGATCATCGTGGCCGACGTCAACAAGGAGCTGGTCAAGCAGCTGGTCGACCCTGAGCTCTCCTTGCTCGCGGAGCTCATCGCGGCGGGCTGAGCGCGGCGCACGAGGGCACAGGAGGTTGAATTCTCCCGTGCCAGGAGAATCAAATAACAACATTCGCTTGGCTCTCTGGGAATCTGTGGCTGCTCCTCAGGTCGCAAGAGCGGAGACCGCGCAAGCCTGATTCAACTGGCGAGCCAGTTGAATTCTCCCGTGCCAGTCGGCACGTGAAGGT
>CAZXMG010000006.1:0-22149 GCA_964641275.1 uncultured Polyangiaceae bacterium
CGCCACCAAGATCCGGCGTGACGCGATGATGGATGAGCTGCGCAAGCTCACGGGCCTGGGCCTCGGCGCGAGCGCCCCGTCGGCCAACAAGCGCCCGACCCGCGTCGTGTCGACGCAAACGCGTCAAGACGCGTCGCGCCGCGAAGAAGGCCTGCGCGCCCGCTTCTAGCGCCGTCGGCGATCCCGCACGGCTCAGTTGCCCCCGCGTCGTGGTTGCCTCGGCCGCGGCCCGCGACTAGGTTCGCCGCATGAGTGGGCACTCGAAATGGGCCACGATCAAGCACAAGAAGGGCGCGCTCGACGCCAAGCGCGGCAAGCTCTTCACCAAACTGATCAAGGAGCTCACCGTCGCTGCGCGCATGGGCGGCGGCGATCCGACCGGTAACCCGCGCCTGCGCAAGGCCATCGCGGACGCGAAGGCGCAGTCGATGCCGAACGACACCATCTCGCGTGCAGTGAAGCGCGGCACCGGTGAGCTCGAGGGCGCGGCGTACGAAGAGATTGTGTACGAGGGCACCGGCCCTGGCGGCACGCTGTTCCTGGTCGAGGCCATGACCGACAACCGGAATCGCACCGTGGCCGAGATCCGCAAGGTGTTCGAGAAGAATGGCGGCGCGCTCGGCGGAGGTGGCACCGCCGCGTGGGCGTTCGATCGCAAGGGCATCATCATGATCCCCAAGCCCAACGCCACCGAGGACCAGCTGATGGAAGCCGCCGTGGGCGCGGGCGCCGACGACTACAGCGACGCCGGCGACGACTGGCAGATCCTGTGCGAGCCCAGCACCTTCGACGCCGTGCAGAAGGCGCTCGAGGCGGAGAAGATCACCGCGCGCTCCAGCAACGTGGGCTACGTGCCCAAGAACAAGCGAGAGGTCGCCGGTCGCGACGCCGAGCTCTGCATCAACCTGGCCGAGGCGCTCGACGACCACGACGACTCGCAGAACGTTTTCAGCGACTTCGATGTCTCCGACGAGGAGATGAACCGGATCGCCGGAGCCTGATCCTGGCGGGCAGCGGCGAGTCTCTCGGTTCGGTCGAGCTGGGGCTCGTCGCGTTTCGCGACGGCGCGCACACCGCGCGTGCGGATCGGGTCGCACACGAAGAGCCGCTCGAGATCCGCGTGCAAGGCGCCTCGTGCGCAGTAGTCATGCGCACGCCGGGCGAGGATCTGGATCTGGTGTTCGGCTTCCTGGCCACCGAGCGCGTGATCCACAGCGCCGCGGACGTGGCTTCCGCGCGGCACTGCAGCACCGTGCCGAGCGAAGAGGCAGAAGACAACGTGATGCTGGTGCAGCTCGCGCCGCACGTGGCCTTCGATCTCGCGCAGCTCAAGCGCAACCTGTTCGCCAGCTCGAGCTGCGGCGTGTGCGGCAAGGCGACGATCGAGGCCGCGATGTCCACCGGGGCTGCGCTCTCGTGCGACCTGACGCTACCAGCTTCTCTGCTCTACGGCCTGCCAGCGCAGATGAGGGCGCGGCAAGCCACGTTCGAGGCGACGGGGGGCCTGCACGCGGCAGCGCTGTTCGACGCGGCAGGGTCGCTGCTCGTGCTGCGTGAGGACGTGGGCCGCCACAACGCCGTGGACAAGGTGGTCGGCGCGGCGTTGCGCGCGGGCACGCTCGGGCGCGAGCCCCAGCTGTTGCTGGTGAGCGGGCGCATCAGCTTCGAGATCGTGCAGAAAGCAGCGGCTGCCGGCGTTCCCTTCGTGCTCGGCGTCTCGGCGCCCACGTCGCTCGCGGCCCGCTTTGCGGATGCGCTGGGCGTGACGGTCGTGGGCTTTCTGCGCGGGCAGAGTCTCAACGTCTACAGTCGCCAAGACCGGATCGTGCCCGGGTGATAGGCTGATCGACGTGCACGAGCAGCACATCCACCACTACGTCGAGCGGCACGGCAGCGACGACGCCCGTTCGACGAAGAACGAGCGCCGCACCTGGCTGGTGGTGGCGCTCACCGCCGTGACGATGGTGGCCGAGCTGGTGTTTGGCGTGATCACAGGCTCGCTCGCGCTGCTCGCCGACGGCGTGCACATGGCGACCCACGTCGGCGCCTTGGGGTTGTCTGCGGCGGCCTACGCGCTGGCCGGTCGTTGGGCCAGGCACGAGGCGTTCACGTTCGGCGCGGGCAAGGTGTACGCGCTGTCGGGCTACACCAGCGCGCTGATCCTGGCGGGTACCGCGGTGTACATGGTGGTGGAGTCGGTGCTGCGGCTGCTCACCCCTTCCGCCGTGAACTTCGCGGACGCGCTGCCGGTGGCGGTGCTGGGCTTGGTGGTGAACCTGGTCAGCGCCAAGTTGCTCGGCCATGAGCACGGTCACGACCACGACCACGGTGACGACCACGCGCACGGTCACGACCACGACCACGACCACGAGCACCACCACCACACGGACCACAACTTGCGGGCGGCGTACCTGCACGTGATCGCTGACGCGCTGACGAGTGTGCTCGCGATCGGCGCGTTGCTGGCAGGGCAGTACTTTGGCCTGGCGATGCTGGACCCGTTGATGGGCATCGTGGGGGCGGTGATCATCCTCAAGTGGTCCGCGGGGCTCTGCCAGAGCGCCTCGCGGCAGCTGCTCGATGTGGCCCCGTCGTTGGCAGATACACGGCTGATCCGCGAGCAGCTCGAGGCGATCGACGACGTCCGCGTCGCGGACCTGCACCTCTGGGAGATCGGCCCGGGCGAGCGGGGCTGCATCGTCAAGCTGGTCAGCGCCGATCCGCGTGAGACCGCCTTCTATCGCGACGTGATCAAGCGCTCGGCCAGGATCTCACACCTGACCGTGGAGGTTCATCGCTGCCACGAGCACCACCACGAAGACGACGCTCAGCTCGCCGCTAAAACTCCCGCTTGAGCGGCTGGTTCTTGTGCTTCACCGCGTCGACGAGCTCTTTGCCGCCGAGCTCCTGCAACAGATCGTCGTCGGGGCGTTCGCCGCTCATGATCTGGTCGATGGCCTTGGCCGCGGCCTTGGCCAGGTCGTCGATCTCGCGCTTCATGTCCTTGATCGCGTCGCGCTCGTCGCTCTCGATCTTGGCCTGAATCACCAGCGACACGAGCTTGCCTGAGCGCTCCACCGTCGCGTCCTTCAACGCCCGCACGCCGGAGGTGTGGATCGCTTTGCGGTAGTCGCGCTCGGTGGCCTTCACCTCTTCTTGGCCGCCCATGTCAGGCTCTTCGAGCTTCTCGAAGAACTCGTTGGCGGCGGCGTGCCAGTCCTTCAGGTCCAACACCAGGTCGATGGCTTCGCCCTCGGTCTCGGGCATGAACAGGACGCGCATCTCCCCGCCCTCTTGGCCGACCGAGTCTCCGATCGCCCAGCTCGCCTTGAATTTGGTGACCGCCTCGGACAGCTTCACGTTGAACGCGGTCGTGTCCCAGCTGGTGAACGGCGCCCCGCAGCCGATGCGGCGCACGAAGCTCACGTCGAACGCGCGAAACTTCCCGATCTCGGCGTGCTCGAACTTGGCGACTTCTTGTGCCAAGGCCTCGAACGCGGTGGCCTCTTCGAGCTGGTTCTTCTGCTGCGGAGAGAACTCGCGCCCGAAGGCCTCGATCTCGCCCACGCGACCAGTCACGAAGTAGGGCGCCCCCTCCAGCCGGGCGCTGGCGAGAGAGCCGACCGAGCACTCGGCGAAGCGCCGGAACAGCTCGGTGCTGCAGCGCGTGGCCAAGAGGCCCGCCCGATCTGGTCGCTCCACGAAGCTCTTGGGCAGCCGCTCGGGGCGCTCGCGTTTGCCCAAATCGAGCAGCGTCACCCGGAAGATCGGCGGCTTCTCGGTCTTCTCTTCCTTGGGCGGCTCGTCGTCTTTGTACACGCGGCGCGGGCGTGAGTAGGGCTCGGGCACCAGGTCGCGTTCGCCCTCGAGCTGGATGTCGTAGTGCGTGGCGCCGAGCGACGCGCTGAGCTCTTTGCCGCACGTCAGCGCCTGGGCTGTGCTGTGACGCACGTCGAGGGAGGCCACCACCACGCCGCGTGACGCCTCGACCTTGCCGTTCATGAGGTGGCGGAACACGTCCGTGCCGCCGCATAAGTGCTGGCCCAGGAACGACCACACCGCGCGATCGTTGGGCTCCGCGAAGGGGAAGTCGAGCGCCCCGACGCGCGCTCGGTCCACGCGGCGCACCAGCACGGTCGACTCCGGGAGCGCGGCGAGCTTTCGCTCCGGAAACATGGGCGCGGCCTCGCGCTCGCTGAGCAGCTGGCGCGCGAGCAGCCCTCCACCCACCACCACGCCTGCGATGGCGGTGCCGACGAGCAGCGCGAGGCCGCGGCGCCTGCGCCGCTTGGCTGGCAGCGTTGGCGGTGGGGGCTCGATGACCCGCGAGGGCGGAGCCTCGGGGTCGCGCAGCGGCGCGTCGGTGGCCAGATCGGGCAACGAGCCCAGGCGGGCGGGGGGCCGCGGCGGCTCGGCGCGGTACAGCGGGCTCGCTGCGGGGGGGAGCTCGGGCGCCGAACCCCGCCGCCCGACGGCCGCCGGAGCGGGCTCGTCGCCCGTCGGCGCGTAGGGGTCACTCAGCGAGTCGTCCCGCTTCGTCATCAGGCGCGAGGGTAGCAACGGTCGGCGCCGGGAGGGCGAGTCATTGTGTGAGCGCGGCTCGCAAGAAGGCGGGTCGATCGGTGATGATGGCATCGACGCCCAAGGCCGCTATGCGCGCGGCCTCGCGCGCGTCGTTCACCGTCCAGGCGTTGAGGAAGCCTCGCGCGAGCGCGGGCGCCGCGCGCGCGGGCACGACCAGCGAGGACTCCGCGTGCACTCCGACGCGCAGGCCGCGTGCGATTCGCAGCGCCCAGTCGTGGTAGGTGGACTCGTGGACCAACAGCGCGTGGCACACGGAGGGTAGGCGCAAGCGGTGGCTCACCAGCGTCGTGGGATCGAACGAGGAGACCACGAGATCGAGGCTGGTCGCGTACGGCCGGAGCAGGGCTGCCGCAGGCGCAACCAGCAGCGAACGTTGGGGCACGTCGTGTTTGAGCTCCACGTTCAGGCCGAGCCCGAGCTCCCGCGTCAGGGCCAGCACGTCTGCCAGCAGCGGTATGCGCTGGCTCCTTGCCAGCTGCACCCGCTTGAGCTCCGACCACGGCAGGTCTGCCACGTCTCGTCGCTGGCCTGCCATACGCGCCAAGTCGGGATCGTGGAACACCACGATCTCGCCGCTGGCGCACGGTCGGACATCCACCTCGACCGCGTCGGCGCCCTGGCGCTTGGCCTCCTCGACCGCTTCGAGCGTGTTCTCGTCGAAGCCCCCATCTCGAACGCCTCGGTGGCCGACCAGCGCCGGGCGCCCGGTCCGGCGCCGAAACGCGTGGGGAAGCTCTCGGTTCATCGGGGGGAGGCGGGCGGCTGTGCGAATGGTCGCCCGTTCTGCCGCGGTTGGTTAGGATGCAGACTAGCTTCATGTCGACCACGATCCTCATCGCGGACGACGACCCCGACATCGCCAAGATGTACGCCTTGGCGCTCTCCCAGCTGGGGGAGGTGGTTGTCGCGCACAACGGGCTCGAGGCGCTCTCGCTGCTGGCGGAGCGGCACTTCGACGTGCTCGTGTTGGATCTGTACATGCCCGGCGTGGGGGGCTTCGACGTGATGGACCGCTTGGCCGAGACCGACCACAGGAACCACGGGCTGTCGGTGTTCGTGATCACGGCCGATCAATCCGACACCACTCGCGCGCAGACCCTCAAGCGTGGGGCGATCTACCAATTCACCAAGCCGGTGCCCCTTCGCGTGCTGGTGGACCAGGTCAAGTCGCACCTCGAACGCCGCGCCAGGAGCAGCCACCGGATCTGATTTTCCCGTGCCAGTCGCCACGGTGGAGGCCCCTTCGGCGCTGCCTGGCTCACAGGGCATGGGAGCTTTCTGATTCACCGCGCTTCGCTCCGTAGTCCTCCGTGGACTCCGTCCCATCCACTGGCGAGCCAGCTGAATCTCGCTCAGCGCGAGGCGCTGGAGGCCGCGTCGGGGCACTTGCTCACGCAGCGCTTCGCGCTGTCGTTGTCCGCCTCTTTGGTGCACTGCGACAGGCATTTGAACTTGGTGGGGTCCTTGTCCTTGAGCTCGGCCACCTTCTTGATGCAGTCGCTGTTGTCCCCCCGCTCGCCAGCCTGCTCGCTGAGCTTGGCCACACGATCGCACACCTTCTCCGCGCTCTCGCCACAACCTAGGCAAGCGGCGAGCAAGGTGGCCAGGGTGAACACGTGGCGGAGTCGCGACCGCATCCGTCGCGTCTTCGCACCGGTTCGGCCGTGACGCCAGTGTCTGGTTGAGGCGGACAAGCCAGGACAGAGGCGGAAGCGGCGGTTCGTTGGGGCCTTTTGTGGGGCTGGAGTTTACGCGTACGGTCGTGTAGTTGTAGTTCAGGCCATGAACGACAAAGACATTCGGAACAGCGAGGCGTCGAAGACCGACAAGCGGAAGCAGAGCCTCTACTTCCCCGAGTCGATGCTGCAGGAGATCAAGGACGAAGCTGCGCGCCTCGACCGGTCCCTGTCGTGGGTGGTGCAACGCGCCTGGAAGTTGGCGCGCCTGGAAATCAAGAAGTTGCCCAGCGTCAACGACGTCGCCGACGACGATGACACTGGCGATTGATCGCGTCGTGTAGCGCTGTTTGACTCATCCCCGTCGTGACTGAGTCGTTCGTCGCCGCTGCTGACGGCACGCAGCTCTACCTCCGAAGCCGTCGAGATCACCCCAGGGCGCTCACCGCCCTGCTGTGCGACGGCATCGCGTGTGACGGCTTCATTTGGAAGTATCTGTGGGACGCGCTCGCGACGCGCGTCAACGTTGCTCACTTCCACTACCGCGGTCATGGGCGCAGCCAGGCGCCGCGCGAAGCGCAGAACCTCACCGTGCAGCACCACGCGGACGACTTGCGTGCGGTGCGCGAGGCCCTCGGTGACCCTCCCGTGGTGCTGCTCGGCCATTCCATGGGCTGTCAGGTGGTGCTCGAGCACCTGCGGCACCATCGCGATGGCGTGCGCGCCCTCGTGTTGCTGTGCGGCGCAGCGGGCCGTGTGACCCACACGTTCAAGAACTCCGACGTGCTCGCTCAGGTGTTGCCGCGTTTGATCGACGCGGTCGATCGGCATCCGCACCTCGCGCGCGCGCTGTTCGGCAGCATGCCGCCCGAGATCGCGCTGCGCGTGGCCATGGCCACCGGCGAGATCGACAAGTCGCTGATGGATCCGCGCGATCTCGTGCCCTACCTCGAGCACATGGTCGACATCGATCTGCCGATGTTCTTGCGCATGTTGCGCGCGGCGGGGGAGCACTCGGCGGAGGATCTGCTGCCCACGCTGGAGATCCCCGCGCTGGTGGTCGCCGGTGATCGCGACAGCTTCACGCCGCCGCGTTTGGCCGAGCAAATGGCGCGTGAGTTGCCGCAAGGCCGCTTGCTCATGACGTCTGCGACCCACGTGGCGCCGCTCGAGCAGCGCGACTTGGTCGAGCAGAACGTGTTCGCGTTGCTCGCTGAGCTCACGGAGCCACGCGCCGCGAGCGCTACTCCTGTGTGATCACCACGCGGCGATCGTCGCGGTAGCTGATGCGGCCCGACTCGCCCGGGCACTGAAAGCAAGTCGCCCACTCGAGGCGGGTGTCGACCGATTTGTCGTAGGCGAGCACGACGGGCCCAGGATCCTTCTTCAACACCAGCGAGCTGGCCACGCGGAAGCGCCCATCCGGCAGCTTGTACAAAGCGACGATGAACGAGTCTTCGCCGGCCAGTCCAGTCACGACCACCAAGTCCTCGCCCGCCGCCGGCCGCCACGCCAGCGGCAGCGTGGTCAGCTCGTAGCCCTTCGGTTCTCCGGCGTCGGACTTGCGGACCACCTCGCGGGGAGAAGCCTCGAGGTCGAAGTACTTCAGGTCTTTGCCGAGTCGCGAGAGCTCCTTGCTGCCCGCCAAGAGCTCGGCCAGGTCGCGCGCCGGCAAGGTGGCGCCCTCGAAGTTGGGGGCCTTGCTGGGCGGGGCGATGGCCTGCGTGTTCGGCTCGCCGCCGCAGCAACGAAAGCCCAAGTCGCTGTCCTCGACGTCGGGTGACACTACGGAGCGCCGCGCGCAGCGACGGTCGGCGTCGCTCGCCGACTTGGGCGCGCCCCGCACGGCGGCAGACTTGCCTTCGTCGCCCGCGCCGGCGACCTGGCTCGCCGTCCACTCGCGCACCGAGCCCATGCCGACCACGCCGAAGCCGGACGCACAGGTCGACCCAGCGCACGCAGGGTCCCAGGCGTCGCCGCCGGCGAACATCGCACCCTCCGGGCCCTTGCATGCCGCCTCCCACTCGAGCTCGCTGCACAGCCGGCGGCTGCGCGCAGCGCACAGCTCCGCCGCGCGTGCGCGGGGTACGCCGAACAAGGGGCGCTTGCCCGGCTCGTTCGGGTAGAGCCCGCGATCGATGTCGAACGCGCCCAGCTCCACAGGCACGAGCGCCGGCTCGAGCGTGGCGTTGCGACCGCGGTCCCCCGGCGTGCTGCCGGAGACCAGCCGCGTCGCAGGGATCGCGACCACGGGGCTCGCCGCCGCCACCGCCGAGCTCGACGCGCGCGGCGCTTGCTCGTTCTCGGGTGCCTCGAGCACGAGCGCGCTCGTGGCAGAAGCGCTGGGCGCGCTTGGTGCGCTGCTGCTTGCGGTCGTCTCCGGGGAGCTGCACGCGAAGCAGAGCGGGAGACCCGCTGCGAGGTGGCCCACCTTCACGCACTCGGCTATGGCAGAAGCGGAAAGCCCGGTCAAACCGGTGTACTGTCACCCTCGGAGGCTGCCCCCGCCTTGTCGCTCACGCTCGACGAGTTCCCGCTGTGGTTCCTGCGCACCTTCGCCGCCGCGCTGGGGCTTCTGTGGGGCAGCTTCCTGAACGTCGTGATCTACCGCGTGCCTCGCGGTCAGAGCGTGGTGCGGCCAGCTTCGTGCTGCCCGCACTGCAAGACGCCCATCCGCCCGTGGCAGAACCTGCCGGTGCTCGGCTGGGTGGTGTTGCGCGGCAAGGCCGCCTGTTGCGGTGCGCCGATCTCGCCTCGCTACCCGCTGGTCGAGCTCATCGGTGGGGTGCTCGCGCTGGCCATCTTGGAGCTGTGCGTGTTGCCGCTTCCGCACGCGACGACGAGCTTCATGCACGCGTTCGCCGTGTGGGCCAGCAGCTTGGCGCTCGCGCTGGGGCTGGTCGCCACGGCGTTCATCGACATCGAGCACTTCGAGGTGTTGCCGGACGGCGCGAACGCGGTGGGTGCGCTGATCGGAGGCGTCACCGCCGGCTTGCGCGGCCTGAGCTACACCGACGCGCTGATCGGCGCGGGCGTCGGCTTGGCCATCGGCTTCGGCATCGACAGCATCTATCGGCTCCTCCGGGGCCGCAGCGGCTTTGCCTCCGGGGACTCGATCCTGCTCGGCGTGATGGGCTCCTGGTTCGGTTGGCCTGGCGTGCTCTTCGCGCTGGTCGCCGGGGCGCTGCAGGGCACGGTGATCATCCTCTTGGTGCGCCTCTCGGGAAGTGGCGTCGTCGAGCCGGAGCAGGTGGCTCGCGAGCGCGAGCAGATTCGAGCTGAGATCGAGAAGCTCCCCGAAGAGGAGCGCGAGCAGGCGCTGGCGGAGTGGCGCGCGGAGGACGAGCTCGCCGACGAGCCGGGGGAGGGAATGCAAGCGCCGTTGCCGTTCGGGCCGTTCCTCGCGCTGGCGGGCCTGGAGCTGCTTTTGTTCGGGCCGACCCTGCGGGACGCCTTCTACATTTGGACCGGGGCATGAGGGGCGCGCGACCTTGGCTGTGGCTCGCAGCCGGAGCACTGACGGGCTGCTGGGCGAGCTTGCCGGAGCCGCCGGTGGGTGGGCACGAGGGCCGGGAGCCGGTGCCCGTGCAATTTCCGCCGCCGCCCGCCCGGGTCGACGTGGTGCGCAAGCAACCCGACCCCAAGGCTGTCTGGGTGGATGGTCAGTGGACTTGGGACGGGAGGCGCTGGAGGGTCTGGGAGAGCGGTGAATGGATTATGGTGCCGGACGGAGCCGTGTACGCCAAACCTCTCCTCGTGCGCCGGTCGGATGGTCAGCTGGTGTGGTTCAGCGGCACGTGTCGCAAGGTGGTCGACATCCCGTGCCCCAAGGCGACCCCCAAGGGGGCCCCGCGATGATGACCGCGTGGTCCTTCGCCGTCCGCATGATCGACGAGCTCGCGCGCTTGCTCCGGTCGATGCAGAAACACCGCTACCTGAAGGAGGTCGACCATCGCGTGCACTGGATGGTCGACGAAGCACTGGCGGATCTCCCGCGTTTTGCGCCGCATGCCCGCGCATTCCGGGAGGCCAGGCAGCGCGACCCCGAGCTCCATCCGGGCTCGCGCGATCCGCGCCTGTGGCGCGGCGCCGACGTGGAGGACGTGATCGCGATCTTGACCGCCTTTTGGGCCCCTGGGGAGGAGGCGAACGAGCACCGGGCGCGCCTGGTCGAGCTGCTCGAGGAGCAGGAGCTGCCTCTGCCGGTCCACGAGCCGTTCGAGGCCGACCCGGAGGTCCCGCCGTTCCCCGAGCTGCTCGAGTTGAACTGGGTGCTGCTCCCCGTCGACGAGCTCGACGCCGACCGCCACGCCGGGGTGCTGGCTGCGCTCGACGGCTCGGACGACGAGGTGAACCCCTCCGCGCCGATCTTCCAAGAAGGGCCTGCGTTCTCGGCGGTGGAGCTGTGTGACGGTGCGCCGTTGGGGATTCTGGCGGAGGACTTCGTGCTCTGGTCGGAGGGACCCTACGCCTACGCCGACTACGTGTTTCGTGGCGTGAGCAAGGCGGCGAAGCTCGAGGAGCCACCGGTGGGGCTTCGCGACCTCGACGGCGACGAAGGGGACCCGGAGTTCGGGGCCGGATGACGACACAGGCCGAAACGCCGAGCCCGTGGGCGCGTACCTCGGGGAGACCGTGCACACGCTGGCTGTGTCCCTCCCTCCTGCGAGCCCTGTTTCGCCGATCCTGCACGCGAGCTTGGGGCGGTTGATGCTCACCGCGTTGGATGGGCACGAGCGCTCCGAGCCCTTGGACGCGGGCGATTTGGCCATGAATCGCTATGCCGAGGGGGACGACGCCGCGTTCGGTGCCGTTCACGCCGCCGTGGCCGAGCGGCTGCACGCATTCCTCTCGCGCATGGCGCGCTCGCCGATTCTGGCAGACGACCTGCTGCAGGAGACCTTCCTGCGCATCCACCGCGCGCGCGGCTCCTTCGTGCGAGGGGCACGACTGCTGCCTTGGTGCTATGCCATTGCTCGCAACGTGTGCATCGATCAAGCGCGCCAACGTGCGGTGCGCAAGGAGCGTCCCGTTCGCGATGATGGCGACTCGACGCTCGACCGCCCGACCGGACCCGAGGCCGATGGCGAACAAATCTCGATCGCGTCCGAGCTCGCCCGCAAGGTGGAGGCGACGCTCGCGACCCTCCCTCCCAACCAGCGCGAAGCGTTCATCCTCCTTCGGTACGAAGGCCTCAGCGTGGCGGACGCCGCGGGCATTTTGGGGACCACCGAGGGCGCTGTGAAGCTCCGCGCCTTCCACGCCTACGAGGCCTTGCGCGAGGCGTTGGGCTCCGCCGCCCCCAAGAAGCGAGGCGAGCGATGAGCCAAGACCTCCCCGACTTCAACCTGATCCCCGACCCGTTGGCGGGTCGGGCCCGCGCGGTGCCGGCCCTCGCCCCCGCTTCGCCCGCGGGGCCGAGCCGCAGTGTGATCAGCAAGCGCCGCTGGGTCGCGATCACGGTGGGTCTGGTCTGGCTGCTCGCGACCCCGCTGATCTGGGGTTACCGCTTGGACATCCCCACGGAGCAGCTCGTGCTGCACGTCGGGGTGCCCACCGCCCTCGGCGTGATCGCGCTCTTGTTGGCCTTCTCACGCGGCCGGAACGGCCTTGGCCCTGGGTTGGTGCCTTCGATCGCCTTCGCGGTCGCCGCGCCGCTCGTGTTCGTCGCGGCCTCGCTCATGACGCCCTGTTTCGATTCGGCCAGCACGGTGGCATGGACGTCGTTCCTGTGTGGCGATGTGCTCCTGGTGTTGGCGTTGTTGCCGCTGGGGCTGTTGGCGTGGGCGCAACGGCGCAGCTTCGCCGCCAGCGCAGGGGTGCGATCCATGTTGGTGGGCGGGGCGGTCGGGCTCGTAGCAGCTGGCTTTCAAGCGCTGCACTGCGTCCACACCGACGGCTTCCACGTGGCCATCGGCCACGGCTGGCCCGTGATCGTGCTGGGTCTGCTGGGCGGACTGGTCGTCGGTCGGGTCGCGCGCGTGTAGGGCGGCAAGGCGTCCCCAAACCATGTTCTACTGAGCCGAATGGTTGTGCACCGCTGCTCGCTCGTCTGGCTGCTCTGCACGGGTTGCTTCATCGACTCCGTCGGGACGAGCTCCTCGGCCGGCGGTGACGGGGCAGGCGCGAGCACGTCCTCGACCGGAGGGGCTGGTGGTGTCGGCGCAGGCGCGAGCGGCGGCGACGGCGCGGGAGCTGCGGGCGCGTCGACGAGCAGCGGCGGCGGTGGAGGTACGGGAGGCGCTGGTGGTGCTGGCGGCGCTGGGGGCGTAGGCGGCGCTGGCGGCGTGGGGGGTGTGGGCGGCGCGGGTGGTGCAGGCGGCGGGCCTGTCGCGCAGGCCTGCGACCCGCTGGAGGTGGGCATCGGCGTCGACGTAGGCGGCGTGCTGCAGTGCGCGCCGATCGACGGAGCCGCTCAGGCGGCGATCAACGCTTCGTGCGCGATCCACTACGGTTGGCGAGACAACTGCGACTCGCCCGGCTGCGGTTCGCCGCCGACGAAGTGGGGCAAGGTGTCGGAGCAAGACTGCGCCGCCAATGGCGGCAACACCACGTGCCAGGTGTCCACGCTGGGGGCCTTCGCCAACCTGGACATCTTCGGTCTCGAGATCGACAACGGCGACTCCAACGATCGCTTCTACACCGGCTTCAGCTGCGCTCCGGGGAGCAAGGCGCCAGGCGCGTGCGGAGCTGGTCTGCTGCTCACGGGTTACGACGGCACCACGCCCACCTGCGTCACTGCCTCAGGGGCGATCCTCGACTACGTCCGCAACAGCTGCACGCTGGTCAGCGGCTGGGTGGACAGCTGCAACGGTTGCACGAACGATCCTGTCGAGTGGGGGCACTCTGGCTCGACGGCCTGCACGACGGGCGCCCTCAGCACCTGTGCGCAGCACACGCTGGGCTCGGACATGCCGCAGCTCTTGAGCTTCGACGTCGAGGGCGACCTCAACTCGGATGACAAGTTCTACTTCGGGCTGCGCTGCCAGGCGGCCGCGCCCGTCTCCACGGTCGTCGCCGACGCGTGCCCGGCAGACCAGTTCGTGACCGGCATCCAGGCCGACGGCATGCTGGTGTGTAGCTCCTTGGCTCCCGCAGCCATGAGCTACTTCCGCGCCCATTGCGCGGCGCACTTCGGCTTCTCGGACAACTGCGGGAGCTGCACCAACACGCCGATGCGTTTTGGTCACGTGCGCGACGGAAGCTGCGCTCACAACGGTCAGGTCGATGACACCTGCTCGACGTTCATGGTCGCCGGCCAAGCGGTGAACCTGTACGGCCTGAGCGTCGAGGGCAGCGGCGACAACAACGACAAGTTCTACGCCGCGTTCCGCTGCGAATGACCGACGAGTCGATCGAAGCGCGACGCATCATGGACCTGTGTGACGGCGACAAGCTGCGCGCGTTCGAGATGGTGCAAGGTCAGCTCGGTGTGCTGGTGCTGCGCACCCAAGTGATGCTCTCGCTCAGCGGCATCGTGATCACCGTCACCGGCTTCTCGGGTCGCGCCATCGCCGCCACCAGCGCGCTCGCGCGCAACACGGTGGTCGCGGGCCTTTTCATCGTGCTGCTCGCCGCCGCGGTCGCCGTGGGCGGCGTGTTGCGGCTCAAGTGGCTGACGCAGCTGCTCACCGACGATCCGCTCGCCACGATCGAAGCGGGGCTCGAGGTGCGCAACAAGAAGGCGCGCTTTCTCGCCGTCGCGCTCGCGCTCTTCATCGTCGGCTTCTCGTTGTACTGCTTCGCCGTTGCGCAGCTGCTGCTCGATGCGTAGCGCGCTGCAAGCGCGCGAGAAGGGAGCTACGATGCGCGTCATGTCCACCGCCGCTCCGCACCACGTCTGACAGGCGGGGCTTCAGCCGCGCAAGAACGCGGAGAAGTCACGGGTGAGGTCTTGCGGTGACTGCGTGGGCCGGCCGAGGTCGGCACGCGCCCCGCGGGCCACACGCACCTCGAGCAGCGCGGGCGCCGCCGCGTGCGCCAGCGCCGTGAGCGCTGTCTTCAGCTGCTCGGCGTCGTCGGCGCGCAGCGTGGTCTTGTAGCCGCAGGCGCGCGCGACGGCGCACAGGTCCACCTCGAACGCGACCGTCGGCTGCCCGCCGACGCTGTCGTGGGCGCCGTTGTTCAGCACGATGTGGCGGTAGTTCGCAGGGCCGAGCTGCGCGATCGTCGCGAGCCCGCCCATGTGCATCAGCACGGCGCCGTCGCCATCCAGGCAGTACGTCGGACGCGTCGGGCGCGCGAGCGCCACGCCGAGCGCGATCTGCGAGGCGTGCCCCATGCCGCCCACCGTCAAGAAGTCCGAGCCGTGCGCCTGCCCGTTCTGCTCGCGAATCTCGAACAGCTCGCGCGAAGGCATACCGGTCGTCGCGACCACACATGCATCTCCCGGCAAGGTTGCGACGACCGCCCGGATCGCTTGCTCGCGCGTGAGTGGATAGGCGTTCTTGGTCTTGTTCTGCAGCTTGTACGCGCTGAACACGCCCTTCGCCGCGATCAGTGCGTGCGGGCCTTTGCGCGCGCGAGCGTCCGCGATCGCCCTCGCCAGCACCTCGCGTGCTTCGGCCAGGTCGGCCGGCAGGTCGCTCGAAGGGACGCCGATCGCCGCAAGCGTTTCCTTGGTGACGCGGCCCATCTGCACGTGTTGCGGCTCGTCCTTTTCGCCCGGTCGCCCGCGCCAACCTACGAGCAGCAACATCGGCACGCCGTACACCGCCGGATCCGCCAACGACGTGAGCGGGTTCACCGTGTTGCCGAGCCCCGAGTTCTGCAGGTACACCAGGCCGAGCTCGCCGGTCGCCAAGAAGTGGCCCATCGCCAGCGCGACCGCGCCGCCCTCGTTGGCGGTGATCACGTGGCGCCCCGCGGGAGCGTGATCGGTCACGTAGGCGCAGAAGTCCTTCAACAGCGAGTCGGGCACACCCGCGAACAGAGACACCGAGCTCTCGGTCAGCGCAGCGAAGAAGTCGTTCGGGTCGAGCACAGCTCGATTCGGTACCCGAACCGCCGCCCGAACGCACGCGCCTTCCGCTCAGGGAATGCGGATGGTGCCGTCCGACACCTCCGTCTTCGGTACATCGTCTTACGCGAAGAAACTTCGCGGACGATGTACTTGGGACACCCCTTCAGCGCGAGAACGCCGACGGCGGCAGCGTCAGCACGAAGCTCTTCTGCGCCAGGGTGTTGGGGTCGAGCGCCACACCCAGCGCCACCGAGCCGTCGCTCGAAGCGGCGAGCACGGTGGTCAGAACCAGCCCGTCCGGAACCTCGAGTCCGTTCTCGGTGACGACGTCCACCAGCGGCTGGACGCCCGCGTCGGTCCACACCACCGCGACGGGCGTCGTGAAGAACGGGTTGCCGCAGCCACCAAAAATCAGCTCGCCATTCGCGGCGACGGCGTTGGCGAAGCACGGGTCCGAGGGCAACAGCGTGTCGGGGCGCGGCAGGTTGACTCGCCCCGTCGCTTCGGTCCACACGAACGCTTCGTTGCCCCAAATGCCAGCCAGCACCGAGCCATCTCCGCTGATCGACAACACCTCGCCTGGCTCGTCCACGTTGCTTGGGTCGAGCAGCGTGCCTTGCCCGTCCGCGGTCCACATCGCGGGCGTTCGGTCGACGTTCATGAGCGAGGCGAAGCCAGCCACGACCGAGCCGTCGTCCGACACCACCGACGCGCGGTTGGTCGCGGTGGTGGGCCCCGAGCCGAGCAGCTCGAGCAGCAGCAGGTCACCGTCTCCGCCGTCGTCTGCCCAGCGGAACGCTTGCGGAGCGCAGCCGTTCCACATCAAGCCGACCACCACCGACCCGTCTGCGCTGATGTCCCAAGCGCCGCCTTCGTCTTGATCGCAGCCGGTCGGAAACGGGTTCTGGAGATCGAGCCACCCCTCGGTCTCGGTGTACACGCCGGCCTGGACCGGGACTCCGTGCAGCGCGGTGATTGCGCCTGTCGCCGCGATGCCAGTGGCCAGGTCTCGCGTGGCATCGCCGACGCTGGTGAGCAGCACCGGGTCACCGCCGCTGGTGTCGAGCACGTACACGTCGCCTTCGATCGAAGCGAGGTCCTGGAGCAGCGCCGCGTCGCCGCTCGGCGTCAGGTCGATCGGGAGGCCCAGCTCGACGATGTTCAGCGCGGGCTCCAGCGGGGCTCCGCCTCCACCGCCCGCGCCACCTTCGCTCCCACCGCTCCCACCACTGCCCCCTGCTCCACCGCCGCCGTCGGCCCCACCCGTCCCACCGGCGCCAGCTCCCCCGCCGCCCAGGGGTGACGCATCGTCACCGCAGCCCGCGGTGCAGGCCGCCAAGATGGAGAGGTTCAAGATCGACAAAAGCAGAGTGCGCGTCATGGTTGGCTCCAGACCGGGAGACGTCCCGCAGAGACAACGTTGCCACGCTTCGGTCGCAGCGCTCGGGGCAGGCTCGGTCAGATTCGGTCAGAACGAGCTTCGGACCGGGCTGGCCTGGGGCTACCGTGGAAAAACGATGGCTTGGGTGCCGCTCAAGGGCGGGGGCGCCGACCTGGCGCAGCAGTGGCTCGTGCTTGGTGCCGACCGGGTTCGGCTGACCACCAAAGAGCGCGATCTCCTCGCCTATCTCGCTGCGAACCCGGGCCGGACCATCACGCGCCGAGAGCTGTTGGTCAAGGTCTGGGGCCACCCGGAGAGCGCGTCGGAGGAGCCGGTGTTCAGCACGGTCAAGCGCCTGCGCGCCAAGATCGACCGCGAAGGTCACCGTCACGTGGTGTCGGTCCATGGTGACGGCTATCGGTTCGAGGCTGCCCCCGAGACAGGCTCCTCCTTCGCCGCGGAGTTGCCCGGCAAGCCGGTCCCGTCCGCGGACTTCGTTGGCCGCCGTCAAGAGCTCGAGGCGATCGACGTTGCGCTCGCGCGGCCTGGCGCGTTGGTCACGCTCGCTGGCCCCGGCGGGGCTGGAAAGACGCGGTGCGCGCTGGAGGTGGCGGCACGCCGCGAGTCCGCTTTCTGCGACCTGTCCGGCGCGGTCGACGAGGTGGGCATGATCTCGTCATTGGCCTCTGCCCTAGGCGTGCCGTTGGACGGCGCCACGCCCGACGAGTGGATCACGGGCGTGGGTCGCGCACTGGCTGCCGCGCCCTCGCGTCTGCTCGTGCTCGACAACGTGGAACAGAACGTCCCTGCGGCGGCAGCCATCCTCGAGCGCTGGAGAATCGGGCGACCGACGATCCTGTGCACCACTCGTGAGCCGCTCATGTTGTCCGATGAGGTCGTGATTTCGATCGGGCCGCTGTCGAGCCACGAGGCTGTGGCGCTGCTCGAGCAGCGCCTGGGCGCGCTGGCTCCCGAGCCCGACAGAGCGCTCCATGAAGCGATCGTGGCGCGCGTGGACTTCTTGCCGCTCGCGATCGAGCTCGCCGCCGCCCAGGCCAGGGAGCTGGGCGCGCGCGCGCTGTTGTCGAGCCTGGACGATCAGCTCGCCACGCTGAGCGCGGGGCGGCGCGCTGGGCCCGCGCGTCACGCCAGCTTGCGCGCCACGGTGGAGTGGTCGTGGACGCTCCTGCCGGAGCGCGAGCGCGAGACGCTATCTGAGCTTTCGGTCTTTGTCGGCCCCTTCGATCTCGCGGCCGCTCGCGCGGTGACCTCGCGACCGGACGTCGCTGCGCTGTTGGCTTCGCTGTGTCGGCGCAGCCTCGTCGCGCGAGCCGGGGACCGATTCTCGCTGTTTGCGGCAGTCCGAGAGCTCGGCGCCGAGCGTGCGACAGACCTCGCGGATGCGCGCACCCGTCACGCTGCCTACTTCGCAAGCGAAGGCGAGGCCGCGGCGAGCTTGTTGGACGGCCCCGACCACCGCGCGGCGGTCGCTCGGCTCGAAGCCGCCAAGCGCGAAATCGCGGTGGCGCACGATGCGTCGACGGTCCCCGTGTTGCGCGCGCGATTGGCGCTGCTCTTGGATCGCGCGCTGGGGCTGCAGGTCGAGCGCGCATCGTCGCGGCGCGCGATCCTCGAGCGTGCTCGCGCACACATCGACCAGCCGAGCCTCGAGCTCGCCTTGCTCCTGGCCGAGAGTCGGCTCGAGGGAGCCCCACCCGAGCTGCTCGATCGTGCGCTCCTGCTGGCGGTCGAGCCGGTGGAGCGCGCCGAGGTCCTGCTGACCAAGGCCGAGCGCCTGGCCGCCAGCGATCCGCGCGCCGCGCTCCTCGATCTGGACGCCGCTTGGACGCTGGCGGCTCGGGCGTCCGCGCGGCTGAAGGGGCGAATCAAGGCTCGGCTGGGAGAGACCTTGTTTCATCTGGGACGGGTCGAACAAGCGAGCCAAGCTCTTCAGGTGGCGCTCGCGCTGCACGGTGAAGCAGAGGATCGGCGCTTCACCGCTCGCACGAGCGCCCTGCTCGCACACGTCGTCCGACTCGAGACTGGCGGCGGAACCGCGCGGGCGCTCTTGGCTTCGGCGCAAGCGGCCGCAGACGAGCTCGGCGACCCGCTGGTGCGGGCCCGCGTGCTCCTCGACCTGGGTCAGCACCTGACGCGCGTCGCGGATCAGACCGGCGCTCGGGCGGCGCTCGAAGAGGCCGCTCAGGTCTATGAACGTCTGGGGTTCGCGCGAGATCGCGCCATGCTGCACTTGCACGTGGCCGAGGCGCTGGTCGGCATGGGCGACTTCGAGGGAGCTCTGCGCGAAGCGCTCACCACTTGGGCGGCGCTGGTGGACGACATCGCCCGCTCGACCGTGTGCGAGGCGATCGCTTGTGTCCACCTCTTGCGCCACGATCTGACGGAGGGCGAGCGGTGGCTCGAGCAAGGCCTGAAGGTGGCGCGCGAGCGGGGAGCTGCGCGCTCGGAGTGCACCTTGCTCGGCAAGCGCGGACTGCTTCACCTGGTGCGAGGCGATCTAGAGCGAGCCTGGCACGACTTCGATGACGCCGTGCAGAAGAACGAAGAGCGGGGTTCGCCCGCGCTCGCCGGCGCGAGCTTGGCCGATCGCGCGCTCGCTGGCTTTGCGCTCGGGCGTGAGGAGTCAGCCCGCGCGGACCTCGCCCGCGCGCGCCAGATGCTCCATGATCCGAGCGAGCGTCAGCTGGAGGGCCGGCTGCTCGCGGCCTGTGAGCCGCTCGGCCGCGCGTTCGCGGCGGTGCGCACCGGTGAGCTGCCGGCCAAGGCCAGCGCAGCAGCGCGCGCTCGACTCGAGCAGGTCTTCGCCAAGCCCCCACACGAGTGGGACGTCGTGCTCCGCCTGATCGACTGGCTGCTCAGCTCGATCGATCGGTACCCCGCTGGCACACAGCGTTGACTGAGCCGCTCAAGGAACGCGGATGGTGCCGCCCGAGCACACCCGCTCGAAGCGCAGCTTCTCGCCCTTCTGCGGCACGATCTCGACGATCACCTTTTCGCCCATGCGGCACGACGTCTCGCCCACGTAGGGGATCTGCCCCAAACGTGAGCCGTCCACGAACAGCGTCGCTCGGTCTGGGCCGGCGCTGATCGACAGCCGTGTGCGCACAGGTTTGCCAGGGGGCGCGGTGCTGGCAAACCCGGCCGAGCTGGCGAGCGGCGAGGCGGACGGGCCGCCGCTCGCGCTTGCGGCTGGCGCCTCCGGCGGGCCGCCCGCGCGGAACGCCACGATCGAAAAGCGCACCGCCATCGTCAGCGCCAGCGAGACCGCGATGAAGCGAAAGAACCCCGAGATGGGCCGGATGCGCTCGAGCCAGGTCACCCGGCCACCCGCAGCACCTCGAGCAGCGAGGTCTCTCCCTTTTGAGCGCGTCGGAGGCCGTCCTTGAGCAGCGACAACATGCCGTCCGCCTCGGCCAAGGCCGTGATCTCGCCGGTGGGCTTGCGCGCTTGGATCGCTGCGCGGATGGGATCCGACAGCTCGAGCAGCTCGGTGATGGGCAGCCGCCCGCTCCAGCCACCGTCGCAGCGGTCGCAGCCCGTCGGTTCGTAGAACGTGCCGCCGGGATCCAGACTGATGCCCGCGCGCTCGAAGCGGTCGAAGGTCGCTGCCTCGGGGGCGTGCACCCGTTTGCACGACTTGCACAGCGCGCGCACGAGTCGTTGCGAGAGGCACCCGATCGTCGCGCTCGCCAACAAGAAGGGCTCGATCTCCATCTCGATCAGGCGCGCGAACACGCCCGCCGCGCTCTGGCCGTGCACGGTGGTCAAGATCAAGTGGCCAGTCAGGCCCGCCTGCATCGCGATCTCGGCCGTCTCGCGGTCGCGGATCTCGCCCACCATCAGCACGTTGGGATCCTGCCGCAACACGCTCCGCAGCGTGCTCGCGAAGGTCATGCCCGCTTTGGGGCTGATTTGCGTCTGTGTCGCGAAGGGCAGCTCGAGCTCGATCGGATCTTCGAGCGTCACCAAGCTCGTCGTCTTGCCGCGCGCGCGCGCGATGTGCTGCAGGGCGGCGTACAGCGTGGTGGTCTTGCCGCTGCCCACGGGCCCGGTCACGAAGATCAGGCCTTGTGCCCGCGACAAGAGCCGCAGCACGCCCTCCTCGACGCTGATCGAGAAGCCCAGCGCCTCCACCGCGGGCACCGCGCGCCCGCCGCGCAGGATCCGCAGCACGATGCGCTCGCCGCTCTCCGTGGGCAACGTCGAGACGCGGGCCTCGATCGACGCGCCGTCGAGGTTGAGCGCCAGCCGACCATCCTGCGGCGCCGAGCGGATGGTGGTGTCCATGTTGGACATGACCTTGATGCGGCTCACCAGTGGCGCGAGCGCGTCGGCGCTGGCGGTGGTGACCTCGTGCAGGTCGCCGTGCACGCGGTAGGTGAGCTGCACGCGGTCGCTGCTCGGCGAGACGTGAATGTCGCTCGCGCCAAGGTGCACCGCGCCGCGCAACAGCTCGTCCCAGCCCGCCACCACGTCCGGCGGGCTCTTCAGCGCCTTGTCCAGGCGGCCCTTCACCTCCTGGATCGCGTCATCGCGCTTCGTCTGCGCGATCGGCTTGCCCTTCTTGGGCGCGGCGAACGGCCGGCGGATCAGCGACCGCTCCAGCCCCGCCAGGCCCAACGCGATGGCGAACGCCACACCCGTCGCCAGGGGCGCGTGATTCCAGGGAGATTCGCTGAAGGCCTGACCGTAGATTTGCGCGCCTCGGGCCGAGAGCTCCGCGGTGTCGAAGGTCTCGCTCGTGGCGAGGAGCGCGCCGCCCGCGACCAGCCCCGCGACCAGCCCCATCCCCAACAGCCCGGACACCTCGTTCGCCACGGTGGCATCTTCGCACTGAATGGAATGAGCGGACCAGCAACCAAACAGGCCAGAACCGATGTTGCGGCCCGCCCACCCCCTGCTTCTCGCGGCCCTCTTGGGCTTGGGCGCGCCTGCGTGTAGCCCACCCGCGGTGGCGCCCACCACCACCCTCGAGTCCACGCTCGCAGACTGCACCGAGCTTCAGCCCGCGCCCGAGGTGCGCTCGTGGGAGTGCGGCGGCCTCGTCGCGGTCGAGACGTTGGTGCTCTCCGTCGAGGCCCGCGACCTGGAGCTGGCCTTCGATGGCTTCGAGCAGAGCTTCGGCGGCAAGAGCCCGCGCCGCATCGACAGCGTGTACACCGCGGGCGACGCCAAACACACCGCGATGCGGCTCGAGGGCCAGAGCGAGCAAGGTGCCCCGGTCGAAGCGCACATGGTCGCGGTCAGCCTCGGCGACGGCGTCAAGCTCGTCACGTGCTCCAGCAAAGACCCAGCAAAGTCGTGCGGCCCCGTCATCGCCGAGCTCGTGCAAGAGCTCGCCGTCGCCAAGCGCCAACGCACACCCGCGTTGTAGCTGCCTCGAGGGGCTCGGCGAGGTGGTGTGGGGGGCTGGCGCTTGCGCTCTCGGGCTTCCACTGGCCCCGCAGGCGCAACGGCTCCAAAGTCCGGCGGGCTCGGCGAGGTGGTGTGGGGGGCTGGCGCTTGCGCTCTCGGGCTTCCACTGG
>CAZXMG010000006.1:22249-254242 GCA_964641275.1 uncultured Polyangiaceae bacterium
CCCCGCAGGCGCAACGGCTCCAAAGTCCGGGCAAGCCGCGGCCTTTGGAGAGCCAAGCCCACACGCCATCTGCGCCTGCGTGCCCAGGGGTCCCTTCGCTTCAGCCCCAGCCCCCCACACCACCTCGCCTCGCTTGGTCCTGTGCGCCGCGGCCTTTGGAGAGCCAGGCCCAGACGCCATCTGGGGCCTGCGTGGCCAGGGGTCCCTTCGCTTGAGCCTCAGCCTTGGCTTCGGGGAGTGCGGGGCGTGCGCGTGCGGTGCTCGGTTGCGCGAGCGGGTCGCTTGCGGTGCGGCGCTCGCTTGCGCGTGCCGCGCTACGCTCGCGATTCGAAGAGCGTCCACATTCCGCCGCCGGTTGCAGCCGCGGCGCGGCGTGATCGAGATCGGTCACGGCGCCGGCAGCCCCGGCGCGGCGTGATCGGGATCGTCCGGGCGTGGCGCGGCGTGATCCAGATCGGTCCCGGCGTGGCGCGCGTGGCGTGCGCGAGCGACGTGACCCACCCATGGCGCCGCCTGCAACCGTGCTTCAACTCGGCGCCGGCAGCACCGCGCGCGCAAGCCGTGCGCGCTCTGTGATAGACCGGCGCACATGTTCGACCTGCGCCCGTTGTTTTGCGTCGCCTTGCTGTCCATTCACGTCGTGGCCTGCAGCCCGCCGCCCAAGGCGCAGGACGGCAGCGACACCCCGCTCGCCAGCGCGGAGCCCACCGCGACCGGGTCGACGCCGAGCGCCGAGCCCGTCAGCGCGCCGGGGTCGGGCACGCCGTCGGCCACCGCGAGCCCCACCGGGACCGCCGAGCCTGCACCCAAAGCGTGCACCAAGATCGGGTGTCAGAGCGGGCTCACCATCCCGATCGACTGGGGCAAGGGCGCCGCGTCGGGCACGCGGGGCGACACGCTCACGGCCGCCAAATACAAGATCGAGCTCACCGTCGACGGCAAGAAGGGGCAGTGTGAGGTGCGCTGGCCGTTCAAGACCTGCCCCGAGGCGCCGGCCGCACAATGCAGCGGAGAGGTGGCGTTCCAGCTCGAGACGCAGTGCAAAGACGGCGGCAAGACCAGCAAGGACATGCTGGTCGGACCCCTCCGCTTGCAGAGCACGCCTGCCAAGGTCTCGTTCAAGATGTGGCGCGAGAAGATCATGGTGCACCAGCAGGAGCTCTCGCCCACCTTCAAGGAGCTGCGGCCGAACGGCCCCGAGTGCCAGCCGGTGTGTCAGCAGGGCGAGCAGAAGGTGTGCATCGGCATCTGCGAGTAGGTCGCTCGTCGAGGTGTGGAGCGTGTCAGCACGCGCCACCGCCAGCAGATCGACGCCCTTCGTGGTGCCCAAGGGGGAGGGCAGGGTGACGCTGATCGAGGCCAAGGCTTCGCACACCGTCGTGCCCAGCGACGCAGGCTCGATCCAGCGCCTCGCGCGCCGGTCCTCGCGCCCGGCGTGCGCGCGGTCTCGGTTCAAGAGCTCGTGGCGCGGCTGTGAGGCCGTGCGTATGCTCGCGCCGTGAAGCAGATTGTCTGGACGACACACGAACAAGCGGCGCGCGAGGAGGCCCGCTACTTCGCAGGCCTCAGCGTGACGGCTCGCGTGGCGTTCGTCGAGACGTTGCGGCAGCGCACCCCTGGGATCTACGACGATGGCCCTCCCCCGCGACTGGAGCGAGTTTTTTCGCTTGTTGAAGTTCCACCGCGTGCGCTTCCTGGTGGTCGGGGCCCACGCGCTCGCCGCCAACGGAAGGCCACGGGCAACGGCTGACCTCGACATCTTGGTGGAGCCCACCCCGGAGAATGCGCGGGCGCTCTGCAGGGCGTTGCGAGATTTCGGTTTCGTCGCGTTGGCGAAGGAGCGAGCAGCCTTCGCCACCCCGGATCGCATGGCTACGCTCGGGTCCCCGCCTCTCCGCATCGACGTGATGACGAGCATCAGCGGCGTTTCCTTCGACGACGCATGGGCGACCCGGAAGCAAGGCCGCATGGGCCGATACGGCGTCGCCTTCCTTGGGAGAGATGCGCTCATCGCCAACAAGCGCGCCTCGGGGCGCCCCAAGGATCTCGCGGACGTTGCGCTGCTCGCAGAAGGCGACGACTGACGAGCCGCGCCTGGGGCAGACCTGCGCTACGATCTCGCCGTGGCAGGTGAGCCCGCGCGCAAGGTGGCGACGTACCAGGACGTGCTCGACGCGCCCGAGCACCTGGTGGCCGAGATCATCCGCGGCACGCTCTCGCTCATGCCGCGCCCTCGCCCGATCCACGCGCGCGCGACCTCGCGGCTGGGCATGGGGTTGGCCGGGTTCGATGGCGCGGCGGGTGGGCCCGGCGGCTGGTTGATCCTGTTCGAGCCAGAGCTCCACCTGGGTGACGAGGTGGTTGTTCCCGACCTGGCTGGTTGGCGCCGTGAGCGCATGGCCGAAATGCCGACGACCCCAGCCTGGTTCGAGCTGCCCCCTGACTGGTGCTGCGAAGTGCTCTCACCCAGCACCGAGCGAATGGATCGCGCGGAGAAGACCGACATCTACGCCGAGCACGGTGTGACTCACTTGTGGCTGGTGAACCCGGAGCTTCAATTGCTCGAGGTGTTCCGGCTCGAAGGCACGCGCTACTTGCGCGCGCAGACCTTCACCGGCGCCGCGCAGGTGCGCGCCGAGCCGTTCGATGCGGTCGAGCTCGACCTGGGTGCGCTCTGGGCCAGGTGAGCCCCCCTACTTCGCCTCGCCTCGCGGCTTGGGCCTGGCCTGAGCGCGCGCTCCACCAGCCCGCGGACAAGGCTGCGTTCGTGGCGCGCGATCACATCCTCACGCTGGTGTCGCGCGCGCTCGGCGCGCACGGGCGCGCGGCGCTGCTGGTCAAAGGCGTCGCCGTCGCGAACCTGTACCCGAGCCCGTGGCAGCGGCCGATGGTCGACCTGGATCTGTTGGTGCGCGAGGCAGATCTCGCCGCCGCGGTGCGCGCTCTGGAGCAAGCTGGCTTCACCTCGCAGGCTGCGCCCGAGCGCGTCCGCACCAGCGCCCTGCTCGAGGTGCCGATGACACCGCCCGCGCCGCTCGACGGTCAGCCGGTGGAGCTCCACCTCAGCCTGGACAAGGTCGTGCTGCGCGACATCGACGTGGCCGGCATGTTCGCCCGCGCGAAGCCCTCCGCAGAGTGGCCCGCGCTGCGGGTGCCCAGCGTGGAGGATCAGCTATTGCTGGTCGTGTTGCACCTCGCGGCCGACGAGTACCGCCACCAGACCGGCTTCGTCGACCTGGAGGTGCTGCTCTCCGCTGGCGCCGATCTCGACCTGGTCGCAGAGCGCGCCCGTCGAAGCCGCAGCACCATCGCCCATTGGGTCGCGCTCGCCACGCTCGAGTCGCTCTCACCGGGCACCGTGCCCGCGCACGTCCTCGCCGCGCTGCGCCCGAGCGAGGCCAGGCGCCGCGCGCTCGCCGCGCGCTTTCGCGCAGGCCAATGGCCGGTGGCGCGCACCGAGCGCGCGTTGGGCCTGCCCTGGGCGCTGGGCCAGCTGCTGCTGCGCGACGACGTAGTGGCGTTCGGTCGCGGGCTCGTGGGCTATTGGGGGAAGCGGCTCAGGGAGCGGTAGAACAGGGACTAGGCACCTCGAGCCTACGACCAGATCACCTCCACCAGGCCGAGCTCCTGAAGGGTGCCGTCCTTGGAGATCAGCTTGCTGCCGGTGGCGCGAGCCGCTGCCACGATCAGCCGATCGAAAGGGTCACGCAACGTGCCGAGCGCCGCGAACGCGTCGATCTGAGCCCAGTCGAGCGGAAGAAACCTCCACGCGCGAGAGTCGAACACCGACTGCAAGGTGGGTACGCCGATCTCCGTCCGACCCAGCTCACGCATGAGCGCGACCTCGACCGCAGCAGCTGCCGGAACCCAGACGGTCTCGGCGTGCTTTTCGGCGTGCTCCAACGCGCGCCTCGCCCGCACCCCGAGCTTCTTGGGCGAGGCCAGCGCAAAAATGCAGGCGTGAGTGTCGAGCAAGTAGCTAGCCACGACGTCCCAGCTTTCCCCAGAGCATTTGCCGAACCTGGACGAAGTCTTCTTCGGAGGGGACCTTCGCCCCTTCGAAGCGGCCGAGCGCGCTCTCGACCGGCCCGCTGACCGTTGCCTCTTCTGCCAGCAAGCGTTCCAGATCGACCACGACCTGCGCGGAGAGCGAACGACGCTCACGCTTGGCCCTCGCCTCCAAACGCTTCCGCAAGGGGGCGGGCACCCGGACGGTGATGGCTGCGTCTTTGCTCATGCATGCATGATGATGCACGACGAATACATCCGCCACGGGGTCTTTCCCCTTTCCCCGCCGGACTGATTTCGCTACCAAACCCGCTGGGGATGAACGTCCTTGGGCGCCTGCACAGTCCGTTCGCCGACGCGGTCGGCGGTGGCAGCGCGCGCCTGGACGCGGACGCGCTGCCGCCCGGCGCGGTGGTCGGCGGCTACCGGGTGGAGGCCACGCTGGGCAAGGGGGCCCACGGCACGGTGTACCGCGCGGCGCGGGTGCAGGGCGGCGCTCCCGCGGCGCTCAAGGTGATGAGCGCGGCGGTGCTCGACCTGGCGGGTGGCCGCGAGCGCTTCGCGCGCGAGGCGGAGCTGGCGCGGCGCCTCGATCACCCCGGCGTGGTGCGTGTGCTCGACGCGGGTATCGACGGCGGGCTGCTCTTCACCGCGCTCGAGCTGCTCGAAGGCGAGTCGCTGGAGCAACGCCTGACGCGCGGGCCGATGCCGCCGCGTGAAGCGGCGCGCGTGGTGGACGAGCTGCTCGCGGGGCTCGAGGCGGCGCATGCGGCGAACGTGCTGCATCGCGATATCAAGCCGGCCAACTTGTTCCTGTGTGACCGGCCGGGCCAGCCTCCGCAGGCCAAGATCCTCGACTTCGGCGTGGCCAAGTCGACCAACCCCAACACGGTCGCGGGGCTCACCAAGGACGGCATCTCGCTTGGCACGCCGGCGTACATGGCGCCCGAGCACTTGGCAGGCGTAGGCCTCGGGCCGGGATGCGACTTGTTCGCGCTCGGCCTGGTGCTCGCGGAGCTCTTGCTGGGGCGCCCGGTGTACGGAGACCACGTGAGCGCGATCGATGTCGTGAAGGAGCGCCTGTCGGGAGCGCGCGCGCCGATCCCACCGGAGCTGCTCGCGACGCCGCTCGGCCACGTGATCGCGCACGCCACCACGCCCGACCCGAGCCAGCGCACCAGCTCGGCCAGTGGCATGCGCCAAGAGCTCGCACGTGCGGTGAGCGCGTTGCCAGCCGACGCACCTGCGAGCGCTCAGCCCCTCAGGCCTGCGCGCAAGACCATGGTGTACGCGACGCTCGTCCCCGACGCCCCCAGCGTCGCTGCGCCTCCGCTGCCCGTCGTCGCCGCTGCCCCGAAGGCGGCCGGCTCCAAGAAGGGGCTCGCGCTCGTCGTCGCCATCGTGGTGCTGTTGCTCGCCGGCGTCGGCGGCTGGGTCTTGTTCGCGGGTGGGGCTGGAGACGCGCGCAGCGCCGCCAGCGACACGGAAGAAGACCAGGACGACGAGCCCGCGCCCACGAAGAAGAAGAGCAAATCGAGCGCGAGCGCAACACCCTCCGCGAGCGCTCTCGCGCCCTCTGCCGCCCCGACGGCGAGCGCAGCGCAGGCGAACGAGCCGTTCAAGCCGCTCGATCTCGCGGTCGGCCAGTGGATCCGCATGCGCGTCACCACCGCCGGGGCCCCCAGCGAGATCGAGTACCGCGTGGTCGACAAGGAGGGCGAGGTGTGGGTGCTCGAGAATCACTCCACCACCGGAGCCAGCAAGGTCTCGGCCGAGCTGAAGGTGGTGTTCGGGGATCGCACCAAGCTCGACAAAGTGGAGCTCAGGTCCGCGCGGGTGAAGGTCGGCGGGCGCGTGATCGACGTGCCGGCCCAGAGCCGCGAGCAGATGCTCGGCTTCATCGCGGGGATGGCCATCGCGCCGTTCGATCCTGCGCGCCGCGCCGACGTGACGGTGCCTGGTGGGACGTTCGCCCGCTGCTATGTGCGCGAGTCGAAGGGCACCATCTTCGGCATCAAGCTCGATCAGGTCACGTATGCGCACCCCACCGTGCCGATCAACGGGCAGGTCAAGTCCGAAGGAACCGTCGACGGCAAGCCCAGTGTCACCGAGCTCATCGCCTATGGGCTCAGCGGAGCGAAGCGGGAGTTCTGATGCCTGTCCAATTCGATGCCATCGAGGTGACGAGTGAGCGGTTGAGCTTCGCGAGCGCGCAGGTGCTCGCGGTGCGTGGCAAAGAGCGGGTGTCTCGGCCCTACCGCTGGCAGGTGTCGCTGCTGGTGCCACGCGCCGAGCTCGAAGAGCTCGCGTCGCGCGCGCTCGGCGAGCGCGTCGGCTTGGCGCTGCGGCTGGGGGCCGGCGGCGACCGCACGGTGACGGGTGTGGTCGAGCGCGTCGAGATCGATCCGCGCACGACCCACGACCGCGACGTGCTCGCGCTGTCGATCGTGCCGGAGCTCGCGCTGCTGCGCCGCCGCCAGCAGAGCCGCCTGTTCCAGGACAAGACCGCGATCGAGATCGTGGAGCAGCTCTTGGGCGAGCGCGGCGTGGCCGTGCGCCGCTCGCTCGCGCGCAGCTACCCGACGCGCGATCTGTGCACCCAGTACTTGGAGAGCGATCTCGACTTCGTGCAGCGCATCTTGGCGGAGGAGGGTGTGTTCTACGTGTTCGATCACACCGACGACGGCAAGGAGCGCGTCGTGATGTGTGACGAGGCCGAGCACGCGCCGCGCCCGGACGAGCTCGGCGGCCTGACCTACCGGCCGGTGAGCGGCCTCGCGGAGGCGCGGGCGAGCGACGTGAACAGCTTTCGGCGCGCTCGCAGCGTCATGACCTCCCGGGTCGAGCTGCGCGAATTCGACTTCGAGCGGCCGTCGTTCCGGCTCTCGGCCAGCGCACGGCTCGAGGCGGAGCCGAGCCACGATTTGGAGCTCTACGATCACCACGGCCAACACGGTGGGCTCGACGTGCACCCGGTGGCGGCCCGCCGTCGCCTGGAGCAAACACGCCGGCTCGCCGAGCGTGCCGACGGGACCAGCCGCTGCGCGGCGCTCGCAGCAGGTCACAGCTTCCACTTGAGCGGCGCGCCGCTGCCCGGCGATGACGGCGACTACACCGTGCTCGGCGTGGACCACGACGCGCGGCTGCCCGAGGCGGGCGGCGCCGAGCTCGTGTACCAGAACCGCTTCACCTGCGTGCCGCGCAGCGTGGCGCCTCGGCCTCGCGCGCCGCGCCGCAAGCTGTGCGAGTCGCTGCTCACCGCGACCGTGGTCGGCCCCGCGCAACAAGAGATCCACACCGACGTGCACGGCCGCATCAAGGTCCAGTTTCACTGGGATCGCGAGGGCCAGCGCGACGAGAGGAGCTCGGCCTGGATCCGCGTGGCGCAGACCTGGGCCGGGGTGGGCTGGGGCCACCAGTTCATCCCGCGCGTCGGCATGGAGGTGTTGATCGCCTTCGTGGGCGGAGACCCGGACCGCCCGCTGGCGGTGAGCGCCGTGCCCAACGCCGAGCACCCGCCGCCGTTCCCGCTGCCGCAGTCGAAGAGCAAGAGCGGCCTGCGCACGCAGACCACGCGTGGGGGAGGAGGCTTTCACGAGCTGTCGTTCGAGGACCGTGCCGGTTACGAGCGCGTGTTCTTGCGCTCGCAGCGCGATCTCGAGGAGGAGATCTTGAACGATCGCTTCACCACCGTGGGCCACGATCGCGTGACGCGCGTCGGCGCGACGTGCACCAGCGAGATCGGCGCCGACCAGATCTGCGTGGTCTCCCACGATCGCATCGCCGCGGTCAGCGGGGACGACGTGACCACGGTGGGCGGTGGCTCGCGCCTCGAGGTCGACGGGGACCTGCGTCGGCAGGTGGGCGGGGCCGAGCACAGCCTGGTCACGGGGGACCACCACCTCTCGATCGGCGGAGCGAGCGAGGATCGCGTCGGCGGGCGCAGGCGCTCGCGGGTCGGCGCAGACCTCGCGCTGAACGTCGGCGGGTCGCGCACCAGCGTGGTGCGGGGCAGCGACACCACCAGCGTGGGCGGCGACGTGATGATCAGCTCCGACGCCGGGCTGTACGCCAACGCCAAGAAGGGCCTGCAGGCCGTGGTGGGAGACGCCGACGAGAGAACGTTGTTGGAGGTCAGCGGCGATGGTGAGGCTCGCCTGGCGCTCTCGCAGCGCTTGGTGGTCGAGGCCGAGCGCGCGATCGTGCTGCGGGTCGGCAAGACCGAGCTGACGATCGACGAGCAAGGGATCCGCCTCACGGCGGGCAAGCTCGAGAGCAATAGCGACGAGACCACGCTGGTCGCTCGCGGCGCGTCGCTCCGGCTCGACGAAGACGTGCTCGCGGCGGCGCGCGAGGTGAGGCTCACGTCGGCGGCGAAGGCGAGCCTCTCGCTCGCCAGCAGCGCCGAGCTCGACGGCAACCCGGTGCACCTCGGCAAGGCCGCCGGCACCGAGCGCAAGCTGGCCGAAGAGCGCAAGAAGCAAGCCCCGCAGCTGGAGAAGCGCAAGATCTGGCTGTTCGACCTGTCCGGTGCGCGCTGCGAAGGCGGCCCGTACGAGCTGTCCATGCCGGGCTGGACCCAGCGCGGCACGGCGCAGGGTGGTTGCGTCGAGGTGCCGAAGTTCCCCGGCGAGGAGCGCTGCTCGCTGCGCTGGGGGCGGGCGCTCGAGCAGCGCGAGCCGCATGAGCGCGACCCGGAGCTCGAGTTCGAGAGCGTGGTCTGCCTCCACACCGAGGTGGACGATGCCGAGGAGCGCGCGCGGCGCAAGCTCTCCAACCTGGGCCACACCCACGTGCAGCTGGAGCACGCGCTCTCCGCCTTTGGCTCGCACAAAGGTGAGCAGCCCGCCGATCGCGCGGCGGCCCTCGCTGCCGTCGACCGGCAACACAGCACCCTGCTCCCCGCCAAGGCGAGGCTCTGATCATGTGCAACGAGGTCCCCGCGTCCCCGCCGCTGTTCCACTTCATGCTGCGCCTGGTGGACGAGCGCACGCACGAGGCCGAGCTCGATCGTTTGAGCGGCGTCGTGGCACAACGCCCCCGCAACCCCTTCGCGGGGCGTGCCTTTCGGCTCAGCTGGGGCCGCTCGCTCAAGGAGGGCGAGGTGGATGCGCACGGCGTGGTCGAGGCGCCCGTCGACGGCAGCAGCGATCACGGCCTGCTCGAGCTGGGCGAGCGCAACCGCGACGGCCAGTTCCAGCCCCACGTGCGCATCCCCGTCGCCGCCTCGCCGGCCAGCAGTGACCTCGTGCAGGAGCTCGCGCGCCGGCTGCGCAACCTGGGCTGGCTCACGCAGGAAGACTCGCGCACCGCGCTGCGCGACGCCCTCATGCGCTACCTGTTTCGGCGCTCTTTCGTGGGCTCGAGCGAGAGCCTCGCGCGCTTTCGCGGCGCGTTCCCCGACTGGCTCGAGGCCGAGCGCGTGCTGCGCGATCCCGAGCAAGTGGGTCGCCTCGTGGAGGAGCTCGCCGAGCTCCATGACGCGGGAGGTGGGGCGTGAGCGTCCGCACGGAGCTCCCCTCGCTGATGGGCGGCCGCGTCGAGGGCCACGACCTCTTGCGCACCGCCCGGGTTCAAGACGGCGCGCTGTCGACGTTGGTGATCCCCAGCGACTGGGTCAGCCAGGCGAGGCGCGACGAGCTGTTCGAGGGTGGGGGCAGCTTCGTGCCCACCACCGGGAACGACGTCGACTACCTGCACTCGGGCCGCGAGACCTTTGGCGAGATCGCGGACCTCCTTCGGCAAACCCAGCCGGGGGACTACGTGCTCTTGCTCGGGTGGTTGTTCGACTATTGGCTCCGCCTCGAGCGCGGCCATGACGCGCCTGGGCTGACAGGCGAAGCGTACGAGCACCCGGGCCATGCCGGGCGCTTGCTGATCGACGCTGCGGCTCGTGGGGTCAGCGTGAATCTCCTGCTCTGGGCCGGCTCGACCAGAGCCGAGGCAGCCAGAGGGCCTCTCGCGGGTGCGATCGGAGGGCTGGCGAGTGCAGTCATTCCCCTTCCCGTCGGGGAACGCGTGCGCTCCGCAGTCCACGACCGCCTGGAGCTCGCGGGCATGTACCAAGCCAGACTGCACCCACAGATCAAAGCGGACCTCGAGCGACCCAACCTGCGTGTCGTGCTCGACAGCAACACCCACACGATCGGCGCGCACCACATGAAGCTTCTTTGCGTGAAGCGCGGCCCCGACCTCGTTGTCTTCTACGGTGGCATGGACATCAACCGCGACAGACTGGAGATCTACGATCTGCACGCGCGCGCGGTGGGGCCGGTGGCCATGCAGCTCGATCAACTCGCGCGGCAGCGTTTTGCGGTCTCGAGCGGCACCGAGCAGGATCGCGCTGCGGTGGCTGCCCTACCAGCGCCAGGCGAACAGCCTCCGCGTGGCGGCTCCCACGCGCTCGTGACCCGTACGCTCATGTACCAACGGCCCGGCGTGTACGAGCCGGTGAGCGACATCGAGCCCATGCTCGAGAACGTGATCCGCCACGCGCGCCGCTTCATCTACGTCGAGGACCAGTACTTCTGGACCCGCCTCGGCGAGGAGGAGCACGGGATGATCGATCTGCTCGCCGAGCAGCTCTCGCGTGTGCACCACATCACCGTCGTCACCAACGACGATCCCCAGCAGGGGACCGAGCAAGTCGCCAACCGGCACGCTGCGCTCGCGCGGCTGCTCCGGCGCTCGGGCGCGCTCCACTACAAGCTGGGCGTGTTCTGCTACCCCGGCCGCTTCGTCCACCCCAAGCTCTGGATCGTGGACGACGAGATCGCCATCTGCGGGTCGGCCAACTTCGCGCCGCGCAGCTACCAATACGACACCGAGCTGATGGTGTCCGAGATCTCCCGCGTGGACCGGAGCTGGCACAGCCTGGGCCTCAGCCACGCGCGCCGCCTGCGGATGCGCGTCTGGGCAGACCATTTGGGCATCCACGACCGCGCGCGCCTCGCCGACGGCGTGAGCAGCGTGGCCTACTTTCGGCGCGTCGAGCAGCACGGCGACCACTCCGAGGGCGCGCGCATCCGCAGCTACTACATCCACGATTTGCCCTGGCGCCAGGCCGTCGCAGAGGGCCGCATCGACTGGCGCGGCCCGATCGATCGAGGAGCCAACGGATGAGCGTCGCGATCAGCACCGAGGGCTCCGTCCTCACGCGGGGGCTCGTCTGGCACCAAGCTGGTCGCGCCTCGTTCACGCTCGCGGTGCGGGCCAGCTACGAGATCACCAGCGCCGGCTCGCTCGTGCTCGTGCTGCCGCGCCCGTTCGAGCCCGGCGACGAGGCGCTCGCGTTCACCGGCGACCTCGCGCCGTTCAAGCCACGCTGCGACGTCACCTTTCGCGGCGCTGTCCACGCGCGCGGGCCCAGCGTCGGCGTGCACGCGCGCTTCGCCCTGCTCTCCGCCGGCCGCCCGCTTTTCGATCGGCGCCTGTACGTGCACGGCGAGCGCGACGCGAGCGGCATCGTCGCGCCCTTCTCCAAGATGCCCGTCGTGTACGAGCGTGCGCTCGGTGGCCCCCGCGACCCAGCCAATCCGGCTGGTAGCACGCTGCCGATGATCATCGACGCCGCCCGCCCCAAGAGGCCAGGCTGCCTCGCGCCCATCCCGCCCTCGTGGCCCGTGCGATCGGCGCAGCTCGCCGGTGCAGAGCTGCGCCGCCAGGGCCAGGAGCTCATGCTGTCGCATCCCTTCCCCTGGCTCTACTTCCAAGAGGCGCCGTTCGAGCAGCAGGTCGATGGCCTCGCGCCTGGTGATGAGATCTTGATCGAAGGCCTCAACGACAAGGTGCCCAGCCTGCGCATCAAGCTGCCCGCCGAAGCGCCGCGTGCCCTCGCCGGAAACGCCCCGCTCGACCTGCGCCTCGACACCGTCCGCGTCGACGGTGACGCCGGCGTCGTCTCGCTCGTGTGGCGCGGCGTCACGGAGCTCGCGGCCGCCCCGGCCGGTCTGCGCGTCACGTTCGCCACCGCGCTCGCGGCGCAGGCCACCGCCGCCGTCGAGCAAGGCGCCGTCGACGTGCCGCTGGCACCGTTCCTCGTCGCGATGAAGGCCGCGCAGGCTGCGCAGCCAGTCGAGCTGCCGACGGTGGCCGAGGCGCCGAAGGTGGTCGAGGTGCCGACGGTGGCCGAGGCGCCGAAGGTGGTCGAGGTGCCGACGGTGGCCGAGGTGCTGAAGGTGGTCGAGGCGCCGAAGGTGGTCGAGCTACCGGGAGCGCCTGCGCCGCCTGCGCCGCCTGCACCGCCACCACCGCCGCCGCCGCCGCCGCCGCTCACAGCGAGCGAGCGACTGCAACGCGCGGGCGTGAGCGCGTCTGCTCTGGCCGCGCTCGAGCGCGCGCGTGCGCGCCGGCCTGCGGCGGCCCCGCCGCCGGAGGAGGAGTAGGCGCTGGCTCCCCGGACGCCGACCCCAGCTCATCCACCTCGGTGGGGCCGGAGGGGTCGGCGGGGTCGCAGAGACGGAATGCTCGCGGCGGCGAGACCCGGAGCGTTCTCGCATCGATGACAGTGACGTTCGGAGGGTTCTCCCCGTAGAACAGCACGGTGTCGCCGACCTTCCGCACCGTGCCCTGGAAGAAGTGTGGCACCTCGCTTCCGAGCGAGCGCACCGTGGCGCGTGTCGCGAGGGTGGCCACGTCGATGAGCTCCAGGGTGTCGCCTCGACGGTTCGCGATGACCTGGTCGTTGACTTGGATCCAGACGCCGCTGTCACCGTGCAGATACCGAGCCTTGCCGCCCACGATGTCGAAGAAAGCGGTCACCTCCGGCTTCGCCAACTCGGACACGACCACCCCACGCCCGACGAGCTGCAAGACGCGGGTGTGGTCCCTGTTGGTGAACGCGTTTGCGGCCTCGGGGACCGAGAGCTTCATCCGCCCCAGCCGGGCGCCCTCGTTCATGTCGTAGAGCTCAGCCCAAATCTCGCCGGCATGCTGGGGGGCCGCGATGGTGAGGTAGCGGCCATCTCTACCCACGCCCCAGGGGTAGTCGAGCCGCTCGTGGTCCGCGCGCGGACCGCGACTGATTGCGACCTCTCGGCAGAGGCCGTTGGGCATGCAGACCTTGGCGCGATCGCCGGTGAGAGTGACCTTGGGTGACTCCGGAGCTGCGAACGCTCGCGCCGAAACCTCTGCGGGAGAGAGTTGCTCGACGAGCGCACCGCGCGCGTCCACGGCGAAGCAGGTACGGGTCGTCAGGGTCGCCACTTCCTCCGCTGCGCCACTGGCGTCGCCGACGATGCTGAAGCAAACAAAGCCTTGCGTGTCCGACTCGTCGGCGTAGGTGACGGGTGACGCCGTGTAGGCGCGTGGGATGCACGCAGCGTCGGTGATCGACGGCGCCGGAGGCTCGGCGCCGGCCGCGTCGGCCGGTGGAGTCGGGGCCGTGCCACAAGCGCTCAAGAGAAAGACGCAGACTCGCATCGAGCACGTGATTCTACTCATGGCGAGCGGCCGAGCCGAGCGTGCGCACGCGCAACAGCGACGATCGTCGGCACTCTCGAGGGAGCCGGCGTGCGGCGAGATGTCGCAGGGAGAACCCGTCCCGCGCGAGGCTGGCTCCCACCCTCGGAGGAACGAACATGATCGCACGATGGGTCTCGGTGGCTTCGCTGGCGGTGGCGATGGGCGCTGGCTGCGTGAACGAGGGCGCTGGCGGCGTGGCCGCCGGTGCTGCCGGCGCTGGCGGCCACGCCACCAGCGGGCTGTCGCAAGCCGAGATCGACTCGCTCGTCTTCATGCGTGAAGAAGAGAAGCTCGCGCGTGACGTGTACGCTGCCCTCGACGGCTACAGCAATCCGTTCGCGAACGTCCAACACAGCGAGCAGCGCCACATGGACGCCGTGCTCGCCTTGCTCGACAAGTACGGCGTCCCCGACCCAGCAGCAGGGAAGGGGCCGGGCGAGCTCACCAACGCGGATCTTCAGGCGCTGTACGGCGCGCTCGTGGCACAGGGCTCGCCACGCGAGATCGACGCTTTGATCGTCGGTTGCACGATCGAGGAGCTGGACATCCGCGACCTCGAGCGCGCGAAGGCCAACATCACCCACGCCGACATCGAGGCCACCTACGACCTGCTCCTGCTCGGCTCGCGCAATCACCTGCGTGCGTTCCACAGGCGGCTGACGAGGGCCGGCGGCAGCTATGCGCCCCAGTTCATCGACCAGGCCAGCTTCGACGCGATCGTGAGCTCGGCCCGGGAGCGGCCGTGAGGGGAGTGTGGGCGGCTGCAACGCACCATCAAGCACGACTGGTTTGAACGTTCTGCGATCGGGCGCATCGAAGAGAGGTCACAGCCCGCCTTGGAGATCCTTTGAACCCACACTCGCGCGTTCTGCTGGTGTTTCTGTTCCTCGGTTGTGGCAACTCTGTCACCAACAGCGCTGGTGGGGCAGGCGGAGCGGACCCTATCGGCCCAGGAGCTGGCGGTGCGGGCGCCACCACACTCACAGGCGCTGGTGGCACCGGTGCCGGCGCTGCGGGCGCTGGTGGTGTCGGTGGCGTTGGCGGAGTCAGTGGTCCGGGAGGGTTCGGCGGCGGGGGCGGCTTCGGCGGCGGGGGCGGTTTCGGTGGCGCTGGAGCTGCGGGCGGCTTCGGCGGTTTCGGTGGCACCGGCGGAGGTGGTGCTCCGCCCGGCTTCACCTGCCACGAAGCGACGGGCGCTGCGGTCGGTACGTGCGGCGGCACCGCGGGGGAGATCACGGATGCCTTCTGCTACCCGTTCTCCATCGGTTCAGCGATTCCGCCCGGCTTTTTGGAGCTCAATGGGGTCGCGCATGACCTGGCCGGCAACGTGGCCCTGGCTGGGACTCTGTACGGACAGGTGGACTTCGATGGCGCCGTCGCGAACGTCGGCTTTCCTTTCACCTATCGCGCGTTCGTCGCCACGGTGGGGCCGCAGGGCGACGGCCTGTGGGTCAACCAATCTTCGTTCTCTTGCGACTTCGGGCCTTTCCCTGCGTTGCTGCGCAATGCGACGGGGGGACCGTTGTTCGGCTTCAGTTGTGCGCTGAACCCGGGCACCTCGGCGCTCTATCACCTCGAGCAGCTCGATCCTGGGGGCAGCACTGCGTGGCAGGCGAACCCAACCTCGTCGTCTTCCGTTGCCAACATCACGGTGAGCGCGCGTGCGCGTTCTTCGATGGGGGAGGTCTCCATCGCTGCCGGCGACGTCACCTCGCAAATCCTGACGCGCTACAGCGGCGGTTCGGCGGCCTGGAGCAAGACGATCCCGGTGGCCCCTGGGCTCAGGTCGGCGATCGACGAGCAAGGCCACCAATGGCTCGGCGGCGGCAACGCCGCCGTGGCCACCAGCCTCGGGTGCCCCACACCGACCTCGACCTGGATTACGGAGCTCGATGACGCTGGCTTCTGCCTGGGCACGCGCAACCTCGGCGTCGGCGTGTCGAGGCTCGCGTTCGCGGCCCGCACCGGCGGCGGCTTTCAACTGGCGGCGATCTTCACCGGAACGATCGACCTGGGCGGCGCGAGCTTGTCGGCCGGCAGCGGCGAGGCGCTTGCTCTCGCGTCCTACGATCAGAATGGCGACTTGATGATGAGCAGCGTCGTCCCGACCCCGCTCGCGACCAACACCGCGCTCGATTTCGCCGCCGACGGTGTCGGCGGCTTCGTGATCCGCGCGGCCTTTGCCGGCACCATCGATCTGGGTGGAGGCCCGCTCGCGGCCGGCACCGTGCTCGCGCGCTTCGACTCGTTGGGTGCATATCGCTGGCAGCGCCTGGTGAGTGGCGGCGACTTCCGCTTCGACGCGGACGCGTGCGGTCGCGCCCTGGTCGCGAGCCACGAGGGCGCGCTCGACTTGGGCGACGGGCCGCTGTTCGTGGGCGGCTCTGGCGTGGGGGTGCTCAAGATCGCGCCGTGAGCCGGTCGTCGACGCGGAGCCCCTGCGCGGGACGCGTCCTTGGTAGCCTGCCATCGGAGGTCACCCCCTTGGGCCTTGGCTCGACACGCAAAACCGTCCTCGTCACCGGCGCCGCAGGCTTCCTCGGTTCTCACCTGGTCGACCGCTTGCTTGCGGAAGGCTTCGAGGTGGTCGGGCTCGACAACCTGATGACCGGCGATCTCGGCAACCTCGAGGCGGCCGGTCGCGACTCGCACTTCCACCTCGAGATCGGGGACGTGCGCGAGACGCTCAAGGTCTACGCGGAGGTGATCTTCAACTTCGCGTGCCCCGCCTCGCCGGTGCACTACCAGAGCGATCCCTACGCCACGCTCACCTCGAGCGTGCTCGGAGCGCTGCGCCTGGTGGAGCACGCGCGCCTGCGCCGCTGCCGCATCGTCCACGCCAGCACCTCGGAGGTGTACGGCGATCCGCTCGAGCACCCGCAGAAGGAGAGCTACTGGGGCAACTGCAACCCGATCGGCGATCGCGCCTGCTACGACGAGGGCAAGCGCACCGCAGAGACGGTGCTCAGCGACGCAGTCCGTGTGCACGGCGCCGACGCGCGCATCTTGCGCATCTTCAACACCTACGGGCCGCGCATGGCCTTCGACGACGGACGCGTGGTGTCCAACTTTCTCATCCAGGCGCTGTCCAAGCAGCCCATCACCATCTACGGGAGCGGCGAGCAGTCGCGCTCGTTCTGCTACGTCAGCGACCTGATCGACGGCGTCTTCCGCGCGTCGGTCGACCCGAGCTTCGACTCGCCCATGAACCTCGGCAACCCCGCCGAGTTCACCATGAACGAGCTCGCGCACGCGGTGATGAAGGTGGTCGGCAACCAGGTCGAGCTGATCAAGAAGCCGCTCCCCGCAGACGATCCGAAGAAGCGGTGCCCCGACATCGACAAGGCCCGGCGGCTGTTGGGGTTCGAGCCCCGGGTGGGGTTGGAGGCGGGGCTGGTGCTGACGGCGCAGAATTTCAGGGACAGGTTGGCCGCGGCATGAACGCCTCGCAGCCTCGGTGGGTCTCCAGGGAAGCTGTCTTTGCTCGTGCCATTCCGCTGATGGCTCTGCTGGTCGCGAGCGGCTCCGGAACTGCGGCACCGGCGGGGCTGGGCTCGTCGGCGGCAACGGAAAAGCAGCGCGTTGTCCGGCTCCCGGGCCCAAGCGCCTGGGTGCCGTAGGGAACGACCTGTTCGACGAAGCGCCAGCTACTCAGCCGGTGCGTCGAGGCCGGTGGCGATGACGGTCCTTGATGCTGTCGTGTTCTTCCCAAAGGAATCTAGCGACTTGATCGATCTCTTGCCATCTTCGATGACGGCGGCACGAAGGGGATGCTGTTTCACCACGGCCACGCCCGGCAACGCCGGGGTTGTCGCGCACTCGTGCAGCGTCCCGCGCATCCATGCAAGCACCTCGGACGCTTGCGGCGGCCTACTCAAGCGTCTCCAGCAGGGAGAGCTATTGAGGCCACTCACCCCGATCTGGGGCCGCGGGCAGCGGCGAGGGCGAGCTCGTCGAGACGATCGCGCGAACGGACGTCGGCGCTCCTGGCCAATCGGCGGAGAATGGCCTATTCTTACGCGGTGGCGATCGAGCTAAATTTGCTGAAGTTTCTGCTTCTAGCGAAGAAAAAGGGGGCAAACTTCGACCGAACGCTGATGTTGGGCCGCCAGGCCCTGTTTGGCATCGAGCCACACGAGATGTTGACTGCCTTCCGTGCCTTCGGCTGCCCCGGGAAAGACGCGGAGATCACCAAGGTGGCGATGGATCGTGGCTACGCGGAACCTTTGCTCCGGCTGCTTGGGGCAACGCACACAGACTCGATGGATGGCTCCGACTATGAAGGTGCGTCCATTGTCCACGATCTGAACGCCCCGATTCCAGACCGTCTTCGTAGCAGCTACTCCGTCGTGTTCGACGGCGGCACGTTGGAGCACGTGTTCGACTTTCCCACAGCCCTTCGAAGCGCAATGAAAATGGTGCAAGTGGGCGGCCACTACATCGGCATGTCACCAGCGAACAACTTCATGGGCCACGGACTCTACCAGTTCAGCCCTGAGCTATTCTTGCGCGCGTTCTCGGAGGGCAATGGCTTCTCCATCGAGCGGATGGTTCTGGTCGAGCACTTCAGCGACAGCTGGTTTGAAGTCGTCAGACCTGAGCGGCTTGACACAGGACTGCAGTCAAAGAGTGTCTATCCTACGTTGCTGTTCACCATCGCCCGCAAGACACATGACGCCGAGCCGTTTCTTACCGTTCCGCAGCAGTCCAGCTATGAGGCGCAGTGGTCGGAGCAGCGATCGAGTGGAAGACCGAGCTTGATTCAGACTCTGCTTGGGTTCGCTGTGAAGCGCCCACGCCTCTACCGGGTCCTCTATCGCGCTGCCATGCCATTGCATGCGGCTACCGCCCTTCGGCGGCGCTCCGCGCAGATGCGGCAGGTTCGGCCGGAGGCGATGGAATAGGTGGCGAAGTCGGAGATCCACGTTGTTCGAAAGCACGAGCTGAAGTCGCAGGCGGTTCCTGCCGCGTGGGGTGCTTCGTCCTCAGTTGCGGCGATGGACGAGCGCAAGCGCTGGCTCCTGGTAAACAACCCATTGAGCAAGCATGATGACGACCCAGTGCAGCTCGTGGCGTGCCAGGATGGGCAAGCCGTGGGGAGGCTTGACCTTGTTTGTGGCGCGATCGCGAGTCGCGACGCCAGTGATGAGCTGCCGGTGCTGTGGACCTCGTCACTGTGGGTAGATCCGAACGCAAGAAACTCTCTGTTTGGAGTCTCTCTCATTCTTCGAATGCAAAAGTTGTCACCCGCAGTGATGGCTTGCGGTGTGTCCCAGCAAGCCTTGCCCGTCTACGACCGGCTAAAGTGGGCGGACTTCTCGCTCAAGCGCTGGATGCGAGTGCGAAGGAGCCGGGCCGTGGTGGAGCGCTACGTACCGCAGCGGTCACTGCGACGATTCATCGAGGCGCCGACCGACTTGGTGCTCGCCCTCCATGGCCGAGCGGTGGCCATCGCAGCACGGTTTCTCACCCGTGGGCTGACCATTGAGCACGTTGAGCGCGCGGAGGAGGGCTGGGATTGGTGTTTCGCGAACTCGTTGAAAGAACATTTGTTCTCGCCTCATCGCTCCGCAGCGTGGCTCAATTGGCTCATCTCGGGGCCTGACTCTGGGACCGCGAAAGACGCGCGAAGGCTGTATGCCACGCGGGACAACCACGGGCGCTTGCTCGGCTATGTCCTCCTGCGCGTCAGGCACTTTGCCACCGCGTCCGCGCGCGGCTTCAAGGACGTGGTGATTGGCACGGTCTCCGACTGGGGCTGTTTCAGTTCCGCGGTCTCGGAGCTGAGCTTGGTCGTGCTAGGGGTCTCGCTGCTCGAGCAGCTAGGGCCAGATGCGGTTGAGGTTTGTGCAGACTCTGTCGCGCTCGGATCCGCGCTCAAGAGACTGGGGTTCGTTGGCGTGGGAAGCTTGCACGTCCTGTTGAAAGCGGATGCGAGAACACCTCTGGGAGACGAGCTCGCTCGTCGGCCGGCCTCTTGGCGACTACGAGCAGTCGAAGGCGACAACTTCTTCTAGGACTTCGATGCGCATCATCGTGAATGCAGACGACTTCGGATACTCCGCAGATACTGTTGCGGCGACGATCGATGCTTTCGAGCGTGGCATCCTTAGCAGCGCGACAATCATGGCGCGCATGCCGGCTACGAATCACGCACTGTCATTCGCCCGACGGCGGCCGCAGTTCAGCTTCGGTGTCCACCTTACCTACGTGAGCGATGGCATTGAAGGCCCTGTGTCCGCGGTTTCCGAGGTGCCTGACCTGGTCACCGAGCGAGGCCTCTTCAGGCCTTCCAATGAGGTCCGTGTTCGCGCTCTCTTGCGCAATCTTCCCGCCGCACAGTTGGCGCGCGAGGCGCGGGCACAAGTGCTCGTGGTGGAGCGTGCCGGTGTGCCGATTTCGCATGTCGATTCCCACGGCCACCTTCACAAATTTCCAAGCATCAGGAGAGCGCTCGAGGATGTGCTTCCGGAGCACGGAATTCGTCGCATGCGTCGGGTCCAGGACGTCTTCTTCGCGGTCCCGTGGAGGAGTCCGACCTATTGGCTTGGCCCGGTGTGGCAGCGTGGGATCGTCGGGAGCTTCCGAACGACGAGCCATTTCTCGATGCCGATGGGCCCCTATGACCCGGAGGACTGTGCCGTCCGCCTACTGAAGCTCTCGAAGCTGCGAAACGCTGGAGCGGCGCACACGCTCGAAGTTGGCGTTCACCCCGGCGGGGCTGATTGGCAAATTCGAGATGTGGCGTTTGCCGCGCACTTGGTTACTCACGCGAAGCGGTGGGGTCACCAGATCGTTGGCTGGGGCGATGTTTGACTGCGATTAGGCAGAATTCTGCCTTGCGGAAATCACGCGGACCATTTCACGAACCGAACTCATTCTTTCAATGTCCTCTGGCTCGAACGCAAGCTCAAACGCTTCTTCGAGCGCGACCACCAGGTTGAGGTGACCCACAGAATCCCACCCTTTTGTAGACTCGCTCGTGGACTCCGAATTCAGGTCTGCGCGGCTGACGTTGAGCACGTCAGAGACAATGGTGAGGACGCGATTCTCTATTTCCGTCACAAGTCCTCCACAGACAGCCGTTGAATGTGGTCGGGCCAGCGAACCGGGCGGGCCTCCACGTCGAGGTGCCACGTCCCGAATTCGCTCGAATCGGTCGGCGACCTGACAAAGCCGTGCTTCTCAAAAACGTCCCTCACCGGGGTGTTCTTTTCGGTCGGAACGACGTGGCCGACGATGGTCCGCACATTTCGGGCGCGGACGCGGTCGACCAAGTCGGCGATGATGGCGGTCTCCACCTCGCGACCGATGACCCGGCAGCTCAGCAGCAGCGTGTCAATCTCGGCCGTCTTCTCCCGGAAATGCAAGATGGCGACGCCGACCCAGCCGTTGTCACCAAAGCGATCGACCACCCGTGCCGCGATGACCTCGAACGTTTCGCTGTTGGCCATCCGGTCGATGTCCGCGGTCGTGTAACGCCGCGTCGTTGCGTTGAACTGATTCGTCTTCTGCGTCAGCTGGGCGACGCGTTCGCAGTTGAAGGCGCTCACCCGCGCCAGCTCAATTCGCTGCCCTAGCGATTCCAGGAACGTTTCGGTCGAATGGGAAGCAGCGCGCAAGTCAGCGCGTAGCCGCTGCGCCGCATACATCTTGTCGCGGCCGCGGTCCTCGCTAGTCAGCTCGAGTCGCTCAAACCCGGCCCAATCGAGCACCGCGCCTGCGAAGGACGAGGGGGGCCCGAGCAGCTCGATTACGGTGACCTCTGGCAGCTCGCGGCGAATCCACTCTCGCTCGACAGGATTGTCGTCGAGGAACACCAGCGAATCGAGGCCGACGTTGAGCTCTCGCGCGATTGCTCGCAGACTCGAGGCCTTGTCGTTCCAATGCACTTGCAGCGCAGAGAAGTTGGCAGGGCGCAGCAGCATTGTGGGGTGGGCCTCCAATGCGCGCAGGGCCTCGGCCTCGTCATTCTTGCTGGCAATGGCGAGCAGGACGCCTCGCCGTTGCACGTCCAAGATGGCGCGTTGGAGCGCCAAGTACGGAGCACCGCCGGCTTCGGGACCGACCCTGATGCCGGCGACACCGTCTTCTCCCAGGACGCCTCCCCAGAGCGTGTTGTCCAGATCGCACACCAGCACCTTGGAGGTACGCCCAGCGAGCGGGTACAGGAAGCGGCTCCACTCCTTGGCCAGCGCCAGGATGCCTCGCGGCGCGTAGGGCAATCGCGCCGAGGCCCATTTGCCGTGGTCTAGGCCGTCGTTGGTGCCGACCTGACGATGCACGCCGTCGACGTCGATGACGTAACATGCGCGGAGCCCCCGTTGGAGTTTGCGCAGCTGCGCGTTGAGCGTCTGGATTGCCTCCAACTGTCCCAGTTTCTGCTGGGCGTCGAGGATTCCGAGGTTGGGCCTAGACGGGGCGTCGAGCAGATGCAGCAAGAGCGCCGCGTTCGAGTGAGCTCGAAGCGCTGTCACCACGCTCTGCATCTCGGCACCAGCGTTCTGGAGCGCCGCCTCCACCGTTTCCTCGCTGACGTCGGCGAATGTGGTCCAGAGCTCGGGGGCCAGGTCTGCCGTGCGCCATGCCAGCAACACGGTGTCTGGGTCTCTCGATAAGGGGCCGGATCGTTCCGCGACTTCCTGACGGAAAGTATTGAAGCCGCCGACATCGACAAGCAGATCGATGCCACCCAGGAAGCCGAGCGCTCGCACCACCGGAACCATCGGCTCTACGGTGAACGACCGGAGTATCGCCAAGCGATGCTGTTTCAGCGGCAAATGCGCTCGGAGCCGCTCGAAGCGTGAAACAACAAAGCCGGCCGTCGCGAGCCCCGGCGAGCGAGCCCACATCGTTGCCAGCAGGTGCGCCGCTGCCTGAGTTTCTCCCGCGTCGATCGCAGAATCGATGATCTCGCGGATCGGGGGGCTGGTCTCTGCGTTGCCCATCAGCTTTCCGAACGGTCCCAACAGTAGCAACATCCGCGCGCGAAGCGCCAGCCGGGACATCATCCGGTGCTGGGTTGGTGCGGTTCGTTCACGCTCCGTCGGCAGCTTGAGAAACCTCTGCTAGGCTCGCGGACCGGAGCATGAAACGTTCTCAAAGTGGCCTGGCCGGACCGTGGCTGCGAGCGTCCGGTAGCAGGTTCTTAAGGCGGTTTCCTCTCGCTGCGCGCGCGGCGCGGCGAGGTCTCGGGGCGCCGCCGGCAAACATCCTCCAGCTGGTGCGAAGCTTCGCGGTGATGGGCCGGGCCCTGCCGGGGCTCGACCGCGTGGTTGGGTTGGCTACACGCGAGGAGGTGTGGAAGGATCTCTTTGAGCAGCGACTCGACGCTTCGCGACCGGTGGTGGTGCTGGAATTTGGCGTGTACAGAGGCGAGAGCCTGCGCGCCTTCGCCGCACTTCACGGGCATGCGGATAGTCGCTTCTTCGGGTTCGACTCCTTCGAAGGACTGCCCGAGGACTGGGCCTTCCATTGGAAGCGCGGCGCTTTCGATCAAGGGGGGCACGCGCCCCTGGTGTCGGACGAGAGGATTTCGTTCGTCAAAGGCTGGTTCAACCAGACTCTTGGACCGTTCTTGCGAGCTTGTTCGGAGTGGTTCGACCCGCGGTTTCAGAGGGTCGTCCACTTTGATGCGGACCTGTACTCGTCGACGCTGTTCGTCCTCGCTCAACTCTGGGGGACTGGGCAGCCCTACCACTTCGTGTTCGATGAGTTCACGGGGGAAGAATGCGTGGCGCTCCACGACTACCTCACTTCCCACGGTGACCAGTGCGAGTTCTTTAGCTCACGCAACAATGTTCTCGGTACTCCGACCTGCCTTTCGGGACGGGTCTTGCGAACCGGCGGGGCGTAGGCTGAGGGCTCGGCGCCTTAGGGCGGCAGCGAGTGGCCTGCGCGCTTGGTCAACTCCATCAACCTCTTCAGGTGTTGTTGGCTGCGCGTTCTGCGAGGAGTTCGAGCGCCTGCGCCATCCCCGAGACGTCGCCGACGTTCACCCGTTGGTAGGCGTTCCCTTGGTGGCGTCGCCGGCAGATCAGATCCACGTCGCTCTCGCGACTGCCAACGAACAAGATGTCGCGGCCGCTCTCCACGCAGCCGTACACCTTCGACGGCACCACTAGCCCGACGTACTCGTTCCGTTGCGTGATGAGGTGGGCTGCGGGCGTCACCAGCAGCCGTCCAAGATCAGAGAGCGGCACGGGCGAGCTGCGATGGACGGGCAGCCTGCGTTCGACCACCGCCTGCTCGAACGCGTCGGAGCGGCCGCCCGCCGCGTTGAGCCAGAGCACCATGCGCCCCGAGCCGCGCTGATGATGAAGCTCGTAGCCGTTCACGAACGTGTCGATGTCATGCGCGTGTGCGACCGCGCCCGAGTAGAGGAGCGCGTGCCTGCCTACGAGCGCGCTGGGCAAGGGCAGGGGCTCGGTGTCAGGCCCGATGCTGACCGGGCTGCCGCTGCGACGAAGCACGATCCGTTGGCTCGGCACACCTTCCGCCACGAGCCGGCGCTTCTGGTCTTCGCCAAGGACCTCGATCTGATCCGGGGCTCGTCGGAGAAGGCGCGTGAGATCTTGGAACCTCAGCAGCCAGCTCGGCGCGCTCGGGAGCTCGGCGATCATGCACTCGGGGTGGAGATCCGCGATGCGAAAGACGAGCCGTCCGCGGAGGAGGGGGCTGAGCGGCACCAGCAGGTGCTCGAGGAACGGCGGGCTGGCGGTGAACAAGATCTCGTCCGCGGTCAGCAAATCCTGCGCGGCGCTGGCGACCAACCGTAGGTTGGTGCGCAGGGTCCAGATGGCACGCCTCTTGAAGCTGATCCGATCCACGGCGGCGCTGTTCAGCCGCACGACGGTCAACCGACCCGCACCCGTGTCGCGTGACTGGCGCGAAGTGGCGCCCGAGGTAAGTCCAAGGAGCACCACGTCGTCGCCCCTAGCGGCTCGTTCTTCGGCCTCTTTCAGCGCATACTGACCAATCGCCCCGTAGTCGGGGGGCAGCCAGTCCACGATGTAAACAAGTTTGATCAAGAGGTCGCCCGCCGGGCATTCAGGTCGTTGGGGCCGCTTTGGCAGCCACACGTCAAACCGTTGGCGCCCCACCGTCAAGCCGTTGTCGCTGGTACGTTCGAAGCCCTTGGTTGCCTGCAGCCGCCTTCTTGTTCCTCGCACCGTTGCGACCCCCTCTGTGGGGTGCGATCATCCCCTCCCCGCGAAGGAGTTTCCCATGCGCCGTGTTCGTCGCTCCGCTCTTCCCTTGGTCCTGGCAGGCGGGGCTCTCTCCATGGGGCTGGTCGCCGGCAGCGCGTCCGCGGACCAGTGGCGTTTGCCGCGGCGCGATCCAGGGCGGACGGCCGCCGCGTCCGGCACGCTGCCTCTCGAGTCGCCCGCCATCAAATGGCGGTCTTATCTCGGGGGGCGTCCGCAAGACAGCAACGTCCGCTTCGGGATGAACTCCTCGGAGGTGCTGGTCGCCAGCGTGGGCGGCCGATTCGTGGCGCGCGACGCGGTCTCGCAAGCCGTGCTGTGGACGAGTGACGTGCTTGGGGCGGGCACAGTGGCAGACATGGTGGACCTCACGGGCGATGCCTCGAAAGAGGTGATCGTGCAGACTGCCACCAAGGCGCACGTCCTCGACGCTGCGACTGGCAACGTCCTGTGGTCGTCGCCTGGCGAGATCGAGATCATGGGTGCCGTTCGCGCGGTGGACCTCAGCGCGGACGGCGTCGCCGACCTCTATCTGGACAATGGGATCGGCGCGAAACCTGGCGTGGATCAGGCTGCCGTGTTCACGTTTGCAGGCGGTCCGCCGACCAAGCTGTGGTCGGTCCCGATCACGATCAGCCCCCAGTCGATCAACGCCGGCACAGACGCCCTCATCGACGTCGACCAGGACGGGATCCCGGAGGCGTTCCTGCCGTCGTGGGACTCGGTGCTCGTGCTCGACGCCAGCAGTGGCAGCACTGTCACCACGCTCACGCCGCCCTCGCTCAACGGGCACCCCTACCCACAAGCCACGGCGATCGGTGCCGAGCTCGACGGCGACACCTCCACGACGGAGGTGCTGATCCTGCAGCCCAACACAAGCGCGGCGGGCCCGACTCGACCAGGCTTGGCGGCCTACTCGGTGGACGTGGCGGCGGGGACGAACGCGTTTCTGTTCGCCATCGACACTGGGACCGTCGACGCGGAAGCCGCCATGACCGCGGACGTCGCGAGCGACCTGGACGGCGACGGTCTCGCGGAGGTCATCTTCTCGCATCGATCGTCGCTCACCGGGGACACCTGGAGCACCGAGGTGCTCGCGGGCAGTGATGGCACCGTACTCGCCAGCCTGAGCGACGCGCGCTTCGAGGGCGCCGCCGACCTCGATGGCCAGCCCGGCCTCGAGCTCGTCGTCGCACACACGGGCGGTCTGCGCGCCTACACCTTCGACGGGACCGCCTTGTCCACAGCCGGGAACATGATCCCGGGCATGCGTGCGGTCCACGTGGTGGACCAACAGCTCCGCGCCGTCGGTTCGATCAACAAGCGACTGGCGGTGCTGCCATGGTGGGGCAACCAACCCCTCATGCTGGTCGGCGATGCAGCCGGTGCTCCCGCCGCGCAGGCAACCATCCACTCCTTCGATCAGGTTCGTGGCTATACGCTCCACAGCTCAGGCTCGTTCGCGCTCGCAGGCTCCTATGACCCGCCGGTCGGCGTCGTCACCGGCGCGATGCGCGCCGATTTTTCCACCCGCCCCTACGAGCAGGTGGCGCTTGGCACGAGCGAAGGGTTCGTCGCGGTGCTCAGCCGCTCGCTCCAGACCACCAACGGCGTCCCGTGGGTGGGAAGCGCGCCGCTTGGCACCTTCGTGGGGGGTGGCAACCTGGGAGCTCCTCCGCTGGCGTCGCAGGACGCTGACGGACCGTTCATCGTGCTGCCCGGCACGGCGGTGGGCACGGTCGTCGCCGATGCTCGCAGCGCCACCATGATCGAGCCTCCGCTCGCGCGCTGGTGGGAGCCCACGCTGGGCAACGTCGCCGTGATCGACTTGGGCGGTCAGCCGCACATCGTGGGCGTCGAGCAAGAGGCGATGGTGGCTCGCCAGTCCTCCACCGGCGTCCTCTCTTCGAGCGCACCCCTCGCGGCCGGTTGGCCGTGGGGCAGCCCGGTCCCGTTGGTGGTCGCGGGCCAGAGCGATCCCACCATCGGCATGGATTGGCGCGTCGATGGCGGCCAGATCGTTCAGACCGCGGTGAATCTCAGCAGCGGCCTGGTCGCGTGGACGGCGCCACCGCAGACGCTCGGCGGCTACTTTGGCTCGAGCGCTGGCGACATCGACGGTGACGGCACGGATGAGTGGTTCTCGCTCGTCGGCACGTTGGTCCAGCGCGACGCCGCGACCGGCGCGTCCACCGTTCTGGGCTCCTTCCCGCAGCTCGGGTACTCGTTGCCGCTCGTTGCGCCCTTCCAGGGCACCACGCCCCAGCTGCTGCTCCAGGCAGGGGGCCAGGGGCCGAAGCTCGTCGAGGGCGACTCCACCGTCGTCTGGGAGACCAGCTCGCCCGAGGCGGTCAACGGCATGGCCGGCTCGCGCGTGTCGTGTTCGGGCCAGGCGCGCTTCGTTACACCTGCGGTGCAGTCGTCCTACCTCCGCGCGTTCGAAGGTGCGACCGGCACGCTGCTTGGGACGCGCTCACTCGCCGGCGGGCAGGTGTTCGCCTCGGTCGCTGCCGCTGAGGCGGCTGGGCACACGCCTGGCACACTGAGCCACGCTACCTCGGTGGCTGACCTCTCCGGCACCGGGCCTGCGGTGTTCGTGGGCTCGAGCGACGGTCACCTGTACGCGCTCGACGCATGCACGCTCGACCTCCGTTGGGCGCTCGACTTCGGCGCCTCCCTCGGCGAGCCGGTGGTGGCCAACGTCGACGATGACGCGGACGAAGAGCTGATGGTGCCCGCGGCCGACGGCTACCTGTACGGCCTCGACCTCGCCAGCTTCGCGGCGCCGCTGGTCATGCTCGCCGCCGACGACGGGAGCGAGGTGACCACCTACTCGGCTGGCTCCGACGTCGAGGTCTCCTGGCCCGCCATCGACAACGCCACGGGTTATGAGGTGGCGCTGGTTACCCCAGATCAAAAGCCGGTGTGGAGCCCAGCGTTCAAGCCCGTCAGCGGCACCAGCACCACCGTCTCGCTGGCGGGTGCGCTCGCTTCGCGTCCCTACCTCATCGCCGTTCGCGCGGTCGGCACATGGGGCGTCGGCTTCGAGGGCTTGAGTAAGCCCGTCCAGATCGCCGACGTCGCCGCGCCCCAGTTGGCCGTGTCGGCAGACGGCGGCGACGCGCTAGTGGTCGACCTCGACGCCACCGACGACGTGTCGCTCGACCACTACCTGCTGCGCGTGCACGGCGCTGACGGAGCTGAGCTCGTCGGCGACGGCATCTTGTCTGGACAGGCCGATCAGGCGCTCGCGTCCTGGGTGCCGGCCGAGGAGCACTACGGCTCGGACCTGGTGGTGTCGCTCAGCGTCATCGACTCCGCCGGCCTGCTTGCCGCCCGCGCGTTCGCCATCAGCGTCACCGACACGGGTGCGGTGGTGATGAAGGGCGACGCCCCAGTTCCCCCCTCCGACGACGCGCCGATCGATCCGGGCGAGGGTCCGGGTGAGGAGCCGAGCAACGAGACGTTCTCCGCGGCGGGTGGCTGCTCCAGTGCTGGCTCCAGCAAGTCGGGCAGCTGGTTGGCTCTCGTGGCGCTCGGCTTGGCCGTGGGGGCTCGCCGCCGTCGTCGCCGCGCCTGAGGGCGCTTGAACTCCAGCGAGACTGGCCGCACCCTGCGGCGGGTCTCGCGTCATGTCGCTCCCCCTTCGTGTCGACAGCTCTTGGCCTTCGAGGACTCGGCGGCGCGATCGGCTGGCGTCGCTCAGCCTTGATCCTTCCACCAGGTGACGAGCTCGACCCAGCCGATCGCAGCGGGTGCTATCAAGACGTAGTTCCCCTCCCGGAATGATTCCAGCTCCGGGTCCCACGCGCCGTAGCGCTCCACCCCTTTGGGGGTCAACTTGCCCACCGCGTAGCCGACCTCTCGTGCGAGATCGAAGACGTCTCGCAGAAAGTGACGTGCATCGACCCAGCGCCAGTTGTACTCGAACTGGAAGATATCGATGCGTTGCGCCTTCAAAAGCTCGCGCGCACCTTGAAGGACGGCGAAGTCGTGCCCTTCAGCGTCGCACTTGACTAGCGCGATTCTGCCCAGCTCATGTTCACGAGCAAAAGAGTCGAGTGAGCGCATGGGCACTCGGATCGACCCCTTGGTCTCGTGATCGTGGCGAGGATGGAGCGAGTTGATCCCGGCTGCTTCACTCACCATGTGAAGCGTGGCTTCGCCATCTGTCTCCGAGACGGCGAATGGAAGGATCGCGAGCTTGGGTCCCGCGTGCTCCGCGAGGCGCTGCTGCAAGATCTCGAAGGCAGCAGGTGCTGGCTCGAAGCAGTAGAGCGACAGCGCGCCGCGCTGGGAGCGGGGCACTTGCCGCAGCAAGCTTGAGGACCAGTCCCCGACGTTGGCTCCGACGTCGATGGCCGTGAGCGCTCCGACGTTGTTCGAGAGCACGCTATGCTGAAGCAAGGCCTCGCCGTTCGTCGCCATCACATTCGCGACATCGAAGCGCGCCTCATTGCTGAGGAACCTGCCAAGGCGCACCAAGTTTCGTCTGCCCAGCGTGATCCACAGCGACTTGATGAGCAACTGCTTGGCAAGCCGACTCAGCTCGGCGGTTCTGGGCTCAGTCATGGGAACCTCGAACGAGCACGTGGACTTCGCTCTTGGTGAACCAACTTCAATACGCGTCCGGAGATGTCGACGAAGTACAGCTCGCCCTCCAGATCCTGCCCCATCGACACGACCACACCGGTGAATGGCGAGCCCTCGAAAGTGAGTGGCAGCTCCAGCGCTTCGGTGATCATCCCGCCGACGTGCCGGAGGGAGTACAGGCGCCCAACGGTGTTGGTGTAGAGGTAGGCGCCGCGCAGCGCCGGTATCGCTGGCCCGCGATACACGTGGCCCCCCACCACGACGGAGAAGTTGTCTGGGTCCGGGGGGTGCGCGTGATCGATGGCGGGCATGGTCAACCCAGAGGGGTTGCACGCGCTGCCCACGGGATGACAGACGGTCCCTTCCATGATGGGCCAACCGTAGTTGCGGTGGCCGCTGCCCGCGGGCTCGATGTTGACCTCCTCGCGCTCGAACTCGCCAACATCACCGATGTACAGGTCGCCGGTGCAAGGGTCGAACGAGGCGCGCCACGGGTTGCGGAGGCCGTAGTTCCAGATCTCGGGCAGACCGCCGGGCAAGTTCCCAGGCGGGATGGTGTACGGTGTGGTGGCCACGTCGATGCGCAACACTTTTCCGTACAGAACGCTCAAGTCCTGCGCCCAGGGGCCGTTGCCGCGCTCCCCTGTGGTGAGCCACAGGTAGTGGTCTGTGGGATCGAACATCAACGTACCGCCCAGGTGGATGCTGGCGGGGAGCATGCGCAGCAGCGGCTCACTGACAGGAGCGGGGTCCGCCTGCAACGGGTTGGTGGCCGCGCGGCGGAACTCGGCCACTTGTGCTCCGTCTGTCACTTGCTCGATGTAGTAGGTGAACAGGCGCCCATTTTGTTCATAGCCTGGGTGGAAAGCCACGCTCAGCAGACCCGCCTCGCCGTAGTTCCAAACAGTCTGCGAGAGATCCAGAAAGGGCTCTGGCAGCAGGTTGCCGCTCTCGAGCACGCGAACGAGGCCGCCCTTCTCGATCACGTAGAGATGGTCGTGATCGCCCGGCGCTGCCACCAACCCGAGCGGCTCAACGAGCTCGTCACTGATGAGCTCGAGCTCGAGCAGGGGCGGGGCCCCAGCAGGCGGAGAACAGTCGAACGTCGTTCCTGGGCCGCCGCCGGACGAGCTGCCTCCCTGTGCACCACCGCCGCCCACTCCGCCCCCCTGGCCTGCCGCGCCTCCGTCGGGCGTGCCGGCGCCGGCGCCCGTCGACACCTCTCCGTTGCCCGAACTCGAGCCTGCTGGCGCGTCGCTGTCCGCACACGACAGCGACGCGCTCGAGGCGACCGCCCACGTCAACAACAAGAACTCAGCCCCACGCCGCTCCACGCGAACGGAACGTAGCATGGCAACTCCACCCAGCCCCGCGCTTCTCCTCGTGGTTTCTGTTGCCGCGCGGCGCGCCTTGCAGCAAAGCCCGTCTGCGGATGGATCGCTGAACGATGCTTCGAGTGCTCTCCACGGCCTATCGGTTTCTGAGCTCGCACCCGCTGGTGAAGCGCTCGCCGATGCAAGCTCTCTCGAACGTCGTCCGGTGGCAGGCGGCTTCCCTCGTGTGGGGCGGAGAGCTCGTGGTTCCTTGGATCGGTGGCACTAGGCTGGTGGTGCAGCGGGGCATGGTCGGCGCCACTGGGAACCTGTACACGGGGTTGCACGAGTTCCGGGAGATGGGCTTCTTGCTGCACTTTCTCCGGCGCGAGGATCTGTTTGCGGACGTCGGCGCGAATATTGGCTCCTACTCCGTGCTAGCCGGTGGGGTGATTGGCGCGCGTGTCGTCGCGCTGGAGCCGGTGCCAGAGACGTTTGCGCGGCTCGTGCGAAACGTGAGCGTCAATGACATGGCGGACCGCGTGCGGGCGATACGCGTCGCCGCCAGCGCCGAGTCCTCCACGGTCCGGTTTACCGCGGATCTCGACGCGATGAATCGCGCCCTCACCGACACCGAGACTCACCCGGGCAAGGTGGAAGTGGTGGCGGCCGAGCCACTCGACTCGCTGCTGGCAGAAGCCCCAACGCTGATGAAGATTGACGTGGAAGGGTACGAACAGGCCGTGCTTCTTGGCGCCCAGCGCGTCTTCGCCGACTCGCGTCTCAAGGCGATCATCATCGAGGTGTTGCAGGAGCAGCCTTGCGTGAGCTTCGGCGGTAGGTCGGTGCCGCGGCACCTCGCCGATCAGGGCTGGCTCCCGTGCGTCTACGATCCGTTGAGCCGCTCCCTGGTGCCAGACGATCGCAAGCGGCTCGAGGGCAACTTGATCATGGTTCGGGACCTGGCGGAGGCTCGAGATCGAGTCCGACGTAGTCAACCGTTCGTCGCCTTGGGCATCACGCTTTGAATGTGGTCAGTCCACCACGTGGACTCCACCTTCAAGCAGACCCAGCATTCGCTGTTCTTGACGCAGAGCAAACGGCGCCACCGCACTTTGTGCGTCGAGTTGCAGGCCAGCGAGTGTCATGGGCTTGAGCTCCCGTGCGAGCCGGGGTTGAGCGGGCGGGCCATCGCCAGGTTTGCTTCCGAACACACGGTAGCCAGGTGACAAGGGACCCAACACAGAGGTCTCCAGGCGGGACCAGTAGTACCGCGAAACGGTACGCTCAAATCCGGCGGCGCGCATCGCTGCCGTCACGCGTGCCGGCCACACCGGAGCTTCGTTCTCTGAGGTGGCACTGTGCACCAGAGTACCCAACAGCGGGGCCGGCTCCAGCGCGCGGAAACTTCCCCCCGCACGCAGGACGCGGAAGAGTTCGCGAAGAAGTGGTTCCAGTGGCTCGATGTGATGCAAGAGGAGGTTTGCCACGACCAAGTCGAACGACTCTGACTCGAACGGAAGGTCTTGCGCATCGGCGATCACGAATCGCAGGGCTTCCGTATCGTGATAACGCTCGGCTGCTGCCCATATTTGCTTCGGAACAGCGTCGGTTGCCCACACGACGGACGCCCCGCAGCTCAGCGCCAAGGCCTCCGCGAGGCAGCACTCCCCGGCACCGACGTCCAAGATGGCCGCGCCGCTGGTTTCGTCGGTGTTGAGCAAATCCATTGCTGCCGCGATCCGAAGCCCTCCTGCGTAGGCTTCGCGGGCGAAGGCTCGCTGGCGGTCACGGTGCTCCCGGAGGTGTCTGGCCTCCACCGCGTAGTAGTCGTACTCCTTCTCCGCAGACCACCGGGGACGCCCACCGATCAGCCTGCGGAGGTTACCCGACCAGTCACGAGCGCGCTGCACTAGTCCCACCCCACACCGGTATGCGAACCCGCCTTGGGCCGCAACCGGGCGGCGTCCAAGGCCAACGGTTTTCGATCCGTCGAGAGAGCAGCTGCGCTAGATCGCCGAGAAGCGAGCGACCTTGACTGAGCCGAGCATCCTCTACCTGTCACCGGGCGTGTTCGACAAGGGCGGCGTCAGCCGGTACTGCCGCTACCAGGTGAATGCGCTGCGAGAGCTGTGTGGCAGCGAGAGCGTCGAGGTGCATTCGCTCTTGCCCCCGGACGAGCACGCGTTCGAGCAGCCGTTCTCGGTGAGCTTCGCGAGCTTTGGGCCAACGCGGCGGGGGAAGTTTCTGCTCGCATTGGCGGCCGGGTGGAGCGGGCTACGGCGCCCGCGCGTCATCTGGGCTGCCCATCTGCACTTGGCACCACTGGCGTTGGCGCTCGGCCGCCTGGTCGGCGCGGCGGTCGTAGTGAATGTGTACGGCCTCGAGGTCTGGACCGGCCTCACAAAGGTGCGTGCGTTCGCGCTGCGATCCTCCGACTTCGTGCTCAGCGATTGTCACTCCACGTTCGAGCACATGCTGCGGCACGGCCTTCGTGCGCCCGCCGGGACGAGCGTGCACTGGGACTGCGTGGACACCGATCGGTTCACCCCGGGCTTGCCCGGAAACGTGCTCGAGAAGTACGGCGTGGCAGCTTCGTTTCCAGGAGTGACCGTGCTGACTCTCGCTCGTCTGAGCGGCACCGAGGCGTACAAGGGGGGAGAACGCCTGCTCGCTGCCATGACGCTGCTCAGGGATCGCCCTGTTCGCTTGGTGGTTGCCGGTGGCGGCGCAGGTTTGCCCAACCTGCGCCGCGCCGCCGCCGATCTCGGGCTCGGTGACCGGTGTGCGTTCACCGGTCGAGTCAGCGAGGCCGACTTGGTCGCCGTGTATCGCAGCGCAGACGTGTTCGCGCTACTCACCACCAAGGGGCCCGGGCAGGGCGAAGGCCTGCCGCTCACCCCCATCGAAGCGGCTGCTTGTGGCAAACCGATCCTGGTGGGCAACGAGGACGGCTCCGTCGAGGCTGTCGAGGACGCCGTGACGGGCTTTGCGATCGATCCGCGCAACGTGTCCGAGATCGCGAGAGTTCTTGCCCTACTGCAAGCTGATGACGTGATGCGGGCCAGGCTGGGCGCAGCTGGGCGGGAGCGGATCTTGCGAGAGATGAGCTACGGCGTGTTTCGAGCGAGGTTGGAGCAGCTTCTCCCGCGGCTCGGACTTCGGGCCCGTCAGCCTGAACGCTAGCCCAGGTGGCCCAAATGGCGCGCCGTGAACCCTCGAGCTAGCGGCCGCATCTCAACCGCGGTACCCGAAAGAAGAGCCATGAGGACATTCGTTGCCGCCTTCGTGGTGGCGGCCATCTTGGGAGCCGCGCTCACTCCGATCGTCCGCAGGCTCGCGCTTCGTGTGGGAGCGGTCTCCCAGCCCGGGGGCCGCCACATCCACAGCCACGCCATCCCGCGGCTGGGCGGTGTGGCGGTGGCGCTCTCCTTCTTCGCGCCTCTGCTCGCCCTGTTCCTGGTGGAGTCCACTGTGGCCGAGGCGTTCCGCGCCGACACCAAGCGGGTGGTAGGCCTGTTCGTGGGCGGGGCCGTCATGTGTGCGGTCGGCGTGGTCGACGACACGCGAGGCCTGCGCGCGCTGCACAAGCTCTTCGCGCAGCTGGTGGTGGCCGCCTTGGCGTTTGCGTGTGGCTATCAGATCGAAGCCGTGAACCTGCCGTTCGTGGGTGAGGTGTCGATGGGCGTGCTCGCGCTTCCCATCACCCTCATCTGGATGATCGGCATCATCAACGCGGTGAACTTGATCGACGGTTTGGACGGGCTCGCCGCCGGGGTGGTGTTCTTTGCGTGCCTCACCAACCTCGTCGTGTCGCACATCGCCGGCGCGTCCGTGGTGACGCTGCTCATGTCGGTCACGATGGGCTCGGTGGTGGGCTTCTTGTTCTACAACTTCAACCCTGCCCGCATCTTCATGGGAGACTCGGGCAGCTACTTCCTGGGCTTCGTGCTCGCGGCCACCTCGCTTGCAGGAGGGCCCAAGGCCTCCACGCCCGTTGCGCTGCTGGTGCCCATCATCGCGCTCGGGGTGCCGATCTTCGACGTGCTGCTGGCGATGGTGCGCCGGGTGCTCGAGCGGCGGTCTATCTTCTCGCCCGACCGCGGCCACATCCACCACCGTTTGCTGGACATGGGCATCACCCACCGCCGGGCGGTGCTGATCATCTACGGCGTCTCCTTGGTGTTCACGGGGACCGCGATCATCGTGTATGTCGGGCGCAGTTGGCAGGTGGGCCTCGCCTTGGCTGGCGCCAGCGTCGTCCTGTTTATGCTGGTGCGCATGGCTGGCTACTACGAGTACTTTCGAGCGCGAAAGACCCGGAGCGGCTTCCCCAGGACAGAGGAGGTCCAGCGCTTGCGACGCCACGTCCCGCGGTTGACGATGACACTCCGCGAGCGCAGCTCCACGGACGAGATGCTGCAGGCGCTCGACGAGTTCTGCGCGGCGGTCGAGCTACGCAGCTGCGTGCTCGCCGACCGTTCGTCCGGGGAGGTCCTGCACCGCTGGGGTGCGGAGTCCCAGCGTGGTGAAGAGGTGACGGCGTCGTTTCAGATCGGTCGCGGCAGTGAGCGAGAGGTCGAGTGCCAGTTCACCTGGGCGAGCGGCTATGGTGAGGTCTCGCCTCAAGCCGAGATTCTCCTGCAGGTAGCAGTCGACCAGCTCGAGGCACAGCTCCTGCGCGTCTGCTCTCGATTGTTCGCGCCCGAGGCATCGCGGGTCAGCACACCCGGAAAGCTCGGTGCCGCCCGCGCCGCAGATCTGGCTTGAACCACCCATGTGGCGCGCGGCCGGTCGGTGGGCATTGGAAGCAGCCGGGCTTGAGCCCACCGGGGCAGAGGCCGTCCTGCGAGGGATGCTGGACCGTCGCACTCGTGCCGGGAGGAAGCTCAAGCTCGGCCCCCGGATCGAATTTGCGGGACCACGTGACAGGCTCCAGCTGGGCGATGACGTCACGCTGTGGGGCAACGGCTACTTCAACGCCACCGGTCCTCGCGGCAACCTGCGGATCGGCAGTGGCACGCACGTCGACCAGTTCTGCGTGTTCTACGCGCAAGCGGGCCTCACCATCGGCGAAGGCTGCGCGATCTCCTCGCACGTGGTGATCTACACGCAGACGAACCAGTTCCGCAGCGCTCCTCATGAGCCCATCCTGAGCCAGCCGGTGGTGTACGCGCCGGTCATCATCGGTGACGACGTGTGGATCGGCGCGGGCTGTGTAGTGCTCCCGGGCGTCACGGTGGGCGACCACGCGGTGCTCGGCGCTGGTGCTGTGGTGACGAAGGATGTCGCGCCCTGGAGCATCGCGGTCGGCGTCCCAGCGCGCGTGACCGGTGACAGGCGCAGTACCCAACAAGCAGCGAGGTCGACGTCGTGAAGGTGGTGATCCTTTGTGGTGGGCGTGGAACCAGGTTTCGCGAAGAGACCGAGCACCGGCCCAAACCCATGGTCGAGATCGGCGACCGACCGATCGTGTGGCACATCATGAAGCACTTCGCCGCGCACGGCTTCAACGAGTTCGTGCTGTGCCTGGGCTACAAAGGCTCCATGATCAAGGAGTACTTCCTCAACTACGAGGCGCTGAACTCCGACTTCACCATCACGCTCGGAAAGCAGGCGGGGGTGGAGCTCAGCGGCTCGCACGCAGAAGACGGCTGGCGCGTGACGCTCGCGGACACTGGTCAAGACGCGTTGACCGGCGCGCGCGTGAAGCGCGTGCAGCGCTACGTGGGCAACGAGAGGTTCTTTCTCACCTACGGCGACGGTGTGTCGGATGTCGACCTCGGCCGCCTGCTGAAAGAGCACGAGCAGCGCGGCAGGATCGGCACGGTGACGGGCGTTGCGCCGCCGGGGCGATTTGGGGAGCTCACCTTGGAGTCGGATCTCGTCGCGTCGTTCACGGAGAAGCCCCACGTGACCGGCGGCTTCATCAACGGTGGCTTCTTCATCTTCGAGCCAGCGTTCTTCGACTACCTGAGCGGTGAGGACGACTGCATCTTGGAGCGCGCTCCGCTCGAGAGGCTGGCGCGTGACGGGCAGCTCGGCGTCCACCGCCACTCCGGTTTTTGGCAATGCATCGACACCTACCGCGACTACACCTACGTGTCCGAGCTGTGGGCGAGTGGAGCTGCACCCTGGAAGACCTGGAAATGACTTGGTGAGGCATGACTAGTCAGATCGAAGGCGTCGAAGTTCACCCGTTGCGTCGCATCCCCGACGAGCGCGGCATGATCGCGCACATGCTCCGGGTGGACGCGCCCCACTTCATGAAGTTCGGTGAGATTTACTTCTCCTGGGTCTACCCGGGCGCCGTCAAGGGCTGGCACCTGCATAAGGAGATGACGCTCTTCTACGCCGTGCCGGTCGGCATGATCAAGTTGGTCTTGTTCGACGACCGGCCCGGCGCAACTCGCGGTGCGCTGATGGAGCTGTTCGTCGGCGACGCCAACTATCAGCTGGTCAAGATCCCGCCCGGCGTCTGGAACGGCTTCAAGGGTGTCGGGACCGAGGCTGCCATGGTTGCCAACTGCTCCGACATCCCCCACCGCGCAGACGAGATCGAGCGCATGGACCCGCACGAGAACCACATCCCTTACAGTTGGGCTCGCACGGATCGATGAAGCGAGTCTTGATTACTGGCGGGCTCGGCTACCTTGCTGGCCGCATCGCCGAGCACCTGTCGGCAGCTGGGTGGGCAGTCATCCTGAGCGGCCGCGCCATGCGTGCAGAGGCTGCCCGGTGGGCGGAGCGCTTCGAGTTCCGTGCGTGCGATGTTCTCACCCCCGCGGCGCACCCGGGCGTGCTCGAGGGAGTGGACGCGGTCGTCCACCTCGCCTCGCTCGACGAACGAGAAGCCGAGCGAGAGCCGCTGCGTGCGCTCGCCGTCTCCGGCGAAGGCACGCGGCTGCTCCTGGCCGCGCTCAGAGACCAGCCGCGCGTGAGGTTCGTCTTCTTCTCCACGTTCCACGTGTACGGACCGCTCGCGCCAGCCTCGATTGACGAGGAGACCCCGACCAGACCGACGCACCCCTACGCCATCGCTCACCTCGCCGGCGAGTGCTTCTGCTTGCAGGCGCGCCTGCGGGGACAAGACGTGGCCGTCCTTCGGCCCTCCAACGGCTACGGCGCGCCCAGCTGGGCAGCGGTCGACCGCTGGACGCTCGCGCACAATGACTTCGCGAAACAGGCGGTGGAGTCCAAGCGCATCGTGCTCCAGTCGTCCGGCGAGCAACACCGCGACTTCGTGTCTTCTACAGACGTCGCGCAGGCGTGCGAGCTCACGCTCGTCGCACCGCGAGAGGCGCTCGCTCCAGGCACGTTCAATGTCGGCGGTCGCAGCTCCCTCTCCATCTACGAGGTGGCGCTGCGAGTGCAAGCGCGTGCCCGCGCGGTGCTCGGCATCGAGTGCCCGATCGAGCGACCGGCCCCCACGCGGGCCGGTTCCAAGGTAGACCTCTCGATCGAACGCATGGTGTCGTTGGGCTACCAGCCGAAGGACCGCTTCGACGAGGAGACGGATCGCATCTTCGCGTTGCTTGGGGCCGTGTGATGCCGCGGCTGGCCGTGGTCTCCCACGCCGCAGTGAACGAGCCGCACCGAGCGCCCTACGACCTGCTCGCGCGCAGCGCTGGGTACAGCGTGGACATCATCGCGCCGGAGTCCATCGCCGTTGGAGGCGGTCGTCGCAAGCTGTGCGATCCCGCTCCGGCTGGCGCCGCCTACACCTTGCACCGCGTGCCGATTCGCTTGGAGGACGGCGGTCGATTCCTTTGGTTTGGCAAGCTTGGCAGCACGCTGAGATCGATTCACGCCGACTATGTGTTCGTCGAGCAGGATCCAGGTAGCGTCGCCATGCTGCAGGTCGCCCTGAGCGGGCAGCAAGCCTGCCGAGTCGCGTTCTCCGTCGAGAACATCTGGCGAGATCGCTTCGCTGATGCTGCCGGCAACCTGGCTGCGGGGCGGCCTCGAGAGGCAGTGCGAGACGTGGCGGTAGGTCTGCTTTGCTCGGCTGGCGCCGGCGTGACGCATCGCCTGGCCTGCATCAGCGAGCAGGGAGCGCAGGTCTTCCGCCGCGGAGGTCGCTGGAAGAAGCCGCTCAGCGTGGTGCCTTTGGGCACTGACCTCGAGCGGTTCCGCCCCATGGCCAGCGCCGATCGACGCAGGAAGCTGGGACTCAGCCACAAGTTCGTGATGGGCTACTTTGGACGACTCGTGCCCGAGAAGGGTGTGCACCTGCTGATCGACGCGCTGGCGCAGCTGCCTGCGGATGTGAGCTTGTTGCTCGACATGTTCAAGAACTTCGCGCCGGGCTCGTACGCCGACTCGCTGATCAAGCGCGCTCAGCAGTTGGGAGTCGCGGACCGAATCGTCACGATCGACGTCCCGCACGCAGACGTGCCCGAGTACATGAACTGCTGCGACGCCGTCGTGTTGCCGTCACTGACGAGCGACCGCTGGAAGGAGCAGTTCGGCAGGGTGTTGCCAGAAGCCATGGCCTGCGGTGTACCCGTGATTGGGTCCCGTTCGGGGAACATCCCGGACATGATCGGGAACGCGGGGTTGCTGGTCCCGGAGGGGTCGGCGGAGGCGATCGCTGGTGCCGTCTCCAGGCTGGTCGAAGATCCGAGGCTTCGCGAAGCGCTCAGCGTGGCGGGGCGGGAGCGAGTGCGTGAGCAGTTCTCGCTCGAGGCTCAGGTGGCGCGGCTTCGGCAGCTCTTGCAGTCTCCTGACTCCATCCGCCCGTCCCCAGGGACATGAAGTCCCGCCTGACCGCAGCGGTCGCGACGCTGAGGCGCCATCAGCACCAAATATGGCCCGTGTTGTGGGGACCGGTGCTCGGGATGCTCGGCATGGCGGTTGGCACGCGGCTCTTGACCGAAGTCACCAGCGCCGCCACCTTCGGTGAGGTCAAGCTGGTGCACGGCGCCTTGGCGCTCGTCCTGGGCCTGGTCGCGCGTCCCCTCAGTCAGTTCGCGATGCGGGAGTACCACGACGCCGACCGACAGGGCTTTGGCGAGGCGTTCGAATCACACATCAAGAAACTGCAGCTCTGGCTCGCCGTGGGGGTCGGATCCATCTCGGTGGCGGTGCTGCTGGTGCTCCAACGCATGGGGGCGCCTCTCGGATGGGCCGCCGTGTTGACCTTGCTACCCACGGTCGTGCTCGAAGTGGTCATGCAGACCCGACTGGCCTTCGCGCTGACGCGCAACCAGCAGCGGCTGGTCAGCGTCGTCGAGACAGTGAAGACGTGGGGGCTCTCGCTCGTGGCGGCTGCAGGTATGGCGTGGCTTCTCGACTCTGCAGCCGTGTTTCTGGCGCTGCAGGCCGCGTTCACAGCCGCTGTGCTCGTAGTGATGCCGCGCGGCGCCGCATCGAGCCCGGCGCCAGTCTCCGAGCTGACGCGTCGCGCTTGGAACCGCGGCGCAGCGGTCTTCGCGCTGCCCATGCTCGGCACCGCAGTGTTCAACTGGATGCTTCAGGTTGGAGATCGTTACCTGCTCTCACACTACGGGACAGTGGAGGAGGTGGGCCGTTACTCGGCGGTGTACGGGCTTACCTCCGCGCCTGTCGTGGCGCTCGGTGGCATGGCCGTCCGTTTCCTCTTTCCGCTCGTGTTCCGCGCCGCATCGCTGCAGCAAGAGGATCGCGGCCGGTCGCTTTTCCACTCGCAGCTGCTGCTGAACGTGGTGGTGGGCGTGGGCGCCGTGGCGGGCGCGGTCCTGTTCGGGCCGCTGGTGGTCTCCATCATCTTGGCGCCCGAGTATCGAGAAGGAGCCGTGCCGGTGATGATCTGGGTGGCCGCGGGTCACGCGTGTCTGATCGTGTCCTTTGCGTTGGAGATGAGGGCTTACGCAGACAAACGCGTGGGGGCTCTCACCTTGTCCACCGGGGTTGGTGCAGTGACGAATCTGGTCCTGAACATGCTGTGGGTACCCCACGAAGGGGCGCTGGGTGCGGCAAGGGCGACCTTCTTCAGCTTCGGCGTGTACCTGGCGCTGAACGCGCTGCTGCTCTGGCCGCGCCGCGCGCGAGGCGAGCAAGCATCGGCGTAACACCCGGCTCGCCCTCGAACGCCGGCAATACTCGGCGCACCTCAGAGCCTGCGCCTTGCTGTCAACCTGCCGACGGGGTAAGTGCGCGAGAGGAGTCCACGAGACTGTGTCCCGACGAAAAGAAACCATCCTTGTGACGGGCGGAGCCGGGTTCATCGGGTCCCACCTGTGTGAGCGACTGCTTGCGGCGGGCAAACGAGTCCTCGTGGTCGACGACCTCTCGACCGGCTCGCTGCGCAACATCGAGCACTTGCTCGCCAACGAAGACTTTCACTTCGCGCGCGACACCGTACTGAACGAGCTGGTCCTGGACCGGCTCATGTCGCAAGCAGACGCGGTGATTCACCTCGCCGCTGCGGTCGGTGTGCAGTTCATCGTGGAGCGGCCCGTCCACACCATCCACACCAACGTGGCGGGCACCGAGGTCGTGCTCAAGACGGCGCTCCGCTACGGCTGCAAGGTGCTGATCGCGAGCACCTCCGAGGTGTACGGCAAAGGCGCCAAGATCCCGTTCGCGGAGGAGGACGACGTGCTGCTGGGCAGCAGCAGCAAGAGCCGCTGGGCCTACGCCGCCTCGAAGATGGTGGATGAGTTCCTCGGGCTCGCCTACCACCGCGAGCACCAGCTGCGCGTGGTCTGCTTCAGGCTGTTCAACACCGTGGGGCCTCGCCAGACGGGGCACTACGGCATGGTCATCCCGCGCTTCATCAAGGCGGCGCTCGCTGGTGAAGCGATCCCCGTGTTCGGCGACGGCGAGCAGAGCCGCTGTTTCTGCGATGTGTCGGACGTCGTGCGCGCCATCTCCGGCTTGCTCGAGAATGACGCCGCAGTGGGTCGCGTGTTCAACATCGGCGGCCTCGAGGAAGTGTCCATGACCGCGTTGGCGAACCGCGCAGCCAAGATCTGCGACTCTCGGTCCGAGGTGCGCTTCATCCCCTACTCGGAGGCCTACGCGCCCGGGTTCGAGGACATGCAGCGCCGTATGCCTGACATCACGCGCATCGGAGAGCTGATCGGGTGGAAGCCCGAGATATCCCTCGACCAGATCCTCACGCGCGTCCGCGACTGGATGGTCGACTCGAAGCGCGACTGATGGCCGACGGGCGAGCGCTGGTTCTGTGCCCGGAGGGAGCCGCGGGCCTGCTTGGCTCCTACGGCCGCGCGCTGGCGAAGGTAGGCGTGTCCGTCACGTACTGGAGCCTGGCAGCGGCCGTCGAAAGCAACGCGCGGTTCGGGCGAGTCGGGCAGACGATGCATCGCTATCTCCCGTTCGAGCCATGGGTCACGAAGGGCAACCGCGAGCTGATCACCCAGGCGATGGATCTCAAGCCTGACTTTCTCTTCACGATGGCAACCGCTGACCTGCGCGCAGGAACGCTGGCGCAAATCAAGGCCGCGCTGCCGGGCGTCAAGATCGTGTTGGTCTGGCAGGACACGATGCTGAACCTGACGGATCGCGCGATCCTGTGCATGCACGTGGTCGACCTGGTCGCTTGCTACAGCAAGGCCACCGTGCCGCTGTTGGAGAGGCTCGGTGCGCATCGGGTCGCCTGGGTCCCCTTCGCCGTCGATGGCGAGCTGTTCCCGGAAGACGTGGCGGTCACGTCACAAGACCGCGCCAGGTACCAGTGCGATGTGAGCTTCATCGGAAACCATCGGCCCGAGCGGGAGCGCGAAGTTCTCCAGCTCTTGGACGCCGGCTTCACCGTGCAAGTGTGGGGCGTCGACACCTGGCAACGCGCCGCCTCGCGACCGGCGCGTCTCGGTGAGTACTTTCAGGGCAAGCCGCTGTTCGGGCCCGACATGGGCAAGGCTATGCGCTGCGCCAAGGTGTCGCTCAACAGCATCGACCCCACGAATTTTCCTGCTGCAAACATGCGCTTTTTCGAGACCTTTGCCTGTTTCGGGACGCCGCTCTGCTCCTCCTGCCCAGAAATGGAGGACGTATTCATCGGCGGCGAAACCGCGATGTACTACGAGCCCGCGACGCTGGTGTCGCAGGTGCGAGCTCTCACCGAGAATGCCGAGCTGCGCGCGAGCATCCGCGACGCCGGGGCGGCGCTTGCGCGGGGCGCGCACACCTACGAACACCGGATCTCCACGATCCTCGCAGCGCTACTGGAGTAAGCGCACGTGAACCGGTCTGCGTTGCGGCGACCTTGCCAAGGCGCGTCGCTCCGTGTGAGATCCGAGGGCCAGGCTTGAACGGCGGCCACTCCAAGCGCACCTGAACTTGGTTCTCCATGCCCATCCTCCCAGCCCTCCCGTTTCTTCCGGTCGCAGAGCCAGATCTGTCGGAGCTTGAGGAGCGTCTCGTGCTGGAAGCGTTGCGCTCCGGGTGGATTTCGTCCGTCGGCGCGTTCATCGAGCGCTTCGAGCAGGAGTTCGCTCAGCTTTGCCGGGTGCGTCACTGTGTCGCGCTCGCGAATGGCACGGTTGCGTTGCACCTTGCCCTCGTCACGGCGCGAGTTGGATCGGGAGACGAGGTGATCGTGCCGGACCTGACGTTCGTGGCGACCGCCGCTGCGGTGGTGCATGCGGGTGCAACGCCGGTGCTCGTAGACGTCGACCCGCGCACGATGTGTCTGGATCCGGCGCTAGTGGAGCGGGCGATCACGCCCCGAACTCGAGCGATCATCGCCGTCCACCTGTTCGGTCACCCTGCGGAAATGGACGCACTGCGCGAAATCGCAGAGCGTAGGGGCCTGTTTCTGCTGGAGGACGCTGCAGAAGCGCACGGGGCTCGCCTGGGTGGCCGGACCGTTGGCGGTCTGGGCGACGCGGCGACCTTCAGCTTCTACGGCAATAAGCTGCTCACCACCGGCGAGGGCGGGTGCATTACCACCAACGATGAGGAGTTCGCCAAGCGGGCGCGGTTCCTCAAAGACCACGCCATGAGTCCCCAGCGGCGCTACTACCACCCGGAAGTGGGGTTCAACTTCCGCATGACCAACCTTCAAGCCGCACTCGGCTGTGCCCAGCTGCAGCGATTCCCTGAACTTCTGTCGCGCAAGCAGGCTGTGCTTGCACAGTATCGGGCGGCGTTGCGCGACTCGGACATCGTTTTGAATCCGGAGACACCTGGCGTGCAACCCGTTTGCTGGTTGGCCGTCGCCCTCTTGCCAGGCGACTGGCCGCCAGCACGAAAGGGTGCGCTCATGCAGCGTCTGCGAGCTCACGGAATCGATACGCGGCCCTTCTTCGTTCCCCTTCACGAACTCCCACCGTATGTTGACTGCCGGCTGGTGGACGGAGGGTACAGCAGCATCGCTCTTTCGCGACGCGGGCTGTGCCTGCCTTCCTCGAACCGGCTCTCCGACGAAGATGTTGCCCGTGTGGCGCGCGAGTTGCGCGACGCCCTCGCGGAGGTCTAGTGACCCGCCGGCGAACTTGGCAAGGGAACGAGCCAGCGGCACGAGTTAGGCTGCGGCAATCGACCATCCTCATCATTGCACTGATCGGTGGCTGGACGACGATCGCCTCGCTTTACAGAGATGACTTGTACGATGGCTTCGCCGTGCTCTCTTCGATCGGTATCCTGGTGGCATCCATTGCCTTCTTCAAGTGGGACCCTCCGTCTGGGCGCGACTCCTTCCGCGTTGTTGCGTTCTTCGTCTGCATCCAGACTTTCCTAACGTCCGGCGTCAGCGTTATCTCCGAGGTGCCGGACTCCCCTGCGGGGACTCCCCATGGTGTTAGTGCACTCTCGTTCTCCGTGCACGCAGCCGTGATCTTCTCGCTGATGTTTGTCGCCGGGGTTTGGGTTAGCGCGCCGAAGGAGCAGGAGTGCTTATCCGATCCGGTAGGACCGAACACCGGCCCACGGCCGGGTGTGGCAGTCGCAATAGCGCTTGCAGCAGTGTTGGTGAATATCTCCTTTGCGGTCAGCACCGTGGAGTCTCAGGTGGGGCGCTTGGGGGCGCTGCCACTAGTGATCTTCAACATGTCACTTCTGGCGCCCATGTTCTTGGCCGCGCGGGTCATCAACCCCTCATTCCCGATTTGGCCAGCTGCGATTGTGTTGCTCGGACAGGCCGCGATCACATTCTACAACAGCATGCTCGGCATCGTTGTGCTCACGTTGCGAGACATGGCGCTTGCACAGGTTTACCTCAAGGGGAAGGTCCCAGCGCGGATGATGCTCGCGGCGGCAGCAATCGTCCTCGTTCTGAACCCAGCCAAGATGGAGTTCCGCAACAAGGCTGGCGAACGAGCAGCAGGCACAGCAGACGCTGCAGAACTGAGCGCGACTTGGGAGCAGGCAATCGAGAACGCCTGGAGCCCGCATAACACTGCAAGTGGCAGCAGAATTGAGGGTACGCTCGACAGGCTCAACTACAATACAGTGATTGCTCACGTGTATACGGTGGTCCCGAGTCGAGTTCCCTTCCAGCTTGGGAGAACCTTCGAGGATATTCCAACAGTCCTGATTCCGCGGGTCCTTTACCCCGACAAACCCACCTCCGAAGGTTACACGAGAAGCCGCTGGTTGATGCTCATCGGCATCCAGGACAGTCGAACCATTCAGACCTCCGCAGTTGCGCTGCCTGCCTCGGCAGAGGCCTATTGGAATTTTGGATGGCCTGGTCTCTTCACAGTTCCGGTGATTCTTGGATTTTTTGTGGGTCTCACGTTGCGGCTCGCGCCCCGAGACCCTGTGGCGCGGACAGCCTATGTGGTGCTTGTGGCTACCTCGCTAGGAAACTTCCTCGACATGTTAGTGTGGCTCATCCCCCAGTTCGTGACTGTTCTCGTTGGCGCCGCGTTAGCGTCGATCTATTGTCGCCTAGGTCGGCGCCGGTCCGTAGCCAACCGAAACGTGCTCGCGAGAGCTAGTGGAGGCTAACTTGGCGTCCGCGCTCTACCTCACGCCGGGCTGCTTCGACAAGGGCGGCATCAGTCGATACAGCCGGTACCAGATTCGTGCTATGCGCGAGCTTCTCGGGGATGACCAAGTCAGTGCCCTATCGCTGCTTGGCCCGGACGGTGACAGCTTCGAGGAACCGATTGACGTGCAGTATGCTGCCGGCGGAGCCGAAGTGGTGCAAAAGTCCGCGTTCTTGCTTCAGAGCGCAATGTTTGCTCGTCGCGTGCATCCTCGGCTGATTGTCGCAGCACACGTTAATCTTTCGATGGTTGGGTTGTGCTTGGCGCGGGTGACCGGGGCACGGCTCGTGGTCAACATCTACGGCTCGGAGGTGTGGAGTGGTCTCCGTCGGGACAGTCGCTTTGGTTTGGCGCGCGCGGACGTAATCGTCTCTGATTGCCATTTTACCGCCGAGTATTGTGAGGCGGCGGGAGTGATCCGGGCGGGAGTTGTCCGCGTGATTTGGGATTGCGTCGACCTGAACAAGTTCAATCCAGGGCAATGTCGACAAGACGTCTTGGTTCGGTACGGCATCCCCGATCCCAATCATCACAAGCTCGTACTGAGTCTGGGCCGCATGTCCACCGCAGCTGCTCACAAGGGGTACGGGCGGTTGTTGCAAGTCTTTGCCCGGATTGCTCCATCACACCCGTCGGCAAGACTCGTTTTTGCAGGTCGGGGTGATCTGATTCCTGTGCTGCGCGGGTGCGCCGCTTCGCTTGGGGTCTCAGACCGCGTGTTCTTTCTTGGCGCTGTGGATGAGCGCGACCTCCCGGATGTCTATCGAGCGGCGCACGTGTTCTCGCTGGTGAGTGACAGAGGAATTGGGCGAGGTGAAGGAATCCCCCTCTCGCCGCTCGAGGCCGGTGCGTGTGGAGTCCCACTGCTCGTGGGTGATCAAGATGGTTCCGTTGAGGCGGTTCGCGAGTTCTCAAATGGGTTTGCGCTCGACCCCTTTGATCTGAGCCGCCATGCTCAGCTGCTCGCGCAGCTCCTCGATGACCAAAAGCTACGTTCGCAGCTGGGAGCGAACGCCGCGGCCGTCGCGCGACAAGAGTTCTCCTACGAGCGCTTCAAGCGCGATCACCAGTGTCTGTTGGAATCTCTGGGGATCCAATGCCATTGACACGACCATGCCCAGCGTGCGCCTCGGCTTCCAAGCCCGGCTTTGTTGTTGGGGGGTTCCGCCATGCCGTTTGCGTGAAATGCGGGTCGGCGTTCGTCGACCCTGCACCCACGCACGAACAGCTCATCGTGTTGTACGGCGCCCAGAACTACTACAATGGTGCGCGCCGCCACGAGGCGCGTCTGCGGCGAGAGGCAAGCGATCGTGCTGAGCGGCTGCGGCAGCGTGGCGTGAGTTCGGTGTTGGATGTCGGTTGCGCAGCCGGCTACTTCCTGGACGCTGCACGGCACGCCGGCATGCGCGCTGTCGGCATCGAACCTGGGCCGGCAGGCGAAGACGCGTTGAGAGCCGGACACGACGTACGTCGCAACTGGGTGAGCGATGTGGACCTAGGGGAAGAGAGGTTTGGCTCCGTGACGATGTGGGAGGTGATCGAGCACGTCGCACAGCCTCTCGAGCTACTGAACTTCGCCCTGGACCATTTGGCGCCGCGGGGGGTGCTTGCGCTCTCCACGCCGAGCATGAGCGGCCTGCCGGCGCTCGTCATGGGCAAGCGCTTTCCGATGATTACGCCGCCGGAGCACTTGACTTTACTCACTCGCCGCGGACTCCATCGGCTGCTCGCTCGGGCCGGCCTTAGGGTTGAGCTTGTGCGAGGTTTCTCCAATATCGGCCGAGAACAGCTCGAGGCGGGGCTCTGCAAGTACGTGTTGGGGGGCTCACGGACGGCCCAGACTGTCGCACATTGGGTCGCGAAGCCCGCATCTTTGGGGACGACGTTGATGGATCGCGTGGGGCTCGGGAGCGAGTTCGAGATCTATGCGCGCCGGATCAGCGAATGAGGCTTCGAGTATTGCATGTGGTTCCCGGCTTTTTCCCAGCCTTGCGGTACGGAGGTCCGATCGAGAGTGTGTTGGGCTTGTGCCGATCCCTCCGGGCAACGGTGGAAGTCGAGGTGATGACCACCGATGCGAATGGGAGTGCGTCTCTCGCCGTGCCTCTCGGTGAACTCGTTGAGGTTGCAGGGGTTCCGGTGAGGTACTTTCGGTGCAGACGCGCAACGGGCACTGCTTTCTCGGTCGACCTGGTGCAGGCGCTGAGGGGCGCGATTCCGCGCTTTGACCTCGTTCACGTCACGGGTTGCTTCTCCATTCTCTCCACCGCTCCGTGCCTCATCGCTAGAAACGCTGGCGTGCCCTATGTGGTGTCTCCTCGAGGCAGCTGTCGGCGCTGGGGTCTTTCGCAGAAGCGATGGAAGAAGCTGCCGTATTGGCACCTCGTCGAGCGCGCGAATCTGATACGTGCGGGCGGGGTTCACACCACCAGCGAGGTCGAGCGGGCAGAGCTCGCCGAGATTGCTCCCGAGGTCAGGAGCTTCGTGGTGCCGAATGGTGTCACCCTCCCCGAGGGTGCGAGCGGCGTGGAGCGCGCGGCGAATCGAGTGCTGTTCCTCGGGCGCCTGCATCGGGTCAAAGCCCTGGACAACCTCGTCCGCGCGCTCTCGATCGTGCAACGGCAGCTGCCGAATATCGAGACGGTGTTTGCGGGCCCGGATGACTCGGGAGAGTGGGCGCGCGTGGAGACCATCATGGCGACGCTGTCTCCCAGGCCGCGCGTGACCTACGTCGGATCGGTGGCGGGCTCCAAGAAGGCCGAGCTGCTCGCCGCCTCGACGTTGCTCGTCCTGCCGAGCCACACGGAGAACTTCGGCCAGGTCGTGGTCGAGGCGTTGGCGGCTGCAACCCCGGTCGTCGCTTCGCGTCACACACCGTGGCAGGTGCTCGAGCAGCGGCGCGCGGGGCTCTGGGTGGACAACGACCCCGAGAGCCTCGCGGAGGCGCTGCTCAGAGTGTTGCGCGACCCGTCCGCGGCGCGCGCGATGGGCGCTGCGGGTGAGGCGTTGGCGCGCGAGTTCACCTGGCCTGCGATCGCTGCCGAGATGCGGCACCACTACGAGCGCATCGTCGCCGCGGGGCGTGGATGAGGGTCCTGGTGGTGTCCTCGGTCGGTGGTCACTTGACGGAGGTCATGCAGCTCGCTCCCCTGTTCGAGGGGCATGAGGTCAGCTTGGTGGTGAACGACCGCGCGGATCTTCCCTCGTACCCCTTCAAGGACGTGTTCCAAGTGGTCCACGCCGAGCGCGATTGGCGGGTGGCCTTCAACCTGCTCGAAGCGGCGCGGATCGTCGAGGCGGTGCGGCCCCAGCTGATTGTGTCCATGGGCGCGGGCCCAGCTGTTCCGTTCGCCTTGGTGGGCAAGCTGTATGGTGCGCGCGTCTTGTTCGTGGAGAGCGCTGCCGCCGTGTCAAAGCCAACGCTCACGGGGCGCCTGATGTATCGCATCGCTGACCGCTTCTTCTACCAATGGTCCGGCGTGGCCGACTGCTTTCCACGGGGGCGCAAGGTGAGCGTGCTGTTCCCATGAAGATGTTCGTGACGGTCGGCAATGCCACGGTGCCCTTCGATCGGCTGCTGCGCGCGGTGGACGAGGCTCAGCTGGAGCTCGGCTGCAGTGGTATCTGCCAGCGAGGCGTGTCTACCGTGGAGCCGAGGGGCTTCTACTGTCACGCGGCGTTGAGCAAGCAAGCGTTCGAGCGTGCGATGGCGGACGCTGACGTGGTCGTCTGCCACGCTGGGGTCGGCACCCTTTGGTCCGCGATCTCGGCAGGGCACACGCCATTGGTCATGCCTCGGAGACACGTGCACGGCGAGATCGTCAACGACCACCAGCTCGAGATCTGCGCCGAGCTGGCGCGGTCGGGGTCGATTCGGATCTTCGCCACCCCCAGAGAGCTCGCGGCGGCTGTGCGGTCCCTGCCCGCCAAGCGCGCGAAGAGTGGTTCCGACGTGCGCCGTCTTGCCCCGATCGCAAAGGCGTTCTCGGAGCTGGAGAAAGCTCAGCCTGCGTCACGTGCTTGGCTCATCAAGCTGTTCGCCTTGATTGGCCCGTCACTCGACTCACTGCGCTACCGGCGCGATCAGTCGTGACGTGACAGGTACGCGTTCTCGAGCACGAGCACGTCCATCTTGGTCCGCAAGTAGCAGTCCAGCGCCTGTTTGGGCGTGCACACGATCGGCTCGTTCTCGTTGAACGAGGTGTTCAGCAGGATGGGGATGCCGCTGATGCGCCCGAACGCGACGAGCAGATCGTAGTAGCGAGGGTTCTGTTCTCTTTTGACGGTCTGCAGGCGGCCCGTGCCGTCGACGTGCGTGATTGCGGGTAGGAGCGGGCGCTTCTCCGGCTTGATTCGGTACACCTTGGTCATGAACGGATCCGGCGCCGTCTGCTCGAAGTACTCGCCGACGTGCTCGATGGGCAACACGGGAGCGAAGGGGCGGAACGACTCACGCCGCTTGATGCGCTCGTTCATGATCTTCTGCATGTCGCCGCGCCGCGGATCCGCGAGCATGGAACGGTTGCCAAGTGCTCTCGGCCCCCACTCCATGCGACCGTGGAACCAACCGACGACGCAGCCAGCGTCAATGTCTCGTGCGACGCGCGCGATGAGCTCGTCGGTGGGCAAGGTCAGGTAGCTGACCCCTTCGGCGCGCAGCAGCTGCTCGATCTCCTGCTGGCTGAACGATGGGCCGAACGCGCTCGTGTCTTGCACGAACCGCCGGGGCTGCCCGAGCGTGTGGTGTTGCACGTAGAGCGCAGCCCCAAGCGAGGTGCCCGCGTCGCCCGCGGCGGGTTGGATGAACACGTCTGTGAACCGCTCCCGCAGCGTGATCTTTCCCGCTGCGAGGCTGTTGTGCGCGCACCCGCCGGCGAGGCAGAGGTTGGTGGACGGGCCCAATGATCGCGCCGTGTCGAGCACCTCGAACAGTGCCTCCTCGAACAGTGCTTGCGTGCTTGCGGCCACGACCTTGAACCGGTCCTCCATCGGGGCACCGGGCTCACGAGCCGGGCCGAGCAGCTCAAGCAGCTTGTCCGTGTAGAGGCGGTCGTACGTTGGCTCCTGCTCCCAGGTCATCGCCACGCCGCCCGTGTGGTGGCGGAAATAGTCCAAACCCAACGCGAAGCTGCCGGGCACCGGGCGAAGGACTGCGCGGAGCTTCTGCTTCAGCTCTGGTTCTCCGAACGCGGCCAGGCCCATCACCTTGTACTCGTCGCCGTACTTGAGGAAGCCCAGGTACTGCGTCATCGCCGAGTAGAAGATGCCGAGTGAGTGCGGGAAGCTCACACGCCGAGACACATCGATGCGCGTGCCTTTGCCGGTGCCCCACATGGTGCTGACGAAGTCGCCGAAGCCGTCGACCGAGACGATGGAGGCCTCGTCGAAGCGCGAAGCGAAGAACGTGGACGCCATGTGGGCGCGATGGTGCTCCACGCTGTGCTGCGTGGCTCGCACCCGTTCCGGATCGACCTGTAGGCTGCGGGCGAGCTCGACGTTGGGCGCACGCACCTTGAAGGCGTTCTTCACCCGGTCCGCCACCGCGGAAACACTGGGCCGGTGCTTCAGCGCGAACGCGACCTTGTCTCCCAGATGGGCGCGCGCGTTCCGGCCCACTGCCACATGGTCCACGTCTTCGATCCGCAGATTGGCCTCTCGCAGGCAGTACTCGACGGCCAGCCGCGGGAAACCAGCGCAGTGCTTGATTCGGTTGAATCGCTCCTCCTCGGCGGCTGCGACGAGGGCACCGTCGACGAGCAGCGCCGCCGAGGCGTCCCCGTGGTAGGCGTTCAGGCCGAGAACGATCATGAGTGCCGCATCCTGCGCTCCACGAGTGTACTGGTCAAGCGTAGCTCAGCGTGTCAGGTGCGCGCCTGCCCCGCCTGCATTCATGAATGCCGGGTGCTGCGCCGTGCATCTCAGCCGACGGTCGATGCTTGCAGCCCGCGACACCAGGTACGTGGAGCACCACTGACGTGTGTGGGATCTTCGGGCTCGTGGCGGAGCGTCAGGAGCTCCTGCAAGCCGTCAAGGAGGACGCGACGCTGCGTGCGCTCCACCACCGCGGGCCGGACGGCCAGGGCGCGTTTCGCGGGCACACCTCGTCCACTGGGTGCGTGTTGCTGCACACCAGGCTCGCCATCATCGACCTGTCACCTGGCGGCCAGCAACCGATGCGCAGCGCGGATGGTCGCTACGTCATCACCTACAACGGTGAGATCTACAACTACCGCGAAGTACGGCGGGAGCTCGAGCAGGCGGGGGCCACGTTTCGCTCGGCGTCCGACACGGAGGTCATCCTGCAGGCGTTCGAGCACTGGGGCCCCTCCTCCCTGGATCGTTTGCGCGGGATGTTTGCGTTCGGCATCTGGGACTCGAAGCTCGGGGACCTCTTCCTCGCGCGCGATCGCCTCGGCATCAAGCCGCTCTATTACTCAACGCTGCCGTCCGGGCTCGCGTTTGCGTCGGAGACGCGCGCCCTGGTCGCGTCCGGCCTCGTGCCCAGAACGATCAGCTCGGCCGGCGTCCGCAGCTACCTCGAGTGGGGCTCTGTCGCTGAGCCGCACACGATCCTGGAGAATGTCGTCGCGCTGCCACCTGGGAGTTTCCTCGTTCGGCGCGATGGCGCGCTCACGCAGTGGTCTTATTGGCGTCCTCCCTCGCAGAGCGACTCGAGCATGACGACCGCTGGCGCCGCGTGCGAGGAGCTGGCTCCCGTTCTGCGCGAGGCGGTGAAGCTGAGACTGGTCGCCGATGTCCCCGTCGGCGTCTTCTTGTCCGGCGGAATCGACAGCGCCGCCATCACAACCCTGGCCGCGAGCGCCTCCGACTCACGGCTCCACACCTTCACGATCGGCTTCCAAGAGGCTCGGGCCAACGAGAGCGTTCGTGCTGGGAAGGTCGCGACCGAGCTTGGGACCGTGCACCACGACGTGTTGCTGAGCCCGCAGAAGCTGCTCGTGGACCTGGACAGCTCGTTCGACGCGCAAGATCAGCCGTCTGCCGATGGCACGAACACGTACTTCGTTTCGCAGGCGGTACGCCGCGCGGGGATCTCCGTCGCGCTCTCTGGCCTGGGTGGCGACGAAGTGTTCGCGGGCTACCATTACTTCCGTCAGTTCTCCTCGGCGATTCGTTGGGCGGGAGCCGGCAGCTCGTGGCTCGGCGGCAAGGCCCAGCAGCTGGTGGGCGCCCCGTACCTCCCGGGCATCCCCCGCGGTGCCCCCAAGGTGGCCGAACTGCTGACGGGGCCGCCCGGTCCCGACGGCGCTTACACCGCGTTCCGTTGCATGTTCACCCGCTCGCAATTGGACAAGCTCCTGACGTTAGCGGGCTCCTCGTCGCGCGCCAGCGTGGCTCGCCCCCTCACGCTTGCAACCGATTCCGACGGAGGCGCGGTCGACGCCGTGAACGCGATGACCCAGTACGAGCTGGCCAACTACCTGCGCAACACGTTGCTGAGGGACGCGGACGTCATGAGCATGGCGCACGGTCTCGAGGTGAGAGTCCCGCTGCTCGATCACCGCTTGGTCGAGGCGGCGCTCCGCATTCCTGGTCATCTCAAGCTCTCGCCCTCCACCAACAAGCCGCTGCTGGTGGGCGCCTGTCCTGGTCTGCCGAGCTTCACCCGAGGGCGCTCCAAAATGGGTTTCAGCCTGCCGTTCGACGAATGGCTTCGAGGCCCGCTGAACGCCACCGTCGATGACTTCTTGTCTGCTCGATCCATCGAAATGAGCGGGGTGCTCCGCGCTGATTACGTGCGATCGCTGTGGGCGGCGTTTCAACGTGGCGATCGGCGCGTGACGTTCTCGCGTGTCTGGAGCTTGGTCTCCCTGGCCCGTTGGATTGCCGGCGAACGGGGCGCTGCCTGAGTGGGCACCAGGGGGCCAGATTCGGAGTCTTTGCGCGCCGTTCGCTCGGCGATTCGTCGCTTGGTGGATCGCTACGCTTCGTGGGCTCTCGGCCTCGTGCTCATCGGCAGCGCGCTCGCGATGGGGGGCGCTTCACCCAAGCTTTACCTCCCTTTCGCGTTGATCTCGATGGTGCTCGCGCTGCTGGTGGCGTTCGGCACCCGGCGTCAGCGGCTGGGCGCCACGGTGGTGCTGCTGGGCTTGGGCGCGTTCTCTGCGGTGCAAGCGCTTTCGCTACCGCTCTCGGCGCTGGCAGCGCTGTCCCCTGCGGCCGCCGACGTGTGGGCGCGGGTGCTCTTGCCAGTGGGGCGTCAGGTCAGCCACGGCAGCATCTCTTTGGACCCGGGGGCCTCCCTGGTCGAGGCCAGCAAGTGGTTCTCCTACGCGGCGACGTTCTTCGTCGCAGCCCACGTGGGCCGGACAAGAGGGGCGTCGCATGGGCTGGCCCTGGTGTTTGCTGGCGCGTTGCTGGTGGCACTCGTGACGTTGGGGCACGCGCTGTTCGGCGCGACCAGCGTCTACGGGCTGTATGCGCCGCAGAACACCTTCGAGCAAGGCGCGCTAGGCCCCTTCCTCAATCCCAACAACCTTGCGGGTTACCTGAACCTCGGGGCGCTCATTGGGCTGGGTTTGGCGTTAGCAAAAGTCCCGATCGTCTCGCGTTGGGCGCTCGGCTGCGGCGTGCTCTTCCTCGGGGTCATGTCGGTCCGAACGGGCTCGAGGGGTGGTCTCGGTGCGCTCCTTCTGTTTGGGGTCTTCCTCGCGCTATGGGCTGCGGGCACGCGCGCGCTGCGCTCTTCACGTCGTGCGATTGGGGGCGCGCTGGGAGTGCTCACCGCTTCGGTCGGCGTTCTCAGCTTGTTGGGCCTGACGGATCGCTTCAGCCGAGAGTTGCTCAGCACGAACATGGACAAGCTGCAGATGACCCGGTGGTCGCTGCCGGTGATCCGGGATTTTCGCTGGTTTGGTGTGGGCAGAGGGGCCTTCGAGAGCGTCTTCTTCGCCTATCGTCCGAGCGTCGAGGGGCACGTCGTCTTCACGCACCCGGAGAACTTCCTCGTCCAATGGGTGACCGAGTGGGGCGCTCCCGTCGCGCTCGCAGGGATGTTGGGGCTGGCGTGGTCGCTTCGAGCATTACGCCGCGGCATCGGGAAGAGCTCGGTCGTGCTCGGCGCTTGCTGCGCATGTGGCGCACTATTTCTGCAGAACTTGGTCGACCTGGGGCTCGAGCTGGGAGCGGTGGGGGCCGCTGCTGCAGCGACGCTCGGAGCCGCGTGGGGCAGCATCAAGACCCCCTCCAACGAGGTGTCGACCATGCGGTCGAAGTGGGCGGGCTGGCTCGTGCCATCCGGCTTCTTCGCCTCCGCGGTGCTCACGACGGTGGTGCTCGCGATGCGCCCATCAACGGTTGCCGAAGATCGGGCAGCCCTGCGGCGCATGATTGACTCGGGCAGTGACGCCGCCGCGATCCTGGTGGAGGTCGAGCGCCAGACGTTGCGCCACCCTGCGGACTACTACTTCCCGCTCGCGGGGGCGTTCGCGGTCCGCGCTGACGGAAACCCCATGCCTTGGATTCAGCGCGCGCTGGAGCGGGGACCGACGGTCGGCCGCACCTACGTGCTCTTGGGAGAGATCCTGCTCGAGCGCGGACGGGTGGCCCAAGGCTTCGACGAGCTGCGAAGGGGGGTCGGCTTCGAGCCACGGCTAGCCATCTTGGCGGGCACGATCGGCATTCGGTACTCGCAAGACGCGTCGATGCTGGTGCGGGTCGCGCCCGAGGGAGAGGTCGGCGCGATGGTGTTGAACGCCATGGCGGGGCGCGTGAAGGGAGAGGAGCGAGCCGATCTCCGGGAGCGATTGGACAGCGAGGCCTTGGCTCGTGCGCCGCTGATGCTCGAGCCTCGGGCGCGGCTGGTGGAGAGATATCTGGTGGCGCTGAGCGCGAAGTCTTCGCCCTGCATCGAGCGGGAGCGGTGCGAGCGAATCGTGCAGGAGCACGCCGAGTTCATGCTGACGCAGCTGCCTGCGCACACCATGGGCGTCCGGGTGAAGGCACGGCTCTTGGTGCTTCAAGGCCACCCGCGAGAAGCCACAGACTTCTTGCTCGAGGGCTGCAATCGCCCCGGAGAGCGCGTGACCTGTCTGTTGCTCAGAGCGCAGATATTGGCCTCGGAAGGGCCGTCTGCAGAGCTCGAGTCGGCGGTGGACGCTTATGTGGCTGCAAGCTGCACCGAGAGACTCGCCTGCGCCCAGGCCCACAACTGGGTGGGGCTCACGAGACTCTCCCAAGGGCAGTCGCAGCAGGCTGTCACGGCGTTCGAGAAGGCCGCGCGCAGCGAGCCGACGGTGGCCCGCTGGCTGGCCGCAGCCGATGCGGCCGAACAGGCCGGCTTGAAGGCGGCAGAGATCTCCGCGCTCGAGGAGGCGATCGCGCTCGGTGGGAGTGACCAAGCGGCGCTCAAGGCTCGGCTCGCCACGCTCAAGACCCGCGAGCGCTGACGGCTAGGAGGTTTGCGGCGTCTCGCGCGGGAGCTCGGGTGTCGAGTAGTAGCCGTCGCGACGGTAGTACTTGTACCAGTAGTCGTACTCTTCGCGGTTCACGTTGACGCCGTTGAGCACCACACCGGTCAGCGGAGCGCCCACGTCTCGCAGCAACCGCACGCCGTGTTTGGCGAGCTCTTTGGTGGTCTTGTGCGCACGCACCACCAGGACGGTGCTGTCCACCATGGTCGAGAGGATGACCGCGTCGGTGACCGCGACCGAAGGCGGGCTGTCGATCACCACCTGATCGTACTCGCCCTTCATCCGCTCGATGAAGGCGCGGAAGCGCTCGCTGTGCAGGAGCTCGGAGGGGTTCGGCGGGATCGGGCCAGCGGGGATGACGGAGAGGTTCGGCACCTCGGTGGTCAACACGAAGTCGTCGCGTGTCTCGTCGAGCAACGCCGAGGTCAGCCCCGGTCCAGAGTCCACTCCGCGCCCGCGGAAGATGCGGTGGACGCGCGGTCTGCGCAGATCGCAGTCGATCAAGAGGACGCGCTTGCCAGCTTGGGCGATGGCGATGGCGATGCAGCAGGCGACAGTCGTCTTGCCCTCGGACGGCCCTGCGCTGGTCACCAGCAGCGTGCGAAACGGTTTGTCTGGCGCCATGAACATCAGGTTGGTGCGAATCGAGCGCGAGGCCTCGGAGACGCCGCTCATCGGCTCCTCATGCACCACGAGCTCGGGGTGACGAATCGCGCCCCGCTTGCGCGGACGTGGCGCGGAGATGTTGCCAGGATCGAACTCCGGGATCAGGCCCAAGAAGGTGGCGCCCAGGATCTGCTCCACGTCCTCCGGAGTCTTCACCGTCCGGTCGAGGGCGTTTCGCCCAAGCGCCGCAGCCGCGCCGAGCGCCAGACCCAACCCCATGCCACCCGCGATCGCGAACGGCACGTTCGGTCGCACCGGATTCGTCGGTACCACCGGCTCGTCCACGATCGAGACGTTGTTCACGCGCAGTCGGCGCGTGATGTCGCTCTCCTTGGAGCGCTCCAGGAGCAGGCCGTAGATCTTCTCGGTGTTCTCCTTGGAGCGGCGGAGGCGGTTGTACTCGATCTCGAGCAGGTTGAGCTCCAGCGCCTCTTTCTTGGCGCGGTCGAGGCGGCTCGCGATGTCGCCAACCTCTCCCGACACGGCGGCGAGGTCACCCTCGAGCGCGCCCTGGATGTTCTTCACTTCCTCCATCAGGGCTTGGCGTGCCGTCTCGATCTTGGTGGTTACCGCCTGCACGTCGGGGTGGTTGTTGCCCATGCCGCCCTTGAGCAGCGAGTCGCGCTCCTTGACGGCGTCGACGTATTGCTTGCGCAACTCCTGGAGGAACGCGCTCTGCAACATCTCGGTCGCCGGCAGCTTGGCCGGATTGTCCGCCTTCACCTTGGCGACCTGGCTGCGACGCGACGCCACGTGACCCTGGCGGTTCTTGACGTCGGTCAGCGACGAGTTGAGCTGGCCCATCTCCTCGCGGAGCAGGTTGGATTTGTCGGCGAAGTCGACGGAGAGGATGTTGTTGCGCTCCTTGTACTTGTGGAGCTCCATCTCGCTCGACTCGAGCTCGGACTTGAGCTTGTCGTGCTCGGTGCGCAGCCAGTCCACGGCTTCGTCCGTGGACTCCATCACCATGTCGATGTTCTGCTCCTTGTAGACCTCGACGACCTTCTTGAGCACACGAGCCGCTCGCTCCGGGTTGGCGTCTTGCAGACGAACCGTGGCCAAGCGCGACTGCTTCACGGGTTCCACAGAAACGCGACTTCGAAGGAGGTCTGCGGCGTCTTCCTCCGACCAAGGCTCTGCCTCCGGAGCGTTGGCTCCTTTGGGCAAGTTGCGGAGGAATGCTTGATCGTGATGAAGCGCCAAATCGCGCACGACGCCCAGGGCGACGCGACGGCTCTTGAGGATCTGGTACTGCGTCTCGTAGTACTCGCGCGTGTCCCAGTAGGCTCCGCTGCCCATCTCCACGACGCTCTCCACCTTGCCGCCGAGGGGGCGGGGCGGGTTGGGGTCGAACTGGACGGTGGCGCTGGCCTCGTAGATCTTGGTCTGCCGCATGGTCCAGAAGCCGACGCCGACGGTGACGAGGGCGGCGGTGGACAGGCAGGTGAGCCAGTGCTTCCGGATCGGGCGCCAAACGGCGAGGATGTCGACGATGGGCTCGCGCTCGGCGGGGCGCGCGCTGGCGGCGGGGTTGGGAGGCGTGGTCACGACAGCAGGCTCTTGGTAGCTCGGCCCCCAAAGGAGGGGAAGGCCCAGGGTAGGGACTCAGATGCTGGGCGCACCCAGGGGATTCACCGGGGAAGTGGTGCGCAGATGGTCCGCCAACGCCTGCGCCTGGGCAAGTGTCTGGCTGACACGCAGGGCGAGCGCCGGGCCGCCTCGTGAAATGCCGCCCCCGAGCGCCCGGACGAACGCCGCGCACTGAAGGCCCAGGAGGTCGACCGGTGCCAGGGGGCTGGCGGGATGGCCAGCGCTGGAGTCCGCCCCGAAGGCGCCGTTCACTTCGTCGAACAGCAGCCTCCCTCGAGCGCCGCGCAGCTCGAGCGTGCGCTGCGGCTGGGCGGCCGCTCGGGACCAGAACAGTCGGGCGCGCACGGAGCCAAACGCGATCTCGGCCCGCGCCTCGTCTCGGCCCGCCCAGGCAGACTCGACGTGAACGGATGTCGAGCCCAGCAGGTAGAACAGGTTGGCGAGGTCATGGGGACCGAGGGCCCACAAGGCCGAGTCTCGCCGCTCGCGCGCGCCTGAGCTGGTGCGGACGACCTCGATGGACTGCAGCTCGCCGATGGCGCCCTGGTCGAGAGCCCGCTTCACAGCGTGGAGGCCGGGGTGAAACAGCGTCAGGTGCCCGACCGCGAGGACGAGGCCCCTTTGCTCGGCCAACGCGATGGACGCGGTGGCGGCGGCGGGGTCGATGCCGAGGGGCTTCTCCACCAACACGTGGAGCCCTGCTTCTAGGCAGAGGTCTGCGATCTCGGTGTGGGTGGGCGTGGGCGTGGCGATGACCGCAGCATGCAGCCGGGCGCCCAGGAACGCGTCGAGGCTGCCGCTCAAGGCGGTGTTGGGCAAGAGGGTGCTGGCTCGCGTGAGGGCGGCAGGATCGAGATCGCACACCGCCGCGAGCTCGACGCCCTCCGTGGCGGGCAACGCCCCGAGGTAGCGCTGGCCCCAGCGGCCGGCGCCAATCAATCCGATGCGCAAAGGAGCGCCCACGCGCGTTCGTTAGCACAGCGGGCCCGACGCGCGTCACGTTCCGGTCAGGAGCGGCGCTGCGACCAAGCTCTTGTGGCGCGGGCCAAATGGCCGTTGCACACTTGGAGGGTCCTTAGAGGAGAAAGTGGTCATGACGCACCAGGGCTCGAGCGCGCGAGGAGAAGCTGACCTCGGGTCGGTGGCGCCGCCGTGTCCCGTGACCGAGGACGAGACGCTGCTGGTCTTCTCCGATGTACACCTCGGCAGCGACGTGAGCGACCTGGGCGCGGATGTGCCCAAGCGCTCGCCGGCGGTCGACCGCGATCTGGCGCGCCTGGTGGCGCACTACCGTCAGGTGGCGCTGCCGCGCGGGCGCTGGCGCATCGTGATCGCCGGCGACTTCGTGGACTTCTTGGGCATGACCATCACCTCGCGAGGCGCCGAGCTGAGCACGGAGCTGACGGACGAGGAGCGTGCGCACGGGCTGGGCAACGCGGCAGACCACGCTCGCGCCAAGCTGTCTCGCGTGCGCGAGCGGCACGCCGAGGTGCTGACGGAGCTGGGGCGCTCGGTGGCGGCGGGGCACGCGCTGTCGATCGTGGTGGGCAACCACGACCTCGAGTTCCACTGGCGCACCGTGCAAGAAGACTTTCGCGCCGCGCTGTTCGAGCTTTCTGGCACCGCGGAGGAGCGCGAGGCCTTCGAAGCGCGCATCGAGTTCAGCCCGTGGTTCTTCCTGCGCGACGGCGTGGCCTACATCGAGCACGGGCACATGTACGATCCGTTTTGCTCCAACGCGCACGTGATGGCGCCGCTGTCGCCGGCGGATCCGCGGCGCGTGGTGCGCGGGTTCTGCGACACGCTGCTGCGCTTCGTGGTGCGGCCGACACGCGGCCTGCGCGACCACGGACACGAGAGCATGGGCGTGGTCGACTACCTGCGCTTCGGGCTGGTGCTGGGGGTGCGCGGCTCGATGGACGCGTTCGTGCGCTTCGTGCGCGCGGTGCTGGAGATGTTCCGCTTGCGCCGTGAGCACTTCTCCGAGACGGCCAAGAACCTGCGCGCGGAGCACGAGCGGCGGGTGGCCAAGCTGGGGGTCGCGGTCGGCATCGGGCGTGATCGCCTGCTGGCGCTCTTGGCGCTGCAGGCGCCGCCCATCACGCAATCCATCCACGGCATCCTGGCCAGCGTGCTGCTCGACAAGGTGGCGCTGGGCATGGCAGCAATCCTCTCCCTCTTGACGCTGGCGATCGTGGGCATGTTCTACGGCCACGCGTTGCTCGGCTCGGTGGTGGTGCTGGTGGCATGGTCGCTCCTGCACCGTCACCTCTCCAAGCTGCGCACGGTGGACGCGGGCGACCGGCTGCGCGAGCGCGCCGCGCAGCTCGCGGCGCTGTTCCCGGTGGCGTTCGTGGTGATGGGCCACACCCACACGCCCGTGCGCGCCCCCGCCGGCGCCGCGACGTACATCAACCTGGGCTCGTGGGCCGAAGAGGACGACGCCAGCGGCAGCGCACGCGCTGCACGCACGCACCTCGTGATCCAGAACGACGGCACCCCCACCGCGCGCTTCTACCGCTGGGACTCGGAGCGAGGCGCCCCGGTCGAGGATGGCGGCTAGCTGCAGGCTCCTAGCCGATCCGCAACCGCGGTCGCCGAAGCGCCGCATGCCGAGAATCATGCGATTGGTGAGCTCTGAACGGCCAGACGCCCGATGTCGCGGGGCGTTCAAGTCGGGGGGACCTTACGGCCAGGTGGTGGCGATCTGAAACGCGGGGTGCGGCGGCGGCGTGCTCGCGCGGGCGTGAGCGAGGTGCGCGGCGCGTGTCGCTCAGCGCAGGAGAGCTGGTCCGCAAGTAAGCAGGTCCGCATGGGTGGATCGTCGGGCGCGGCGGCACCGCGCGCTTTTCGACTCACACGCTGAGTACGCGCAGCGCGGGAAAGTGGCGACGCAAGCGCTCGAGATCGGCGAAGTCCGAGGTGTACACCACGCCGCCGCGGAGGGCGGCGGTCGCCATCACGATCGCATCGATGGTCGTCGCGCCTCTCACGGCGGCTAGCGCCTCCCCTGCGACCTTGGCGATCCGCTCGGAGAGCGGCTCTACCACCACAGCGCGCAAGACCTTGTCTCGCACGTCCGTTCTTCCCCGCCACCACTCTGCTACGGCATCGGCCGGCGTGACGATGGTGATGCACTGTGCCCGAGCATGCATGAACACGCGGCGGAGCCGCTGCTGCCCGCGCTCGAGAGCGATGAGCGCTCCCGTGTCCAAGGTGATCGCCGGGATCACGCGCTGGACTTTCGGCCCTTCTTGGGGGCAGGGCCGTACCACTCGGCCTCGATCTCGGCGCGCTCGCGGTCGCTGAGCGGAGCCCAGCCGAAGTGTCTGATCAGCTCGTCCTGTGCCTCGAGCCTCGCGGTGGCCTCCGCCACCTCGGTGATGACCGCCGAGAGGTTGCCAGCGTAGAGACGCTTCGCGCGTCGACGGAGCGTCTTCAGCAGGTCGCTCTGCAGCGACACGCTGACCTTTTCGGTGGCCCCTGCCCGCTTTCCCATGCCCCAAAAGTAGCACGAGTGTGCTCCTCTAAGAGCACAGCCACTCGAACTGATTCGTCGGTGGCCCCTCGTGCTAGACCAGACAGACGCGTGACGCAGCATGATGCTGGGTGATCGCATCATCTCGAGGGGCCTTAGCCGACATCTCGGCCGAGTCGCCGGCTCCGCAAAGCGAGCGTAGCGCGCAGCGCAAGCGAGCCAGGGTGTTGCGGTGACGGAGGTCGTCGGCGTCACCGCGCATTTCAAGTCGGGGGGGGGACCTTACGGCCAGGTGGTGGCGATCTGAAAGGCGGGGTGCGGCGGCGGCGTGCTCGTGCGGGCGGGGCGGTTCAAGTCGAGGGGACCATGCGGCCAGGTGGTAGCGATCTGAAAGGCGGTCGTCGTCGCGGGCCGCGATGCAGTGACCACCCGCGCAGCCACGCTCAGATCTCGATCAGCCTCGAACCCGGATCGAGCCTGCGGAGGTCGCGTGGATCGGTCGTCACGATGGGCCCGCCGAACCGCCTGGCGCAAAGCACCACGTGCGCGTCGGCGATGTCGGCGGTGCGGGTGCGGCGCAGCAGCACGCCCACCTGTGCTGCGTTCGCGTGGTCGAGCGGGACCACCCGCGTGGATGGCTGGCGAACGAGGCGCGAGAGCCGCACCTGCTTCGTCGGGTCTCGCATGGCTTGTGCGAACGCGGTGGCAGGCACGGTGATGGGGAGACCGAGCTCATGTGCACGAGCGAGCAACGCGAGCACCCGGCGATCGTTGCGCTCGAGCGCGATCAAGCCGCCTGCGTCCAGCGTGAAGCCGGTCACGCGGCCTTGCGTTTCCGGGCGCGGGGGGGGGGCGCCGCCCGGAGCACCTCGTCTGCCCACGCCCGTTCGCGGCGCGTCAGGGGGCCGCCGGACTCCTGCAGCGCGAGGCTCAGCGCTGCGCCCCAGCCTGCGACCTCCGCGAGCGAGTTGGACACGGCGTGTTTCACGAACCCTGACACGCTGCTCGCCTTGCCTTCGGCCACCAAGCGTTGAATCGCGAGCAGCTGCTCCGCTTCGAGCGTGACGGTCACCTTGCGCGTCGCCATACCGAGTTACATACCACATCCGGATGAGCGTTGCGCGCAGCGCAAGCGAGCCTACGGATTGAACACGGCGAGCCGCGGCACTACCACTCGCTTCCGATGAGCGCGGGCCAGGACTTCAACGCGGCGGCGAGATCGTTGACCGAGGCTGAGCAGGTGCTGTTCGCGCTGCTGGCCTTGTGTGAGCCGGTGCACATCACGGGCTGGGCCGAGGCGGGCTCGCTCGCGGGTGTGCGAGACAGCCCGACGCGGAAGCTCTCGTCGCAGGTGCTTCGCCCGGTCGCGGCCAAGCTGATCAGTCTGGGGCTGGCGCGCGAAGAAGGGGGCCGCTTCGCCTGCGCAGCGGGGCGGCGCACCCTGGCTTTGCGTTGGGCAGCGGCGCGAGCAGACTTTCACGAGCTGGCGCGGAGCTCGTGGGGCATCAACCCCGACCCCGCATGCGACGCTCGGGCGGCGATCTTCGGCAAGGGCTCGCAGGCCCTGGAGCTGCTCGACGACCTCATCAAGGAGGAGCGGGAGTTCGCCGAGTCGCTCGCACTGGAGGTGAACGAGCCTTTTGACGCCCTGTGGTTCGCGGACCTGCCAGCGGCGCTGAGGCAGCGCCTGCTCGAGCTCGCGATGGTGGGGTCGGAGCGGCGCCCGCGGGAGCTCTCCTCGATGTACCAAGCGCTCGCCGGAGACTTGGAGCTCTTGCGAGGCGGGACGGCGACTGCGGTCGGGGCCTTTGCGGGGGTGGCGGCGCTGCGGGGAGACTTGCCGGTGCTGCGCGCATTGGAAGCGAGCGGCGTCGCAGGCGGGCACGCGCCTCTTGTGCGCGTGGCGCTCGCGGTGATGGAGGGGCGCTACCAGGAGGCCGCGAACGAGGCCGACGCCTTGCCGGATCCCAAGAAGGGGGATCACGCGGGCGTCCTGTTGGTGCTCGCCGTGGTGGCGCTACGTGTGAACGCACCGCGCTCGGAGCGCGTGCTCAAGTGGATCGCCTTTGGCGGCAAGAACGGCGCGCCGCTGCAGCAGAGCTTTCGGGTGCTCGAGGCGCTGGTCAGGAGCGAGGGGCACGGCTTGGTGCAGCTCAGCTGGGCGAAGAACGTGGGTCCGGACAGCCTCACCGCGCTGCTGCACGCGCTGTTGCCACACGACGCCGTGCTCGACAGCTATCGGGTGGTGGGCCTGGTGGATGACCTCGCCAAGGTGATCGATGGGTACAGGCGCGCCGGGTATGTGTGGCTGTCGGAGCAATACGCCTCCGCGCAGTGGACGCTGTTCGAGACCTTGCCAGAACGGGCGCGGGCGATGCTCGTGTCGCCTCCGCCCAAGGAGCCGAAGCTCACGGTGGGGCCACCGCTCTCGAGCGCCAAGACCACGAAGGAGAAGTGGGAGCTGGATCTGGAGCTGTTGATGTCGCTCGCGGGCAGGCTCAAGCCGCAGAATCGCGAGCTAGAGAGCCACGCGCAAGAGCGACTCTTCTGGCGCACGTCTGGCGCGCATGGGAGCCTCGAGCCGTACGTGCAGAAGCGCACGGCGACGGGCAAATGGACCAGCGGGCGCAAGCTCGCGATCAAGCACCTGCTCGACAGCCGTGGCGTGACGGCGAGCCTGCCGCCAGAGGACCAGCGCGTGGCGGCGTTCGCCCGCGAGCACCGATCGGTGAGCTACGGCTACCCGGTGATCACCCACCACATCGACATGGATGCCTGGGGCGCGTTGGTGGGCCACCCGCGGGTGTTCTACGGTCACGAGGAGTCGCCTCGGCAGGTGGTGCGGGGCGAGCCTCGACTCATCGTGCGCTCGGAGGGCGACGGCTTGGTGGTCGAGCTCAGCCCAGCAGAGCTCTCGGCCGGCGTGAGCGTGCACGCTACCGAGGACCAGCTCGTGGTCTACCAGCTCCCCGACCAGCTCGCGCCGCTGCTCACCACGCTCCGCAAGAAGCTGAAGGTGCCGGCGCACGCCAAAGATCGCGTGCATGCGCTGCTCGAGCAGCTCGCTGGAGCCTTCGCGATTGAGTCGACGGAGCAGACGGGAGCGAGCGCCGTCCCCGCGGACGAGACGCTGGTGGTGCGGTTGGTGCCGAGCCAAGGCGGGCTGTCGGTGTCGATGTTGGTGCGGCCGCTGGGGCCGAGCACCGCGGCGGTGAGCCCAGGTCGCGGGGCGCCCACGCTGCTGGGGATGGTGGAGGGCAAGGCCGTGCAGACGCAGCGAGACCTCGCGCGCGAAGAGGCGCTCGCCGCAGCTGCGGCGGCGAGGTGCGGAGTGCTCGCCGGCTGCGAGACGGGCGCACACACGTGGCACGTGAACGAGCCAGAGGCCTGTCTCGCGCTCGTGTCCGCGCTGCACTCCATGGGGGACGCGGTCCTCGTCGAGTGGCCTCATGGCAAGCCGCTAAGGGTTCGCGCGCGGCTGGGCCGCCGCGCCATGCGAGGCAAGCTCAAGAACGACAAGGGCTTGTTCTCGCTGGACGCGTCGATCGCGATCGATGCAGAGCTGTCGCTGGAGCTCAGCCAGATGCTCGAGCTTTTGGCGGAGCATCCCGGGCGCTTCGTTCAGCTCGCATCCGGCGAGTACGTGGAGCTCGAGCAAGACTTGCGCGACGTGCTCGACGGCATCGCCGCCGCGCGCAGACCGGACGCGAGCGCGCGCGTCACGTTCGCGCCCTCGGCCACGGCAGTGCTCGAGCAGCTGACGAGCGAAGGCACGGCGCTGACCCTGGACGCGCGATCCAAGGAGTGGCGAGACCGCTTCGCGGAAGCGTTCGCCAGCACGCCGAAGCTGCCCAGGGGCTTCGCCGGCGATCTGCGCGACTACCAGCGCGGAGGTTTCCGCTGGCTCGCGCGGCTCGCGGATCTGGAGCTGGGCGCGTGCCTCGCCGACGACATGGGCCTGGGCAAGACGGTGCAGCTGATCGCGCTCCTGCTCCACCGCGCGGCGGGCGGGCCTGCGCTGATCGTGGCGCCCACCTCGGTGTGTGAGAACTGGCGACGTGAGCTCTCGCGCTTCGCGCCGTCGTTGTCGGTGCGCGTGTTCGCGGGCTCGGACCGCGAGGGCGCGCTCGATGGGCTGGGGCGCCGCGACGTGGTGATCGTGAGCTACACGTTGCTGCAGCAGGACGCGGCCAAGCTCCAAGCGGTGGTGTGGAACACGGCCATCCTGGACGAAGCGCAGCTGATCAAGAACCCCGACACGTTGCGCGCCAAAGCGGCGTTCGAGCTTCAGGCCAAGGCGCGCGTGGTGGCGACCGGCACGCCCGTCGAGAACCACGTCGGCGATCTTTTCAGCCTTTTCCATTTCTTGAACCCAGGCCTGCTCGGCTCGTTCAAGTCGTTCTCGGCCAAGGCCTCCTCTGGCTCACGAGCGCTCAAGCGCCTGATCACGCCGTTCGTGCTCAGGCGGACGAAGGCGCAGGTGCTCGAGGACCTGCCGCCGGTGACCGAGATTCAACGCACGGTGCTGCTCACGCCGGGCGAGGCCAAGCTGTACGAGTCGGTGCGCAAGAGCGCGCTCGCCAAGCTCAGAGAGGTGGGGACTGGCGGGCAAGGGCGCGTGCAAGTGTTCGCCGAACTCACGAGGCTGCGCCGACTGTGTTGCCATCCCCAGCTCGTGGCGCCGCAGTCGGGCCTCACCAGCTCCAAGCTGGAGAGCTTCCTCGAGCTCGCCGAGGAGCTGGTGGCGGCGCACCACCGCATCCTGGTGTTCAGCCAGTTCACCGACGTGCTCGCGCTCGTGCGGCCGCTGCTCGACGCCAAGGGCATCAGCTACCAGTACCTGGACGGCTCGACGCCGCCCAAGCAGCGCACGGCCGCGGTCGACGCCTTCCAAGACGGTCAGGGCGACGTGTTCCTGATCAGCCTCAAGGCGGGGGGCTTCGGGCTCAACCTCACCGCGGCCGACTATGTGGTGCACCTCGACCCGTGGTGGAACCCGGCCGTGGAGTCTCAGGCCTCGGATCGCGCGCACCGCATCGGGCAGACGCGCCCGGTCACGGTGTACCGCCTGGTCACCGCGGGCACCATCGAGTCGCGCATCGTGGAGCTGCACCGCGACAAGCGCGAGCTCGCCGACGCGGTGCTGGCCGAGACGGATCGCGCCGCGAAGCTCTCCGCCGCCGAGCTGCGCGGGCTGCTCGAGTCGTGAGCCGGACGCAGCTGCGCGGGGTGGCGGAAGATATGAATCGAAGTATGCTTCCGGGATGGAGCGCGTCACCACCACGATGGACTCGGAGACGCTGCGCGAGATCCGGCGCGTGGCAGGAAAGCGGGGCGTTTCCCGCTTTCTGGAGCAAGCTGCCCGCGAGCGTCTGGCGCGGCTGCGAGCCCTGGCGCTGCTCGATCAGCTCGACGCTCGTTACGGTGCTCCGGACGAGGATGTCAGGGCTGCCATCGACGCTGACATGCGGAAGATCTTCGCTCGGCCAAGACCGTCGAGGCGCAGCTGAAGCGTAGGGCGGTTCGAGCCAAGGTCGCCCCGGCAGCCGAGCCCGCCGTCGTGCTCGACAGCGGCGGCCTCAGCGCGCTGATCGGTCCAAGTCAGAGGGCGCGGGCAACGCTTCGGTGGATCGTCGAGCGAGGCGGCGCCGTCATCATCCCGAGCCCCGTGTTGGTGGAGACCACGACCGGAGATGGCGGCCGGGACGCGGAGATCAACCGGGTGCTCTCGATCCTCCAGCGCGAGCTCGGCGCGATCCGCGCACCGGACGAGAAGGTTGCCAGGATCGCGGGACGCCTGCGGCATCGGGCGAGCACGGATGACGGCGTCGACGCGCTGGTAGCGGCGGCGGCGGTCGCGATGGGGACCAGAGTCGTGCTCCTCACCTCGGATCCGACTGATCTCGAGCGGCTGCTGTCGGGCGAGAGCGACGTGGCCGTTCGTTCGGTGTGAGCTGCCAGCTTCGGGCAGCGAGCGTAGCGCGCAGCGCAAGCGAGCCCTGACCCCACGCCCACTTCCGATCAGCGCGCCCGCTCGACGAACGCGATCAAGCTCATGAGCTCCTCGCGCTCGGTGGCGGTGGCGTTCTCTCCGGTGGCCACGAGCTCGGCGACGCGCCGGACGACGGAGATGCGCGCGTCGAGGTCTCCGCCGTGCTCACGGTGGGCGCGATACAGCAGGCACTCGTAGCTCCTGCAGCCGCGGGGTCGGTCGCCGTAGAAGGTGCATCCTTGCGTGCTGTGGGCCGGGCAGGGCTGGTTGAAAGAGGACGCGTCGGGGGCCAGCGCGAGGCGGCGCCGAGCGGCTCGATCGTCTTCGCTGGAGCCCAAGCTGACGCGGCCGAACAGGGTGCCGTCACAACACGCTCCACACGCGGCGCAGAGCGCGGCGAGCTCCGCGTCGCGGTCAGCGTCTCGGGCGCGACCAGCCGTCAGGGCACGACCTCGAACAACACGCGCGACGGGCCGCTGGTGCACGACACGGTGACCTCTTCTCCCGGCGCGAGCTGCCTGCTGCTGGGCTCGATCCACACGCGTGTGCTCCAGGAGTTGTCGTCCGTGCTGGTGTAGGGGCGCGACGAGAGCGCGTTGCCGGGAGAGAGCTCCGCGCTGAAGAACGTGAGGATGGCGTCGAAGCGACCGCCCTGCTCCGCGCGCAGCGTGACGACCGAGGGGGGGACCTGGGTGGTGGTGAAGTCGATGGTGGCGACGCGCACGGGCGGCGACAGCTCGCGCACCTCTTCTGCGTCGGACTGTCGCAGCGTCGCGGCGAAGTTGCGCGCGGGGGGAGCCGCGAGCGCGGAGAAGTCCATGCCGTAGGCGCGTGACCAGCGCGCTGTGTTGCGCGCGGTGAAGGCCTGGCTGTCGTACAGGTCGTCCGACAGCTCGGCGAGGCAAGCGTACACGGCGATCGCGTTCGGAATGATGCGCGCTCCGGGCGCCAGCAGTCGCTTCTTGGCGTCGGTCACGATCTCGATGATGTGCTCGCCGAGCGGATCGTTGCCGATCGTCTCGGTGACGAGCAAGGTGCCCCTTTCGGGCACGTCCACGCGGCTGGACCAGCCCTGCAAGAAGGTCATGCGGTCGGCGACGCCGTTCTTCTCTGCCAGCGCGCGCGCGCGATCGATCATGGCGGAGGACTCGATGGCGATCACATGCCGTGCGCCGGCGAGCGCCGCGCCGACGGCGAGCACGCCGGTGCCGGTGCCGATGTCGATCACCACGTCGTCGGGGCGGGTGAGCGCGCGCACCGCTTCCAGGAAGGTGCGCGTGCGCAGCTCGTCGTCGAGCATGCCGATGTGGACCTCGGGGGCGCTCCAGTGCCCTGCTTGGGTGACCCGCGTAGGAGCGCGATCCGTGAGCAGCACGCCACTGTCCACCAGCTCGAGAACGATGGCGACGAGATCGGCAAAGTCTCGCCCGCTCTTTGCCGTGACCCGGTCGACGAGCATACCCAGAGGAGTCGGCTCGGGGCAGGCTGCCAACACCGCGAGGCCATGCACTCCGATGGAGATGGTGCGGCCCTCCACCGAAGCCAAACAATTGCCTGCCGAGAGCAACGAGAGCGTGATCGTTTCGGCTCGTCGCAGCAACGTATTGCGCGTAAGTTCGCGGCTCATGCGTGTTCCGTTCTGGAGCGGTGGACCGAAGTCAACATGAACCGCGCCCCTATCCCTACCGACCAACTGAGCTGCCCAGCAGAAGTGTTGTCGCGCGTGCTCGACGGCGAAGCTGTCTTGCTGCACTTGGGCTCGGGCACATACTTCGGCATGAACCCCGTTGCATCGCGGGCGTGGGAGCACATCGTGGGGAGGACCTCGTTCGGCGCACTTTGCGAGAAGCTATGTGCCGAGTTCGAGGTCGATGCGGCCGAACTCGAAGCGGACATGCAAGAGCTCGTTGGGGCGTTGCTCGCGCAGGGCCTCGTCATCGTGACACCCGCAGGTGCCGACTGATTGCCGCTGCAATCTCCGCCTCCCCCGCGAACGTGCGGGGGTAGCTCAGGCGAGCCACCGGCACCGACGCTGTGATCCGTTCGAGCCACGCGAGCTCCGATCGCAGCAGCTCCGGATCGCTCGGGTCGAGACGTTGAAGCTGGGTTGCCAGCATCAGGAGCGCGTCTTGTTGCGACACGCCGTCGATCTTCACGTCGCTGGACTGTGGGCCGAGCTGAAATATTGCAGCCAAGCGCGCCTTGTCACGGGAGTGGGTCACCTCGAGGCTGGGCTTCACCCACTCGCGTGCAGAGGCTCCGAAATGAGGCGCCGCATCGTTGCGCAGTCGCACCCGGCTCGACGTGGGCACGACCACCAGGTCCCCGCCGTCGACCTCCAGTGGAACCGTGTCATCCGCAAGCAGCGGATACCGTTTGGACATCATCGCCGCGAGGGTCGACTTGCCCGCCAGGGGCGGACCAAGGAACGCGACCGCCCCCGCGGGTTGGAGAAGCACCGCCGAAGCATGGAGCGCAGGCCTTCCGTGCAGTTGGTGCAGGAAGGGCTCCACGAGCATGCTGAAGTTGCCGCTCACTTCTTCTTGCGACACGCCATCGACCGGGTGCACGGCGAGAAGCTCGCCAGCTCTGGACACATCGAAGTCGGCGACCTCGTGTGCGCGTACCAAGTACCCAGCAGGGGTACGCGCGACGGAGACGAGTGGTGACCCACCGAGCGAGTGCTGGATCAACCACGTCGTCGGTGACGCGATCTCCATCTCCGATATCGATGGCTTCCGTTCGGGAACGGGATGCTCCACCGCGGCTGCGGTCAGCCCTTCGGTCGACCGCGTGACTCGCCCGGCGAACGACTGCCCGAGCGGGTCATGTCGACGACGCGGCCGTAAGCGGTGAGGGCGGGCTTCTGGTAGGGCCGCCGACCCACGGGCTGAACGGGAGCGGCACCCTCATCGGCGTCCGCTTCTGACATCGAGCTTGTGTCCATCCCCGTCGGATTCATGCGTCAACCTGCCTGCGAGAGGAAGTTCTACCATACGTTGCCCGCGGCTCACCAGGTATTCAGGGGCAAGGAACCGGGGGGGCTGTTTCCAGGCTGCGAAGGAAAGCCTCCAGGCGGAGCGCGGTTCGCAAGGGAAATCCAAGCCAGCCGCTGTCCCAGGCCGCACGTACGTCCTGTGCGAACCGACGCGGTTCGACCCAGCCGCACTCGGAAAGGCGCGGATCGCGGGTCAACGCCAGCCACGACTCTCGAGCATTCTGGAAGGTCTTCTCGTAGGCCACGCAGTAATCAGCGACATGCGTTCGCCACGCGACAGCTGGGGGGAGCTGCGCTGCATAGAGCCGCCTCAGGAACGGCTTCGATTGTTGGGCGGAGGTTCGGAGCTCGGTGGGTAGCGCCAGAAAGGCAGCCACTACACGCTTGTCCAGAAAAGGGTGGACGGTGTCCACGCCCTGGAAACTGGCAACAGCCTGGTTCTGCGTGGCGATCCAGGTGATCGAAGGGTTGTGGACCAGGGCCGCGCAGATGGCCTGCCGCATCGGGCTGGTGTGGGCAAACACCTCGTTCGCTCGCGCGATCTCCCGGCGGGCTTCCGTCGCTGCGTCGCGTGCTCTTGCTGTGAGCCAGGTGGGCAAGCGGCGACGGAAGCTGCGTTCGTGGCGGCGCTCCAGTACGGCGCGCGGAGTGAGCTCCCGCGCAGCGAGCAAGCCCAGCTGTCGCCACGTGGCGATTCGGCACGGATCCGAGGAGAGGCCTGAAAGCCGCCACACGCCGCCGATTCGGCCCCGCGCCACCGCGTCCTCCACGGCCAAGCCCCAAGCGCTTTGCAGCTCGTCGCTGCCCTGTCCGGTCAGCACCACGCGGACACCGGCGCTCCGCAGCTCGGCGAACTGCTGGCGGGCCGGGACGCACCAGGAGTCTGCGACGTCGGCGTCAGGGGCAGAAACGGGAAGGAAGGGCATCGTGACCCAGTCCGCCACGCTCAGGTCCGCGCCGATGCGTTTTGCCATCGCGCTCGCGAAGGGCAGCTCGTCGCAGCCGCCGACGCCCCTGGTGTGGATCAGGGCGAGTGGCTCCCGGTGCCGTTCGCGAAGCTGAGTGGCCGCGATGGAGAGCACCACCCCGGAGTCCAAACCACCGGAGCACTCCCCACCCAGACGCTTCGTGGAGCGCGTCTGATCCATGACGGCTGCGCCCAGCGCAGCCCGCACATTTCGAGCATGCTCGGCCTCGGTCAGCGCCACCTCGTCCGCGCTCGGATCAGGAAAGAAGTGTCGCTGCAATGCCACCTCTCGGCCGTGCCAGGACAAGAGGGAGCCTGGCGGCACAGTCGAGACGCCCCTGAACAGCGTGCGTCCACGCTGGCAGACGAACTGGTCGGACAAGGCCCAGGCGACTGCTTCGGCGTCGGCGCGGGGTTGGCGACCGAGCACACCGAGCAGCGTTCGCTCCGTCGACCCGAACGCCAGCGTGCCTGCGCTGCTGGCGAACACCAAGGGCCGCACGCCGAAAGCGTCGCGCGCAGCGAGCACCCGTCCGCTGCAGCGTTGAATGGCGACGAACGCAAAGTCGCCCAACAATTTGCCGGGCGCCTCATCTCCCCAGCGCTGCACCGCCTTGAGCACAATCTCGGTGCTCGACGCCTGTGGTTCAAGCTCGAGCGTTCGAATGATCTCGGCGCGAGCGTCTACGCGACCATCGAGCGCAAGCAACCACTCGGCGGTCACGATCAAGCCGGTGTGGTCCTCGGGCTCGGTGAAGCGAGACGCGACAGCTGCCACGAGTCCGTCGGCGCGGAAGGTCTCCAGCTTGTCGAACTCCGCGGCCTCAGAGTGCACGAGGACCTTCGCTGGCTCGCGCTCCTCTGCGCCTGGACCGATGGCCACGAACAGTCGACTCATGGCGCCTCGACCGTGAAGATCACGGCGTGCCTCTCATCGCGCGACGGGCCGGCTTCGTCCTCGATCCAAGCGTGGGCCTCGAAGTCCTCCTGGCTCTCGCCAAAACGGCCCGCCCGCCGCACACCGACCAAAAGTCGCACACGATCGCCAGCCAAACGGTGGGCGGCGAGCTGGACGACAGCCTCCGGGAGGCATCCAGCCGGTGCGGGAGCGTGACGGAACGCCGCCTTCACGAGCCACTCGCCTCGGTCGGCCCCGACACCGCCGTGAAAGACAGCGGGCAAGCGGTTGGCTAGCGTCGCCGCCGCGCGCATGCCACGGCTTCGCAGAAGCAGATGGCTGGCGGGCGCGAACAGCCAGCTGAGCGCCACGAAACGCATCTCGTGGGCCGGAAGGGCCGCGAAGCTCGCGATCAAACGCCCAACACGCACGCCTCAGCTCTTGCCATCGCACCCACCTTGCGGCAACCAACGGCCGTCTTTGCGCTGCCTCGGTCGGATTCTCGAAGACCAGGCAGTCAGCGGGCACCCAACGATCGTGCGCACCTGGCTAGCTCTCACTGCCCTCGTCGAGATGGTGGCACGTCTGGCCTTGTTCGGTTCCATCTGGGTGCTCTTCAGCGCCCCGGGGCAGGTGGTAGACGCTGCGGCTGTGGCTGCGTTCGCGACCGTCGCTGGGGTTGCGCGCAACTGGGCCAAGGCTGAGCTGGTGGCGCGCGGCGTGCGCGAGCTCTACGACGCTCTGTCGGCGGCCTTGGCCGCCCGCTCCGTGGTGGAGTTGCGTGGCAAGCGCGACGATCTGCGCACGAGCGATCTGGCAGTGGCCGCGTTCGACGTCGGCGCGGTGCAAGCGCAGGCTCTGCCCGATCTCGCCGGCGCCGCGCTTGCGCTCGCGTTAGCGGTGGTGCTCATGGTGTTGCGGTTGGGACCGCTGATCCCGGCGCTGGGTCTCGCGGGTGCACTGTTCTTGGGGCTGGTTCTCAGCCCGGCTCGGATCTGGGCGAGGCGCGCGCGGGAGCACGGCTGGGAAGCCCACGTGCGCGCTTCCAAATTGCTCGACGTGCAACAGCGGGCCGCGGTCGAGTTGCGAAGCGGTGGCGCGGAGCGTGACCTGCGTCATCAGATCGCGGCGTTTGCGCGCACGTTGTCAGTCGCCGAGCGAACCGGCCAACGCCTGAATGCCGCCATGGCCGTCGTGCCGGCGCTCTTCATGGTGGGTTTGTTGGCGTTGCCCAAATCCCTCTTGGCCGATCTCACTGGAAGCCGGCTCGGCGAGATCGGTGCGCTCGCGGCCGCAGGCATTTCGCTCACGTTCGCGGTGCTCGGTGCGCTCGATACGCTCGTGAGGAATGCGCCGTTGCGGCGCGAGCTCGAGAGCTTTCTCGGGCTGCCCAAGCGCTGGCTGGTGCTGATCCCACCCCCTCCGAAGCCCGAGCGAAGCACACCCGAGACGCAAGCTCCCAACCTGCTGCGAGCCGAGGCCATTGGTTTCGTTTATCCCGGCGCCGAGGTGGGGACGCCGGCCAACGTCTCCCTCGAGGTGAGCGCGGGCCATGGGGTCGCTCTTGCCGGACCGAACGGTTCGGGGAAGAGTACCACGCTGTTGTTGCTGCTTGGTTTGCTGCCCTTGACGCGTGGCCGAGTGTTGCTCGGCGAACGAGAGGCGGCGCCCGAGGATCTCGAGGGGCTGCGGGCCCACGCGATGCTCATCCCACAACAGCCGATGTTCTGGGGTGAAGAGTCTGTAGGTTGGCACTTGGGAGTGTTTGGGTGCACGGAGATCGCTCCGAACGAAGCGCTGGCTGCGCTAGATCGCTTTGGCGTGCGCGACGCGCTCCAACGCAGAGCCAACAAGCGTGGCGTCGGTTTGCTCGATCTTCCGATGGGAGAGCTCAGTGGCGGGGAGCGCCAGCGGGTCTTTTTGGCACGGGCGTTGATGTCATCAAAGCGGATCATCTTGCTCGATGAGCCCGAGTTGGGGCTGGACGAACCTGGCCGGGTTCTGCTGCGGGGTGTGCTGGATGAGCTGGCCAAGAGCAAGCTCGTGATTGTGGCCGCGCACGATCCCAGCGTTGTGCCGGCCCACTTTTCGACAATCCACGTGGCGAATGTCAACTGAACCACGCGCAACGAACCTCCGGATCGCGCCCCTTGGGGCGTGCTAGGCTCTGACACGCACTTATTCTCGGACCTTGCTTCTTCTTTGGACGAGGCTTGAGGGAGGACATCGATCATGCGAACGGAAAGCGTGCTGAAAGCCTTGACCGTGGCCATTCTGGTGCCCGGCTTGCTCACGGCTTGTGGAGACAGCAGCCCAGCTGGTGGCGGCGGCTCCGGGGGTGAGACGACGGGCGGCGGCGGTGAAGGGGCTGGTCCGGTTGGCGGAGCCGGTGGAGTCGGGGGAGTCGGCGGTGTGGGCGGCGATGGCGGCGGCGGAGGCCCCATCCTCAACGACGACTGTGACTCTGCAGAGGCGATTCAGCTAGACGCTCAGGAGAGCGTCGTCGTCACGGGGACGATGGAGGGGTCGAACGACGACTACACCACGTTCTGTGCCGACAACATGAACGGGGAGATGGCCAACGACGTCCTCTACGAGATCACCACAGCGGCGGCGTGTTCGCTCGCGATCACGCTCTCGGGAGCCGCGTTCGACGGTGTCGTGTCCATACGACCCGTGTGCGAGAACGACGCGGGGACTTGTTTCAACCCAGCGGGGCAGGGCGACGTCGTGGTGCTTTCCCACGCCCCCGCCGGCACGTTCTCCGTGATGGTCAGCGACTTCAGCGGTGAGGGTGGCACGTTCACGCTCGAGTTCGAGTGCGCCCCGCCCACCTGCGGGGACAGCGTCGTGAACCCGCCCGGGGAGGACTGCGACGACGGTGGGACGACCTCGGGAGACGGTTGCGACGACATGTGTGTGTTCGAGCCCGCCGCAGACGACATCGACGAGTGCGCTGCGGCGGATGGGGGCGCAGAGGGCACAGCCGGCCTGAGCATTTCCACCGCCGACGGCCTGGTGAAGCTCCCTGCGACGCTGGAACGTACGACAGTGGGTGCTGAAGACAGCGGTACGGGCTCCTGCATGTACGTGCCCAACGTAGCCCTCAACGAAGAGCCGTCGGCTGACCACATCTACAAGATCCTCCCGCAGCAAACCGGCAATCTCGAGATCACACTGGGCAACGAGCCCGACGGAACTCCAGGTTGCGACACCGCCAATCAGGGGATGGGCGGGATCGAGCCGCCCGGGCCCACGTACCCGCTGTCTTGCTACGATCGCGCGATTCATGTCCGCGAAGGTGGATGTGGCGCGGCCGCGCCTGAGATCGGCTGCCAAGAATCCACCTCCGAGAACATCGGTGGTTGGTGGGACGTGGAGACCTTGGTCGTCCCCGTGACCGCTGGCGAGGTCTACTACGTCTTCGTCGACGGCTGGCTCGACATCGGGTTTGGCGACGACGTCGGCGAGTACGTGCTCGAGCTCGAGCTCACGCCGTAAGCGAGGCGCACCACGCGCACACCTTTCGCCCCTCTCATGGCCTGCCCTGAGGGGGGCGAAATGTTCCATGGACCTCCCCCCTCGATTCGCTGCACTGTCTCGCCTGGACCCGCGCTCGATCGCCCTCTTTCGCGTAGGCCTGGGCGCGGTGCTGCTTGCGGATCTGGGCATGCGCGCCGATCGCCTCGCCCAGCTCTCGAGTGACGCTGGCCCGGTGACGCGCGCCTCGCTCGGGCTGACGAGGACGCTGTTCCCAGCGTACTTGGTGCACGGATCACCGGGCTGGGCACACGCGGTCACCCTCCTGGCGGCCATGAGCGCGCTCGCGCTCCTCGTGGGCTGGTGGTCGCGCGCGGCCGCGCTCGTGAGCTGGTTCCTGTTGTGCTCGCTGCACGTGCGCAATCCCTACGTGACGGATGGCGGCGACCAGCTGCTGCGCCTGCTCCTGCTGTTGGGCGCGTTCCTGCCGCTGGGGGCGTGCTGGTCGCTCGACGCGAGGAGCGCGCGTGCTGCGCGCGCCGTGCCGCCGTTCGCAGCGCTGGCGCTGCTGCTCCAGTTCGCTCTCTTTTATGGGTTCGCCGGGGCACTGAAGTTGCGCTTCACCACGATGTGGCGCGACGGCACCGCCATCCAGCGCGTGCTCGCGCGCGACAACTGGGCGACGGATCTCGGTCGGCGCGTGGGCGAGCTCGGCGGGCTGAGCTGGCTGAGCTACCTGGTGCTGGTCTTCGAGCTTGCCGTGCCCGTGCTTCTGCTGTCGCCCTGGCGCACGGCGCACTGCCGCGTCGCCGCGGTGATCGCCATCGCGCTGTTTCACTTCGGGCTCGGCCTGCACCTCGAGCTGGGGCTCTTGCCCTGGGTGTGCGTCGTCGGCGCGTGCGCGTTCTTGCCCGGCGCGGTATGGCGCCGCGCGGCGGCGCCGCCTGCGCCAGGTGAGGCTGCACCGCGCTGGCGCGAGCTTCTTTCGCTCGGGCTCGCGTCCGTGATCGTGGTGATCAACCTCGCCACGTTGCTCAAGCCCAACCCGCTGCCCAGGCTGGTGCGCCGCGCCGCGAGTGAGCTGTTCCTGGATCAGACCTGGGCGTTCTACACGCAAGCGCCCGAGGAGATCCCGCGCGGTTTCGTCGTCGTGCGCGCCACGCTCGCAGATGGCGACGTGGTCAACCTGGCGAACGCGGGGCGCCCCGTGCAGATCGATCCAGCACCCAGCGTGGCCCGGCGCTTCGACTCGTTCCGCTGGGCCACGCTGCTGGAAGCGTCGCTGCACCACACCTGGATGCACCCTGGCATCGCCGAGAGCGAGTGCCAGCGTCACAACCAGCGTGCGCCTGCGGAGCGCCGCGCCGACCGCGTGGAGATCGTGCTCGTCGACTTGGACGGAGCACTCCCGGAGCCACGTGTGCTGTGGGCAGCGCGATGTCCCGCCGACACCACGCGACTCTGACGGCTGCAAGCACGAGCGTCCCGCCGCCGATGCTCATTCCTCCAGGAGGAACGGGCCGCCGCTCGGCGCGGCAGACTCGGCCTCGAGCTCGAACTCGGTGCGCCATCCGCCTCGTTCGTGGGCCTCACGATTCGTGGTGACGACGCCGAGAGTCGCCGGGCTCGGCAGGTTGGGCCTGAGCTGCTGGAGTAGCGTCGCAGGCACTCGGATCGAACCGTCGTCGACGTCTGCTTCGCAACGCACGCCTTCCCTGATCGCGCCGCTGTCGACTGAACCACCCGTCGAGGAGGACTCAGGGTGGGTCCACACGGCCACGACCACCTTGCCCGCGCCACCGCTCGAAGTCCACGCGAGCTCGATGTCTCCGCCGAGGCCGAGGCGGCTTTTCTCCGCTGGTTTGGTGACGGTGACGTGTGGTGGTGCCTCGAGCGTGGTCGACATCGCCGGCACCTCACCGCTGCCTGCGTTGGCGAGCGTCACCGCATCCCCGGCGGCGAACAGCGGACCATCCACCCGGAAGCTGTTGCTGCCGTCGACGCCGTAGCTGCTGGCATCGAACTCGACGGCCACGTCTTCGAGCGCACCAGCCAGGGTGACGGCGCCCGCGTCGGTTGGGGTCGACGCGCTCACGCCTCGATCGCAACGTTCGAGCAGACATGTGCCTTCTCGATCGATGACCACACACTCATCGACCACATCTGGAGCGAAGCGCGCGAACAGGGTCGAGTAGGAGTCGGTGCCGAACGTGGTCGTCCCTGGCGGGAGCTGGCGCACGCGGATCGATCCGAGCGGCCGAGGCTGAACAGGCTCACTCTCGCACTCCACTGCGACCTGGGCGCACCCCGTCAGGAGCACGGCGCTCGAGAACAACGCAAGCAAGCAGCGATCGTGAACCATCTCCAACGGGCTAGCAGGCACCGTGCCAGCGCCAGCGGGGCGAGGGGGACCGGGTACCCCAGGCCACGTTGACAGGGTGTCAAGCGAGCCGTGTGAAGCCGCGCCACGTTGGCAGTGGCGCTGAAGCGCCGCGCCTACCGCTTGGCCTTGCGCGGGTCTGCCACCTGGGGGTGCTCGTTGTAGTACGCGTCCAAGCTCTCGCGCGTGACCTCCACCTCGATCACGCCGTCCTTCGCGATCTTGGCTTGGCATCCGAGGCGGCTGTTGGCGCGCACATCGAAGGCCTTGTCGAGGATGTCTTCCTCTTCCTCTTCGGCGAGGGTGAGCAGCTCCTTGCCGGTCGTGACGTACACGTGGCAAGTGGAGCACGCGCACACGCCGCCGCAGGCGTCGCCCTGCGGCGCCTCGACGCGCTTGGAGGCAGTGCGCAAGTCTTCGCCCAGCGGCACCTCGGCCTCCCAGGCCTGGCCGTGGGCCTTCCATCGAACGAGCGGCATGTTCGCTATCTCTCCTCTGCGCGGCGCGCGTGCTCGGCGACGTGTTGGTCGACGCCCTTGGCGTGCGCGACGTCGGTCTCGAGCGAGTCGACGGCCTTGCCCGCGATGGCGCGGGCGATGGCGCGGTCCATGCGCCGTCCGGCCCAGGGCTTGGTGGCGCCGTCGAGCATTTCGATGCGGGCGTGTAGCACGCTCGCCGAGCTGCCCGTGAGGGCTTGCTCGAGCTCGCCGGCCAGGGTCTCGATCTGCTTGCGCTCGCCGGTCTCGAGCAGGTCGGCATCGGTCTCGAGCGCCTTCCTGGTGGCCGAGAGCACGCGCTCGGCCTCGACGCGCTCCTCGACCAGACGGCGCGCAGCGAGATCTTCTTCGCCGTGGTCGAGCGCGGCCATCAACATGGCCTCGATCTCCTCTTCGCCCAAGCCGTAGCTCGGCTTGACATCGACCTTTTGCTCGACGCCGGTGGTGATCTCACGCGCGTGCACGGAGAGCAGGCCATCGGCGTCGACGTGAAAGGTGACCTCGAGCCGGGCCAAGCCCGCCGGCATGGGGGGGATGCCCTTGAGCGTGAACTTGGCGAGCGAGCGGCAGTCGCCAGCGAGCTCGCGCTCGCCCTGGACCACGTGCAGCACGAAGCCGGTCTGGTTGTCCGCGTAGGTGGTGAAGATCTGCCGCGCACCGGTCGGGATGGTGGTGTTGCGCGGCAAGATGCGCTCGACCACGCCGCCCATGGTCTCGATCCCCAGCGAGAGCGGCAACACGTCGAGCAAGAGCACGTCGTCCTTGGGGCCGTCGCCCGCGAGCTGGTGGGCCTGCAGGGCGGCGCCGAGCGCCACCACCTTCTCCGGATCGATGTCGGAGAGCGGCTGTTGCTGGAACAGCTCGGCCACGTACGCGCGCACGAGTGGCACGCGCGTGCTGCCGCCGACCAAGATCACGCCATCGAGCTCGGTGGGGCCGATGCCCGCATCGCGCAGCGCGCGCCGACACGCCGCGCCGGTGCGCTCGACGATCGGGCGGATCAGCCCCTCGAGCTCTGCGCGGGTGATCACGAGCTTGCGCGCGCCGCCCTCGGAGGGCAGCTCGATCTCCACCTCGCCCGCTTCGGTGAGGGCGTGTTTGACCTTGCGGGCTGCATCGAGCGCGGTGCGCGTGATCTCGGGGGCGGCCCGGCTCGGGTCCTTCACCATCTCTGCGAGCAAACGCTCCGCGAGGGCGCGATCCATGTCGTCGCCGCCGAGTTGGCTGTCTCCGCCGGTGGACTTCACCTCGAACACGCCATCTTCCAGGCGCAAGATGGTGATGTCGAAGGTGCCGCCGCCCAGGTCGTACACAGCGAACAGGCCGTCCTGCTTCTTCTCCACACCGTAGGCGAGGGCGGCTGCGGTGGGCTCGTTCAGCAAGCGCAGCACATCCACGCCGGCCAGCTTGGCGGCGTCCTTGGTGGCTTGGCGTTGCGCGTCGTCGAAGTAAGCGGGCACGGTGATCACCGCGCCGCCCACGCTCTTCAGCTCGTCGACGGCCATGCCGTGGAGCTTCTTCAGGATCTCGGCGGAGACCTCGACCGGCGTGAGCACTCTGTCGCGCACGCGGAAGCGCACCGATGCGGCGCCCTCCGCGCTGTCTGCGCGCACGAAGTCGAACGTGCCCAGGCGTTTGGTCTCGGGGTCGTCGGCGCCGCGCCCCATCAGCCGCTTCACGCTGGCGATGGTGTTGCGCGGATCGGCAGCGGCGAGCAGTTTGGCCGATTCGCCGACGATGGGCACGCCGCGCGGATCGAAGTGGACCACCGAGGGCACCAGCCACTGCTGGTCGCAGTCCTCGATCACCACCGGCGTGTCGTCGCGCATGCGCGCCACGATCGAGTTGGTCGTGCCGAGATCGATGCCGATCGGGCGGGGCGCGGCCTTGGGGTCGAAGATCTCGAGCAGGCTCATGGGCTGGTCAGCGCCTCCTCGAACGCGGCGACCTCATCCAAATAGCGGCGCGCGTAGCGGAGCTCGCCGAGCAGGGCGTGCGCGTCATCGAGCTTGGTCTTGTCTGCCCCCGCGAGCTCGAACGCCAGCGTCAGCCGCCCGATCAGATCTTGCTCGCGCGTGCGCATGGCGCGCCCCAGGCTCTCCACCTTGGCGAGGTCCTTGGCGCGGGCCGCGTCGGCTAGCTCTTCACGTGCGTCCATCATTTCCATCAAGAGCTCGGGAGAGGCCTTGGGCCCTCTGCCTTCTTCGCTCGGCACGCCCAGCGCCTCGAGCAGCTTCTCCGCGCGCTTGACCGGGTCTTTCAGCGCGCGAAAGGCCTCGTTCACCTCGATCGCCTTGGACAAGAGCATGCGCCGCTCGCCGGCAGGCGCGCTGGCGTGACGATCGGGGTGCAGCGCGCGCGATAGCTCACGGTGACGTTGCTCGAGCTCGCGCGCGTCGAGCCCGAAGCGCGCCGGCACGCCCAACAGGGCGAAGGGATCCATCACGTGACGTGCCCCCCAGCAGCAAAAGCCGGCACGCTGCCCGACACGGTTTCCGACTCGGACCAAGCGCTGTGCAAGCCAAGGAGGCTCGAGCTGGCGAAGCGCCGCAGGCCTCCAGACACGCGCGGGACACCATCTCGCGAGCGAGACCCGAGCGAGCCCGTCGAGTGAGGCCGCGTCTGCGCGGCCGAGGGGCTGCGGGCAGCCCCTGGTGAGGAACGCTCTCTGGGTCTGGCCTCGGCGGCACGCACGTCACAGCCAGGCGTGAAGTGCAAAACCACGGGTAGTGACGACGAAGTCATCGAAGCGTCGCAGCTCGGTGAGGCGCGTCAGCCGCCCTCAAGCAACCGTGAACGAGTGCCCGCAGCCACACTTGGAGGCCTCTTGCGGGTTCCGGAACTTGAAGCCCTGATACATCAGCGTCTTCTCGTAATCGAGCACCGAGCCGCCCAAGTACAGGATGCTCTTCTTGTCGCACAACACGCGCACGGGGCTCTTCCCCTCGGCGGAGAACTCCAGCACCGTGTCGCCGCTGCGCGGCGGGTCGTCGGCGAACTCGATCACGTACGAGAAGCCCGAGCAGCCGCCGCCGCGCACACCGACGCGCAGCGCCGCCTCGGGCGTACCGCGCTTGATGAGCGCGGCACGGATCGCGTCGACCGCCTTGTCGCTCACGCCCAGGGTGTTCTTGGCGACGCCCGTCTCGATCTTGGGCACCGGCTGGAACGGCGACGGCTTGTTCTCGTGGGTCTCGACCATGATGGCTACTTCTCGAGCGCGCGTTTGGCGGCTTGTTTGGCGCGGTAGTCGGCGATGGCGCTCTTGATCGCGTCTTCAGCCAGCACCGAGCAGTGGATCTTGACCGGCGGCAGGTTGAGCTCCTCGGCGATCATGCTGTTCTTGATGGTCTCGGCTTCGTCCACGCTCTTGCCCTTGAGCCACTCGGTGGCGAGCGACGAGGAGGCGATGGCCGAGCCGCAGCCGAAGGTCTTGAACTTGGCGTCTTCGATCACGCCGCCATCGTTGACCTTGATCTGCAGGCGCATCACGTCGCCGCAGGCGGGGGCGCCGACGAGGCCGGTGCCGACGCTCTCGTCTGCCTTGTCGAGCGTGCCGACGTTGCGGGGGTTGTCGTAGTGGTCGAGGACTTTTTCGCTGTAGGCCATGGTGGTTCTCCCGGGGTGATCAGTGGGCGGCCCACTCGACGGTGGTCAGATCGATGCCTTCTTTGTGCATCTCGTACAGGGGTGACATGTCGCGCAGTTTGTTGACCTTGGCGATCACCAGCTCGGCGGCGTAGTCCACCTCCTCCTGCGTGGTGAAGCGACCCAGGCCAAAGCGGATCGACGAGTGCGCGAGGTCGTCGCCGATGCCCATCGCGTGCAGCACGTAGCTCGGCTCCAGGCTGGCGCTGGTGCAGGCCGAGCCGCTCGAGCAAGCGATGTCCTTGATCGCCATCAGCATGGCCTCGCCCTCGACGAACGCGAACGACACGTTCAGGTTGCCGGGCAGCCGCTTCTCGCGGTGGCCGTTGACCTTGATCTCGTCGAGGCCTGCGCTGAGCTTGCTCAGCAGCCGATCGCGCAAGCCGGCGATGCGCGCGTTCTCCTCGGCGCCGTCGCTCTTCATGATCTCGGCGGCGCGACCGAGGCCCACGATGCCGGGCACGTTGAGCGTGCCGGACCGCATGCCGAACTCGTGACCGCCGCCGTCCATCTGGGCGGTGATGCGCACGCGCGGGCGGGCGCGGCGCACGTACAGCGCGCCCGCGCCCTTCGGGCCGTACATCTTGTGCGCGGTGATCGAGCACAGGTCGACTTGGTCGAGCTCGACGTCGAACGGCACCTTGCCGATGCCTTGCACCGCATCGCTGTGGAGGAGCACGCCGCGCTCGCGCGTGAGCCTGCCGATCTCGCGGATGGGCTGCACCGTTCCGACCTCGTTGTTGGCGAGCATGATCGAGACCAAGATGGTCTTGTCGGTCATGGCCTTCTTCACGTCGTCGGGATCGACGAGGCCCTGCGTGTCGACCGGCAGGTAGGTGACCTCGTAGCCTTGCTTCTCCAAGCGCTTGCAGGTGTCGAGCACGGCTTTGTGCTCGATCACGCTGGTGATGATGTGGTTGCCCTTGTCCCGGTAGAACTCGGCGACACCCTTGATCGCCAGGTTGTCGGACTCCGTCGCGCCCGAGGTGAACACGATCTCCTTCGGGTTCTTGGCGCCGATCAGCGCCGCCACGCGCTCGCGCGCGATGTTGACCGCCTCTTCTGCCGTCCAGCCGAAGACGTGGCTGCGGCTCGCCGCGTTGCCGAACTTCAGCGTGAAGTACGGCATCATCGCCTCGAGCACGCGCGGGTCGACCGGCGTGGTGGCGTGGTAGTCCATGTAAATCGGCAACGTCAGCGACATGTTCTTGGTCCGGTTAGGCGACGATCCCTGCGACGAGATCTGGTTCGGCTTCGCGCTCGCGCTGCTGGCAAGCTCCACAGGTTCCTGCGTTCTCTGCGTGGTGATCGAGCGCGCGCTGCAGGGCCTCGCTCTGTTCGAGCCCCTTTTCGAGCAGCAACGTGCTCGGGTCGCATGAGTCGCACGTGTCGAGGTAGTTGATGCTCGCCTCGAGCTCGCGCTCGAGCACGCTCAGGTGCGCGATTTGTGCCCGCGTCTCCTCGAGCTTCGCGCGGTAGGTGGCGCGCACGTCCGCCATCGCGCGGGCGGGCGTGGGCGCGCTCTCCCAAGCGGCGACGACCTGTTGGATTTGCGCCAGGCTCATGCCCAGGTCGTGCAGCTTGCCGATCCAGCGCACGCGCGTGACCGCCGCGGGGTCGTACAAGCGAAAGCGGCCCTTCGAGCGCGCGTCCGGCTTGAGCAGCCCGAGCTCCTCGTAGTGGTGAATGGCTCGCACCGACTTCCCCGCGGCCTTGGCCAAGTCACCGACCTGAAGGAGCTTTTCCCGAGGCGCGTCCCCGCCGGCCGCAGGCACGCCCTTGCCGGGCGCCAGCGGCAGACGTACGACCTCTCGGTCTGGGGACTCGACTCGAACTCTCACGTGTGCGTTAGAGTTGATTAGGCCGCGCTCTCGGGCTCGTCAAGGTCTAAATGTGACGTAGCGTCATGGCTCTCCCCGTCCTCACGTTTCCGCCCGCTTCGCTGCCGGTCGAGCAGGCGCTGGATCGCAGCCGCGCGGCCCTGGTGGCGGTCGAAGGGCGTGAGCTTGCCGTGGTCCAGGTGACCGAGCTCGAGGCGGGCCCGGTGATCGTGCTGGGCGCGCTGCAGCACGCAGGGCGAGTCGCCGCGACTGCCGACACGCTGACGAAGGCGCCGTTCGTGCGGCGCACCACGAGCGGCACTGGCTTCGCGTGTGATGGCGGCGTGTTGTGCTCGATCGCGCTGGGCGCGCCCGCCATTACGTTCCCCGATGTCAGCCCGCGCACCGTGCTCAACCGCTGTGTGCGCCCGCTGCTCGCGGGCTTTCGTGCGCTCGGGATCGATCTCGCCTACCTCGGTCGGGAGTGGCTCGCGCGCCGCCGCCAGGCCGCGGCGGTGCTGGCGTTCGACATGAGCCCGAGCGGCGCCGTGTTGATCGAAGCGTTCCTCACTGCGCGCGGCAGCTTCGCCATCCCGCAGGAGCTCGCGTCCGCCATCGAGGCCAGCTGCGATCGTTATCGCGGTCGCGCGACGCTCAGCTTGGAAGATCTCGGCGCGGCGTCGAGCGCGGTGCGCGACCCGTTCGTGGCCGGGGTCGTGGAGCGCCTGGGCGCAGTGCGCGCCGACGTCGTCGAGCCTCCGCTCCCCGACCGATCGGCGCACCGCGTCGTCAGCCAGCGTGATCCCATCCCGGAAGGGCTCGAGATCCTCCCGCCCCGCTCGGTGCCGATCGGCGTGCTCGACGTGGCGCGCAGCTCGGGCGGCGGCTCCTGGGTGGGAGGCGATGTGCTCGCCCCGACGTTTGCGCTGGGATTCGAGCAACCTTTCAGGCCCGACACCCTGCCGATGGAAGGAGCTGTCTGGGCCGACGTAACACGCGCTCGTGACGCCGCGCGGTAAGTCCGCGTCGCAGGTGAACGCATGAACGCGCTCCTTTCCCGCTATCGGGGACGAGGCATTCTGGTGTAATCTTGGTGGCCACTTCGGGAAGAAAGTCGGGGTGCTTCATGGGCAAGCTTGGTTCGGTAGTTTTCGCGACCTTGGCACTCCTTGCGGCGGCGTGTAGCGCCGGCACCGGCGGAGATTTCCCCGACGACGGGGAGGATGGCGGCGGCAACGGTCAAGGTGGCAGCACCGGCCCAGGCTTCGGCCAAGGCGGCAGCTCGGGCCCCTCGGGGATGAGCTGCGGCGATCCCAGCTGCATCGGCTCGACTCCTCAGGGCAACTGCGACTCGTCGCTCGTGATCGACGGCACCGACGCGATGGACGGCGCGCGCGCGATGGGTCTCTGCAAGACCTACGTCGCTGGAGAGTGGGGTGTGAAGTCGGCGGAGTGGGTTCGCTCCGATGGGCAGTCGCTCAGCAACCCTGCCGAGCTCCTGCGTGGCAAGGGCGTGCTGGGTGGCTTCGGCTCGGTGACCCCGCGCGAGGGCTCGAAGCTGCTGGCGATCTCCTCCGGCACCGCACGCGGCCCGAACGATCCCGGTTTCATCGATCCGGGCGGAGACTGGAAAGATTTCACTCCGCACGGCTCACCGCCCGGCTACCCGAAGGAGTCGCCAGCCTGCCCCGGCGTGGTCACCGGCGAGCCCTACGATTCGGCGGGCCTCCGCCTCGTGATCCAGACCCCGACCGACGCGAAGTCGCTGAGCTTCAACCTGGATTTCTACACCTACGAGTACCCGGACTACGTCTGCGACACGTTCAACGATTTCTTCGTGGCGATGATGACGCCGCAGCCCGCGGGGTTGGTCGACGGCAACATCTCCTTCGATCCGATGGGCAACACGATCAGCGTGAACGCCGGCTTCTTGGACATCTGCAACCCCTCCAACGCGGGCGGTAAGAACTTCGCCTGCAGCCAGGGCTACGGCCAGATTCTGGGCACCGGCTTCGACTCCAACCAGAGCTTCGAGTTCGGCATCCAAGGCAGCGGCGCTACGGGTTGGCTCGAGACCAAGGCGCCGGTCGAGCCGGGCACCGAGATCACGCTGCACTTCGCGGTGTGGGACTCGGGCGATGGCGTGCTCGACTCGACGACGTTGATCGACAACTTCAAGTTCGAGCTCAGCGAGACGGTCACCGGCACGGCTCCCGTCCCGGAGTGATCCTCGGCACGGCGCGAGGTCCGTTCGGGCCTCGCGTCGAGCTCACAAAAGAGAAGCGGCGACCTCGAGAGGTCGCCGCGTCGCTTTGTGGCGAGCGGGTCGCGTCAGGCCGAGGCGCCGGCCTGCTTGCCTGCCTTGGCCTTCTTCGCCTTCTTGCCCTTGGCGGCCGGCGCCTTCGCGCTGCCGTTGCTCTTGGCGCTGCCGTTGGCGTACGCGGGCCGCGAGAGATCGTCGGCCATCTTGGCAGCGCGCGTGGTCTTCTCCCAGCTGAACTCGCTGCGGCCGAAGTGACCGTAAGCGGCCGTCTGGTAGTAGACCGGCTTCAGCAGATCGAGCTCTTCGATCAGTGCCTTGGGGCGCATGTCGAAGTTCTGGAGGATGTACTTCTCGAGCACCTCGTCCGCGATCCGCCCGGTGCCGAAGGTGTTCACGAACACGCCCACAGGCTGCGCCACGCCGATGGCGTACGCCACCTGCACCTCGCACTTGCTGGCGAGCTTGGCGGCGACGACGTTCTTCGCCACGTAGCGCGCGTAGTAGCACGCGCTGCGGTCGACCTTCGACGGGTCCTTGCCGCTGAAGGCGCCGCCGCCGTGGCGGCCCATGCCGCCGTAGCTGTCGACGATGATCTTGCGCCCGGTGAGGCCCGCGTCTCCGTTGGGGCCGCCGACCACGAAGCGGCCGGTGGGGTTGACGTAGATCTTGGTGTTCTTGTCGAGCAGCTTCGCCGGGATGACCTTGTTGATCACCAGCTCGCGCATCGCGTCGACGATGGTCTTGTGCTTGACCTCTTCGGAGTGCTGCGTCGAGACCACCACGGTGGAGACGCGCGCCACGGTGTTGCCGTCGTACTCCACGGTGACCTGGGTCTTGCCGTCCGGCCGGAGCCAGTCGACCTGCTTCTTCTTGCGCACGTCGGTGAGCTTGCGCGCCAGCTGGTGCGAGAAGCTGATCGGGGCGGGCATGAGCTCGGGCGTCTCGTCGGTGGCGTACCCGAACATCAAGCCTTGGTCGCCCGCGCCTTGCTCCTTGAACAAGCCGGAGCCCTCGGTGACACCTTGCGAGATGTCGGGCGACTGCTGCTCGATGGCCGTCAGCACCGCGCAGGTGTTGCCATCGAAGCCCATCTTCGAGTCGGTGTAGCCGATGTCGCGGATGGTGTTGCGGATGATGGTCGGGTAGTCGAGCGTCGCGGTGGTGGTGATCTCACCGGCCACGATCGCGTAGCCCGTCTTGACCATGGTCTCGCACGCCACGCGGCCGCGCGGATCCTGCCTCAGGATGGCGTCGAGCACGGCGTCGGAGATCTTGTCGCAAACTTTGTCCGGGTGCCCCTCGGTGACCGACTCGGAAGTGAACTGGTAACGTCGCATCTGCCTGCCTCTTCGGATGGAAAGGCGATGGGCTTAGGCGCGCGACCCTCGCCCGTCAACCGCGGATCTTGCGCAGATCTGTCAGCACAAAAAAGCAGAAGGCCGGTCGAGCCGGCCTCCCACTTGATGCGGAGCAGGCTGGAGGCTACAGCCCCGCGGCCTTCTCCAGCGACGAGACCAGATCACCATCGCTCTGGAACTCGGTCTGCTTCAGGCGCTCGCGCGTCGACTTGAACACCTTCTCGAAGGCGGCCTTGTCCACGTCGAAGCCCTTCCACTTGCCCTTCAGCCGATCGTACGCCGCTTGGTCCTCGGCCTTGATCTTGTCGGTCAGAGCCTTGGCGGCGATCGAGCCGGTGTCGATCATGATCGTGCGCAGGTCGCCAGGAAGGCCTTCCAACCGCTTGTTGTTCATGATGATGGCGCCGATCGCGGCGCCCGTGACTTGATTCGACACGTTGTTCAACTGGCCGCTCCACTGCAGCTGCTCGACTGCGAGCGCGGGCGAGACCACGGTGTCGATGGCACCGGTCTTGAGGTTGGGCAGCACCTCGGGCACGTTCAGCTTCACCGGGGTGGCGCCAACCACGCTGTAGAACGCGGGGCTGATGATGTCGTCGCGCCACATGTAGGGCTTGCGATTCTTGAGGTCGTTGGGCGTGGAGATGGTCTTGTCGCCCTTGGTGAAGACGCGCGCCAGACCGACGAAGCCCCAGCCGAGGTTGCGCGCACCGGCGTCTTGCAGACCCTTGTTGAAGGCAGCGCCCTTGACGCGCAAGCCCGCATCGACCTTGCCCCAATCCGTCATCAGCCCCGGCATCTGCATGGCCACGACCGGCTTGTAGTACTTGCTCAGACCCACCGCGGTGACCGCGGCGCCGTCGAGCTGGCCGGCCTTCATCTTGCCGACCATCACGCCCTCGTCGCCTTGCTGGGCGTTGTAGTCGAAGGTCAGGACCAGCTTGCCGTCGCTCTTCTTGGCGACCGCCTTCTCCCAAACCTGGAACACGCTGCCCCACACGCTCTGCTTGGGGGCGAGCGTGCCGAACTTCAGTGTCTCTGCCGCAGCGGCCTCACCCGGGAGAAGTCCGGCGAGGATCGCCAGCGCTCCCAAGGCCGCGACGAGCGCCTTGTAGACTTTCATGGTTACTTGACCCTCCGTTGCCAACGAGAGGCACCGCTATAGCGGAGGCCTCGCCCTGTGGGTAGGGCTGCCGGCAGATCATGACAAATGAGCGCGGCCCGCGGAGCGAGCTGCGACGTAGGTGGACGAGCCTCAGCGTCAGCTATTCACGCGGGCGGGCCTTGGCTGGCCAGCGCGCGGTGTTGCGGACCAAGACCTCGTTGACGGGTGCTCGCGTGGACCCGACGGCGCTGATCGAGCGGTTGGCCTCCAGCGTGGTGATCTCGAATCCTTTGTACAGGGCACGCACCTCGGGGGTGTCGCTGTTGGACAAGGCGAGCAAGCAGCCGCGGGCGGACAGCTCCTGGAACAGCGCAGCCAGTCGCCTCTGGTCGTCCGGGCCGAACGCTCCGTCGGCGTACGCGGCGAAGTTGGCGGTCTTCGACAGCGGCACGTAGGGGGGGTCGAGGTAGATCACGTCGCCTCGCTTGGCGACCTTCGCCAGGTGCTCGAAGCCCTGTTCGCGGATGTCGACCCCCCGCAGCGCGGCCGCAGCCGCCCGCAGCCGCGCGTGATCAGCGATGTGCGGCTTGGTGAAGCGGCCGAACGGGACGTTGAAGCGGCCCGAGCGGTTGGTGCGAAACAAGCCGTTGAAGCAGGTCTTGTTCAGGTACACGAGCCACGCCGCGCGCTTGAGGTCTGCCCCCGTGGCCGCGTTGAAGTGCTCGCGCACCTCGTAGAAGTGCTCCTTGGAGTGGCGGTCGCGCAGGCGCTCGAGCTCTTCGAGCAGGCCCTCGACGTCGTCGCGCACGGCTTGGTAGGTGCGAATCAGATCGCCGAGCGCGTCGCTCAAGAACACCCGCTCAGGGTCGAGACGAGCCCGCAGGTGGAAGAACAACGCGCCGCCTCCGACGAATGGCTCGCGGTAGCGGCGCTGCTCGAGGTCTTTGGGCAGCTTCGGCGCAATGATGGGCGCGAGCAATCGCTTGCCCCCCGCCCACTTCAAGAACGGACGCGGCGCCGCGTCGGGCGGCTCCGAGAGCGGCCGCTTCGTGCGCGCGCTGCTGTTGACGCGGGCGCTCACTGCTCCGCCAACCTCTCCTCGCCGGGTTTGAGCGCGAGCGCCTTGATGGCCGTGCGTTTCACGTCGAGGTGCACGACCTCCTTGCCGCGCACGACCGTGAGCCGCACCGAGCTGCCGACTCGGCCACGCATCGCGCGGCGCAGCTCCTCCTTGCCCAGGTTCCGCACGAACAGCCCGTCCACCATCAAGATCTCGTCGCCCACCTGAAGGCCCGCGTCCGAGCTCGGCGCGTCCTTGGCCAGCTCGCGCACGTAGATTTCCTTGCTCTCGGCGTCGAGCCCAAGCACCGCACCGATCGACCCCACGTCGCTCTGAGCGGCGCAGCCCAGCAGGCATGCCGCCAGCAAGAAGAGGTGCGAAAGCGTGTTTGCACCTGCGGATTTCAGCGGGGAGGGGATCACAGATCGCTTGTTACGGGTCGCACTTGCTTCTACACGTTTTTGTCACTCGATGGCCACGTTGGAGCCCAACGCAGCGGTCGCGCAAGCGGTGCCCCTCGAGGGGGGCGCTGGTCTCGTGTGCGGTCCCACGGGGTGGAAGCGGCGGCTCGAGGATCCGTTCAACACGTTCTACCGCTACCCGCTCGCGCTCGCCCTCACGCGCCTGCTGTTGCCCACCGCCATTACGCCGAACCAGATCTCGCTGGTGCAGCCTGTGTTTGCTGCGGTCGCTGGCTGGCTACTCACGTTGCCTGATGCCCGCTACCACCTGGGCGCAGTGGTGTTGTTCGAGCTCCGTTCGATCTTGGATTGTGTCGATGGCTCGCTCGCGCGCGCCAAGCGCTTGTCCAGCCCCAACGGTCACGCCATCGACGCGGTCGCCGATTGGTTGGGCGTGCTCTTCCTGTACGCCGGCATTTTCCATCACGTGTACCACCGGGCGGATTTGGGCATGGCTCCGAGCGTGGCGCTGCTGGTCGTGGCCGCGGCCCTGGTGCAAGGCGGCCTGCGCTCGTTCGCGGCGGACTACTTCAAGGCGAAGTACCTGGGCATCTTCGAGCGCGGATGCGACGAGGTCGTGGAGACGCTCGCCGACAAGCTGCGCGCGGCGCGGGACGGCCGTGGGGCGTTCGCGCGGGTGGATGCGTTCATCCTGCGCATGGGCCACCTGCTGTTCGAGCTCTCCCCGTACCAACCAGGCAAGACCAGGCCGCTGTCGAGTGAGCAGGTGGCGCGCATGCGCAGCGAGGAGAGCTCGCTGCGTACGCGGCTCGTGGCGGCGGCCTGGAGTGTGTCCGGCGGTGACGCGTTCCTGTCGTTCGTGATGTTGTCGATCGCGCTCGGCCAGATCTGGCCGGCGCAGCTGTTCTTCGCCAGCGTGGGCTCTCTCTGGATCGTGCTGGTGGTCGTGCTGAACGTTGCGTTCGTGAAGAGCTACGCCGTCAGAGCAGCGCAGCCAACTGCTCTGCCTTGAGCACGTCTTGTTCGAAGTCGATCTCCGTCCAGGGGAAGTCGTCTACGCGCTCGTAGCCCCAAGGGGTCTTGCCGAAGGCCTGGTTCATGGCTGCTTCGTACTCTTGATCCAGGCGGCCGGCGGCGATCTCGGCGGAGAGGATCTCGCGCATCACGGCCCCGCCGCGTGGTCCCACCTTGGCGAAGCCGACCGCCTCGCCGGTCAGGTCCCAGGGGCCATCTTGCGAGACGCGACGCGCGATCATCAGCACACGCTCGCCACGCACGCCGAGCGTCATCTCCTCGCCGCTCTCCTCGGAGCGCGCGTCGAGGAGCACGCAGCTCTCGTGCTTGGAGGCCACCAATCGCTGCATCAAGGCCGCGGGGTAGAGGACGTCGGCGTCCATCCAGATCGCGCCGGCCTCGAGCAAGTGCGCGGCGACACCCAGCGAGACGATGCTCCCGCGCTCGAACCGATCGTTCTCGATGAAGTCGATCGGCAGCACGGGCGCGAGCGCCTGAATCGCCTCGCGGATCTGCAGCTGTTCGTAGCCCACCACGATGGTGAGCGCAGACACCGAAGCAGCCGCGAGGTTCTCGACATGGCGCTCGAGCAAGCTCTTGCCAGCGATCTCCAGCAGGCACTTGGGGCGATTGCGCGACAGCCGGCGGCCTCGACCCGCGGCCAGCAAGATGGCCCTCACGGCTACTCCTTGATCAGCGCCCAAGCGCGTTTGTAGTCGTCGAACGTGTCGATCTCGAGCCAGCCTTTGTAGACGTCGAGCGCCTGCACCTCGGCGCCGCGGTGGATGAGCTCCTGCACCAGGTCGGTGAAGCTCGCGTCGCGCAGCGAGGCGGCCTCGCCGACGCGGCCTTTCTTCTCCGACAGCTCGCGGTGGAGGTCGCCGATCTGCTTGGCGCCCTTCTCGGAGAACAAGGCCATGCCGATGAACTCACCCTGGGCTTGCTCGAGCGGCACGTTGCGACCGACCTTGGCCACGTGGTGCGGCGCCTCGGACCCGACGAAGCGGTAGCCGGTCTCTTGAGAGTCGCTCAGCTGCACCAGATCGGGCACGCCGCGCCCGGCCGGGGTCTCACCCTTGTCGCGGGCGTCGGTGAACGCGCGATCGACGACCAGCGAGATGTCGGCCGGGCTCTTGAGCAACTTCTCCAAGTGGCCGCGCTCGAACAGGATGTCGCCGTACAGGAACAGGAACTGCCCGCCGAGCTCCTTCTTCGCGCGGAACAAGCTCTCCACCTCGTTCGTGGAGGCGAACTCGTCGTTGTCGTAGTAGCGCAGGTTCGGCAGGTTGATCGCCTCCTTCTTGTAGCCGCGCACGACCGCGATGTCCTTGATGCCGCAGGCGTTGAGCACCTCGATTTGGCGCTCGAGCACCGTCTTGCCCTTGATGTCGAGCATGGGCTTGGGCACGTTCTCGGTCAGCGGCAAGAGACCCTGGCTCTGCCCCGCCGCGAGGATCACGGCGGTGACGCCGGGGCTCTCGCTGGGCATGAACGCCCCCTCGTCGCTGGTCATCTTGTCGACCCCTACCAGCTGGTACACGCGCGTCAGCGGCACCACGCGATCCTCCACGCTGCCGGTGAACATCTCGCGCTTGAGCGTCGAGAGGGTCTCGGTCATGGCCTTGATCGACGAGCGGACGGCGTGGTTGGCGAAGATGACCAGCTTGAAGCCGGCGTTGTGCAACGTCTCGACCTTGATGTCCTTGTAGATGGTGGGCACGCACACGAGCGGCGTGGGTCGATCCCACAGCTTGGCGAAGGTGAGCACCTCGTCGGGGCTCTTCGACTTGGAGTGGATCAGAACCATGTCGGCCCCTGCGTCGGCGTAGGCGCGCCCGCGCAACAGTGCCTCCTCCATGCCCCAGCCCGCGATCAACGCTTCGGTCCGCGCGATCACCACGAAGTCGCGATCGCGTTGGGCGGCCTTTGCTGCGCGGATCTTGCCAGCGTGCTCCTCGATGGCGCTGAGCTCCCTCTTCACGCCCGCGTAGAAGCTGCAGCGCTTGGGGAACACGTTGTCCTCGATGCAGATGCCCGCGATCCCCGCGCGCTCGTACTCCTCGACGCATCGGATCACGTTGATGGCGTTGCCGAAGCCGTTGTCGCAGTCGGCGATGACGGGGATGCGGGTGACGTCGGCCATCATTTTCGCGGCGGCCAGGCTCTCGGCCATCGTCAGGATGTTGGCGTCTGGCACCGCGTACGAAGCCGAGATCTCGAAGCCCGAGGCCCACAGCCCGTCGAACCCCGCCTCCTCGCCGATGCGGGCGGAGAGCCCGTTGTGTGCGCCGACGATCACGATCGGCTCCGGCTGCGCGAGAAGTTCCCGGAGTTTCTTGGCTTTGCTCATCACGACTGATCCGCTCCTGGGCGCGAGTGGCCCTCACGCCGGCCCACGCCGGCGCCGGGCGCGATAACACGGTTACCGCGCGAAGAGAGCCTTCAACCGGACCACGCCGGTGCTACCCGCGATACGCACCTGGCACGCGAGCCGTTCGTCGCGCGCTGCGCCCGCCGCATGCAGCACGGTCATTTCGTCGCGCTCGGGGGGCGCGAGCAAGGCCAAGCCCTCCGTGACGTGCACACGGCAAGTCCCGCAGTTGCCGGCGCGACAGGAGATCGGCACCGGCGCCGACTGCTCATCGCAGGCGTCGAGCACCCTCTCCCCGGCCGGGGCTTCGAGCTCTACCCGGTCTCCGTGCAGGCCTTCGATCACGAGCCGCAACATGGTCGCGCGCGGGAGTGTAGCCCGAGGCGACGCAGCGCATGGAAGACGAACGCCCTCTGCTTCCAAGAAGCAGAGGGCGCCTCGCCGGGCCTGGTCGATCAGAACGATGCGACCAAGCTCACCAACGGCTCACTTGGGGCAGTTGGGGTTGGACGCGAGCGCGTCCATGGCCGTCTTGCAGGCCGCGTCGAGCGCGTCGCCCTTCATGTCTTTCCAAGCGTCCTTGGAGGCCTTCTCGGCGTCGTCCATGGCCTTCTTGGAGGTCTCCTTGGCGGGCCCGTCCGGGACGGCCTTGAGAGCTGCCTCGTTGCAGGCCTTCAGCTTGGCCCAGTAGTCGTCACAGACCTTGGAGCCCGAGGAACCAGCCGAGCCACCAGTCGAGGTCGCCGCAGCGCTGCCAGCAGCCTTGGCCGAGCCCGAGGGAGCCGAGCTCGCCTTGGCGGAGCCCGAAGCAGCACCACCACCCTCACCACCACAGCCCACCGCAAACACGGCGCCGAGCACCAGAGCAATCGCGATCTTCTTCACTGAGTCCTCCCTCCGGCGCAGCAAGATCGCTGACCGGTATCGGCCGCGGATACTGCCACGACTCGCCGGAGTGAGAACAAGAATCGACAACGAAACGGCCCGAGAACGGCTAGTTGTCCGCGATTTGTAAACCGTGTCTTCGATTCGACCTGCAAGCGAGTCGAATTGTCATCGAATTGTCTCGGTTGTCCCCAACATCGTCAGCGCGCGCTCAGGAGAGCTGCCACAAGATGGCGTGCTCGCGCCTCGGCTCGCGCGTGAACGCGCTCTGTGAGCGCGCATGGAAGTGGGGGCGCGCTTGCGAGGCGATGGCGACGAGCGAGAAGCCACGCGCGCTAGCGGCGCGCTCGAGTAGCGCGTCCGTGCGCAGCGCGTGGCGCCCGTGCGCGCCGTCGGCGACCACGAACACGGCGCGGCCATGAGGAACGAGCACGCGCGCGAGCGCGGCGAGCACGTCGCCCATTTGCTGTTCGAACACGCGCGTGGCCGCGGCCGCGTCGAGCGCGCCCAGCTCGCGCCGAGCACCGATCTCGCGCGCCTCGAACGTGCGCTCGCCGAGCCCGAGCCAACGCATGCGCAGACGGTGGTGCTCGACGTAGTCGTACACGCCAGGGTACGGCGGCGAGGTCACCACCAGGTCGACGCTGCGCGGCTCGATGTGCGGGAGCTCGCGCGCGTCCTCGCACCACGCCGCCGCGCGTGGTGCGGCACGCACCCGCGCCTCGATCTCGGCGAGCGAGCGACACAGCTCCTCGGTCTTCTTCACGAACAGCTTGGCGGGGAACCCTGCGGCGATGCGCATGGGCCGTGTGCCCGAGGCCGTGTCGCCCCGCTTGCGACTGAGCTTGACCAGGATCGAGCTCAGCACCAGCTCGAGCGTCGAGCGCCAACCCTTCTGCGGCGTCGCGGCGATCGCGCCGCGCAGCGAGTCGAGCTCGAGCAAGACGTGCGGATCGAACGCATCCACGTCCTCGCGTGGGTAGCGGCGGCTCGCGCCGGCCTTGGCCTTGCGCCGCGCGGTCGCGATCTCGGCGATGCGCCGCGCGTTCTCCACCAGCGCGTCGCGCTCGTCCTGCGCCGCGGGCGCGAGCTTGCGTTGCGCCAGCCGCACCGCGAGCGGGTTGAGATCGGTGCCCAGCGCCCGGCGGTTCGCCAGCGCGGCCTCGATCAACACCGTCCCGCTGCCGGCGAACGGATCGAGCACCGTGGCTCGAGGCGCGGACAGTCCGGTCACGAGGCGCGCCGCCGTGTCTGGGTGCATGCGCGCGGGGTAGCTGTGAAAGCCGTGGACGTGTGCGCGCGCCGCGGCCTCGCCCTGCTCGTCGCTCGCGCTGTCCACCTCGAGCGCGTGACGCAGAATCGCGCCAGCGACGGGGTCGCCTCGAAGCTCGACCTGCCCACCGACGTGGGTCAGCGATCGACGCGCGCCGGAGCCAGCGCCGAGCTCAGGGGACGCGTTGCTTGGCTTCTCGATCGGCTTCGGCAAGGCCTGCCTCCAGCTCCGCGGCCCGCTCTTTCTCGGCCTGCTCGAGCGCAGCGAAGCGCGGATCTTCTGGCACTTGCGCCACCACCGGGCCAGCGTCGATGCGCACGTTGCTGACGCCGATCTCGGCGTCGACGGACAACAGCGTGAAGGCGTGCTGCGCGCGCTCGGCGTCGCAGCCGGTGAGCTTCTGGAAATCGGCGGCGCTCTTGATCGTACCGGCGCGGAACAGGTCGCGCGCGGCAGCACCCCACGCCGCGTCGACTGCGGCGATCATCTCTTTGCCGGTCGCGGCAGCGCGTGCCCGTGTGTAGAGCCCGACGGCGAGCGACGGGCCCGACACGAACAGCACCGTCAGCACGGCGTAGAAGAAACTAAAGAACAGCACGGGCAACGCGACCAAAAATCCAAACAAGACACCCACGATCGAGACCAACGCGACAGCGCGGAAGAGGCCGCGCTTCTTGCGCAGGCCCTCCGCCTTGCGCAAGGTGTTGCGCGTGACCTCGTCGAGCAGGGCGGCATCGCCCGTAGGGATCCGCGGCGCCCCGCACAGCTTGCACACGAAGCCGAGCTCGGGGTGCACGTCGACGCCGCCGACGCCACGGCAGTGCGGGCAGACCGCGCCAGGGTTGGGTTGTTGGGCCAAGTGCCCGTAGAGATCGAAACCACCAGCGTTCGTCATGCTGCCCCCCGTGCCAGACTCGTGACCGCGATGTCGGCGTTCGAACCGGGAATGGCGACCACGAAGGCGTGCACGCGCACCGTTTACCAGCGCGCTGGGCGGTTGTCCCGTGCCAATCGGCGAGGTCGCCTGGCGCGTCGCGCTGTGGCATATCCCGACCATGGGGCGCCGCGCGCTGACCTTCGCTTTGCGCTCGGATCCGGGGCTGACCCGCGACGGGGATCGGCGCTTGGTGATGCGGATGTGCTTGGCCTACGCGGCGCTCGGCGCGTTGGGAGCTGGGCTCGCCTGGAGCTTCGCAGGGGGGAACCCGCTGGCCCACCCAGCGCCTTGGCTCGAGGTGCCAGCGCTCGCCTCGCCCCCGCTCAGCGCGGCGATCGGGGTCGTGCTGGCGTTCGTCGTCGTGCGTTTGACGCGCTTCACGGTCGCGCGCTACGCCTGGGCCCAAGGCCTACACCGCGAGCTTTCGCCCACGGCGCGACGCTTTGGTCGCGCTGAAATCTGGTGGCTCGCGCTCGCGTCGAGCCTCGGAGAAGAGCTGTTCTTCCGCTCCTTTCTGACGCCCGTGCTGGGCCTTCTGCCCGCCACGTTGTTGTTTGGGCTGCTGCACCAGGTGCGTGGCCCCAGCCGCTGGGTGTGGGCCAGCTGGGCGGCGGTGGTGGGGCTGCTGCTCGGCGCGGTGTTCGTCGCGACCGGGTCGTTGCTCGGTCCCGTGCTCGCGCACGCGCTGATCAACGGCACCAATTTGGCGTTTCTGCGCGATCACGAGGTGCCCCAAGCCCCGTGACGCTCACTTGTCGTCGGGAACTGCCTTGCTGGGCGGGGCGTCTTCGAGCAAGAGCGAGTCGCCTTCTTCTGAAGGCGGAGGCGGGGGGGCGCTCCAGCCTTCATCCACCTCCGCGGGCGCGGGCTCGGGCTGTTTGGGCGGAGCGGGGCGAACGACCGGGATGCCACGTGCGGGCGACATCGATCGCATGCCGGCAAAGCCCGTCTTGGGCGTGGGCAGCGGCGGCTTGGGCAGCTTGGGCGCCGCGGTCGGCGTGCTGGCTGGGAGCTTGGCAAATCCTCGGGGCGTGGGCTTGGCGGCGGGGATGGCGTCTGCGGGTGGCGCGAGCGGCGTCTGCCCGAGCTTGGCGGCTCCGGCCGTGGCAGGCTCCGTTTTCTTGAGCGGACTCGCCAGCGGGGACTTGGCGATCGGCGGCTTGGGCGCGGCCGCTGCTGGCGCAGGGTTGGGGGTCGGCGCCGGCTTGGCCACCGCGGGTGGCGGGGTGACGGGGGGCGCGGCCGGAGTGGGGGAGGGGGCCGCCGGTGGGTCGGAGATGATCGGCAAGATCGGCTCGCTCGCCGGCGGCATCGAGGGCGCGCTGGGTACGACCGACGACGGTGGCGGGGTGTGACCTGGGCGCTGAGAGCTGCTGCGCGCGAGGCCCTCCTTCAGCGAGGCAAGGCGTGACGAGCTCGGTCTGCCCACGTCCGCTCGTGCCTCGTCCTCGAGGCGTGCGGCCTCCATCAGCAGCGCGTTGATCGCGACGGGCTCGTCCGAAGGCATCGCGACGTCACCGGGCACGAACGAGAATTTGCCGCTCATCCAGGTCATCGCGGCGCGGATCACATCGAGCGGAGGGGCTCCCGCGCCGTCGCGCGTAGCGCCGGCGACGGTGCCGGAGAGGATCAAGAACTGCGCGTTCTTGCCCTCGCTCTTGAGCTCGAGCTTGCCGCTGCGACGCTCGAGGTCGAGCAGCGTGAGCAGTGTGCCCACGGACATCTGGCCCAAGTCGCCCATCATCGCGGCGCCTGCTGGGGGGATCGACGTGAGCGTGGAGCGGCTCTTCTTCAGGCGCGCGGCCATCTGGATCAGGGCGTCCACCTGCGCAACGACCTCGTCGATGCGGAAGGGTTTGGTCAGGTATGCGTCGCCGCCCACCTGAAAGCCCTCGAGCCGGTGCTCGCGGTCGTCGAGCCCCGAGAGGAAGATCAGCGGGGCCGTGGAGATCCGCGACGGATGCGAGCGGATCTTCTTAGCCACCCAAAAGCCATTCTGATCGGGGAGATCCACGTCGCAGACGATGCAGTCCGGTTGCTCCTCGACCGCCTTGAAGAAGCCGTCGGCAGCGTTCTCGGTGATCGTGATGTCGAAGCCGGCTTCTTTCATCGCGACCGCGAGCAGGCGACAAACCCACTCGTCGTCATCGATGACAAGGACGCGGCCCTTCGACATTTGCAGAAAAACGGTATCACGCGTCCTCTACACCCGGCCAAGAGGGCGGCCTCCCCAGGCGGTCGTTGGCGCCGCGCCTCCACCTCAATAAGCTCATCCACATGTCCACGCAGCGCGTCCTGGTCGCCATGAGCGGGGGGGTCGACTCCTCCGTGGCGGCGCTGCGCCTGGTCGAGCAAGGCCTCGAGGTCGTGGGGGTGACGCTCCATCTCTGGGACTACCCCGAGGACGCCGAGCCCGGGCGGTGCTGCGCCCCAGAGGATCAGTACGACGCGCGGCGCGTGTGCGACCACTTGGGCATTCCGCACTTCACCTTCGATCGCCGCGAGCTGTTCGCCGACACCGTGGTGAGGCCGTTCGTCGCCGACTACCTGGCTGGCAACACGCCGAGCCCTTGTGTCTCGTGCAACCGCACGGTCAAGCTGCGAGAGCTGCTCCCGCTTTCGGATCGTCTCGGCGCGAGCCACGTGGCCACCGGCCACTACGCCCGCGTGGTCCGCGCTGAGGGCGGAGCCGTGGAGCTTCACCGTGCGGTCGACGAGCACAAGGATCAGTCCTATTTCCTGCACATGCTGCGTCAGGACGAGCTCGCACGACTGCTGCTCCCGCTCGGCGACGCCACCAAGGGCGAGGTGCGCGAGCAGGCCGTGCGAGCGGGCTTGCCGGGCGCAGCCAAGGGTGAGAGCCAGGAGCTCTGCTTCATCGCGAGCGGACGCTATGACGCGTTCGTCGAGGAGCGGGCAGATGGGCGCATCCGCCCTGGGAAGATCGTGGACACGCACGGTCGCACGTTGGGCGAGCACGGCGGGCTGCACCGCTTCACGGTAGGTCAGCGCAAGGGGCTGGGCGTCGCGATGGGGCAACGCGCGTTCGTCGTGGCCATGAACGCGGATGCGGCCGAGGTCAGGATCGGCACCGAGGAGGAGCTGCTGGCGAGCGGAGCCATCCTGGACGGTGACGTGGTGCTCTCCGCAGGTGTCACGCTGCCTCGTCGAGCCGAGGTCAAGGTGCGCGCTCGCCACGCGCCGGTCCCGGCGGAGCTCTCGTGGGGCGAAGCTGCAGGCACGGTCGAGGTCCGCTTCGACCAACCCGTTCGCGCCGTCTCACCGGGGCAAATCGCGGTCGCGTACGACGGCACGCGCGTGATTGGCGGCGGCAGAATCCGGTCGGCGCTGGTCCATGCGCGGCCACCCGTCGGCGCCTTGGGCGAGGTGGCCCCGTGAGGCTCGGTTTCTTGCTCGGGGCCGCCGCGCTGCTTCCGGTCACGGCGCTCGCCGTGGCGTGCGTTTCGGTGGGAGAAGGCAACGGAGCGGTCACCAGCGACCACTTGATCGCCAAGGACTGCTGGGACGACGCGTTCGACCTGGAGCCGACGTTCTTCGCCGCGGACCCGTTTCGCAACACCATGCACGTGCGCATGCAGCGCGGCAGTGACCTGCTGGAGGTGTCGGACGGGGTGGTGATCCTGGTGAACGACGTCGAGGCGGTGCGCGGCATGCTGGGACAGGACATTCCCGTCACGTTGCCGCCTGGCGTGGCGCCTCCTGGCGTGCCCGTGGGCACCATCTGCGGCGAAGACGAGGCCTGCCGTTCGCCGATCCACCTCGCGTTGTATTTGCTGGACTCGTGTCACTCGCAGAACATCGTGCTCTACGGCGTGGGCGGCACGGTGCGGTTCGACGAGCTCTTCAGTGGAGACCCGAACGAAGCGGACGCTGCCGAGAAGCTGACGGTTGGCCAGTTCGATGTGCTCGTGGCCGACCCTCGAGACATCGAGCTCGACGGCGGCAGCCCGTCCACGATCCCCAACCAGAGCGCCTTGTCCGGGCGGTTCCGATTCTTTTTCCAGCGGGGTCAGCCGGCGCAGCCGTTTCCCTGACCAGCGCACCGGCAAGCCGGTGGAAAAGCTGGCGCGGTCGGAGCTAAGCTGCGGAGAGATGGCTGCTCCTCCGCCCCGACCTTCGGGCCGCAACGCGGGGGCCATGCGCGCAGGGCCTCCGCCTGCAGCGGGTGGCCCCCGTGGCGCCGCTGCGCCCGCGCAGAGCGGCGGGGGCAAAGGCGACAAGGCGCCGGGGACGTTCTTCCTGGGGCGCTATCGGGTCGTCGAAGAGATCGGCATCGGCGGCATGGCGAGCGTGCACCTCGCACGCATGGACGGACCAGGAGGGTTCCAGAAGTGGGTGGCCATCAAGCGCATCCACCCCAACCTGGTCGAGGACGATCAGTTCGTCGACATGTTCTTGGACGAGGCGCGCATCGCGGCAGGCATCAACCACGCGAACGTCGCGCAGGTGTTCGACCTCGGCAAGGACGAGGGCACGTACTGGATCGCCATGGAGTACCTCCACGGCGAGCCTCTGCGTGAGCTGATGCGCCGCTGCGAGGAGCGCAGCCAGTTCATCTCGCCAGACATCGCAGCGCGCGTCTGCGCCGACGCTGCAGAGGGCCTCCACGCCGCGCACGAGCTGCGAGGAAAAAACAACCAGCTGCTCGGCTTGGTGCATCGCGACGTCACCCCTCACAACCTGTTCATCACCTACGAGGGCTACACCAAGGTGGTGGACTTCGGCATCGCCAAGGTCGCCGACCGGCTGTCGGAGACGCGAGCCGGCACGCTGAAAGGCAAGCTCGCGTACATGTCTCCCGAGCAGGTGCGCGGGCAGGACGACGTGGATCGTACGACCGACGTGTTCGCGCTCGGCGTCGTGCTGTGGGAGCTCACGACCGGCCACCGGCTGTTCCGCATGGACACGGATCTCGACACGCTGGAGAAGGTCCAGGCGTGTGTGGTCCCGCCACCGAGCTCCATCGTCCACGGCTACCCGATCGAGCTCGAGAGCGTGGTGATGAAGGCGCTCGCCAAGCGCAAGCCGGATCGCTTCCAGACCGCGCGGGAGTTCTCGCGCGCGCTCAACATGTACCTCCAGCGTCGCGGGGTGCTGATCGGCCCAGAGGAGGTGAGCGAGTTCATTCGCGAGCTGTTCTCCGATCGCATCAAGGCTCGCGAGGCTCATTTGGCGTGGGCCGCAGACGTCACGGGCACGATCAACATCGAGCAGCTCAACGCCATGAAGGCGTCGCGCGACGCGGCCAATGGCGCGGGTGGCCGCGGCGCTGCGATCGCCGATCCCAAAACGGGGATGAGCGACCACACTTCGGATGAAGGCCCCGCGACCATCGCCGTCAGCGCCGCGGATTTGGGCAAGCCGTCGGTGCCAGGCGCCGCGGGCGTGGGGATGCGCCCCTCTGTGCCGGGGTTGCCGCCGCCGCCGCCCGCGGGGGGGGCCGGCACGGGTGGCATGAGCGGGCAGCAAACGCACGGAAGTCCGGGGTACGCCGCCAACCAACCGCGCGGCGCCACGCCCCCTCCGCCGCCTACGGTTCCACATTCGCCGGCAGCGAAGGGCTTGGCGGCTACGCACTCGTTGGTGGACGACGACGAAGACATCCCGACCACGGTGGCCACGCGCGAGCAGGTCCGTGATCTGGCGTCGGCTCCTGGCATGCCGGGTATGGGTCGCCCGCAGAGCCCCAGCGGGTCGCGGCCTCCGGGCCCTCCACCTCCACGTGGCGCGCCTCCACCCAACCTCGCCTCCATTCGCTCCACCTCGATGGGCTTGGGGATCGGGGTGGCGCCGCCGATGGCCGCGTCGCCGTCCTCCGGGCCGCCCACAGGCGGACCGTTCAAGCCGAGCGGGGGACCCCCGGGGCTCCCTGCCTTCGGGCCCCCTCCCTCGCAAGGCGCCCAGCCGTCCATGGGCGCATCGCCGCGCACCATGGCGATGCCGCCGTCGAGCAACCCTGGATTCTTCGGCGGTCCCCCGCGCTCCCAACTCGAGGGCCAACCACAGAACGCACAGCCAGGGCCCCCGCAGCTGCCGGCGTTTGGGCCGCCTCCGAGCATGCCGGGAGCAAACGCGGGCCCGCAGCCGTTTGGGCCACCCTCGCAGGGCGGGTCTCTGCCCACACCGATGATGCCCCCTCCCGGCATGGCTGGTGGTTTCAGCCAAGGTTTTGGTGGGTTCGGTCAACAACACCAGCCGGGCCAGGCGCCGGGTGGGTTCGTGGGCGCCGGCGCCGCGGCTCCGGGCTCGCCGCCCGGCCCGAACCAGCAAGGCCCGAACCAACGCTTGCCACCTTCGCAAGTGGAGACGGCGCTGTCGTTGCCACGCCCCGACCCGGTGCAGATGTGGTCGGCGGCGCAGCAAGCCACGCGGGCGGGCGAGAGCATGAGCACGCTGGTGCTGGTGGCCGTCGCGGTGCTGACCGCCATCTGCGTGTTGGCGTTGGGCGCCCTGATCTACTTCAAGTCCCGCGCCGGCTGAGCCGCGCGTCGAGAGGCACTTTGCGAAGAGCCGAGCGCGGCCGAGCGCATCCAGCAGCGGGCGACGAAGAGCACCGCGCGCGCGTGGCGGGAGTGGCGCCGGGGGGATTGTTCCTGACGAGGCTTCCCACCGGACAGGTCACGTTCTTGCCCAACGTGATCGACGGCGAGCTGGTGCGGGTGCGCGTCGACGCGAGCGGCAAGCGCGCGACGCTGCTCGAGGTGGTCGAGCCCTCGCCACATCGGGTGGAGCCGCCATGCTCGATCGCGAAGAGCTGCGGAGGCTGCGACTTCATGCACATCGCGCCGCAGCATCGATCGGAGCTGCATGTGCAGATGGTCAGCGAGCTGCTGTCGCGTGCGCTGGGCGGTTGCCCGACGCCACGCGTGTGGCACCCCACCGAGCCGCTGCGATATCGGACGCGTGCGCGTCTGTCTTGGGCCAAGGAGCGAGGCAAGCTCAAGCTCGGCTTCTTCGCGCGGCACAGCCGGACGCTGGTGGAGGCTCCGGATTGCCTGGTGCTCGACGCTCGATTGGTCGAAGCGGCGCGTGCGTGTGCGGGTTGGCTCAGCCTCGAGAGTGGCTCGGGCGAGGTCGCGTTGGCGCTCGGGCGCACCCGAGACCTCGTCCTGCCGGTGATCGATATCGGTCTGAGCCAGGACCCGCGCCCCGAGCTCCTGGCGACGCTCGACGCCGCTTGTCAGCGCGGCGAGCTCGCGGGCGCTCGCGTGCTGCTCGCGGCGGCGAAGCGCCCGCTCAGCTTCGGTGATCCTCGTGCGGTGCAGACGGGCTTCGACGGCGGACTGGTGCTGCTGCCCCCGGGCGGATTCGCACAACCCAGCGACGCGGGCGCTGCCTGCCTCGCTCAGCGCGTGGCGGAGCTCGCCGAGGCCACGGGCCAAGCGGTGCTCGAGCTGTTCTCGGGCAGCGGAACGCTCAGCATCGCGCTGGCCTCCGGCGCGCGTACGTTCACGTCGGTGGAGCAAGATCCCGACGCGGTCGCGTGCGCCAAGCTCAACCTGGCGGCACGCGGCCTCTCGGGCAAGCTGCGCGTGGGGGACGCCGAGGCCACCAGCGTTCCTGCGGCCACGGACCTCGTGGTGCTCGATCCGCCTCGAACGGGGGCGCGCGGCGCGGTGCGCGAGATCGCCAAAGCCAAGCCCAAACGGGTGTTGTACGTGTCGTGCGATCCACCCACGTTGGCTCGCGATCTCACGCTGTTGTCCGCGGCAGGCTACCGGGCCGCTCAGGTCGAGCTGGTGGACCTCTTTCCCCAGACCAGTCACACCGAGACGCTGGTGATGCTCGAGCGCGGCGCAGCGGCCAGGTCGGGGCGCGCGTGATCACACGGCTCGACCCGCACACGCGCGCGCAAATCGAGCGCTTTCGGCTGGTGTTCACCTGCGAGGGCTGCGCGTCGTTCGAACCGGCGAGCGGCCAATGCTCCCTCGGGTACCCGAACGCCATGCACCGCACGCGTGACTTGCGCGATGCGGAGTCGATCGTGTTCTGCAAGGAGTTCGATCCTTCGTGAGAGGCTCGCACGCTCCCTCGCTGCGCACGCTGGTGAGGCGCACGCTCCGCGATGAGGTCCGCGTGTCGAAGGACGAGCACTTGCTCGTCGCGTGCTCAGGGGGCCCCGACTCGATGGCGCTGCTCAACGTGCTGGCCTCGTTGCGCGCCGAGCTCCGGCTCGAGCTCAGCGCTCTCGGGGTCGATCACGGGTTGCGCAGCGAGGCGCTGGCGGAGCTGTCGTTGGCCGAGGCGCTCGCCCGCCGCCTCGGGGTGCCCTTCGAGCTGGTTCGCCTGGCCGTGCCTGCGGGTGGCAACCTGATGGCCCGCGCCCGAGAGGCGCGCTACCAGGCGCTCGAGGCCGCCCGCGCGCGCGTCGGTGCGACGCTGATCGCCACCGGGCACACGGCGGACGATCGCGCCGAGACGGTGCTGCTGCGGCTGCTCAGCTTCGGGGGGCTGCGTGGGCTCGCGGTGCTGCCCGCACGCGACGGCGCCCGGGCGCGTCCGTTGGTGCGCGCCACCCGCGCCGACGTGGTCCGGCACCTGGAGCAGAACCGGCTGGCGGCGGCTGCCGACCCCTCGAACCTGGACACCCGTTTCGCCCGCGTTCGAGTCCGAACCGAGCTCCTGCCCCGGCTTGCGGAGCTCTCGCCGCGGATCGTGGAGACTTTGTGCGCCTTGGCAGACGAGCTGATCGCGCTCGGCCTCGCGCCCGAGGCGCGGGGCGCGAGCCCGCTCGGACGGCGTCAGCGAGCGGTCCTTCAGCGCCAAATGGCGAACGCAGGGCGAGGCCGGGTCCGCTTGGGCGAATCTGAAGAACTGTTGGCGGAGCTTGTGTCCGGCGAGCTCGTGCTGAAATCCGTGGCGTCGAAGCGCGAGCGGCGCGCGAGCCCCGCTGCGAGATCTGCTGGCAAGCCTCGCAAAGAAGAGCCAAGGTAACGTCGACACCCTCTTTTCGCGTCCCTATGATGGCGCTAGGTCTCCCGAATAGGTCGTGCTCGCACGACCCTTGCCTGTAACGTCCCGTCTGCGCGGCGCTCCGCGCAGACACCTTCGAGGTCGCTCGTGAAGCAATCGCACAAGACGCTGCTCCTCTGGATCCTGATCGCGACGATGTTCTTCGCGATTTGGCACATCTTGGAGCCCAGCACCAAGCCAGCCACCGAGGTCGCGTTCAGCGAGTTCATGACGTTGGTCGAGGCGCCCAAGGAACAGCCTCACGTCGAGCAGGTGGCGATGAAGGGTCGCGAGTACACCTTCACCGTCGTCGACCCGACCAAGAACAACGCCAAAGAGCAGCGCGTGACGGTCGGACCGGACGCCGCCTCGGCGGAGGAGACGACGCAGGCGCTGGTGAAACATGGCGTGAAGGTCACCTTCGAGAAAGACGAAGGCTCTCCGTTCTGGTCCGGCGCGCTGGTGACGCTGCTGCCGATGATCTTCCTCATCGTGATGTTCTACCTGTTCATGCGTCAGCTGCAGGCGGGCGGCGGCAAGGCCATGAGCTTCGGCAAGTCGCGCGCGCGGCTCTTGAGCGAGAGCGCGAACAAGATCACGTTTGCAGACGTCGCTGGCATCGACGAGGCCAAAGACGAGCTCGAAGAGATCATCGCGTTCCTCAAGGATCCGAAGAAGTTCCAGAAGCTCGGCGGCCGCATCCCCAAGGGCGTGCTGATGATGGGGCCACCCGGCACGGGCAAGACGCTGCTGGCGCGCGCGATCGCGGGTGAGGCGGGCGTGCCGTTCTTCAGCATCTCGGGCTCCGACTTCGTGGAGATGTTCGTGGGCGTGGGCGCGAGCCGAGTCCGCGATCTGTTCGAGCAAGGCAAGAAGCACGCGCCATGCATCATCTTCATCGACGAGATCGACGCTGTCGGCCGACACCGCGGCGCCGGCTTGGGTGGGGGGCACGACGAGCGCGAGCAGACCTTGAACCAGCTGCTCGTGGAGATGGACGGCTTCGAGTCCAACGAGGGTGTCATCATCATCGCGGCGACCAACCGCCCGGACGTGCTCGATCCGGCCATCATGCGTCCCGGCCGCTTCGACCGTCGCATCGTGGTGAACCGTCCTGACGTGCGTGGGCGAGAGGGCATCCTGCGCGTGCACACCAAAAAGGTGCCGCTGGCCGCGGACGTCGACCTGGACGTGATCGCTCGCGGTACCCCCGGGTTCGTCGGCGCAGATCTGGAGAACCTCGTGAACGAGGCCGCCTTGCTCGCAGCGCGCCAAGACAAGGACGTCGTCACCATGGCCGACTTCGAGATGGCCAAAGACAAGGTGCTGATGGGCACCGAACGTCGCAGCATGGTGATCAACGACGAAGAGAAGCGCACCACCGCCTGGCACGAGGCCGGTCATGCGCTGGTCGCCAAGCTGCTCGAGAAGCTCGCCGATCCGGTCCACAAGGTGACGATCATTCCGCGTGGTCCGGCGCTGGGTCTGACGCAGCAGCTGCCCAAGGAAGACCGTCTGTCCATGAGCCGGGACTTCGCCAAGGCGCGGCTGGCCGTGCTGATGGGTGGTCGCGTGGCCGAGGAGATCACCTTCGGGCACTTCACCACCGGCGCCTCCAACGACATCAAGCAGGCGTCGAACCTGGCGCGTCGCATGGTGACCGAGTTCGGCATGAGCGATCGCATCGGCCCGGTCCACTACGGCACCGACGACGACAACGTGTTCCTCGGCAAGGACTTCACCGTCCCTCGCCGCTACTACTCCGAGAGCGTGGCGCAGCTGATCGACGATGAGGTCAAGCAGCTGGTCGAGGGCGGCCATGAGCAGGCTCGCCAGCTGCTCAACGAGCACCGCGACGTGCTGGACAAGCTGGCTCAGGCGTTGCTCGATCGCGAGACCTTGGATGCCGAGGACGTGGACGCGATCGTGCACGGGCGCGAGCTGACGGACAAAGAGAAGATCGTGATCCCGTCGTATGCGGACCGCGAGCGCGCCGCCAAAGAGAAGCGCCGCGCGGCCAGCATCTTCGGCGCGCCGAAGCCGGCCACCAGCGGCTGAGCGAGGTCACGGCTCCACGGGCTCGTCCGGCAAGAGCGCGCTCAGCGCTCCCGGCACGAGCCCGTAGCCCATTTCGACCGCGTCATCGCCGTTCTGGTAGTAGGCGCGCCGCACGCGTAGGGCCACGAGCCCGAGCGAGCGGTACAGCCGAATGGCAGGCAAGTTGCGCCTGGCGACCTCGAGCAACACCAAGCGCAGGGTCCGTTCTCGGGCATGCTCGAAGCCGCTCAGCATCAGCGCGCGCCCCACGCCCATCCGGCGCGCTTCCCCAGTGACCACGACGCTGAGCACGTGTAGCTCGTCGGCCACCTCCCAACCCAACAGCAGCCCCACGGGCTCGTTGCTCACGCTCCGCGCGACGAAGGCGACGCCATACGCGCGGCCCAGCTCGCGCTCGAGATCGAAGTCGTGTTCCTCCAGCCCCGCTCGGGCGAACGACTCGATCTGCTCCCGCTCGGCGAGCAGCGGGAAGCCGCCGTCGGGCGCGCGCTCCACTCGCTCCACCTTGATCTCGCGCGCGCGAGCGCTCACAGCGGAACGACGGTGGGACAGCCAGAGACGATTTGCACGTCACGGACCTCGCCGTTCTTCAGGCTCGCGCAGCTTGCCCCGACCAACTCGATGGTGTCCTCGTCGATCCAGATCCAGCCGTCGTCTGGGTCTTGTGGGACCACCACCTCGTCGAAGTACACGTTGGTCTTGCCAGGGTCTTCTGGAGGATCGGCGAGATCGAAGCTGCACGACACCAGCTCGCCGGCGATGTCTTTGAACACAGATGCCAGCGTGTCGAGGTCGTCCACTTTGTAGAAGGCCGTGTCGGCACCCTCCTGCGCGGCGCCCCCGACCAGCGCCATCTGGTTGAGGGTGCTCTCGAACAGCTCGGTACCGGGGATCCCGATCACGTACACGGGCGTGCCAGCCTCGAAGATCGCTTGCACGGCCAGGATCGACGCGGCGCGGTCGACGCAGTTCTCATGGATGCCGGTCGGTGGCGTGCAGCAGGTAGCGTCGTCGGGCGCGCACAGACCCAGGATGTTCGGCATACATTCGGCGGGCCCGCAGGTGATGTTGGGGTTGCAGTTGGGCGCGCCGTCGGTGGCCAGGATCAAGGCCTTGGGGCCGGCCGCCGCCGCCAACGTGGGAGCCACAGCGTTCAAGGTCGCCGCGGTGGGCGTGCCGCCGAACGGATCGACGTTGATCGCTTGGGAGAACGCGCTGCCCGCGCCCACCTTGGGCGTGAACAGCTCGACCCCGGGCGCGCAGCCGTCGGTGTTGTCGTCGACGGCTGGGTTCGGGTACATCGCCGCTCCCACCCGCACGAGCGTGCCGAGGCTGTCGACCATCTCGCCTGCGGCCTCTTGCACTCGTTCGAGCTTGTTCTGCCCGGACCCTGGATCGGGATCCGACATGCTCCCGGAGCGGTCGATCACGAAATAGATCAGCGGGTATGCGCTCTGTGCCTGGTGGACCTCGTTGCCGCAGATCGACGCGCCGTCGTGTTGGAATTGCGCGCCAGAGCTCTGCGCATTGCCGCCACCATCGTCCTGACCGAGTGGTGGCGGCGGGCCTTGGGAGCACGCAGCCCAGCCAATGGCCAGGTTGAGCGGCAACAGCACCACCGCCGCCGAGAACGCCCGCATGGCTGCGAGGGTATCACGGCTCGCGGTAGAACCGAGGCACGCGACGAGAGATGTTGGTGATGATCTCCCACGGGATGGTGCCGACGATGCGCGCGATGTCTTCGGTGCTGATCGCGTTCGCCACCGCTTTGCCTCCCGGCCTGTCGGGGCTCTCTTGCGCGCCAAGCACCACCACCTCGTCGCCCAGGCGTGCCCCAGGTACGTCCGTCACGTCGATCGACGTGAGGTCCATCGAGACCACACCTGCGATGGGGGCTCGACGGCCGCGCACCAGCACGTGGGCCCGGTTGGAGAGCGCGCGCCACAGCCCGTCTGCGTAGCCCATGGGGATGGTCGCGATGGTCCGCGGTCCAGCCGCCGCCCAGGTCAGCCCGTAGCCCACGCGCTCGCCGTCTGCCAGCGTGCGCAACGCGACGATCTCGCTGCGAACTCGCATCACGGGCTTGAGCTCGGAGGCGATCGACTGGAGCCGCTCGTCAGTCGGTTGGTTGAAGAACGGGCTGATGCCGTAGAGCGCGATGCCGGGGCGAACGGCGTCATGGCGTGACTCGGGGAACGCGAGCGCCGCCGCGCTGTTGGCCACATGGCACACGCCAGGCACGAGCCGTCGCGAGGCGAGCTTCTCGCGTGCCTTGGCGAAGCGGGTCAATTGGATGGTCGTGGCCTCCGAGCTGGTGTCGTCCGCGCACGCCAAGTGGGACATGAGGCCAGTGAGGGAGAGCTCTGGTCGCGCTGCGATCTCGTCCAGCAGCGCGTCGACGTTGCCTGGAGGCGCGCCCAAGCGTGCCATCCCCGTGTCGAGCTTGAGGTGAAACTCGAGCTTTCGATCACGCTCCCGCGCGAGCTGCGCGAGTCGCGAGACCCCCTCGCTGTCGTACAGCACCGGCGTCAGCTGGTGCTCGAGCGCGTCCTCGAGCCCGCGGTGCAGCGGCCCGTAGTAGCCGCCCATGACGGTGATGGGGCAGTCAATCCCGGCGGCGCGCAGCTCGATGCCCTCCTCGAGCAGCGCTACACACAAGCCGTCGACGCCCGCGCGTTCGAGCGTGCGTGCGACGGCCGGCGCCCCGTGCCCATACGCGTCGGCCTTGAGCACGGCCCACACCCGCGGTGGTTGGTCGCCCGAGAGCGCCTTGGTGATCACGCGCAGGTTGTGGCGCAGCGCGCCCAAGTTGATCTCTGCGCGCGTGGGGCGCACGGCGTCTGCGGGCGCCGCCCTGCGTGGCCGCAGCACGCGTTCCTCGCCCTGCTCCGCCCTCCGTCGATCGCTCATGGCTTCTTGCTTTCACCCACCCCGCAGCGCTGGTCGCAGCGCGCATGCTTCTGCGCGCAGTATTGTTCGCACACCAGAGAGGCGCAGCCGGACAAGCACCCCTCCAGCGTCTTGTCGCAGCGCGTCTGGCACGCGGAGCGCGGGCCAGCAGACGGTGTGGCGCTGCTTGTCGCGGGGGCCGCCGAGCTGCTGCCGGTGACGGCCATCATGGGCACCGGCGCGAACACGCTGGTGGGCTCCGGCAGAGGGGCCGCGGGGCGCACCACCGCGGCGACCGCGCTGCTCGAGGGCTCGAGACCCAACGAAATGGAGCGCATCTGTCGCTTGGCGTACTCGATTCGGTCGCGCGTCTGGCCCTCCGCGTAGAAGGTCACCCACTCCTCCCAGCAGCGCTGCCGAATGCCGCTGTCCACGTCGGCTTTCCAATCGAGGGCGTAACAGCGCTCGAAGCGCACATCGCTCTCGTAGGTCTTGGACACGCTCGCCCCGCAGCCCCAGAGCAACAGCAGCCCCACCCCGGCCCCCCACGGCTTTCGGCTCACGCTGGGGGGGAGGTCTGGTCGAATTTGGGGGTCGGCCTTCGGCTGAACGGCCAGCACGGAGCGGTGACGGTAGCACGCCGAGCTTGATCGGGCGGGCTGCGTCGACTAGGAAACGGGTCCGTTTTGTTTCGGGGTGTGCACCCCCGCCGAGGTTTCCCATGTTCCTCATGCTCAACAAAGGTCCGCGCAAGACCAACCGCTCTGCCTCGAAGCGCAACAGCGCCAAGAACAAGGCCAAGAACAAGGCGCGTCGAGCGCGGATCTACCAGCGCGCGAAGTGACGTGACCGCACCCAAGGACGTGCGCGCCTCACAGCTCGAGGTGCTCGACGATCTCAACCGCCGCGCGCTGCTCGGCGGCGGGCAAGCGCGCATCGACAAGCAGCACGAGGCGGGCAAGCTCACCGCGCGTGAGCGCATCGAGCTCCTGTGTGACCCAGGCTCGTTCGTCGAGATCGATCGCTTGGTGCAGCACCGCTGCACCGACTTCGAGATGGACAAGCAGAAGGTCCCTGGCGACGGCGTAGTGACCGGGTGGGGGCGCGTGGACGGGCGTCGCATCGCCCTGTTCGCGCAGGACTTCACCGTCTTCGGCGGTAGCTTGTCCGCGGCGTACGCCGAGAAGATCTGCAAGCTGATGGACTTTGCGGTCAAGACCGGCATCCCGGTGATCGGCCTCAACGACTCGGGCGGCGCGCGCATCCAGGAGGGGGTCGAGTCGCTGGCAGGTTATGCCGAGATCTTCTGGCGCAACACGCAGACGAGCGGCGTGGTCCCGCAGATCAGCCTGATCATGGGCCCGTGTGCCGGGGGCGCCGTGTATTCGCCCGCGATCACCGACTTCACGGTGATGGTCGAGCGCTCCAGCTACATGTTCATCACCGGCCCCGAGGTGATCAAGACGGTCACCAACGAAGACGTCACCAAAGAGGCGCTGGGCGGCGCCTCGACCCACGCGGCCAAGAGCGGCGTGTGCCACCTCACGGCGCCGGACGATCCGAGCGCGATCGCCAAGGTGCGCGACCTGCTCGGCTACCTGCCTTCGAACAACGCAGAGGACCCGCCGCGCGCGGCCAGCAGCGATCCCATCGAGCGCGACGTGCCCGAGCTCGACACGCTGGTGCCGACCGAGTCGAACAAGCCGTACGACATCAGCAAGGTCATCCGCGCCGTGGTGGACGACGCTCAGTTCCTCGAGATCCATCAGCAGTATGCGCAGAACATCGTGGTCGGGTTCGCGCGTGTGGGCGGCCGCTCCGTCGGTGTCGTCGCCAATCAGCCGCAGGTTCTCGCGGGTTGCCTCGACATCAAGGCCAGCATCAAGGCCGCGCGTTTCGTGCGCTTCTGCGACTGCTTCAACCTTCCGCTGCTCACGTTCGTCGACGTGCCCGGCTTCTTGCCCGGCACCGATCAGGAGTACGGCGGGATCATCACGCATGGAGCCAAGCTGCTCTACGCCTTCGCCGAAGCCACCGTGCCCAAGATCACCATCATCACGCGCAAGGCGTACGGTGGTGCCTACGACGTGATGGCGTCGAAGCACATCCGCGCGGACTACAACCTCGCGTTCCCCACCGCAGAGATCGCCGTGATGGGCCCCGACGGTGCCGTCAACATCGTGTACCGGAATCAGATCAGCAAGGCCGAAGACCCAGCGGCAGCGCGCGCGGAGTTCATCGACGAGTACAAACGCAAGTTCGCCAATCCCTACAAGGCGGCCGAGCTGGGCTTCGTCGACGAGGTCATCCACCCGCGATCGCTGCGCTCGCGGCTGGGCCGGGCGTTGGAGTTCTTGGCCACCAAGCGCGAGGACTCACCGAAGCGCAAGCACGGCAACATTCCGCTGTGAGCGACTTGGCTCGCGCACCGCGCCGCGCGGCTTGCTGAGCCGCCGTCTGGCGCTATGCTCTCAGCTCTTCTCATCCTTGTTGGCCAAAGCGTCACGGCGAGCTCGTCGTGAAGCGTTGGTGACATTTTGATATCGCCCAGTGGGGCGAACTCTGGTAGCGTGCGCCGCCGTTCGGTCAGGGGCACGCTCTGCCCAGAGCCGTCGCGTCACTCAGCAGTACTTCGGAGGGTTTGTCATGAATCTCAACTTTGTTGGTCTGGTGGCTTTGTGTGGCGCATTTGCGGTGGCCTGCGGAGATAGCGGCTCCGGCGGCTCCGGCGGCAGCAGCAGCGGCGGTGGCGACACCGGCGGCAATGGCGGCACCACCAACGTTGGCGGCAACAACACCAACGTCGGCGGCTCCGGCGCGGGTGGCCCGATGTTCGGCTCCTGTGACGAGATCCCCGAGTGCGCGCCCCCGGTGGGAACCATCGATCCGGCCGCCACCTGCCTGGGCTGTGTCATCGCCGGCGACGACACGATCGCTCCCGACGGTGGTGCGTGCAACGCGGCTTACGTCGGTTGCTACGGCACCGCGGGCGACTGCTCGGACGGCCTTCCGGACTGCTGCGCGTTCTACGACTGCTTCGAGGCCTGCGACCTCAACGCTGACGGCACCACGGACCTCGACGATCCGGCAGAGCTCGATTGCTTCTGCGCCAACGAGATCGACCCGATGACCAACATGTCCGTTTGCTCGATGACGCAGCCCGCGGGCAGCTGCTTGGGCGATCACAACGCGGGCTTCCAGGCTGCGTTCGAGTTCGAAGACTGCGCCTTCGGCTCGTGCGAGACCGCCTGCCAGTGAACTGAGCCGGCGCCCGCAGGGGCGAGGCTCCGTTGGGTGACTCGACTGGCGCGCCAGTCGAAACGTGGGCCTCGCTCTCGTCCAGAGCGGGGCCCGCCGCTTTTGTCTTGCGCCATCGGCCTGTCGACGCGCGGCGGGGGTTGCGCCACGCGGGCCGTGCGCGTAGGGTCCTTGGCAGCGCGGGCGGCCACCTCGAGTGCTCTCGCCCCGACCTCGCGACGCGGTTCCCGCTCGCAGGTTCCGCTACCCCTTCCAGCGGGTGGCGGCGACGCAGTCTTCGATTCTCCAATCTCCGAGCATCTCGCTCGGCGAGAACCAATCCGCGCGGCAGTTCGCGCGGACCCTCGAGCCCAGTCGTGATCTTCCACAGCGCCCTGTTGGCTTCCGAGCCTGCCTGGCAAGCCGAGCGCCCTGCGCGCGAGGCCGGGGTCTCGCGATGAGCTCGGAACCAACTTCCAGCGAGGCGCACCCGCTGCGCCGGCCCGAGAAATGGCCAAGAACATACTCGTCATCAACATCGACATCCGCGAAACGCGGGTGGCGCTCATCGAAAACGGCATCATCGCCGAGCTCCACATCGAGCGGCAGACGGCCCGCGGCACCCTAGGCAACATCGTCCTCGGCAAGGTGAGTCGCGTGCTGCCGGGCATGCAGGCTGCGTTCATTGACATTGGCCAGGAGCGCGCGGCGTTTCTCCACGTCGAGGACCTGATCCGGCCCGACGACTTCGAGGCCTATCTGTCTGGCCATCGGCACGGCCGGGCCTCCGGCTCTGGGGGCTCCCAGGCCCGAGCAGGCGCGGCAGACGAGCCCGAGATCAGCGAGGAGGACGTCGGCGACCCGGACGTGGACGTGATCGCCGAGGCGCACGCCGACGCGACGGCCGAGGTCGAGGCGGAGGCGGAGGGCGAGCCGCAGCAAGCGGCGGCGGACGAAGCCGAAGCGGACGAAGCGGACGCGGCCGAAGCCGAAGCGGACGAGGCTGACGCGGACGAAGCCGACGACGCGGGAGTTGCAGCCGATGCGGCCGAAGCGGAGGAGGATGCCGGCGAAGCCGAGCCTGAGGCGGCCGAGGCGGCCGACGCCGACGAGGACGAAGCCGACGCAGAGGACCAGGAGACCGAGCTGGCAGGCGCCCCGGGACCGTCGGGCGAGGCCGACGCGGCCGACGATCTGGCGCCCAACGCAGAGGTGTCGAGCGAGACCGGAGAACCGGAAGACGGCGCCGCCGGCGAGGCGCCTGCGGATGAAAACGACGCTGGCGCAAGCGCACGACGCGCGCGTTCACGCCGAGGAGGCCGTGGCCGCCGGCGGCGCGGCCGCACGGCCGACTCCGCGGTGAAGGCACCTGTCGTCGCGGAGCCGCCTGCCGCGCCCAAGGCGAAGGCGCCTGCGCCGCGCGCCGCGCGCGCCGATCGCGGCCGCAAAGGGTCGGACTCGCGCGAAGGGCGCGGTCGCAGGAGCGGCGGACGGGAGAAGGACCCGCTCCGGGTGTCCAAGTCCACGCCGATCCGCGACGTGGTGCGTGAAGGGCAAGAGGTCATCGTTCAAGTCTCCAAGGAGCCGATCGGCACCAAGGGGGCGCGCGTGACGAGCCACATCTCGCTGCCTGGCCGCTACGTGGTCTACCTCCCCACGGTCGAGCACGTCGGGATTTCCAAGCGCATCGGCTCGGACAAGGAGCGAGGGCGCTTGCGCGAGGCGATCGAAGCGATGAAGCCTCCGCAGGGTGGCCTGATTGTGCGCACGTTGGCGGAGGGGCTGACCAAGAAGTCGCTCAAGGCGGACGTGGGTTACCTGGTGCGCCTGTGGGGCGAGATCGCCAAGAAGAGGGAGCAGTCGGCCAAGGCCCCGGCGCTGCTCTACGCCGAGCTGGATTTGGTGCTCAAGACAGCGCGAGATCTGTTCACGGACGACGTCGAGAAGATCGTGATCGATTCCAAGGAAGAGCACGCGCGACTGCGGCGCTTCGTGGAAATGTTCATGCCCGAGCGAGTCGACGCGATCGAGCTGTACGAGGGCGACGAGCCGATCTTCGACGAGTACGGCATCGAGGACGAGATCGGCCGGGCGCTGTCCCGCAAGGTGCCGCTCGCATCGGGCGGGCATCTGATCATCGATCAGGCCGAGGCGCTCACTGCCATCGACGTGAACACCGGGCGGTACGTGGGCAAAGGCTCCAAGGACCTGGAGGAGACCATCCTTCAGACCAACTTGGAGGCGGTCGAGGAGATCGCCTACCAGCTGCGCTTCCGCAACATCGGCGGCCTGATCATCCTGGACTTGATCGACATGGAGCGCGCGGGAAATCGCGAGAAGGTCCGTCGCCGCTTGGAGCAGCTGCTCGAGAAGGACAAGGCCAAGACCACGCTCAACCGCATCTCGGATTTGGGCCTGATCGAGATGACGCGCAAGCGCACGCGCGAGAGCCTCGGTCGGATCATGAACGAGCCGTGCTTCTACTGTGACGGCACGGGCAACCTGCAGTCGCGGCAGACCATCGCCTACGAAATTCTGCGTGAAATCAAGCGCGAAGTCCGCAGCCTGCGCGGCTACAGCGTGGTGGTCAACGCTCACCCTGCAGTGGTGGATTGCCTGCGCAACGAGGAGCGCAGCGCGGTGCAGGAGGCCGAGCGGCGCTACACTCGTCGCATCGAGCTGGTGCCTCGCAAGGAGTATCACCTCGAGCAATTCGATCTGGTCGGGAAGTAAGGAGCCGAGCCCATGGACGGGGAGAACAATCCGAGGCGCGACGAGCGAGTCACGATCAACAAAGAGTTCGAGTCGTACGACGCGTTCATCAACGAGTACGTCACGAACATCTCGCGCACTGGCGCGTTCGTCCGCTCCAAGTCGCCTCTCGCCGTCGGCACGCTGGTCAACCTGCGCTTCACCGTCATCATGGACGACATCGAGACGATCGAAGGTGTGGGTGAGGTGGTGCGCGTGCACGACGATCCCCCCGGGATGGGAGTGGTCTTCACCGAGCTCAGCAGTTACTCCAAGGGTCTGATCGACAAGCTCTTGACCTTCCGCGTCCACAAAGCCACCTGAGGCCGGTGTTCACCGGGTTGGTCGAGGACGTCGGGCAGATCGAGCGCCTGCTGCGGCGGGGGCCGGGCGCGCGCGCGACGATTCGCACGTCGCTGGGGCAACGCGAGGCGCTCGAGCTCGGAGAATCGATCGCCGTCTCGGGTGTGTGCCTTACGGTGGACCGCGCGAGCGAGCTCGGCTTCGAGGCGGACGTATCCAAAGAGACGTTGGACAAGACCACGCTGGGCGGGCTCGCGATCGGCGCCATCGTCAACCTGGAGCGGGCCACCAAGGCGGGCGCGCGCTTGGGCGGCCACGTGGTGCTGGGGCACGTCGACGCGCCTGGGCGAGTGGTCGAGCTCGCGGAGGTCGGGGAGGCGTGGCGAGTCACCTTTGGCACCGCGCGGGAGCTGGCTGCGTACCTGGCCATGAAGGGGTCGGTGGCGGTGGACGGCGTGAGCCTCACCATCAACCACGTGAGGGACGAGCCCGACGAGGTCTGGTTCGAGGTGATGCTCGTGCCGCACACACTGGCCAAGACGACGCTGAGCAAGCTCTCGCAGGGTGCGCGCGTGAACGTGGAGGTCGATGTGTTGGCCCGGTACGTCCAGCGCCAGCTTGCGCTGGCGGGCGCTTCAGCGCAGAAAGACGAGCGTACGCTCCTTTCCAAACTGCGGGACGGGGGCTACATGTGACGCCGTGCCCCACCGCATCCCCGAGCCCCGGCCTTCGAGCCCTCACCACGGAAGCGCGGCCGCTCCGCAGCGGCTGACCATCGACTCAGCGCTGCTCGACCGCGTGAATCGCGCTCTGGCAGCCATTCGCGCTGGGCAGATGGTGATCCTCGTGGATGACGAGGACCGCGAGAACGAGGGCGACCTGGTGATGGCGGCCGAGAAGGTCAGCGCCGAGACCATCAACTTCATGGCCAAGCACGGCCGGGGGCTGATTTGCCTGACCTTGACCGAGGAGCAGGTGGAGCGGTTGGAGCTGCCGATGATGAGCGCGCCTGGGCGGCACGGGCCGCCGCTCGGCACGGCGTTTACCGTGAGCATCGAGGCCCGTACGGGCGTGACCAGCGGCATCTCCGCGGCGGATCGCGCGCGCACCGTGCAGGTGGCGATGAGCCCCGACGCTCGGCCCTCGGACTTGGTGAGCCCCGGGCACGTGTTCCCGCTGAAGGCGCGCCGCGGGGGCGTGCTGGTTCGAACCGGACACACCGAGGGCTCGGTCGATCTCGCGCGCCTCGCGGGCTTGGTGCCAGCCGGCGTCATCTGCGAGATCATGAACGACGACGGCTCGATGGCGCGCGTTCCAGACCTGGAGCGGTTCGCCGCGACGCACGGATTGATGCTGCTCAGCATCGCCGACTTGATCCAGTATCGGCTGCAGACCGAGCGCCTCGTGGTGCGCGGCGCCGAGCGCACCCTCAAGCTGGACGTCACCGGCACCGACTGGAACGCCGTCGCGTTCGACATCGTTGGTGAGCAACGGCAGTTCTTGGCACTGGTCAAGGGCACGCTCGACAAGGGAGAGCCGGTGCTCACGCGCGTGCACTCGGGAACGCTGGTCGGCGATGTGTTCTCGTCCACGCCATCGGATGGCGGCGCCAACTTGCGCGAGTCGCTGCGGATCATCGAGAGCGCCGGACGCGGCGTGGTCCTGTACATCCCGCCGACTGGCGACCTCGTGTCGGAGCTCGGGCGCGCACCTGGAGCCGCACCCCCGCCGACTCCCGAGCGGCCGTCGTCCACCCCCAAGCTGCGCGCACCCCTGCGCGAGTTCGGACTGGGCGCGCAGGTGCTGGCCGAGCTCGGCGTGCAGGAGCTCCGCCTGTTGTCCAACAACCAAAGCAAGATCGCTGGGCTCGATGGCTTCGGGTTGCGCGTCGTGGAACGGATTCCCATCCAGGCAGAGCGGTGCTAACCGCCCCAGCCATGAGCGCTCGCTTGATCGAAGGCCAGCTCGTCGTCCCGCAGGGTGCACGCTTTGCGCTCGTGGCCAGCCGCTTCAACCACTTCATCGTGGATCGTCTGGTGGAAGGTGCCGAGGACGCGATTCGGCGCCATGGTGGTGCGAGCGCGGACGTCACGCTGGTGCGAGTCCCTGGCGCGTGGGAGATCCCATTCGCGGTGCAGCGGTTGGCCCAAGCCAAAGGTGCGGGCCAGAGCCTCGCCATCGTCGCGCTCGGCGCGGTGATCCGGGGATCGACGCCACACTTCGACTACGTGGCGGGCGAGGTGACCAAAGGAATCGCGAGCGTGTCCCTTGCGACCGGAGTGCCGGTCGCGTTCGGCATCCTGACCACGGACACCATCGAGCAAGCCATCGAGCGCGCTGGCACCAAGGCGGGCAACAAGGGCTGGGAGGCGGCGGTGAGCGCGATCGAGATGCTCAGTCTTTCCGCCGCGCTCGAGAAGAGCGGCAGCTGAAATGGCGCTCGCCGGATCGGGCTCGCGCTCCGTCGGGCGCCAGTGCGCGCTGATGATCCTGTTCGCCCTCGAGGCCGAGCCCGCCGACCCCGCGGTCGCGACCAAGACGTTTTTCTTGCATCTCGCGCCTGGCTCCGAGATCAGCGCCGATGAGGAGGCGCGCGCCTACGCGCAGGAGATCTGCGTCGGCGTGATGGGCAGGTTGGCCGAGATCGATCAGGTGATCCAACGTGGCAGCGCCCACTGGCGAATCGAGCGCATGCCGCGCGTGGACCGCAACGTGCTGCGACTCGCCACGTGGGAGCTGTTGACCGGGATTCCGCGCGCAGTCGCCATCGATGAGGCGGTATCGCTGGGCAAGCGCTTCGGCGCAGAGAACACGGGTGCCTTCGTCAACGGCGTGTTGTCGAAGGTCGCCGATCTGGTGTTGCAGGGCTGAGCCGCGTTCTGCTTCACCGGACTCGGAACCGAAAGCTCAGCTCACGGACGCACGGTCGGGGGCGGTTGGCTGGGGCGAGCTTCTGCCGCCAGCGGTTCCGCGATGACACCGAAGCCTGCGTCGTAGATCGCTGCCCCCAATCGAACCCCGTCGTGCGACAGCATGCCGCCTCGTCGCAAGACAGAGCGCAGTGAGAGCACCCGCCCGGTGAGCCCGTAGGGATCGCTGTCGCCGTTGCGCCGACCCAAGATGCGGAGCCCATCCACGAGCGCGAAGCGACGACCGTCCGAGAGGGTCATTTGCGCGCCCTCGACCGTCGCCACACCGCTGCGCTTCCAGTCCTCGAGCACGCTGTCCGAGACGAAGCCGTCACCCAAAAGGGCTCCTTTGCCCGCGTCCACGCGCGGGAAGGAACTTGAACGGGTGAGCGGGGACATGACTCTAGGCTCCATCTTCGAGGGCACACGTTGCATCAGGTGTGCCGTTGGCTTGGTAGACGAAAGAACGACGCGAAGGCGTCACCCCTTACTGACAATTCGCATGGCAATTTCATTTCGCGCCCTCAGCAGAAAGTTCTCGAGGCCGCGGGGGGCCGGAGAAGGACACTGCGGGCCCTCTCCGGGTGACACTCTTTGCCCGTGGGTGACCTTTTTTCGCACCACCCGTGAGGCTGGTTCCTCACACTGAGCGCGACCCGGCTGTCATGGCTCCAGCCTCAGCGCAGCCACACCACCGTGACGCCGTCCCCACCCTCTCGCGGCTCCCCTGGACGATGCCGCTCGACGTAGCTGCTGCGGGCCAGCGCCTCGCGCAGGGTTTGACGCAACGCTCCGGTGCCGTGGCCGTGGATCAGGAAGGCCACCCGAAGGCCGGATCCCACGCAGCGGTCGAGGAACTGCTCTGCCATCGGCACCACTTCGTGGGCCCGCAATCCGCGCAGATCGACCGTGTTGTCACTGGTTTGCAGGGGCAAATCCGGGTCCGCTGCAGCGTCCAAGAAGACCAACGACCCCTTGGGCTTGTTGGGCTTCTTGGCGTTCTTGGGAGCGTCACTCTTGCGGATCTCCTCGACCGAGGCGACGAGCTTGAGCGGACCCGCGGCCACCCGCACCTGACCCGAGTGGAGCACCTCGAGCACCTCGGCGTCGGTGCGCAGGCGCGGTACGAACACCCGCATGCCGGGGAACAGCTCGGCGGCGGTCACCCCCGGGCGGTCCGTCTGAGCGCGGGGCGGAACTGGCTCCAACGCCCCGCCGATCGCGACCGACGCCGCGACCTTGTCGATCGCGCGCGCGGCCCCACTGACCTCGGCATCGTCCAGCTTGGGGGCGCGCAGCCGGGCCTGCGCTGCGCGCAGCTCTTCGCGCGCGCGCTTGACCCCGGAGATGAGCCCCTCCGTCTCGCGCGATAGGGACTCTTGCGCACGTCGCTCGAGACGAGCGAGCTGCTCCTTCACTTCCTGCTGTTGGGTGCGCAGCTCCGCAGCCTCGCGCGCGGCCTGCTCCTTCGCTCGGTCCAACGCGCGTCGCTCGCTCTCGAGTCGCTCGACCAGCTTGCTGACAGTCACAGTGTCTTGAGACAAGAGCGCCTCGGCGCGCTCGACGATGACGTTGGGGATGCCGAACCGGCGCGCTACCGACAGCGCGCTCGACGCTCCGGGCACGCCGCTCAGCACCTTGAAGGTAGGCGTCATGTGCTCGAAGTCGAAGCCGACCGAGGCGTTGCTGAAGCGCGGGTCGGTCAGCGCGAGCACCTTGAGCGCCTCGTAGTGGGTGGTGCAGGCCACGGCTCCTCCGCGATCCGCGAGTGAGCTCAGCACCGCCGTGGCGAGCGCTTCACCCTCGCGGGGATCGGTCCCAGAGGCGACCTCGTCCAACAGCACGAGCGCGTCGGGGCCCGTTTCGTCCAAGATCGTGCTCAGGTTGCGCACGTGCGCGCTGAAGGTCGACAGGTTCTTGCTCAGGCTCTGGTCGTCGCCCACATCCGTGAGCACGCGATCGAACAGCGACACCACCGAGCCCTCTCGCGCGGGCGCGGGCAAGCCAGAGCGCACCATCAGCGCGGCGAGACCCAACGTCTTGAGCGCCACGGTCTTGCCTCCCGCGTTCGGCCCCGAGAGCACCAACACCTGGCCGCTGTGCAGCGTGAGGTCGCTCGGGACGACGTCGACGCCATCCAACAAGAGTAGCGGGTGCCGTGCGCGCGACAGCTCGATGTGCGCTGCGCTGGTGGCCTCTGGGATGATCGGCGTCGACAACCGAAGATCGACGGCCAGCGTGGCGCATCCGGCGCGCAAGTCGGCGTGCGCGAGCGCGCCTTCAGCGGCGACGATGGCGTCCACCTGCTCTCCGATCAGGGTCGTCAACCGGAGCAACACCAGCTCCTCCTCGCGCATCACTTGGGCAGAGAGCACCTTGTGTCGGTTGCCCATCGGCACGATCACGCGCGGCTCGACGAACAGCGTGGAGCCGCCCGCGCTCGCACCGTGGACGATGCCCGGGAAGCGCTCGTGGGCGTCGGCCCGGATCGGCAACACGTAGCGGCCGTCGCGCTCCGTCCAGTACGAGTCCGAGAGCAGGCTGCTGTACTTGGAGAGCAGCTCGGACAGCCTGCGCACGATGCGATCGCGAGAGGCACGCTGCTCCTGCCGCAGCTCGGACAGCCTGGGCGAGGCGGCATCGGCGATGCCGCCGTCCGGATCGAACGAGCGCGCGAGCTCCTTGACCAGCTCATCCAACGCAGGATCCACGTCGCAAGAGAGTGACAGCAGCGGCGTGGCCTCGCGCTGCGCGCGCAAGTGCTTGCGCAAGCGCTGACCGGCGCTGAGCACCGCCAGCACTGCGCGGATCTCCTCGCTGCTCAGCTGCGAGCCGATGCGCGCCCGCGCGAGGGTCGCGTCGAGCTCGGGCAGATCGGCGCGCGGCAGCGGCTCCCCCCGATCCGAGAGCCGGCGCGCTTCGTCGATCTCCGAGAGCGAGCGGACCACGTGCTCGCGCGTCTCGAGCAGTGGCAGCGCCAGCGCCAATCGCCGGCCTGCCGGGCTCACACAGCGTGCGGCCAGGGCAGAGAGCAGGCGACCGAGATCCAAGTCGGTCAGGGTCTTTGCGAGCACGGGCGTGAGCCCCTCCGCTGTCACGGCGCGACCCCTGGGCCCCGCGAACCGCTCAGCTCAGCCATCGTGCGGATCTCGACTGGACCCGCCTGCGCCGCTGGGCATGGGATTCTGCTCCTTCTCCAGGTAACGGAAGATGGTGCGGGGATCGACGCCCAGGTCGCGTGCGGTCTGTGTGCGGTTGCCGTTGTTGCGCTCGAGCACCTCGAGCACATAGCGGCGCTGAAAATCCTCCTTGGCCTTTTCCAAAGGCAAGATGGGGCTCTCGCCGTTGGCGCCCAAGTCCAGATCCTCGGGGCTGAGCAGCGTTTGGTCGCACAACACGAGCGCCTTCTTGATGCGGTTTTCCACCTGCCGAATGTTGCCGGGCCAGTTGTATTTGCGCAGAGAGCTCAGCGCTGCCGGGCTGAAGCCACGCACCTGACTGCCGAGCTCGTCGGCGTACTTGGTCAGCAGGGCCTTCGCGATGATGACCAAGTCGTCTCCGCGATCGCGCAGCGGCGGCAACCAGATGTTGACCACGTTGAGGCGGTAGTAGAGGTCTTCGCGGAAGTTGTTGGCGCGGATCTCCTCCTCGAGGTTGCGGTTGGTCGCCGCGACCACGCGGATGTCGACCTTCTCGGGTTTGGAGTCACCCACGCGGAAGACCACGCGTTCTTGCAGCGCGCGCAGCAGCTTGACCTGCAGGTTGATCGGCAGCTCGCCGATCTCGTCCAAGAACAGCGTGCCCTTGTCTGCCGCTTGGAACTTGCCGGGGCGCGACGCGACCGCACCCGTGAAGGCGCCGCGCACGTGCCCGAACAGCTCGCTCTCGATCAGGTTCTCCGGGATCGCGCCGCAGTTGATGGTGATGAACGGCCCGTCCGCACGCTGGCTGCGACGGTGGATCTCCCGCGCGATCAACTCCTTGCCCGTCCCGGTCTCGCCCGTGATCAGGACGCTGATGTCCGTTCCGGCCACCTTCTGGAGCTTGCGGAACACTTCCATCATGCCGGGGCAAGCGCCGATGATCTCGCCGAAGCGCTTGTCCTTCAGGTCCGCTTCCAGCTTGGCCTTGTCCGAGCGCAGCGCAGAGAGCAACATGGCGTTCTGCAAGATCAGCGACGCTTGTGAAGCGAAGATCGACAAGAGCTCGAGCTGCGTACGCTCGAACAGGCTCTTGACCTTGTCGTTGCCCACGTAGAGCGCGCCGATCACTTGCCCCTGTGAGAGCAACGGGGCGCACATCACGCTGGAGAGCTTCATCGCGATCACGCTGTCGCTCTTGCCGAAGGTCGTGTCGGCCAGTGCGTCCGAGACGATCAGCGGTCTGCCGCTCTCCACCACTTGGCGGACGATGCTGTCGCTGATGGCGCCAGCGGCGTCGACGATGGTTTCCTTGCGCACGTTGCGCGAGGCGCGCACCAGGAGCTTCTTGTCCTTGGCGTCCGACGGCCCCGAGACCATGTCCGCGCCCTCCACCAGGATCAAGAAGCCCTTCTGCGCGTTGCTCAGCTCGATCACGTCGTCGAGCATGGCTTCGAGCAGATCGTCGACGCTCTTTCTGTTGATGAGCTTCTCGCTGAACGCGAACAGCTTGCGGACACCGGCGATTTCATTGGAGAAGCGCGTGGCAGCATCGGCTTGGGGCTCGCGCGCACGCTCGTCCTCACTGGGCTCTGCGCGGCGCTTCACCTCGGAGAACATCGAGAAGCCGATCTCGGCTGTGCCGAGCTGGACCCGGTCGCCGTGGACCAAACGGGCGCGCCGCTTCTTCTTGCCGTTGATGGCCATGTCGGCGACGCGATCGATCTCCTCCAAGACGAAGTCGCGCCCGTCGAACACGATCTGTGCGTGGTGCTCGGCGACGCCGTCGCCTTTGAGGCTGAGGTCGTTGCCGAGCGCTTTGCCGAGCGTGGTCACCGGCTTGTGCACGCTGTACAGCGTGGGTGCGCCTTGGGCGGTGAAGTGCTTCAGCGTCGGCATGTGTTGGGGCGCAGCATAGCGCGGCCGACCCGGCGGAGAGTCACCAAAGCAGGCCGGTGGCCTGGACCCCGAGGCCGCCGCCTTCGACTGGCATCGGACCCACGCCGAGCAGCTGCGCGAAGCCGGTCGGAGGCGGGTCGTCGCTGGAGGCAGAGCCCTTGTCGCCATCGGCCAGGAACGCGCCCACCCCGATGCCGAGCAGCGCTCCGATGCCCTGCGCGATCAGCCCGGTGCGAGGGTCAGCGTCGGGCACGGCCAGATAGATGAGATAGATGGGTGTCGTCGCGGCGGCCCCGATGCCGAAGCCAGCCCACATCGCGCCGATCTGGCCCCACGAAGGGACCCAGGCGAAGGACGCGCCCGCGGAGCCAGCGAGGCCCACGCCGTAGCCGATCAGACCGCCGGTGAAGACGTAGTCGTTGGAGCGCTTCCAGTTGCCGGAGCTGGCGGCGCCGCCGAAAGCGCCACCGATGGCGGTGCCCCAGGTGGTGGCCGACAGCGCGAACATGCTGGTCTTGGGCGACGGCTCGAGCAGGTAGGCTGCGACGCCGCCGAGCACGCCGCCGGCGGTCGAGCCGACGAAAGCCGCTCGGCCAAAAGCGGCGAAGCCCCACTCGTCCGCGCGGCTCGACAGCGCGTACTGCACCGACCAGATGCCCAGCCCCAAGCCGCCGCCCAGCCAAGCGCCGGTGGCGATGGCGGCAGGGGTGCCGCGCTTCATGCCGTCACTGAAGTAGTCGGCCAGGAAGACGCCCACCGGCGCCGCTGCTCCAAACAGCGCCGGCATGATGATCGCGAGCCCGGGGTTCTCGATCTCGGCTTCGACGTCCAACCACACGCCCGTGCCGATGCCGTAGGCGATCGCGGTGCCGTAGAGGTAGCCCTTCTCCAGGCCGCTGGCCTCGGGTTTGGGCTCTTTGTACGGTCCGTAAGGTGGCCCATAAGGCGGGCCATACGGCGGAGGCTGCCCGTACGGCGGGGGCTGCCCGTACGGCGGGGGCTGCCCGTACGGCGGGGGCTGCCCGTACGGCGGAGGCTGGCCCGGCGGGGGCTGCTGCGGAGGGGGCTGGTTGCACACCATGCCCGGGATGCAGATCGGTGGGATCGGAGGCGGATTCCACTGCCCGGGTTGCTGCGCCTCGGCCTCGCCGGGCGAGAGCAGCTGGGCCGCGAAGGCCCACGCGCACACCGCGCCAGCCCCCTTGGTGCTCATCGCTCGCTCCGCAGCTCGCGGGTCATGATGTCCACCACCGCTTGGCGCGGGTGTTTGCCCTCGTAGAGCACTCGGTAGACCTCGTGGGTGATCGGCATCTCGACGCCTTCGCGCATGCTCAAGTCGTACGCGCTCTTGGCGGTTTTGACCCCCTCGGCCACGTGGCCCAAGCCCGCCAGAATCTCGGGCAGCTTGCGGCCCTTGCCGAGCTCCATCCCCACCGTGCGGTTGCGTGACAGATCGCCCGTGCAGGTGAGCACCAAGTCACCCATGCCTGACAGCCCTGCGACCGTGAGCGGGTGCCCGCCGAGCTTGTTGGCGAGCAGGCCGATCTCGAACAAGCCGCGCGTGATCATGCCGGCGCGCGAGTTGTGTCCGAAGCCCAACCCGTCGATGGCGCCAGCCGCGATGGCGATCACGTTCTTCATCGCCCCGCCGATCTCCACTCCCACCACGTCGTCCGAGGAGTAGACGCGGAGCTTGTCGCTCGCGAACGCGCGCTGCACGCTGCGCGTGTTGTCGGCGTGGGCGCCGGCCACCACCACGGCGGTCGGCATACCGTGCGCCACCTCCTTCGCGAAGCTCGGCCCGCTCAGGTAGGTGAGGCGCGGGACGATCTCCTCGCCCAGCACCTCCTCGAGCACGCCGCTCATCAGCTTGAGCGAGTCGTTCTCGATCCCCTTGGAGGCGCTGCAGATCAGCGCGTCCTTGCGCAGCAGCGACTTGGCCTTGCCAGCCACCTCGCGCACGGCGTGGGAAGGCACCACCATCACCACCAGCTCGGCGTCCCCCAGCGCGTCGGCCAAGTCGTGTGCGGCCGTGAGCGTGTCTGGCAGGCGAAAGCCTGGCAAGTAGCGCTTGTTCTCGCGCGCGTCGTTGATCGCGCTCGCGAGCTCGCTGGAGTGCGCCCAGATCTTGGTGGGATTGCCCTTGTCGGCGAGCGCTTTGGCCAGCGCAGTGCCCCACGCGCCGGCCCCTAGGACGCAAACGTTGCTCATGGATCCGGGAAGCTATCACTTTTTCCTGCGCTGGGAGCGCGGGAGCACGGTCTCGATCCCTTCCCCGCGGGCCGCCGTCGTGCTCAAACTCCCTCCGATGCGAAAAGCTCGCGCCACCGCTGCGCTCGCCCTGGTCGCGAGCCTCTCGTCTTGCTCTCCGCAGAGCTACTTGGCCGTGATGCCTGGGGTGATCAACGACCCTCAGAACCGCACCTTGCGGCGTGAGCTGCTCTCGTTCGGCACCGGCAACTTGTGCAAAGAGATCATGCAGCGGAACGTGCCGCTCAAGCTCTCGCCCGACGACCCTGCCCTCGGCCGCTTCTACCCCCAAAAGTGCGCCGTCGAGTCGCTGCAGAACGGCGACCTCTACATCCAATTCGCGGGGATGGGCTATGCGTGGTCCAACCTGACCAAGCGGGTGGGCTTCAACGCCAACGCTGCGGTGCAGTACGACCAGGACTTCCGGCTCGATGGGTCGACCATGTACGTGTACTTCCGGCCGCGGGCGGTGAGCGCGAGCAAGTTCGAGCAAGTGATGGTCGAAGGGGGCGCGCTGCCGAACACCCCCATCTCGCCGATCCTGCCGGGGAACAGTGCCCAGGACTTCGTCAATCGCGTGGGAGAGGGGCTGCTTGCATTCGAGCTGGGCGAAGGCTTCACGGTGATTCGCGAGAGCGATGGCACCGCCATGTTCTCACCCGGCATGCTGCCCGTGGGCGAGCGGCCGCTGGAGCCGTTCGAGCGCAAACAGCGCAGTCGGACGCTGATCACGAACGAGCGCGTGGAGGTTCACGAAGGCCAGCGCGACTTCGTCGGACCGATCGAAGTGCCCGACTCGGGATCGGCCATCTACCTGACCGTGACGGTCGAGGGCACCTCGGCGATCGACGTGCAGGTGCACCAACGACCGATGGTGGATGCGTGGCTCTTGCAGTACGTCTCGACCAAGGGAACGGCGCCTCCCCCTGGTGCGCCACTGTTGGACGAGACGGTGATGTCGGGCGCGAGCTCACCCGTGCCAAACGCCTCCGGCAACGTGTTTCGACGGCGCTTGGTCGTGCCGCGGGGCTCCTATTTCGTCGTGCTGGACAACACGAACACCGCCGGAAAGTCGAACCCTCCCGCACAAGCGCTGGACGACCGAGCGGCGTTGGTTGGGTTGGCGATCGAGGTCGGGAGCGAGTAGCGTGCCGGGCTTCATGGCGCCGGTCGTTCTCCAGCCGAGCCCCGCGGTGGGGTGTCCTTGACTGGACGCAGGGCGCCGCGGCCTCAGGGTGGCGAAGCTTCCGGCGGCACGCGCAAGCGACGCGCGGCGGCTCCCCGCGACGAGCGCCCGCAGCCCGCGCTGGAGGCTCCGCCGAGCGAGCCTGTGGCGCCTCGGCCTGTCGCGAGCTGGCAAGCGCGCGCAGGCGTGCGCGCGGTTCGCTACGCCTTCTTTGCGCTCTGGTTCGGCGTCGTGCCGTTGGCGGCCGCGGTGCTGGTCGTGTGGGCGCTCACGCCCGACCCCCACGCGGGGCCAGCCGGTGCGCTGCAGTCGATCGTGTCGGAGCAAAAAATCCCCGCCGGCATCCTGCTGTTCTTCGGCTTCGCCATCTTGGTGGGCCGCTTTCGCCACGATCTGCCCATGAGCGAGGCGGCGGGCATCGGCGGCCGGCGCGACGTGCCGCTCAAGCTCCGCGCTCGCTTCGAGGAGGCGACGCTGCTGCTGGAAGAAGCGCGCCGGATCTTGCGCCAGCGCAAGAAAGACGTCGAACAAGAGCTCACACCGACCGAGCGCGACGACCTTCGTTTGGGGCTGGAGGAGCTGGATCAGTCGTTGGTGGAAGAGCCGTTTGTCGCCGCGCGCTTCGAACGCGCGCACGGCCGAGCCGAGCGCTTGGTCGGTGAGCACCTCTCACGCTGGCGCAAGGGTGAGATCCGCGAGTACGCCGAGTCGATCGCGATCGCCGTGGGCGTGGCCTTCATCTTGCGCATCTTCGTGGTCGAAGCCTTCAAGATCCCAAGCGGCTCGATGATCCCCACGTTGATGGTGGGCGATCACATCTTCGTCAACAAGTTCAAGTACGGACCTGTGCTGCCGCTGACGGAGACGCGCATGCTGTCCAGCCTGCCACCCAGCCGGGGTGACGTGATCGTGTTCAAGTTCCCCGAGAAGCCCGACCAGGATTTCATCAAGCGCGTGATCACCAACCCCGGGGACGCGCTGACCGTCGTGGACGGCAGGCCGATCATCAACGGATGGCTGGTGCCTCATTGCCACGTGGGCACCTTCCGCTTCGATGGGAGCGAGAGTGAGCTGTACGTGGAGTACCTGAACGACAACGCCTACTTCACCCTGTTCAAGCAACCCCCGACCGACGTGAGCTGTGAGACCACGCGCGACTGCCCCGCCGACACCAGCTGCTATTCCGGCGTGTGTGGCCGCGACGTACGCGACTACAAGAACCAGCCCGGAGAGGTGTGGGTGCTGGGTGACAACCGCGACAACAGCCACGACTCGCGCGCTTGGAACAAGGGCAACGGTGGCGGTGTGCCGCTCGAGAACATCAAGGGCCGCGCGATGGTGATCTTCGCGACCTTCGCCAAAGACACCGGGGTGTTCGACCGCTTCTTGGTGGACGTCATGGGCAAACCTCGCCTGCCGGATTCGAGCGCGGCGTTGCGAGCTCAGGCCGAGAAATGTCTGCGAGAGATCCCGAAGCAGACCCTGCCTCCCGCGCCATGAAGCCCGTGGCTCCCCGCCGGGGGGGGTCAGCGCTCGACGATGGCGCCGAGCGAGCGGAAGCGCTTGTAGCGGTCGGCCTCGAGCTCGGCTCCGCTGAGCGCGCCGAGCTCGCTCAGGTGCTTCTCGATCGCGGCTCCGAGCAAGTTGGCTGCGGCGTCGGGATCCTGGTGTGCGCCACCTGCGGGCTCTGTCACCACCTCGTCGACCACGCCGAGCGACAGCAGCTCGCTGGCGGTGATGCGCAAGCGGGTGGCGGCCTCTTCGGCGCGGGCGCCGTCCTTCCACAGGATGGCCGCGCAACCCTCGGGTGAGATCACCGAGTAGCAGCCGAACTCCAGCACGAGCACGCGGTTGGCGACGCCGAGCGCGAGCGCCCCACCGCTGCCCCCTTCGCCGATGATGGCCGCGACGACCGGAACCTTGGCGCGCGCGAGCGCAGCCAGCGCGGCGCCGATCGCTTCGCTCTGCCCGCGCTCCTCGGCACCGATGCCGGGGTACGCGCCCGGTGTATCGATGAAGGTCAGGATCGGCAGCCCGAAACGGTCGGCCATTTCGTACATGCGGATCGCCTTGCGGTAGCCTTCCGGGTGCGGCATCCCGAAGTTGCGCTTCATGTTCTCTTTGGTGCCGCGGCCCTTCTGGTGGCCGACCACCACGACCGGGCGACCGTGGAACGAGCCGATGCCGGTCACGATGCTGGCGTCGTCGGCGAAGCGGCGGTCGCCGCACAGCTCGACGAAGTCCACCACCAGCCGCTTCACGTAGTCGAGCGTGTAGGGCCTCGCCGGGTGACGCGACAGCTGCACCTTCTGCATCGCGCTGAGGTCCGCGAAGGTGTCCTTGGCGACGCGCGACAGCTCCCGCTCGAGCGCTTCGAGCTCGGGCCTGTGCGACTCGTCGCGCTCCGTGGCGGCGCGCAGCTCGCGCACCTTGTCTGCCAGGTCCGCGACCGGTTTCTCGAACGGTAGAACGTGCATGAGACGGGAGGGGGCTCAGGAGCCGGCGCCGACGGCGGCCGTCGTCGGCTCCGCGGCGAACGGGTTGTTCGGTACGGCGACCTTGGTCGACCGACGTAGCACGTTGTAGATGCGGAGCGGCTTCTCTTTGCCCTTCACCTTGGCAGAGGGCAGCTCCTCGACCTCGACTTTGCCCTTGAGCTTGGCGTACGTGCTCTCGCTGACGATGATCTGACCCGCGAGCGCCACCGAGCACAGCCGCGCGGACGTGTTCGCCGTGTCGCCGATCACGGTGTACGAGAGCGCTTTGGATGAGCCGATGTAACCAGCCACCAGCGGCCCGGTGTGGATGCCGATGCCCACCGCCAACGGAGGAGCGTCGCGCTCCATGCGGCGTCGGTTGAACTGACCGAGCACGTCGGCCATCTCCAGCGCCGACTCGACTGATCGCAACGCGTCGTCGGGTGACTGCACCGGCGCGCCCCACAGCGCCATGATCCCGTCGCCCATGAACTTGTCGAGCGTGCCCTCGTACTTGAAGATCGTGTCCACCATGATCTCGAAGTACTCGTTCAACATCTCGACCAGCACTTCGGGGGTGGCGCCCTCGCTCATTCGCGTGAAGCCGCGGATGTCGCTGTTGAACACCGTGCACTCGTCCACGCGCTGCCCGCCCTGCTTCACTTCGAGCTGACCGCTGATGACGCGCTCGGCGATGTTGGGCGAGAGCAGCCGACTCAGCCGCTCGCGCGAGACGATCTCGGCCTCGACCTTCTTGCCCAAGATGTTGATCTCGATGAAGCGTGCGGCCTGGTTGGCCACGGTCTGCACCAGCTCGAGGTCCTTCGCCTGGAAGCGCGCCAAGGTCTCCGAGTCGGCCCAGAGCACACCGAGCACCTCGTTGTCGTGCTGAAGCAGCGGGGCGACGATGGCCGAGCTGATCCGGTTCAGGATCATGCTCTTGCCCTTGGAGGCGGCAAAGTCCATCGCTGCGTCGTGCGTCAGCACCGCAGCCCGCTCCTTGACCACATGGTTCAGGATCGTGGAGGAGACCGTGATGGGCGCCGCGGTGCCGTCGCGCCGCTTGCTGCCGCACAGCTGCAGCTCGCCCTGCTCGCTGCGCAAGAAGATCACGGCGCGGTCAGCGCCGATGAACTTGAGGACGCTGGTCAGGATCTTGTCGAGCAGCTTGGGGGTGTCGCGCTCGACGCCGATGGCGTGCGACAGCTCGTGCGACAGCCGCAAACGCTCGTAGTCTGCGCGCAGCTGGTTGATGTCGTTGGCGATGCGATCGAAGGCCAAGAAGCCCTTCTCGACCGCGTCGATTTGTGTGCCGATCTGCCGCTCTTGATCGGTGATCGAGATGTTGCTCTGCACCGGAGGCACAAAGCCGGTGATGCCGCCGCGGACCGTGAGGTTGGGCGGCACGCCGGGGATGACCTGACGCGGGGTCTGCAACGGCGCGGTTCCGCCCGCTGGCATGTACCCGCCCTGCATGCCCGGCTGCACTCCGCCCACCACGTGTGGCACGGCGCCATGTGCGTGCGAGGCCGGCACCACCCCGCCCGACCCGGGAGCAGACTGCGCGGGCATGGAGTGCGGACCTTGCTGTCCGGGGATCATGGCCGGTTGTGCGGCCTGGCCGTAGGGATAGGGCGGAGGTGAGCTCTGCCCGCCACGCTGTTGGTAGTTGACGTTGCCGGACTGGGCGAGCGGCGACGCGCCCGGGGGCGGCTGCCCCTGCATCCACGGCGGCTGCGGCTGCGAGGAGTAGGGCTGCTGCATCGAGCCAGGACCTTGGTTGCCGGGCTGCGCAGGCTGCGGGTGCGCGGGGGAGGGGTGTCCGGGGGGGCGCTGGCCGGCCGACACGGCGCCAGGGTCCTCGAAGCGTCCCCGCGTCGCCCCCAGCGCGATCTCGTCGCCGTGTTTGAGAGGCGCTTCCCCGCGCACTCGCTCGTTGTTCACGAACGTGCCGTTCAGGCTGCCCAGGTCGCGGAGCACGAAGTGATCCACGCGCTGCTCGATGATGCAGTGCTCTTTGGACACGATCTTGTCGAGCAGCTGGATCGTGTTGTTGGGATGGCGCCCGAGGGAGTTGACCGGCCGCAGCTCGACCGACTGGGTCCCTTCGGCGGTCATCAAAATCAGGCGCGCCATCGCCCAGGGAGAGTATCCAAGCTCGGCCCAAGCACAAAGCGTTCCCTCGCCCCCTGGGAACCCGCCGCTCCCGGCTCACCGGGGACCTCGCTGGCCGCTTTGTTGGCCCCGTGGCCGGAATTTTCGCATGAAAGGAGCAATGCCTCTCACGGTGCACGTGCACGGTGACCACTGCCCAGGTGGTGAAGGCGCTCCGGAGAGCGTCCCGCCCGCGCTGACGTTCGATTCCCCCCGCATCTCGCTGGGGCGAGGCGACGCGTGCGACGTTCGTCTGCTCGATCTCTCGGTCGGCATCCGACACGCCGCGATCCGCTTGCGCGGCCAGGACTACACGCTGGTGGACGAAGGCAGCACGAACGGGACGCGGCTGGTGCGCGAGGAGGGCGGCCAGCGGCACACCACCTTGCTCACCGCCCACGCCCCCCAGACGCTGCGTGCGGGCGACCTCGTGCGTCTCGGCCGGGTGTGGCTCTCGATCGGCGTCGGCCAGGAACCCCCCACACGCAAAGTCTCGGAGGTCGCCAAGGCGATCGCGCTCGACATGGCGGTCGACGCGCTCGCACGCGAGGGCGAGGATGGCCGGCCGCGTCTGTGGGTGGAGGCGGGCCCAGATGCGGGCATGGAGACGAGGCTCTCCGGCGTCGAGCCGGTGATCGTGGGGCGGTCGAAGGAAGCCACGCTGGCGCTCAGCGATCCGGGGCTCTCGCGTCGACATCTCGAGATCGCGCGCCGCGGCGAGGTGTTGGTGGTTCGTGATCTCGGCTCCAAGGCGGGAAGCACGCTGGGCGAAGCGCCGCTGGGCGACGCGCCGCAGGTGTGGCGCCCGGGCGTGCCGCTCTCGCTGGGCGCGAGCGTCCTTTGTTACGAGTTCGCTGCGGCGCAAGCGCTGGCCGAGCTGGAGCGGGCTCCGGACGTGCGCGTCCCTGCGAGCGAGCTCACGACGCCCAGCCTGCCTCCCCCCGAGAGCGAAGACCCGGAGCCTGTGGAGGAGGCCGAGGACGTCACCGGCGGCGACGAAGACGAAGAAGAGGGCGCGCTCGAAAGCGAAGCGCCTCGTCTTCCAGCGCGGACCGATCCCGCGGCACACGCGCGCTGGAGCATCACCGACTTCGCCGTGGTGCTGCTTGCGATGGGCGTCTTCTCGCTCAGCGCGGTGGGCTACTTCGTCCTCTTGCGCTGACCCTTCGCGGGCTGCTTCTTCGACGACTTTCCCGCGGGCTTGGCGGCGCGGGCAGCGCCGCGAGCGGGCTTCTCGGCCCGCCCTTTGGGCCTGGTTTGACCTCGCCCGCGCGCCTTGCCGCTCGGGTCGCTCCGCTCTGCGACGACGCCCCCTTCGGACACGCGTCGCGCGTACACCGTGCGGCGCTCGATCGAGAAGTCCTCGATCGCCACCAGCATGCTGTCGCCCAGGGTGATGCGCTCGCCCGTGCGTTGGTTCTGCAGCGCGAAGCCGTCGTCGTCGGGCTCGAACGGACCCGCGCCGAGCGTCTCGCTGCGCACGAGCACGTTGACGAAAGGATCCTCGAGCGTGACAAACACGCCCGAGCCGACGATGCCGCTCACGCTGCCGGCGAACTGTTGCCCAAGCGCCTCGCGCAGCAGGAATACGCCGTACAGATCGACCACGTCGCGCTCGACCTGCATCGCGCGACGCTCGCGCTCCGACGCGAGCACGGCGGCTTCGCGCATGGTGCCCACGCCTTCTTCCGAGCGGTCCACGCGCGTGCCGCGCAGCACGGCGCGCACGGCGCGGTGCACGACCAGGTCGGGGTAGCGCCGGATGGGCGAGGTGAAGTGCAGGTAGGCGCTCGACGCGAGCCCGAAGTGGCCGATGTTGGCCACGTCGTACACGGCTTGCTTGAGCGAGCGCACCAACAGCGTGTCGAGCAGCGAGCGACTGGGGTGACTCGCGAGCTTCTTCACCAGCGCCGAGAGCTTCTTGGGCTCGAGCATGTCCGCTTCTTCGATCTCGATGCCGAGTCGCTTGCAAATCGCGGAAAATCGCCCGATTTTCTCCAGGTCCGGGGCGGCGTGGTTGCGGTAGATCGCGGGCACCTCGTGTTTGGCCACGAAGCTCGCCACCGTCTCGTTGGCGAGCAGCATCAGCTCCTCGACGATCTGGTAGGCCTTGGCCACCCCCGGATCTTGCGCGCGCTTGTGCGCGCCGATGGGCAACTTGGTCTTGGGGTCGAGCTCGATCTTCGACTCGGGCAGATCGAAATCGAGAGCGCCGCGGCGCATGCGCTTGGCGCGCAGTAGCCCGCTGATCTCACGCAACAGCGCGAGGTCCGTCTTGAGCGCGGTCGCCGCCTCGGGCGCCGGACCGGCCGTCATCCCGAGCGCCTTGGCCACGCCTTCGTACGTGAGCTTGGCGCGCGAGCGCATGAAGCCCTCGAGCAGGCGCGCGCTCTTCACCGTGGCCTCGGCGTCGAGCTGGATTTCGGCCGCCAAACACAGGCGCGTCACGTCGGGCAGCAGCGAGCACAGGTTCGACGACAACGCGCGCGGCAACATCGGGATCGCGCGATCGGGCAGGTAGATGGAGCAGCCGCGGTCCTTCGCGGCGTCATCGAGCGCGGTGCCCGGGGCCACGTAGTGCGAGACGTCGGCGATCGCGACCCACACGCGGTAGCCTCCCTCGGCCAACCGTTCGGCCCAGACGGCGTCGTCGTGATCGCGCGCGTCCTCCGGATCGATGGTGGGCAGCGGCAGGTGGGTCAGGTCCACACGACCGGCCAGCGCGGCCGCGCTCACCTCGGTACCAAAGGCCTCCGCCTCGCGCACAGCGGCGTCTGGATGGGCCTCGATCACGCCGGCGATGGCGATCAGCTTGCGCACTTCCACGTCCGGCGTGCCGGGCTTGCCCAGCACCTCGAGCACGATGCCTTCGGGGTTCTCGTCCGGCGTCTCCGGGAAACGCGTGATCTCCACGATCACCACGTCGCCATCGTTGCCCTCCTTCACGTGGTGGAGCACCACGGGCCCGCGCACGCGCGTGTCGTCCGGGTGGATGTAGGAGGTCTTGCCGCGGCGCGCGAGCACGCCCGAGACGCGGCTCGATCGGCGCTCGATCACGCGCTCGACGGCGCCCTCGATGCCGCGTGCTCCGCGCGCGACGACGCGCGCCGCGACCCGATCGCCGTGCATCGCGCCGCCCAACGCCTCGGCCGGCACGAACACGTCCTCCACGTCCCCCTCGCGCTGAACGAAGCCAAAGCCGCGCGGGTTCACCGAGAGGAAGCCCTCGAACGTCGCGTCCGCGCCGGCGGCTTTGCCGGCCAGTGCCAGCTTGAAGCGGTGCCCGGCCTGCGGGATCACCGTGCCGTCGAAGGTGAGGTCGTCCAGCACGCGGGACAGCGCCGGCACCATCTCCGGGGCGACGCCCAGGCGCGCAGCGATCTCGCTCGTGTGCAACGCGCGGCGAAACGAGCCCAAGAGCTCGATCACGGCGGCGCGACGAGGTGGTTTTGGTTGCGACATTCGACGCGCCCCGTACCACGGCGGCGGCCCCGTGCTAATGCTGCGTTCCACTCCCATGACGCTGGGCACTCTGCTCAACCTGGCGCGCGTCGCCATCTCGGCCAGCATCCTCGCGAGCGCCGCGCTGGTGATCGACTACCAGAACGTCGGGGATCCCACGTTCTGTGGCGCGCAGTCGGCGTGCAACCAGGTGCGCCAGAGCGACGCGGGCAAGCAGATCGCCGACCTGCTCGGCGGCATGATGACGCTGCCGGACGCGGCGCGCGTGATCTTCTTGGTCATGCTGGCGGCGACCTTCTTCGCGCGCAGCAAGCAGCTGGTGTGGGCGCTCACCGCGGCGTCGGGCGTCGGCTCGATCTTCGCCGTGTACTTGATCGCGGCGCAGGCCAAGTTGGGTGTGTACTGCGCGTATTGTGTGGCTGTCGACGTGAGCACGCTGCTCACGTTCGCGGTGCTGGCGCCGCTGTCGTTCAAGCTGTGGCGCGCGCACAAGGCGGGGCGCTCCGACGCGGCCTTGGCGGAGCTCACGCCTGCCTCGGAGACGCCCATCACCATCAGCTGGGGGCTGGTGGGCGCGCTGGTCACGGCGCTGCCCTGGATCTGGTCGATGTACCCGGAGAAGTCGCCGCTGCCACCGCAGATTCAGGCGCTGCAGGTGCCGGGCAAGACCACCATCGTCACCTTCACCGACTTCGAGTGCCCGCACTGCCGAAACCTGCACAACAAAGTGCTCAAGCAGCTGGAGCACGATCCGAACGTCAAGATCCAGCGCGTGATGGTGCCGCTCGAGTTCCACCGCGGCGCGTTGCCCGCGGCCTTGGCCCACACCTGCGCGCCCGAGGAGAAGAAGGACGCGGTCGCAGACGCGCTGTACAACGCCGCCCCAGAGCAGCTCGGCTACGACGGCGTGCTCGACATCCTCGCCAGCGTCGGCGTCGACAACAAGGCGGACATGCGTCGCTGCATGTCGCTCGAGGAGACCAAGAGCCGCGTGTCGGCGGAGAAGGAGCTGTTCTTCTTCGAGCTGGGAGGCACTGGCATTCCCAGCACGTGGGTCGGCAACACGCTGGTCAAGGGCGCCGACGTCGCGCGGGTCGAGCGCGCGTTCCGCCGCGCCGGCTCGGTCGCTCTGCCTGTGTGGTCGATGTTCGTGGTCGCGGCCGCGGCCGTGCTGGCGGCGTTGGTCTATGCGGAGCGCCGGTTCCGCGGCGAGGCCCGCCCTGAGCGCGCGGCCGCGGTGCCGGTCCACGAGACCAAAAAAGTCGAACACGAAGAGCCTGCCGAGGGGGCCGCCGAGAGCTCCGACGAGGCGCCACCGCCTCGCAAAGAAAAGAAGAAGAAGCGCCGCTGACCCGCCGACGCCCGCCCCTCGATATCGCTGGGCGTCCTGTGGCGGACTCGCGTGAGCACGTTGTGCTTGGCAGGAGCCACGTGCGCGCGACCTCACGAGTCGTTGGGGGAGAGGGAGCGAGCGGAGGGATGGGGGCGGTCTGGGGGTGAAGCGAAGGGACCCTGGGCCCGCTGGCGCAGAAGACGCTAGGGCTTGGCTCTCCAAAGTCCGCGGCTTGCCCGGACTTTGGAGCTGACTGCGCCAGCGGGACCAGTGGAAGCCCGGGAGCGAAAGCCCCAGACCGCCCCCATTCCCCCGCGAGCGGGAGCTGGCGATCAGCGCCCGGCTGAGAGATACTCGGCCATGAGCGCAGCCGATTCCGACGACGACGTAGACGACCTCGATCCGCCGGCCGAGAGCCCGCCCCCCCGTCGAGGTCCGCGCGACGGGTCGCCCACGCTGCCGCTGTCGTTCTTCGAGCAGCTGCCCAAGACGGATCTGCACGTCCACCTCGACGGCAGCTTGCGCCTCTCGACCATCTTGGAGCTGGCGAAGGAGTACAAGGTCGAGCTGCCCGCGAACAACGCCGCGGATCTCTCCAAGGCCATGAACCTGGGCCAGAACTGCGGCTCGTTGGTCGAGTACCTGAAGGCGTTCAGCGTGACCTTGGCCGTGCTCCAGCACCGCGACGCACTGTTCCGCGTGGCCTACGAGCTGGCAGAGGACGCCGCCAAGGAGAACATCCGCTACATGGAGGTGCGTTACGCGCCCATGTTGCACACGCAGCAAGGCCTGCGACTGACCACCGTGGTCGAGGCGGTGCTCAGCGGCCTGCGCCAAGCGCACGAAGACTACGGCATCGAGTCGAACCTGATCCTGTGCGGCATCCGCAACGTGTCAGTGGCCACCTCGCTGGAGATGGCCGAGCTGTGCGTGGCCTACAAGGGCCGCGGCGTGGTCGGCTTCGACCTCGCCGGCGCCGAGTACGATCACCCGGCCAAGCACCACCGGCAGGCGTTCCAGCTGGTGCGCGACAACAACATCAACGTCACCATCCACGCGGGCGAGGCCTACGGCCCCGAGTCGATCGCGCAGGCCATCCATGTGTGCGGCGCCCATCGGATCGGCCACGGCTGCCGCCTGCGCGAGAACGGTGACCTGCTCCACTACGTGTGCGATCACCGCATCCCGCTCGAGTGTTGCCCGTCGTCCAACGTGCAGACCGGCGCGGTCACCAGCTTGGCCGCGCACCCGCTCAAGCTCTACTTGGATCTCGGCCTGCGTGTGACGGTCAACACGGACAACCGCTTAGTGACCGACACGACCGTGTCGAAGGAGCTCTGGCTTTGTCACACCGAGATGGGCATGCCGCTCGCGGATATCAAGTCGATGATCCTGTCGGGCTTCAAGAGCTCGTTCCTGCCGTTCCACATCAAGCAGGCCTACCTGCGTCAGGCGTCGCAAGACCTGCTGCGCTTCAAGGAGGATGGCCAGGTGCTCGCGCCGTCGCCGCCCTCGAGCTCGCGCACCGAGGCACGCAAGCCCAAGAAGGGACTCGAGCGCACGCTGAGCTCCTGAACGAGCCCCTGGAAGATTCCGAGGAAGCTGCAAAGGCGAGGAAACGCTGCAGAATTGCCTTTGGCGATGATGTGCGCACGTGTAGGGTCATCAGCCTGGAGATGCCCCATGCGCAACGGCTTGCTTGTCGGTTCGGTGGCTCAGGTCTTGGTGGTCGCGGCTGCGTTGATCGGCTGCGGTGACTCTGGCAGCGGCGGCTCGGGTGGCAGTGGAGCCGCCGGCGCCAGCGGCGGCGGTGGGGGAACTCCTGGGGACTGCATCGAGATCACGTCCGTCGCGGGGTTCACTGCCTTGGCAGACTCCTACTGGTCGGGCACCGCCCAACCTGGTTTCGGAGGCGCCGCCGACGACGACATCGATCTGTTGGGGACCGACCCGCTCGCTTCCAGCACGTTCAGCTTGCCCGCTTCGCAGGCCGACTGTGGTGACACCACCGTGTGTCTCGTGAGCTACGAGGACTACGATCCCGAAGCGGAGGGGGCGATCTTCGTCGCCAACGCCGGCTCGCTCGAGGTCACGAGCTCCAACCTCCCGTACTACTTCAGCGGCAGCCTGAGCGACGTCACGCTGGTCGAGGTCGCGCTCGACGATGCTGGTGGCGTCACCGCGGTTCCCAACGGCAGATGCTTGCACATCGCGAGCGCCACGCTCGAGGTGACCCCGCCGGTCGCGGGTTGGACGTGCGCGCCTGGCTACTATGACGAGCTCGGCAACGGCGTGGGCGCAGACGTGGCCTACTGCGACTGCGAGTGCGGCGCTTACGATCCCGACTGCGACGATGCCACCCTGCCCACCCCGTGTGAGGCGGGCCAGACCTGCGGCATGACGTCGGGCGAGTGTGAGGGAACGCCGACGGCGTGGACGTGCGCCCCGACGGACTACGACGCCGGCATGGCCAACGGCTGCCAGTGCAACTGCGGCGCTTACGATCCGGACTGTGATCTCGGCGGAACCGTGACCGGCTGCCAAGGCGCCGAGGCCTGCAACGGCAACGGCTTGTGCGTGCCCACCACGTGGACGTGCGATCCGGACTACTACGGCGACGCGTTCGGCTGCGACTGCGAGTGCGGCGTACAGGACGTGGACTGCGCAGATCCCAAGCAGGTCGTGATCGGCTGCGAAGACGGCATGGTCTGCGTGAACGGCGCCTGCCAGTAGCGTTCGACCGCTATTTCCTCGGCGCATTGCGCGCGAGCTTTCGCTGCAGCGTCCTGCGATGCAGCCGGAGCTTGCGCGCAGCGTCCGAGATGTTGCCGCCGCAGTCGGCCAGCACGCGCTGCAGGTACTCCCACTCGACCAAGTCCAGGCTGGGGATCTCCTCGGTCGTGGCGTCGCCGCGCCGGCCGTGGAGGGCGCGCTCGCAGGTCTCGGCGTCGACCGGCTTGGTCAGGTAGTCGATCGCGCCCTTCTGCATGGCGGTGACGGCGTTGGCGATCGTGCCGTAACCCGTCAGCACGATGATGCGCGTCCCTTCATCGATGGCGCGCAAGCGCTCGACCAGCTCGATGCCGCTCAAGCCGGGCATGCGCACGTCGACCACGGCGTACTCGAACACCGTCCTCCTGGCGAGCAGCTCCGCGGCGGCGGCGTCTTGGGCCAGGGTCACGGCGAAGCCTCGCTTGGCGAGCGCGCTGCCGAGCGCCTCGCGGAAGCTCTTGTCGTCGTCGACGACGAGCAGCGTCGGATCGCTCTCGGGATCGCTCATGCGGGAACGGGGGTCGGGGCTCCGAAACGAAGGCGTACGCGGGTGCCATGTGGCGCGCGCGGCTCGATCGACAGCTCGCCTCCGATCGGCTCGAGCAGCCGGCGCACGACGTACAGGCCCAGGCCCATGCCCTCGCCGTGGGGCTTGGTGGTGAAGAAGGGCTCTCCCACGCGTGCCGCGATGGGCTCGGCGATGCCGCTGCCCTCGTCCTCGACGGTGACGTAGGCGCCGCCAGGGCCGACGCCAGCCTCGACCACGATCGGTCCGCTGTGGCCGGCCTGCATCGCGGCGTGTGCGTTGTCGAGCAGCACGCCCAGCGCGGCTTCGACGTCGCTCTTGGCCAGCGCCACCGGGCCGTTCTCGAGCTTGCGGATTTGGACCACCGCGTCGGGGTGGGCCGCGCACCAAGCCGACACCGCCGCAGGCACGGCGGTCTCCAGATCTGCGTCGCTCTCGACGGCGAGATCGCGCGGGCCGAGCCGCATGCGCGCCAGCACCTTCTGGCAGCGCTCCACTTGCTCGACGATGGTGCGCGCGCGCTCGCGAGCCTCTGCTTCGGGCAGCTTGCCCGACTCGATCTCGCGCGCCAGCACACACATGGTGCCGAGCGGCGTACCGAGCTCGTGTGCGGTGCCTGCGGCCAACGTGCCGAGCGCCTCGAATTTGGTGGCTTGCACGTCGCGTAGCCGCAAGCGCGCGAGCTCCTCGTCTCGCGCGCGGATCGCGCGGCGCACGCCGGTGAGGAAGTAGGCCACCAGGCCTGCGCCAAGCACGAACGCGATCCACATGCCGTACAAGTGGTTGTTGAACGCGGCGACGCTGTTGTCCACGTGACAGGCCGGGTCCTTGGGCATCAAGAACAGCGCACCGAAGGTGCACGCGCTGAGCGCGCTCAGCACGAAGGTCGGCTTGGGCGGCAGCGTCGACGCCGCCAGCGCGACGTACACCAGCAAGATCACGCTGAAGGGGTTGGCGGCGCCGCCCGAGGCGGCGAGCAGCGCCGCGATGCACACCAGATCGAACACGACGTTCGCGAACAGCGCGTGCGGGTGCGCCCACAACGGTGAGGTGCGCGTGAGCCGGTGCACCACGATCGAAATGACCAGCGCGGCCAGCACCGGCAGCGCCAGCTCGTAGGCGACCGGCGTGGCGAGCAGCGAGGTGCTGACCAACAGGGAGCCAGCCAACACCAGCACCACGACCAGCCTCAAGCCGATCAGCCAAGGGTTTAGCGCAGACTCGAACCCGGCGGCGTTCTTCACGGGACGTCCAACGTGATCGATGCCCAGTCCTCGATCTGATCGGTCGTCGCGAGGATCTCGAGCTCGTAGCGGCCAGGCATCGACAGATCCACATCCTGCAACAGGAAGCGCCCGGGTGCGACTTGTTCTGGCTCGGGGCTCGACGCGCCGTGCGGCATCGCGGGCATCAGCACGGTGGCGGCCACCGTCACCTGGTCGACCAGCTGGCCCCCGCGTCGCACGCTGAGCGTCAGATCGATGGCGCCTTCGGACAGCGGCTCCTCGCTCTCGATCTCGAACGTCAGCAGGCCGTCTTCGCCTTGCACCTCGAGTGACAGCGCGTCGTCGTCGCGGTCGGAGGAGTTCTGTGTGCAGGCTGCGCACACGAGCCCGAGCCCGATCAGCCCCATCGTGTTTCTCTTGCGGCTACCCATCTGCGACCTCAATCCAAGAACCCCATGCGGACGCCCAGCTGCCCGCTGACCGACGCGATCTCGTTGCTGCCTGCGTCCGCTGCCGGGACTGGGCTCTTCACGCTGGCGAGCAGCGCGACGCGATGCGAGACGTCGGCCGTCAGCGCGAGCACCAGGTCGAGCCTCGTGCGCCCCGTCGTTCCCGCGGGGCTGCTCGGTGGCGCGGCCTCTGCCTCGTAGGCGACGCCAGCACCCAGCACGACCGGGTCGAGCACGGGGCCGGCGAGCGCGGACACGGAGAGCCGGGGCGAGCGCGCCAGGCTCCGAGCGTCCACCACCTCGGGCACGAACCACCCGACCGCGCCGCTCAGGCGGGCGAACACGCGATCGTCGAAGGTCTTTTGCAACGAGAGGCCCAGGGAGAGCTCCGCGTTGCCTTGGCCGGTGATGTCCACGTAGGTGTCGGCTCGCGAGGCCGGCATGCCGGTGGGGATCGAGGCGCCCACGCTGACGAACACGCCGGGCAAGTACTCATGATCGTGGCTGCTCACGAGCAGAGCGCGGGCGAACGCCTTCACGTCCCCGGGGCCGCCGCCAACCTCGGTCTCGGTGGCCGTGCGCACGTTGAGCTGAGCGGGCAGCTCTGCGCCGAGCTCCAGGTGGTCCGTGACGCGGGCCGTGGCCGCCACGTTGAGCTCCACGGCCCCTTCGCGCGAGCCCTCGGGAGCGGCCACGAAGTCGCCCTCGAAATCGAACGAGCCCACGCGCCCGCGCGCGCCCACGCGAAAGGCCACTGCGGCGTTCTCGCTCGCCAACAGCTGCTCGCCCAGCCCCGCCGCTTCGCCGCAACACGCGGCGGCCGAAGCGGCTTTCGGCGTGAGGGTCATGGCCAACAAGCCGGCCGAGAGGACAGCGAGACGAAGCATCCTGACGGGGTACAAAAAGGCTCAAACCCACCCGTCGACAAGCGACATGACGCCGCGTGCGACATCTTGTCGCGCGCGCCACGCCCTTGGGCCGTGCGATTTCTGCGCCCATGCTCAAGCCTAACCTCGCCGCCCTGGTTCTCTCCTGTGCGGCGCTATTCGCCTGCGGGGACGATCACTCGGGCGAGAACCCCACTTGCCTGGAGATCGGCGAGACCTGCCACGACACGCAGACCGACCTCGGCCAAGAGTGCCACGAGTTCGGCGAGGATCCCGCCTCGACCGAGGAAGACTGCCAAGCGCGCGAAGAAGAGTGCCTCGCTGAGTGCGCCCCCTGATAGCGTGCTCGCGTGAGCAGCTTCTGGGTCTTCGAGTGCACCTTCGTCGTCAACAACAACCTCCTGATGGGGGAGGTGTTCGTCGGCGCCACCCGCAAGGAGCTCTTGGCGGCGATGAACCGCTTCTTCGACAAGCCGCGGGCCAACGTGCTGTTGGCCGAGGTCCTCGGGGCGTACCTGGTGGAGGGCGGCAAGGTCGAGGCGTTCTTCGACGCGATGCCCTTCGTGAAGGTGGAGATCGCCAAGGACACGCTGAGCTTCGATCGCGAGTCACTCGCGCCGGTCGTGGGGGATCTCGAGGGCGGCGGCATCGCCCGCATCTACCTGGCCAAAGGGCGCGCGATCGCGGCGGACGCCGAAGAGGAGGACGAGGAAGATGACGAGGATCCCATCCTCAAGCCGTTCTCGTTCCTGTTCGACGCGGAGGGGTTCCTGGCCAGCTTGCCAGACCGCGACGGCGATCCGATCCCGGCCAAGGCCGAGCTCGAGCTGGTGCGGCCGATCGGCGCGTCTGGCTTCCCGGAACACTTCGACGCGGATCTCTACGGCAAGCCCGTGAAGGTCGGTTCGGGCTGGTGGGACGCCGAGCCGTCCAGCAAGCCCAAGCGCTTCGACCCCAAAGAGCGCTTCGTGAAGACCCGCGAAGTGCCGATGATCTAAGGGCGGCCCACGATATCAGGGGGCCAGACGGGTCCGCGACGAACTGGGGACTGCTCCCTCCCTAGTCCGCGGGGGCCGCTCAGAACGCGAGCGGGTCCTTCGGGTTGTGAGGGCCCTTCGGGCCTTTGCTCGGTCGCACGTCGACCCACTTGCCGTCCTGGCAGCTCCACTGGGGGCAGAAGCCGATCGCGCCTGCGCACGGCCCACCGGGGGGTGGTTTGCTGCACGTCTTGGGTTGGGAATCGCCGGGCGCGGACGAGCTCGTGGGCTGCGTGGTCGGCACCAACCGCTGCGTCGTCGCGGCCGACGCCAGGGGCGCAGCCGTCTTGGCGGAGAACTCCGGGAAGTCGGCGCCACGCTTGGGGGCGAGGCCGTCCTCGGCCGAGGTCTCGTTGGTAGCCGAGGCGACGGTCGTTGACGCCGACGGGCTCGGCTTGGCCGGCGCGCTCTCGGCGGTCGGGACCGTCTCCGAGGCGCAGCCGGAGACCACGAGGGCGACGACGAACAGCGTGTTTTTCAGCATCGAAGGACTCAGTCGGCGGGGCGCCGGCAAACGTCACGGCGGCGAGTCACTTTTTGGCGGGCGTCGCAGCCGGCTTGGGGGCCGCCACCTTCGTGAACTTGAGCGTCATGCGGTCGCTCTCGCCGATCGCCACGTACTTGGCGCGGTCCTTTTCCTTCAGACGCAAGGTCGGGGGCAGCGCCCACACGCCCTCGGGGTGGTCCTTGGTGTCTTTGGGGTTGGCGTTGATCTCCGACTTGGCGGCGAGCTTGAAGCCTGCGGCCTCCACCTGCTCGATCAGCCACTTCTCGGGCACGTAGCCCTGCTTCGCGGTCACGTCGACGTTGTCCCCCTCCTTGGCGCGGTGCTGCTCGATGCCGAGCACGCCGTTCGGCTTGAGCGCCTTGTGGATCTCGCCCAGCCAGTCCTTGAGCTTGCCGCGGTTGTGCATGCCGTGGGCGCCGCGGAACAGGAGCACCATGTCCACCTTCGCGTCGAGTCCGAGCTTCGGAGCGGTGCCATCGACAATCAGCGTCTCGACCTTGCCGTACACCTCTGGGCTGCGGTCGAGCAGGCTCTGGAAGCGCTGCCCGTAGAACGTCGAGCGCTCCGTGATGGGGCCCTTGGGATCCGAGTTGGTCGCCATCAGCTTGCCCTTGGCCGCGAGCGTCGGCGCGAGCAGCTCGGTGACCCAGCCTTCGCCGGGGCCGATCTCCAGCACGGTCATGGTGGGCTTGAGACCCAAGAACTCGAACGTCTCGATCGGGTGCCGCTGGGAGTCTCGCTCCGCATGACCGGGGAAGCGGTGCTTGCTCGCCATTGCGGCGGTCAGCGCGGCTTTGGCCGTGGGGTAGGACTTGGCCGCGAGCGCCTTCGCCTCGGCGCGCAGCTCGGGCGTGAAGCGAGCCAGCTCGGACTTCTGTTCTCGCTCGAGCTCGGCCCGATCTGCCTCCAGCTCGGCAGCCTCTTTGGCCTTCTTCATCTGCTCCGGCGTCAGCGCCGGCGCAGCGCTGGCCGAGGCCGCTGGCGGTGCCACGTCGGCGCTGCTGGTCAGCGCGGGCGTGGGCGTGGCAGTCGGCGCTGGCGCCACGGGGGCCGGCTCGGACGACGCACACGCCGAGAGCAGCAGGGCGACCAACGCAGGACACACGCGAAGGGAGTGGCTCATGCCCGGTGGCTAGCCTCGAACGCCCGCCGCGACAACCAGTGTCAGGCCCGCCCTTCCTGAGCTCGATCTCGTCGTCAGGCCACCTGCTCACATCGATCTCGTTCCCACGGCCGGTCGAGAGCCGTGGGTGAGGAAGCACGGAGGGAGCGCAGCGGACACCCGCTCGAGCTGTGCTGGTCTGGTCTTCCATCACGTTCGCCTCGGCCAGGGGGCGCTCGGCCGTTGCCAGGCCGGCGTTTGCGCCGACTCACGGCTGGGTTGGGAAGGCGCACGAGCCCTCACACGGGTAGCGCATTCCGTGCTCTTCTGGAGAACATGGACAACTCTCGACGATCTTGGCATCTGGCGCTGCTGCTCGTGTGGCTCGGGTGTGGTGACTCCGGCACCGGGGGCGCTGGAGGCACGGGGGCAGGCCCCGCCGGTGGCGGTGGAGCTGGAGGAGCTGGTGCGGCTGGGGCCACCGGCGGCGGCGGCGGAGAGGTCGGCGGCGGTGGGGGAGTGATGGGGGGTGGCGGCTCTGGCGGCGGTGGAGGATCTTGCGAGGGTGGGGCTGGCGGCACGGGCGCGATCAGCTGCGGATGCGCGCCCTACGTGCCGGTCCGCGTGTTCGCCAACACGCTCTTGGACCACCCTACCGGCGACGTCACGGTGGGCGGCAACTTGTGCGGATCGAACACGGTCGACATCCCGCACACGCAGTTCGGCGAGCTGTTCGTGCAAGACGTGACGCCTGCGTACTTCAGCGCGACCCAGAGTGGCAGCTACGACGCCTTCACGCCCGAGTACCTGATCGACGGCAGCTCGCCGCTGGTGCAAGCGTTCGGCTTCTATCAGACCTCGACGCTGATGGTCGCGACCGACGTGAACTACGGCGCGGTCGATCCGATGTGGGCCGGGGGCACGCATGCGAGCATCATCCTCGAGACGGCGCTCGAGGACGGAGCAAGCGGCGCTTGCAACTCGCGCGCGGGCGTCACCTACACCGTCAGCGGCCATCCGGAGACGATTGCTGCGTATTCCGGCGGCGGCTCGTCGACCGGGGCAGGACCGGCCGACGGCGGCGTGCAGTTGTTCTTCGCCACCACCGGGACCGCTGCCACGCCGGAGATGGTGACCGTTGTCGGCACCAAGGCTGGCTGCACGATCAAGACGACCAACTTCGTCGCGAGCGGGGCGCCCACTGCGCAGACCGGCAACGTCCCGGCGGTGGCCGGCGCGACCAGCGGCTTGCTGCTCGCAGTGGTCGGTAACTGACGCGCGGCGACAAACGACGAGCGGCCCCGTCAGGGGCCGCGCCGTCGTGCGTTGAGCTCGCGCGAGCGCCCGATCAGGGCCCGCCCTTCTTGAGCTCGGTCAGCACCAGCTTGGCGACCGCCTTCAGCGTGTCGAACACTCCCACACCCGTGCGTGCGCACGCCTCGTACTCGGGGACCATGGTCGGGTTCAGCGCCTCGCGCAGCTCCTCCACGGTCGCGATGTCCGGCATATCGCGCTTGTTGTACTGCATGACGAAGGGCAGCTTGTCGAGCGAGTAGCCCTGCTCGGCCAAGTTGGTGCGCAGGTTCTCGAGCGACTCTTGGTTCGCCTCCATGCGGGCGATCTGCGAGTCGGCCACGAACACCACGCCGTCGACCCCCTTCAGGATCAGCTTGCGGCTCGCGTCGTAGAACACCTGACCCGGCACGGTGTAGAGGTAGAAGCGCGTCTTGAAGCCGCGGATCTCACCGAGCGCTAGCGGGAGGAAGTCGAAGAAGAGCGTGCGATCGGTCTCGGTGGCGAGGCTGATCATCTTGCCCTTGGCGTCGGGGTTGGTGCGCTCGTAGATGTACTGCAGGTTCGTCGTCTTGCCGCACAAGCCAGGACCGTAGTAGACGATCTTGCAGTTGATCTCGCGCGCCATCAAATTGATGAAGCTCATGGGGGCGCGCTCCTAGTCGTTGAACAAGTTGTCGATGTCCTCGTCGGTGATCTCGGCGAACGGCGAATCCCCACCCGGCTCTTGCACCTTCTTGAGCAAGCTCTCGAAGATGTGATTGAGCTCTTCGCTGGCCTTCTTCACACGCAACCGGACGAGGCCCAGGCTGGACTTGGCGTCGAAGATGACGACCAAGATGACCCGGTTGCCGACCAGGGTGATGTACACGTTGGCGCGTTCGCCTTCGTGGAACTGGGTGGCAAACTCGTTCTCCTTGAGCAGCTTCGCCATGCCTCCCGTGGCGGCGATGTTGCCGGCGGTGAGCGAGGCGAGGGAGGTCGTGTCGAGGTGTTCGACGTCGCCGCTTGCTGCGATGAGCTGCCCGTTCTTGTCGACGATGAAGACGCTCTTCGCGTTGGCGCTCTTGACAAGGTGGTCAACCACAGTCTGGATCTGGTTGAACTCCTCCTCGTACATGACCATCTGAGGATTGACCATCATCCCTCCGAGCGCGCCGACGGGCACGCACATCACCACTCCCTGTCGCCGTGCGCGACGTACGGGCGTGTGCTCTCTGTCGAGAGACCAAGGGTTCTATCCGAGTTTAACCCCTCGTAGCAAGACGGCCTTCGGGCGCTCTCGTTCGAATCCGTAAGGACGCAGCCCGGCCCTTGACCGCGGCGAGGATGTCGGGTCAAACCGCGGAATGTCCCGTGGCTTGTTCGGGCTGGTGGTATGGCTCCTGGTTTTGCTGGCTCCTGCCGCTGCCAGCGGTGGGCCGCGGGACGCCGCCCTCGAGCAGGCGAGCGAGGCCGCGCAAAAGGCCAAAGGCCCGGAGCTGTACGTGGCGCTTCGCGCCCTCGCAGGCCTGTGGGACCAGTCTAGCCCCGATCAGGTCGAGTTCGCGCTCACCTCCGCCGTGGCGGCAGACAGCACGCCTGCCGCGCTCAAGGTCTACGGCACCATCCTGATCGCGGAAGCGCGCTCGCGGCGCGGTGATACGGCAGGCGCTTCGTCGCGCATGTCCCGGCTCGGCTTCGTCGACCGTTGGCTGTTCGTGGGCCCGTTCGACGACCAGAACCGCGTCGGCTTCGGCACGCCCTACCAGCCCGAGTCGGAGCTGGCTTCGGCGGTGGTACCCGGCCGCGTGTACGACGGCAAGGAGCGACCGGTGCGCTTCCGCGCCCAGCCCGAGACCGGCTTCGGCGCCGTGTTCGACTTCGGCGACTGGCTGCGGCCGCGCGATCAGATCTGCGGCTACGCCACCACCGTGCTGCGCGACAAAAGCGGCGCCAAAGGCGCGCGCGCGATCTCGCTCTGGGTCGGCGCTGAGGGCGCGATCAAGCTCTGGCTCAACGGGCGGCTCCTGCTCGAGGACGGCGCCTACCGCGCGTTCGACTTCGATCGCCTCTCTGCGCACGCCGAGCTCTTGCCAGGCAACAACCGCCTGACGGTGAAGGTCTGCAGCGACATCTCGTCGCCCAAGGTCGCGGTGCGCGTGGCGGACCGCGCGGGAGCGCCCGATCTGGGGGTCGAGTTCAGCCACGACCCGGCGGCGACCGAGAGCACCGCCAAGGCCACCAAGCCGTCGAGCGAAAAAGGCGAGGGGCCCGTCCAGGTGTTCGATCGCCTCGTTTCGGGCAAACCAGCCGCACGCTCGGTGGAGCAGTACGCGCGCTACCTACGGCTCACCGGCGGCAACCCGCGCGGTGAGCACCGCGCGCGGGACCTGGCGGTGCGCGCGTTCGAGGCCGAGCCCAGCGTGGCGCGAGGCCTGTTCGCCTCGGAGCTGGTCGAGGATCGCAACCAGGCGCGCAGCTTCGTGGACAAGGCGAGCGCGCTCTTGAAGAAGGGGGACACGTTCTCCGAGGTCCAGGTCGAGCTGGCCAAGGCGCGCCTCGCCCGTAGCGGCATCCACTGGCGCGACGCGACGCCTCACTACGAGCGTGCGCTCGAGCTCGATCCCGACAACCCCACCGCGCTGTTGGGTCGCACCGAGCTGTACGTGCAAGCCGGGTTACCACGCACGGCGCTCTCGGTGCTGGAGGGCGCCACCACCCGCAGGCCACAAGCGGTGGCGCTCTTGCGCATCTACGCCGCGCAGCTGCGCGCGCTCGGGCGCGAGGCCGAGGCGGACGACGTGGACGCGCGCTGGTTCGCCTTCCACGGCAACGATCCAGCGTTCCTGGCCAAGCAGCTCGAGCGCTCGGCGCTGCGCAACGACGCGGCCCAGGTCGAGCGCTGGGCCACGCGGCTCGAGCGCTCCGAGCCGGATCGCGTGTTCGCCAAGGTGATGAGCGCGCGCGCCTTCCGCGCCGTGGGCAAACACAAGAAGGCCGAGAGCCTGCTCGCGGCGGCGCTCGACATCGCGCCGGAGGAGCCGTCCACCCTGCGGATGTTGGCAGACCTGGCCGGCGAGGCGCAGAACCGCGACGACCAGCTGCGCTACCTGCGGAAGATCCTGCAGCTCTACCCGCAAGACAAAGCCACTCGCGCGTACGTGGAGTTCCTGGCGCCGTCCAAGCCCCGCAGGGACGAGGCCTACGCCTGGGACAAAGAGCGCATCGCGTCCGAGGCGCAGAAGCCGACCGACAAGGGCGTGCGCACGCGCGTGCTCCGCAAGCTCGCGGTGACCACGGTGTTCCCCAACGGCTTGGCCAGCCGCTTCCATCAGGTGGTGTTCCAGCCGCTCACGGACGAGGCCGCCGCCGAGGCGCGGCAGTATTTCTTGCAGTACGAGTCCGAGCGCCAAGAGGTCGAGCTCCGGCTGTCGCGCGTGTACCGCAAGGACGGATCCATCGCCGAAGCGATCGAGAGCGGCGAGGTCGCCGCCAACCAGCCCGCGATCGCCATGTACACCTCGGTGCGCATGTTCGCGGTCACCTTCCCGCGGCTCAACCCGGGCGACGTGGTCGAGCTCCGCTACCGCATCGACGACGTGGCCATGCGCAACGAGGTCGCCGACGCGTACTACGACGTGGAGTACCTGCAGGAGCGCGATCCGATCGCCGAGTCGGAGTTCGTGCTGATCGCGCCCAAGTCGCGCGCGCTCTCCACCTTCGTGCACAACCTGCCCGGTGTCGTCAGCGAGCAGAAGGAGGACGGCGACACCAAGATCTACCGCTTCCTGGCCAAGAACGTGCCCGCGCTGGTGCCCGAGCCGGGCCAGCCGCCAGCGTCCGAGATCGTGGGGCAGGTGCACGTCTCGACCTTCAAGAGCTGGGAGGAGATCGGCAAGTGGTACTGGGGCTTGAGCAAGGACCAGCTCGACGTCGACGAGTCGGTGAAGAAGAAGCTCGCGCAGATCACGCAAGGCAAGAAGACCGACGCCGAGAAGGTGCGCGCGGTCTACCAGTACGTCACGGGGCTTCGTTACGTGGCGCTCGAGTTCGGGCTCGAAGGCATCAAGCCTCGCCGCTGCGCGCTCACGCTCGCGCGCGGCTGGGGCGACTGCAAAGACAAGGCGACCGTGATCGTGACCATGCTGCGCGAGCTGGGCATCCCGTCCACGCTCGTGCTCGTGCGCACGGCCATGCGCGGGGACCTGCCCAAGGGCGCGCCGCCCAGCCTGAGCGCGTTCGATCACGCCATCGCCTACGTGCCCTCGCTCGATCTGTACCTGGACGGCACCGCCGAGGGCGTGGGCTCGAACGCGCTGCCCGCCATGGACCGCGACGCGGTGGGCCTGCAGATCAATGAAGGGAACCCCAAGCTCGTGCGGCTGCCCAACGCGCCGCCGGAGGCTTCGCCGCACGTGCGCAAGATCACCGCCGCGGTGAACGCCGACGGCTCCGCCAACTTCAGCTTCGACGGCACGGTCGAGGGCGTGAACGCGGCCGCCTGGCGCTCGCGCTACCAACCCGAGGGCAAGCGCCGCGAGCGCGCGGCCGAAGACCTCGCGACCTTCTTCGGCGCCGTGGAGCTCGGCAAGGACGCGTCGGCGGTAGGCGTGCGAGACGTGGCCGACGTGGAGAAGCCGCTCGGTCTCTCGGCCAAGGGCAAGGCGCCCGCCTACGCGCGCCGCGAGGGCGACGCGCTGAGCGTGCCGGTGGCCTCTTCGCTCGCGCTGATGAGCTCGGTGGCCACGCTGTCCACGCGCAAGATGGACCTGGTGTTGGGCGCGCTCTCGAGCTCCAACGAGGTGCGCGTCACCACCTTCCCGGCCGCTGCCAAGGTGGTCCGCGCCCCTGCCTCGACCAAGGTCGAGAGCCCGTTCGGCAGCGCCCTCGTCGACGTGAAGATCGAGGCCGGCAAGGTCACCGTGACCAGCAAGTTCCAGCTCACACGGTCGCGCGTCTCGGCCAGCGACTACAAGGCCTTCCGCGAGTTCTGCGAGAAGGTGGACGCGGCGCTCGAGCAGCGGCTGGTCATTCGGATGTAGGGATCAGCGGCGGCGGCTCGATGGGGATGAGTTGCGGGCATCCGTAGGTCGTGACGTCGTCGAGGATCGTCTCTCCTTGCCATACGGCCACGCGCCGCACTTCTCGGCCCTGGTCGTCGCGCTCGATGCGCAACGACGATGCTGGCGACACGCCGCGGCTGACCACCTGCCGCACCCGCCCGGCCGGGTCGAGCTCGACGTCGTAACGCGTGACCTCCGAGAGGCCATGAGAGGTGACCTCGAAGCCTGTGATCACGCTCCGCGTGTTTCGCCGGACGACGACCCGCACCTCCGCGCTCTCGAGCTTGGGCGAGAAGAAGAAGTCGGGGCCCTCGTCCGAGTCCGAGAACGTCGCGCAGCCCCACTCTTCCAGGTGGTCGCCCCTCCACTTGTAGGCGCAGCCGGTGCCGCCTTGGCCGCCGTCGTGAGACCACCCGACGACGCGACCGTCACGAAACACAGTTCGAAACGCGGACATGCCGCGTCGCACCCAGAGCACCCCAGGCCCTTGCCCGCGCGCTGGCATCGGGTCGAGCCGCGCTTCGTCGAGGAGCACCCATGGCACGAGCTGCGCGTACGGGTGGATCCGAGCGGCCGGCAGATCGAAGCCGCGGCTCCACCCGGAGGGGACTTCGCCGGTGAGCTCGAGCAACGAGCCGTCGCGCGCGTCGGGCTCCGAGCCGGGCGCGACCTCGTAGCTGACCGACACGACCCGATCGCGTGTGTCGCGCTCGAGGCGATAGGTCGCACGCTCGTGGTGAGACTCGTCCCAGGACTGTTCGAGGACGCGGTTGGTCTCGCAGTCGGGGGCCTGACAGGCGAGGAACCGCCGCGTGAGTCGCCACCATCGCTGATCCGCCGCCGCGCCCCACTCGTCCTGCTGGCCGGGGCGATCGACGATGAGCGTGACCTCTCCGGTGGGGCGCTTCACGGTGCGGCAGGTCGCGTGTGGACCCGGGGAGCCCAGCTTCGCGAGCAGCGCGCCTTCTGGGCCCAGGGACCAGCCTCCTGCGCTGGCGGACTCGGCCGCGCTCGCGAGCGCCGTGGGGCTCGTGGTCGAGGCGTCGACTCCGTGCTCGGGCGCCGGAGCCGCGCACGCCGCCGCGCTCGTGCACATGAAGGCGAGGCACGTGCCCCTCAGGCCTGTGAATCGATCGGTCCTCAATCTGGCCGTCGATGTTACCGTCGCGTCCCGCTGTTCGCTGGTTGGCAAACGGGTCAACGGCGCGCGCGCCGGTTCTCGATCTCCTCGAACTCGGCGTCGAGCACGGTGCGCTCGTGGACGTCTTTCACGGGCTCGCGCGCGCGGGGCGCGGGGGGGGTTGCGTGTGCCGCCGCCGATCAGGTAGCGGTCGTGCATGGGTCGCGGAAGGCTGGGGAGCTCGACAGTGATCGCGTGCGTGGCAGGAACCAGACACGGCTTCAACCGGCAGACGTGTATCTGAGCTTCGTCCCACCCGACGCCCAGAGCGCGTAACCTCGGCGAGCGCTTGGGCAGCGCGGCGACGCGTGCTACCGAAAGGCGCAAGCGGCGGCGCCCGAGCTCCGCGGCACCGTCCACGTCGAGCTCACGATCGATCGCGTCGGGCGCGTCGCGGCGCGGGACCTCGAGCGACCCACGGACGCACCCCCGACCAAGGACGCGTTACCGGCCGAGGTGTCCGCGTGCGTCGTCGGCATCATGCGCACCCTCGTGTTCCCTGCACCTCGCGGCGGGGAAGTCGTCCACGTGAAGTGGCCGTTCCATTTCTACCCTCCCGATCCACGGGACGGCTCGTCGCGCTAGCAAACCGGTCAACGGCGCGCGCGCCGGTTCTCGATCTCCTCGAACTCGGCGTCGAGGACGGTGCGCTCGTGAACGTCTTTCACCGGCTCGGGGGCGCGGGGTGCGGGCGCGCTCCGGACCTCTTGCGGCTCTTGGAAGCGAGGGTCGACGCGCACGCGGTGGCCGGGCGCGTGGCCCCACGCTGCCGCCGCCACATGGCCGCTCGGAAAGCCCACGCGCGAGAAGGTGTAGAACACCTCGCCCTGGTCGCCGATCTCGACGTCGACCTCTTCTCGGTTCTTGGCCAGCTGGGTGAGGAAGCGATCCGCCTCGTCGACGGGCAAGTCGAGCGCGCTGGCGGCTTGCATGGCCTGCAGCATGCCCCCGTGGGTGTGGGCCAGGGCGAACAGCGCCTGCTCGCGGCGCTGCTGCTGCGACTGGTCGCCGCTCTCGCTCAGCTTCTTGCCGCCGAAGCGCACGAGCAGGAAGAACGCGAGCGGGAACATGGCCAGCACGGCGAAGGTGATGAGCGACGCCGTGGCCGACGCCCAGATCGAGGCGATCAGCGCGACGAGCGCCGAGAACGCTACGCCGATGGCCAGCGCGATCCAGCCGAACGCCTGGATCAGCGCGCCGCCCACCTTGGCCGGCTGGCCGGCGTACGTCACCGATGCGTTCGACAGCACCGAGCGCCGGCCCCCGCAGGCCGAACAGTGCGCGCGCACCCCGCGGTAGACCAAGGGGGCGTTCGTTCGGCAGTGGGGACACATCGTGTGGGCAATCTGCTCACCCAGGCGGCCACGTCAAGCGCGCCCTTCGTGCGGTGCACGGGCCAGGCTGGCGGTCACGGGCTGGCGGGGCAGCCCAGACCGGGAGAGGACACGTCCACGTAAAGCTCTTGCCCTTCCATCCAGCAGCTGGTGAAGCCTGCGTTTTTGGCGGCGTTCAGCATCTTCTGGGAGGAGCTCGAGCTCTTCACCCGCGCCGCACGACCCAGCGTCAGGCCGAGCGTTGCTTCGCACTGGTCGCCACACACCGATGCGTGCTTCTCCGGGGATCGGAAGCCCTCCACGACCGTCACCGACGTGGCCAGCGAGGTTCGCAGCGACTGCAGCTTGGTCACGAGCGCAGGCTCGATCAGCACGTGGCGCGCCTGCGGCTCGCCGGCCAAGAACTCGCTGAACTTGAAGTTGTTCGACACCTGCGTGCTCGCGCTGGCGGTCGCCTCGGTGGAGGGATCGACCAGCTGGAACGGATCCAAGAAGCAGGTCGGGGCCACCGAGCTCGGCAGGCCCAGCTGCGTGGTGTAGGCCTCGCTCATGGCGTCCGAGGGCAGCGACTGCGCGATCAAGCCGCTGGGGTAGATCACCGCGGCGCAGCCCCCGGGACCGTCTGGCACGTAGCCGGTGTGGGCCGCGAACTTGCGCCAGATCTGGAAGTGACCCAGGTTGCCGAAGCCGTTCGTGCCGACCCACGGGGTGTAAGTGTAGAGCGCGGCGGTGGCGCGATTCTTCGGTGTGACCCATGCGGGGTCGAGCGTCTTCTTCGCGACGCCGACCTTGTAGCCGGCGATGGTCGAGCCACCTGCGTCCAGATCGTCGAGGTAGCTGCGCATGTGGCTGGCCATGCAGTCCACCTGCTTGTGGAAGCCGCGCCAGGTCTCGCTGCAGCTCTGGTTGTCGGGGCAGCCGCAGCCGAACGCGAAGTCGAGCGCCTTCTTGCTCGCGCTGGACTTGCCGATCAACGACTGCTCCATCTGTGCGCGCGTCAGGATCAACAGCGGGTTGATGCCGTGCTCGGTTGCGGCCTTCGTGATGGCGGTGGCCGCCGTCATGCCGCCGCTGGTGTAGTTGGCGAGCGCAGACTTGTTGCCGTACGGGGTCTGGTTCAGGAACGCCTGCACCTCGCTGGTGGTCATCGCGCCGGAGTCCTCGAACGCAGCGTCCGACAACACGCGGTGGCGATCGAAGCCCGCGGTGCCGAGCTCGTCCTCGGACATCTCGGCGTCCACGTCGGCCTCGTCTCCCTCGTCGACCGGGCTCTCGGGGGCACAGCCAACGGCCAACCCCAACACCAACCCGCTCAGCCACGCGACCCAACGCTCTCGCATGAGACCTCCGCGGGCGAGCCGTGTGCACGGCGTGTGCCATCGAAAAGTCCGCTGATACTGCCCGTGCACGCGCAGACAGGGTGGTGGCCGGGATCTCCGCGGGCCAGGTGAGGAGGCCAGCCGGGGCTGATCCTCACAAGGTGCGACATCGGAGCCCTACTTGAGCAGAAGGAAGAGAATCGCGATCAGACAGCCGCCCAACACCGCCCCGAGACCTGCGGCGATGAGGAGCTTTTGCGGGGTGGGGGAAGCCTTGTGCTCGCCGTTCTCGCCCTCGGGGCTGAAGTCGCTCGCGCGGCGCTTGAACTGACCCGCGTTGCGGTCCGAGGCGCGGCGGCCGATCGCCCGATAACGCACGGCTTTGATCTCGTTCAAGGCGCGCTCGATCTGCTGCGCCATCGCTCCAGCGGAGGCGGCGCGCTGGTCGCGGTCTCGCCGCAGGCAGCTGTCCACCAGCCCGGCAAGGGCAGGGGGCAGGTCGGGCTTGCGCGTGATCAGCGGGTCCACGTCTTGGGTGAGGATGCGGACCATGAGCGCGTTGTAGTTGGGCGCTTCGTGCGGGAGCGTGCCGCTCAGCGCCTCGTACATCACCACGCCGAGCGACCACACGTCTGCGCGGCCGTCGAGGTCTTCGCGCCCAGAGGCCTGCTCGGGCGCCATGTAGGCGGGGGAGCCCACCACGGTACCCGTGCGGGTGAGGGTGAAGTTGTTGTTGGTCTCGAAGATCTTGGAGATGCCGAAGTCCAGGATCTTGGCGACCGTGTTGCCCTCGGGATCGCGGTGCAAGAAGATGTTCGCGGGCTTGAGGTCGCGGTGGATGATGCCCTGGCTGTGGGCCAGATCGAGCGCCTTGGCCACGGAGTGGAACACCTCGCAGGCGAACTCTGCGTCCAGCGTGCCGTCGCGGGCGAGCCGCTGGTCGAGCCCCTCGCCGTCGAGCAGCTCGAACACCAAGAACGGCGAGCCGTCCTCGGCCTGGCCGAGATCCAAGATCTCCACGATGCTCGAGCTGCGCACGCGTCCGCTGGCCTTCGCCTCGTTGAAGAAGCGCTGCAGCGCGACGGCGTCCTCCGCGACGTCGGGGCGCATCACCTTCAGCGCAACGTCGCGATCGATCAGCTCGTTCTTGGCGGCCCACACGGACCCGCTCGCACCCGAACCAAGGACGCGATTGAGCCGATAGCGCGATTGGATGAGATCCCCGGCTTGCACGCTCCGAGGCCGAACGTAAACCAACTGGGCCGCCAAAGCGCGCAGGAAAAAAATCAGCCTGCTCTTGGGACGCGCCGCCGGGATTCTGGTAGAGGCCCCAGGGAGTGCCGCGCGCGTGAGCTTGCGCCGGACAGGAGCGATTCGTGAGCCTGCTCGACACCATCATCGCCCCGCAGTCGATTCTGGCGTCATTCGTGGTGATGACGATCGGGGGCCTCTTGTTCTACCCGATCACGTCGGGGACCAGCTGGCTCTACTACTTCGTCTTGAGGCGCCAGCGCTTCTTCCCGCACGAGGACGGGCAGAAGCAGCAGCAGGCCGAGCAGCGCAAGAAGGAGTGGCTCTGGGCGGTGCTCAACATCAGCGGGCACGCCGCGCTGACGGCGCCGATTCACCATCTCGTGGTGACCGGCAAGAGCAAGGTCTACTTCGACGTGTCCGACAAGGGCGTGCCGTACCTGCTGCTCAGCATCGGGCTGATCCTGCTGATCACGGAGCCGCTGGTGTACTGGGCGCACCGCATCCTGCACCACCCCTGGCTGTACAAGCACATCCACTTGCACCACCACCAGTTCCGCGTGCCGTCGCCGTGGACCAGCATGGCGTTTCACCCGGTGGACAGCTTCATGCAGGCGATCCCGCACCACATCTGCGTGTTCCTCTTCCCGGTGCACGCCGGCGTGTACCTGTTCTTCATCGTGTTCTTGCAGGTGTGGTCCACCTTCATCCACGAGCGCGTCAGCTGGGTGCGCTGGAGCGTCATCAACTACACCGCGCACCACACGCTCCACCACAAGGCGAACAAGTACAACTACGGCCAGTTCACCACGCTGCCGGATCGCCTGTTCGGCACCTACCGATCGCCGGTCGGCTTGGTCTACGACGGCGCTGATCTCTCGCAGCCACTGCCGCTCGGCCCGAAACGCATCGACGTCGCTGCCTCGAACGAGCCAGCCAGCCAACCAGCCCAGAGCTGATCGGAGCACCCCGTGGCCTACGTATTCGATCCCGACACGCTCCACGCCGCCGCCAAGCTGGCCGTCGCCAGTGGTGAGCCGCTCGCCGGCAAGGCGCGCATCATCCGCGAGCAGCTGAACCAGCGCTTCCCGGGCCAGATCAACATGGCCGACGAGTGGGTCTACAACATCGCCGGCGGCGCCATGGGGCAGATGACGGTGCTGCACGCGTCGCTGTTCGAGTACGTGATCATCTTCGGCACGCCGATCGGCACCGAGGGCTTCAGCGGCCGCTTCATGGCCGACGACTACTTCATGATCATCGAAGGCGAGCAGTGGGCCTTCAACGAAGGCGACGCCGAGCGCATGGTGTTCAAGCCTGGCGACCTGCACCACATGCCCCGCGGCGAGGCGCGCGGCTACCGCATGCCGGATCACTGCTACGCGCTCGAGTACGCGCGCGGCTTCATCCCCGCCATGCTCCCGTTCGGCCTCGTCGACCAGCTCACCAGCGCGCTCGACGTGCCCACCGTCGCCAAGACGCTGCGCATCTACACCAAGGCCGCCGTCGGCGCGATGCTCGCCGGCAACGGCCGCGCTCCGGGCCGCATGGCGAGCGCGGTCACCAAACTGCTCGGCTAGGCGGGGGGCGCCGCCGGGTCGCGCGGCGCTCCCGCGACCGCGCTGCGGTCGGCGAGGCGGTGCGCCGGTCGCGGCGTTTCAACTCGGGGGGACCTTGCCGTCAGGTGGGGGCGAGTTGAAAGGCGCGGCGGTCGCCGAGGCCAGCGCGGCTGTGCGCGAACGCGGTAGCCTCGCGCGCGTAGGCGCGAGAGCGCCTAGCGCGCCGCCCCTATTGTTGTTGCCCCTGTGCACCAAGGCAAACGGGGCCCCGTCTGGGACCCCGTTTTCGTTGCTTGGCGCTGGGCGGCTCGGCCGCGCCCGGCTCAAACGTCGTAGTACAGGAAGTACTCGTACGGCACCGGGCGCAAGCGCACGGGGTCGAGCTCGCGCTCCTTCTTGTACTCGATCCAAGTCTCGAGCAGGTCGCGGGTGAAGACGTCGCCCTTGAGCAGGAACTCGTGGTCGCGCTCGACGGCGTCGATGGCTTCGGAGAGGGACCCGGGCATGGTGGGGACGTTCTTCAGCTCCTCGGGCGAGAGCGAGTAGATGTCCTTGTCGAGCGGGTCTCCGGGGTCGATCTTGTTCACGATGCCGTCGAGGCCCGCCATCATCATGGCGGCGAAGGCCAGGTACGGGTTGCAGGTGGCGTCGGGGAAGCGCACCTCGATGCGGCGGGCCTTGGCAGAGTTGCCGGTCACGACCGGGATGCGGATGGACGCCGAGCGGTTGCGGCTGGAGTAGGCGAGGTTCACGGGCGCCTCGTAGCCCGGCACCAGACGGCGGTAGCTGTTGGTGGTCGGGTTGGTGAGCGCGGCGAGCGCCTTGGCGTGCTTGAGGATGCCGCCGATGTAGTGGAGGCCGAGCTCGCTCATGCCTGCGTAGCCGTCGCCAGCGAAGAGCGGCTTGCCCTCGCGCCAGAGCGACTGGTGGCAGTGCATGCCGGAGCCGTTGTCACCGAACAGGGGCTTGGGCATGAACGTGGCGGACTTGCCGCGCTTTTTGGCCACGTTCTTGACCACGTATTTGAACCACAACAGGTCGTCGGCCATCTTGGTGAGCGTGTTGAACTTGATGCCGACCTCGCACTGACCCGCGGTGGCGACCTCGTGGTGGCCGACCTCTACGGTGATGCCAGTGTCCGCGAGCGTGGTCATGATGTCGTTGCGCAGGTCGCCCAGGGTGTCGTTGGGCGGCACCGGGAAGTAGCCTTCCTTCGGTCGGACCTTGTGGCCGAGACCCGGCTTGTTGCTGTTCCAGTGCGCCTCTTCGCTGTCGATCTCGAAGCCGGAGCTCCGCTGCGAGTTCTCCCAGCGCACGGAGTCGAACACGAAGAACTCGGCTTCCGGGCCGAAGTAGCAGGTGTCGGCGATCCCGCTGGCGCGCACGTGCGCTTCTGCCTTCTGGGCGATGTAGCGCGGGTCGCGGCCGTAGGGTTGGCCGGTGATGGGGTCGACCACCTTGCACACCAGGCTGAGCGTCTTCCTCTCGTAGAACGGATCGAGCCGCGCGGTGTCTGGCAAGGGGATGATGGCCATGTCCGACGCGTTGATCGGCTGCCAGCCGCGGATCGAGGAGCCATCGAAGCCGATGCCGTCCTCGAACAGCGTGTCGTCCAGGCGGCGCGCCGGCAAGGTGGTGTGCTGCAAGGTACCGGGCAGATCGACGAACTTCAGATCCAGGTACTCGACATTGTTCTTCGATGCGAACTCGATGACCTCTTTGGGCGTCATGGCTGTGATCTTTCTTGGTGCGTGTTGTCGCGGCTTCGGAGATCGGGGCCGGGAGCGGCCCTTGGGAGGAGCTTGATGGTGGGGTCAGATCGCGTCTTCGCCGCGCTCGCCGGTGCGGATGCGGATGACCTCTTCGACGTTGTAGACGAAGATCTTGCCGTCGCCGATGCGGCCGGTCTTGGCGCTGTTCTGGATGGCCTGCACCACCGCCTCGACCTGCGCCTCGGGCACGACCACGTCGATCTGCACTTTGGGCACGAAGTCGACGACGTACGCGGAGCCGCGGTAGACCTCTTTCTTGCCGCCGGTCCGGCCGAAGCCTTTGACCTCGGTCACCGTCATGCCGGCGATGGGCACCTCGGCGAGCGCGTCTTTGACCTCGTCGAGCTTGAACGGTCGAATGATGGCAACCACCCTCTTCATGCTGTTCACCTGCCGCGGGAGTACTAGCCGATGAGTGTTTCGGCAGCGTTTCGCATCGAGGCGCATGCTTGTGTTGATGGCAGGGGCGCCCTCGAATAGGCTTCCGCCGCAAGGCCTCCTTCTCGATGGCGTCGACCCAAAAGGCGAAGATCCCGGTCGGTTTCGTCATCGCCGGCAAATACCGAGTCACCGGTGAGCTCGGGCGCGGCGGCATGGCTGCCGTGTACGAGGCCGAGAACGTCGATATCGGCAAGCGGGTGGCCATCAAGGTGCTGGCCCAGGAGCTGACGTCCTCCACCATCGTGGTGGAGCGCTTCTTGCGAGAGGCTCGGGCGGTCGCAGCGATCCGAAGCCCCTACATCTGCGACGTGTACGACTCCGGTCGCCTGGAAGATGGGCGCCCGTTCCTGGTGCTCGAGCTGCTCGAGGGTGAGTCGCTGTACGAACGCATGGTCCGGGTGGGCCAGATCGACCTGGAGACCACGGTCGCGGTGATGGTGCAGACCTGTCGCGGCCTGACCAAGGCGCACGCGGCCGGCATCGTCCACCGCGACCTCAAGCCCGAGAACATCTTCGTGACCAAAGACGAAGAGGGCCGACTGCTCGCCAAGATCTTGGACTTCGGTCTGGCCAAGTTCTACCAGCCGGTCGAAGAAGGCGCCGAGCAAGCCCGCCTGACGCGCGACGGCGCGGTGTTCGGGACGCCCGCGTACATGAGCCCGGAGCAGGTGCGCGGCCAGGGTGGCGTGGACTCGCGCGCCGATCTGTGGGCGCTCTGCTGCATCACCTACGAGTGCTTGACGGGCCGCACGGTGTGGTCCACCGACCAAGGCGTGGCCATGACCTTCGCGCAGATCGCGCAGGGCAACGTGCCCGACCCGCTGACGTTCAGGCCCGACCTGCCGCCCTCGTTCCGGGAGTGGTTCAAGCGCGGGCTCGACAAGGACATCGGCAAGCGCTTCCAGTCGCCGAAGGAGTTCGGCGACGAGCTGATGGCGGCCACCGACTTCGCCCCGAACACCAGCCAGAACCGCGCGAGCGAGGCCTCGCAAGACTTGTTCTTCCACGTGCGCCAAGGCTCCGAGGCGATGATCGGCCCGTCGAGCCAGCGCTCCACGAACGCACACGATCCGGAGCGTCCGTCGCCTGCGTCGCCTGTGTCTCCCAACAACACGCCGCCACCGGCGGAGCCCAGCGACGCCCCCAAGCCCGGCTCGGGTGGCGGCGGTGGTCGCGCGCTGGTGCTCTTGGGCTTGCTCGGAGCCCTCGGCGCGGGCGGCTACTTTGCCTACCGGCAGATGAACCCACCCTCGCTGGCGGACACGGCCGCGCCGTCGGCGTCCGCGTCCGAGGGCGCGTTGCAACCGAGCAGCGCCGACCCGGTCACGTCGGCCTCCGCCGCGCCGCTCTTGCCGCACGACAATGGGCTCCCGTTCCGCCCGCTGATCGCCGAGGCGCAGGACCTGATCGCCAAGGGAGATCACGAGGCGGCGCGCGCGAAGATCAAGCAGGCCGTCGAGCTCGGCAACCACCACACGCCGCAGACGTTCCAGCAGCACCTCGAGACCGTCAAGACGGGCAACAAGAACGCCCCGCTGTGTGCGCTCACCGGGTTGGGCCGGCCGCGCAGCTATGACCTGATGGAAGAAAAGGTGAAGTCGGTCTCCGCCACCAGGCCGTCGATCGCGGTGGGCAAGTCCGGCGCCGTGATGGTCTGGACGGAGATGGCGGACGGCATGGAGCACGCGTTCGCGGTGTCGCTCGACGACGCGCTGCGCGCCAGGACGTTGCCGTTCAACGTCACACCAGAAGCCCAGCTCGTGCAGCGCCCCGAGATCTACGCGTCGGGTGATCGCTTCTTGATGGTGTACTGGGACACGAAGGGTGAGCCGGGCGTGTTCGCGCGCTACCTCGACCAGGAGGGGCGCATCGCGAGCTCCGCTACCAAGGTGGCGATGGCAGCCGGGGGTGCGGCCTCCCCGACGCTCTCGTTCATGCCGGACCAGAACCTGCTCTTCACCTGGACCGAGCCGACCGACAAGAACACCGAGGACTTCTACGCGCGTCTGTTCAACGCGAACCTCGAGCCCCAGGGCGACAAAGCGCGGCTGACCGTGTTCAAGCCGAACGCGGTGGGGCGCACCAAGGTCCGCTTCCCCATGGGCGCGGTGGACAGCGACTCCTTGCACCTGGCCTTCCGGCTCGAGCGCGATCCTGATCGCTTGGCGCAGCGCCTGCGCATCCCGCTCGCGCAACTGAGCAAAGGTGGCGTCAAGCCCGACGGCATGACCAGCAACGCGCCCGATCGCATCCTGGGCCACGCCGAGGTGGTGAGCCCCGCCAAGATGCGCGCGGAGAACCCGGCGCTCGCTTGCAGCGCGGACGAGTGCTTCGTGGTGTGGCACGAGGAATCGCGCGACGGCATCTGGGCCGCGCTGGTGCCCAAGGGCGAAGACAAGGCGCTGTTCAAGCGCGAGGTAGTGATGAACCTAGGCCGCAACCCCTTCGTCGCGGTGGACCCGCAGAAGCGCATGCAGCTCTTCTGGTACGAGCGCGGGCGCTTGGTGACGAGCCGCCTCGATCGCGACGGAGTGCGCGAACCGTCGGTGATCGCCCGCATGACCACGGCCGATCGGCCCGAGGCCAGCGCCGCTCCGGGCCTCAAGCCCGGTCAGTGGTACGTCGCTTGGAACGACTTCGAGGGCGGCCACCCCGAGGCGTTCGTCGCCCGCGTCGACTGCAAGTGACGACTGACATGCTCTCGATCCCTGCTCGTGGTGACCTGCACAAGCGGCCGATCGAGACGGAGCGGCTGGTCCTGGTGCCGGTCGACCCCACCGACGGCCACGAGCTGTGGTTCGCGGTCAACGGCTCGCGCGCCAGCTTGGGGCGCTGGCTGCCTTGGGTCCAGTACCACACCGATCCGGTTGCCAGCGGTCGCTTCGCCGAAGCCTGCGCGGCAGACTGGGATCAAGGTCGCGCCGTGCGCTTCGTGATCCGCGAGAAGGGCAGCGGCACATTGGTAGGCATCGTCGGGCTCGAACAATGCGTGCATTTGCACCGCGCCTGTGAGCTCGGCTACTGGCTGCGCCAGGAGGTGCACGGGCGTGGCTACATGACCGAGGCCGCGCGCGCGTGCGTGGAGTTTGCGTTTCGGCGGCTCGGCGCACATCGCGTGCGGGTGGCGGCGGCGACCGACAACCACCCGTCGCTCGCCGTGATTGCGCGGTTGGGGTTCCACTTCGAGGGGGTCGCGAGACAGGCCGAGTGGTGTGACGGTCGCTGGCTCGACCACGCGGTGTTCGCGCTGCTCGCGACCGACGCGACGTGAGCCTTGAGACGCTGGCCGCTGCTCCCGGTCCCCCCGCTCCTCGTGGCCATCGTGGGGCTGGCCGCAGCGATCACGATCGCCCTCCTGGGCGCGTCGCAGATCCGTGAGACGAGCGACGCGGAGGCGCAGCTCAGGGCCTCGAATCTGGCCACCGCGATGGCTGCGCGGCTGCGCTTCACGGCGCTCGAGGATCGCGGACCCATCATCGGGGAGGCGGCTCAGCGCGGCGACGCGGAGCTGATCTTGGTCAGTCAGGACGGTCAGATCGTGGTCGACGCCAGCCTGGCCGAGGTGCGCCGCGACGAGGTGGTGAGGATGTTGGTGAGCTCCGAGGGGGTGACCCAGGTGGGCGGCCGGCGGCAGCGCTTTGGGGCTCAGCCGCTGGGCCCACCGCTCGAGCATCTCTCGGTCATCGTGTTCGCGGCCGCGCCCGAGACCCCGCCCGAGGCGGTGGCGTTGATCCAAGCCGTGCTGGCGCTCACCGTGCTGCTGGTGGGGGTGGCTGCGTTGGTGACCTGGAGTTACGCGCGCTCGGCCAACGACGAGGTCCGCTTGGTGCAGGGCCGCATCGCGAAGATGGCCGATCCGGATGCTCCCGCCGTGGGCGCCACGCTCCCGCTGCGCGCGCTCGACGACGTGGGCCGCCTGGCGGCGTCGTTCAACACGCTGGTGGGCCGCTTCCTGGCGGCGGAGCGCTCGTATCGGGCAGACCTCGCCGACGCGGCCCGTATCGACGAGGCGCGGCTCGAGTTCTTGGCGGGATTGAGCCACGAGCTGCGCACGCCCATGAACGCGATCCTGGGCTTTTCGCACGTGCTCGAGAGCGAGGTCGATGGCCCGCTCTCGGCCGACGCGCGTGAGTCGATCCAGATCATCAGCACCAGCGGCGAGCACCTGCGCACGTTGATCGACGACATCTTGGACCTCTCGGCGCTCGAGTCCGGAGAGCTCAAGCTCAGCCGCCGCGCGGTGGACGTGCGGCGAATCGCAGAGGACGTGGTGCGAGAGGCGCGCGCGCTCGCGCGCCACAAGGGGCTCGAGCTCGCGGTCTCGGGCGAGGCCGAGGCGGTCGCCCTCGCCGACAAGCGGCGCGTGCGCCAGATCCTCACCAACCTGGTCTCGAACGCGGTCAAGTTCACCGCCCGCGGCAGCGTGACCGTGCAGTTGTCTCGGGCCGGTGAGTACTTCGTGGTGGCCGTGGCGGACACTGGGTACGGGGTGCCCGAGCCGGAGCAGAAGGTGATCTTCGAGGCCTATCGCCAGCTCGCCGGCACGCGCCTAAGTCACGGCGGCGCGGGCTTGGGGCTGGCGACGGTCAAGCGGCTCGTGGAGCTGCACGGCGGCGACATCCAGCTCGAGAGCGAGGTCGGTCGCGGCTCCACATTCACCTTCCGCTTGCCGATCGCCACCGATGACGACCTTGCCTCCGGGGGCGCACGGGTGAGCGTGACCAGCGTGCTGCCGCCCGAGCGTGGCGAGGGCGCATGAACGCGGCGGTCACGTTCCAGAAGCGGGTCATCGCGCAAGAGCTGCTCATGATGCTCGCGAGCTTCCTCGCGTTCGCGCTGCTCGCTCCGCTGCTGCTCCGGCTCGACGCAGTCGCCGCCACGCTGTGGCGGGTGGCGGGGCTCGCCGTGTTGTCGCTGGTGGCGACCGGGGCGACCTCGTGGCTTCGCATGCGCAGGCTGCGCTTCACGTTGCGCACGTTGGCCATGGGCAGCACCGCCGTGGAGCCTTACGAGATCGAGGAGCTTCGGCTGCTGCCCAGCCGCAGCGTCGCAGCGCACCTCGGCGTTGCAGCCGTCGCCTCCCTGGCCTTGCCGCTGCTGCGGCCGCTCGAGATCGGCGGTGAAGTGGCGCGCGAGCTGGGCGTGTTGTCGATGATGTCGGCCCTCGCCACCAGCATCCCCGCGTACGTGTTGGCCCAGGCGCGCGTCGCGCGCTTGCTCGAGACCGCCCCGCTCGAGGTGGTCACCGCGCAGCTGGAGACGGTGCTCGAGCGCGACCTGCCTGGCCGCACCTCGCGCCGAGATCTCGTGTTCGCCGTGGTGGTGCCGGTGGCGCTGGTCGGCGTGAGTGGGGCGCTCGCGAGCTACGCGCACCTGCGTGCGATCACCGAGAAGGAGCGCTTCGCCACCGCGGTCACCATGGGCCGGGGCGTGGTCGGCGCGGGCGAGACCAAGCGCAGCGCAGGCCAGAAGGCGGCGATCGAGGCGGCTCGCAAGCTGGGCTACGACGTCACCCTGGCCGAGGACGGGGTCGATGCCACGGGCGCGGTGACCCGCACTGCGGACGATCGCTTGAGCGCCAGCTTTCCGCTGTCGGCTGGCAGCGTCACCGTGCGCTACGCGAGCGGCATTGGTTGGTCGGCCTCGCTGCCGCTCTTCTCGGTGGCCTTCGCGTTCGCGCTGCTGTCCACGGCGGCGGCGCTCGCGATCGCCCGCGCACTCTCGCGCGACCTGACGGGCGCCGCAGAGCGCCTGCGTACGCTCGGCACCGAGGCGGTGCTCAGCGGCGAACAGGAGAGCGCCTCGTTCCCGGCGCGCTTCCACGTCGTGGCGGACCTGTTCGGGGCCGCGCTCGATCTGGCCAAGCGCTTTCGCGTGTTCGCGGCCGCGCAGGAGCGCGCGCTCGAGGCCAAAGAGAACGCGCGCCGCGCGCGAGGACTGTTGTTCGCCAGCGTCAGCCACGATCTCAAGAGCCCGCTCAACGCCATCCTCGGCTTCGCCGATTCGATCGATCGCGCGGAGCTCTCGGGCTCGCAGCGCGAGAGCCTGGACCTGATCTCCACGCGGGGCCGCGAGCTGGTGGCCCTGATCGAGACCATCTTGGATGCCGCGCGCATCGAGGCCGGCCAGCTGTCGCTCGACCGTCGCAAGCTCGGCGTCGCGGCGTGGTTGTCGACTGCCGCGCGGCTCGCGCGGGAGCTGTCGCTCGAGCTCGGCGACCTGCGGGTGGAGATCGCCGACGAGCTGCCAGACACGGAGGTCGACCCCGTGTACCTACCGCGCGCGTTGGCCGTGGTGATTGCGCACGCCTTGCGGGCGCCGACGCTCGATGGTGGCGCCGCGGTCATCACCGTGCGCGCCTCGCTGGCCGAGGGCGGGGAGAAGGTGCGGATCGAGATCGACCATGGCGCCACGTCCATCACCGCCGCCGAGCTCACCGCGCTGTTCGCGCGGCAGTCGTCGCAGCATGGGCGCGGTCTCAGCTTGGGGCTCAGCATCGCCCGGACCATCTTCGAGCGGCACGGCGGCAGCATCGAGGTCGGCGGCGACCCGCGCGGCGCGCCCGTCGTGCTCGCGTTCGTGCCGGCGCGCATCGGTTGACGGCCAGATCCTCGCGCCACCCATTGCAGAGTGATGCTGCGAGCGTTACAGATGGCAGCGCCCCCGATGCAGAAGCGTCCCGTCAAGATCAACGACCCCGCCGTGCGAGACACGCTCGGCCGGCTCGACGCGTTCTCGCGCATGCTGTCGCGCCGCTTGGACGAGCTCGGTCGCTCGCTCGACGCACCGCCTGGGGACACCGCTCGCGTCGATTGCACCGTCGCCGCCATCGAGGCGGAGGTGGCCATGGGCCTCGTGGAGAGCGCGTCCTACGAGCTTTCGCTCCGACTGCTCACGCACGGCGTCATGCGCGACGCTGCCAAAGACATCGCCCCGCGCCGCGCCAAGTTCGCGGCAGTGATGGGGCGCTTCGAGTCGGTGTTCGGCGCCATCCCCCGCGCCTAGCACCGCGACCCAGCGGTCTTGGTGGGTCGCGGCGCCCGGCACGACAACCGGGGACCCTCAGGGGATCGCCCTCAGGAGGTTCCTCGCTCCCCCTCGCCCCGCCGTGCGGGTGGAACCGATCGAAATCACCGGGGCGAGGCACCAGCAAGCCCGAGCTATTCGAACAGCTTGCCTTGGTCGGCGGCGGCGCCCCGGAACGGGCGTTTCATGTGCTCGTGGGCACGTTTGGTGGCGATGCGACCGCGCGGCGTCCGGCCGAGGAAGCCCTGCTGCAAGAGGTAGGGCTCGTAGACGTCCTCGACGGTGTCGCGCGGCTCGCTGAGCGCCGCGGCGAGCGTGTCGAGGCCGACGGGGCCGCCGTCGTAGTCGTCCATGATGATCGACAAGAGGCGCCGGTCCATGGCGTCGAGGCCCGCCTCGTCGACGTCGAGGCGCTGGGCGGCGAGCTGGGCCATGCGATCGTCGATGCGGCCCTCTCCGAGCACCTCGGCAAAGTCGCGCACGCGGCGGAGCAAGCGGTTGGCGACGCGGGGGGTGCCGCGCGCGCGTGTGGCGATGCCGATCGCGCCTGCGTCGTCGATGGGCACGTCGAGCAGCGTGGCGCTGCGCCGCACGATGCGCTCGAGATCCTCCACGGGGTAGTAGTCGAGCCGCATCACGTAGCCGAAGCGCGAGAGCAGTGGCCCGGTCAGGAGCCCTGTGCGAGTGGTCGCGCCCACCAGCGTGAAGGGCTTGAGCGCGAGCTGGATGGTGGTCGCGTACGGCCCCTCGCCGGTCATGATGTCGATCTGGAACGACTCGATCGCTGGGTACAGGCTCTCCTCGACCACGGGCGAGAGTCGATGAATTTCGTCGATGAACAGCACGTCGCCGTGCTCGAGCTTGGTCAGCAATCCGGCCAGTGCGCCCTTGTGCTCGATGGCGGGGCCGCTGGTGGCGTGCATCGTGACGCCCATCTCCTTGGCGATGATGTTGGCGAGGGTGGTCTTGCCCAGGCCCGGCGGCCCGGAGAGCAGCAGGTGATCGAGCGCCTCGTTGCGCCGGCGCGCCGCCTCGACGAACACCTCGAGGTTCTGCTTGTGCTGCGTCTGACCCACGTACTCCTTGAGCGACGTAGGGCGAAACAAGCGATCGTAGCGCTCGTCTTCGCCGCTCGTGGTTGGAGACAACACCCGCTCGCCCATCGCTCGGAGATAGCCAAGCCACCTCGCGGCAGGAAGCAGCAATCGTCCCCGCCTGCAGGGAACGATGGACCCGGCTCGCCAAACCGGCGACCATCCGCCTCGAGGTCAAAGGGTGCGGCGCTGGCAGGTACCGACTCCTCCGGCTGTTTTCTTGGGCCGAAGCGCGGAGCTCTTGCGGCTCGGCGCGGCCATGGAGCGCGTGTCGGTCGCCGTGGTCGTGGGCGTGGCGGGTGTGGGCAAGAGCGCGCTCGCGCACGCCTACGCGGCGAGGTTCGCGGACACCTCCGTGTATGCACGCGTGGGCTCGGAGCCGCTGGGCTCCCTGCTCGACGACGTGCGCCGCCAGCTCGAGCGCGGCACGGTGCCGGAGCTGTTCGACGACGAGGCGCGCGCCTTGGACCTCGCCGAGCGCTTGGACCGCGAGCCCAGCCTGCTGGTGCTCGAGGATCTGCACCTGTGCGACACCGCCGCCGCCTCGGACCTGCTCGCGACGCTCAGCCGCAGCCTGCGCGCCGGTCGGGTGCTCGCCACCTCGCGGCATCGGCCAGCGCGTCGTCCCTCGGATCCGGATCGCTTCGAGCTCGCGCTGGAGGGGCTGGGCGAAGAAGGCTCGCGCGCCATGTGGGCCGCGCTCGACGAGCTGTACGGACCGTCGCTCGGGTTCGAGCAGGCCAAGGCGCGCTGCCTGGGCAACCCGTTCCAGCTGCGCCGCGCCCACGCGGGCGGCCTGGAGGACGACCCCATCGCGGCGGCGGTCGATGCGCTCTCCGGCGACGAGCTGGCAGTGGTGAGCGCGCTCACCGTCCTGGAGCGACGCGCCCCGCTCGCGATGTTCCAGGCGCTCCTGGGGGCCGAGCGCGCACGGCGCGCGATCAAGCAGCTGGTGACGCAGCTGATCGTCGAGCTGGACGGCAGCTCCAACGTGGGCGTCCACACGCTGTTCCGCGACGCGCTGAGGCCGCGGCTCTCGAGCCAAGCCCAGCGCGAGATGGCCAGCCAGCTCGCGGATCAGATCGAGACCTTGGGTTTGGATCGCGTCGCTGCGCTGCGCGAGCAGGCACGCCTGCTCCGGCTGGCTGGGCGCTTCGAGGAGTGCATCGACTTGCTCACGGCGCGCAGCAACGAGCTGGTGCGCGATGGAGCGGCGAGCGAGCTGGTGCGCGGTCTCGAGGCCATCGGCGAGGACAAGCTCGGCGCTGCTGCGCGTCTGGCGCTGGCTCGTGGCTACTACCGCATGATGCAGCACGAGAAGGCGCACCTGTACGCGCAGGGGCTCGCTGCGCGCGAGGGCGAGCCCAGCGCGGAGTTGTCGCTGCTGCTCGCCACCACCGCGCTGAGCACCGGGCGCGCGGCCGAGGGCGAGCGCGTGCTGCGCGGTCTGCTCGCGCGCGAGCAGCTACCGTCGCCGCTGCGCACCGAGGCGGAGCGCCAGCTGGCGGTGGCCATGTTCCACCTGGGCGACGGCGACGAGGCACGCGCGTTCGTCGATCGGCACACCCCCCCGGAGGCCTCGGCGTTCGCGGCCTACTTCCGCGTGATGACGCTGGTGCAGGAGCACGCCACCGACGCGCGCCTGGGAGACGCCGTGGAGGGGGCGCGCCGCATCGGGGAGAGCGACGCGCCCGCGCACACCACGCGCGTGCTCGTGCCGATGATGCTGAGCGCTGCGCTCGCGCGCCTTGGCCGCGTAGAGGAGGCGCGCGCGTTGTGTGGCCCCGCGGAGCGAGAGGCCGAGAGCCACGAAGACCTGCAGACCCAGACGTACGTGTCGCGGCTGCGCGCCGAGCTGGATCTGGCCGAGGGGGATCGCAAGGCGGCCTTCGAGCGGGTGCTCCACTGCACCCAGGCGTACCGTCAGGCGGGCTCACACCTCGGGCAGCTGCAGGGCAACGCGGCGTTGGTGCGGCTGTTGTTCGAGCGAGGGCGCTTGCGCGAGGCGCGCGCCCTGGCGCAGAGCACGCGCGAGGCCGCGGCGAGTCGCGGCCTCCGCAGCGTCGAGCGCGCCTTGGTCCGCGCCGAGGAGCACGATCCGCTGGTGGCGCTCACGCTCCCGCTGGACGCGACGAACGCTGGCCACCTGAGCGAGCGCGCGCGCACCACCGCCCTGCGCGCGCTCGTGGCTGCTGGCAAGGGCGACGCCAAGGGGGTGGCGCGCCTCCAGGCCGAGATCGCGGCGCTGGTCGAACGACCACATCACGCTGTGGAGAGGGCGCTCCTGCTGCTCGCGCGCGCCACGCTCTCGCGGCTCGAAGGACGCGGCAAAGAGGCTGCCAAGCTGACGGCCGATGCGCGCGCGGCGCTGGCCGCAGAAGGCGCCGACGACGATCTGCTGGACCAGCTCGTAGAACGTGTGGGTGGCGCGCGCATCGTCACCACCAAAGACAAGCGCACCACCAAGAGCGCCGAGGCCAAGGGCTTCGAGCTGGTGCTGCACGGCGGCAAACACGAGCTGCGCGCCGGCCGCACGGTGGTCGAGCTGGGCAAGAAGCCCACGCTCCGCAAGCTGCTCTACGCGCTGGCGAGCCGCCCCAACCAGCCGGTCACCAAGGCCGAGCTGGCCTCGGCCATCTGGCCCACGCGCTACGATCCGCTGCGCCACGACGGCGCGCTGTGGGTCAACCTGCGGCGGCTGCGGCAGTTGCTCGCCAAGAGCAAGCTCTCGATCGAGCTGGTGGAGGACGGCTACCGTCTGGTGGCGCCCGACTCGTTCGTGTTCTTGGACCCGGGGAGCTGAGCTCGAAGGCTGCTGGTTGCTGGTTTCTTCGGCAGAAACCGCGCTACCCTGCCGGGAGTGAGAGAAGGCGGGTCGATCCTGATCGTCGACGATGACGCGATCTCGCGCCACGTGCTCACCCAGGCGCTCGAGCGCGCAGGCTTTCAGCCCACCGCGGTCAGCTCGGGGCAAGAGGCCATCGCCTGGCTGGGCCGGAACTTGCCGCGCTTGATCCTGCTCGACTTGCTGATGCCCCCGCCGGATGGCTACACCGTGTTGCGCACCCTGCGCGCCTCGAGCGAGACGCGCGAGATCCCGGTGGTGGTGCTGACCGCGCTCGACGCCGAAGAGGAGGTGACGCGCGCCTTCGAGATGGGGGCGGACGACTTCGTGCGCAAGCCGTTCAAGACCGCCGAGCTGGTGGCCCGCATCCGGAGCCAGTTGCGCTTGCGCGAGTACGTCGAGGCGCTGGCCCGGCGCGAGCACGACGCGAAGGTGGTGCTCGAGGTGACGCAGACGCTGTCGTCCACGCTGGACTTCCGCGACATCTTGTACACCGTCGTGCGGCGCATCGCCGAGGTGGCCAAGGTGGATCGCTGCAGCATCGTGCTGGTGCGCGAGGAGGGGCGCGTCGGCTACGTCGTGGCCGCCAGCGACGACAAAGAGATCCGCGACTTGCCGATCGATCTGCACAAGTACCCCGAGATCCGCAAGGTGCTCGAGACCGGCACGCCGCTCGTGATCGACGACGCGTCCACCGACCCGATGCTGGACGTCGTGCGCGCCACCATCCCGCCGGCGGCGTTTCGCTCGGTGGTGTGCATTCCCATCCTGTACGAGGACCGGCCGCTCGGCGTGTTGTTCCTGCGCGGGCGCACGCCGCACCGCCCAGCCGAGCACGAGCTGTGGCTGGCGCGTACGGTGGCCAGCGCTACCGCCATCGCCCTGCGCAACGCGCGCATGATGCAGAGCCTGCGCGACCAGACGCGCGAGAGCACGTACGCGCGCTTCGAGGCGGAGCGGCGCATCCGCGCGCTCGAGCCCTACGCCGACTTCTTCCATGCCTCGGCCGACGGCATCGTGGTGGTCGAGCGCAAGGGCACCGTGCTGTTCTCGAACCCCCGCGCCCGCGAGATGCTCGCACCCAAAAGCGACTCGCCGCCGTCGAGCGGGGGGCAGATGGCGCGGTCGTCCTTCTTCGATTGGCTGGTTCCCGAGGACCGCGAGCGCCTCAAGAAATTGCTCGGGGAGCTGTTCGAGGGCGACGGCATCCCCTCGTCCAAGCTGCGCAAGACCACCGATCTCGAGATCCTCTCGGCAGGCAGGCGTCGCACGATCGCCGTCAGCGTGGCGGTCATGGGCGGCGAAGAGAGCGAGCTGCTCGAAGAAGAGGCCGCGCTGCTCACCTTCCGCGACGTGACGCCTGAGCGCACGACCGAGCGCGAGTTGTTCAAGACCAAGGAGTTCCTCGAGCGCGTGATCGAGAGCTCGGTCGACGCCATCATCTCGGCCGACATGGCCGGCAACGTGCTCCTGTTCAATCGCGCGGCGGAGCGCGTGTTCGGGCAGAAGGCGCACGAGGTCATCGGCAAGATCAACGTGCGCGACTTGTACCCCCCCGGCCTGGCGCGCCAGATCATGCGGCTGATCCAGGGCGACGGGCACGGCGGTCCTGGCCGGCTCGAGGGGTACGAGACGCAGGTGCTCGGCCAAGGCGGCGGCGCCATCCCAGTGCTGCTCTCGGCGGCCCTGATCGTGGACCAAGGTGTCCCCATCGGGTCGGTCGGGGTCATGACCGACCTGCGCGATCGCCTGCGCATGCAGGCCAGCCTGGCCGCAGCCGAGGAGGAGCTCCGCCATCGTGAGCGGCACGCGCTGGTGGCCGAGCTCGCGGGCGCGGCCGCGCACGAGCTCAACCAGCCCCTCACCAGCGTGCTCGGCTACGCCGAGATCATCCGTCGCCGCGCGCGGGAGGGCTTGCCTCACCTGCGCGAGGCCGAGTCGCTCTCTGCCGAGGCCAACCGCATGGCGGACATCGTGCGCAAGATCGGCACCATCACCAAGTACGAGACGAAGACGTACGTGGGCGAGGCTCGCATCCTGGATCTGGACCGCTCGAGCGGGCAGGAGTCGGAGCAGCGCGCGAGCGTCGTGCCGGAGAGCGAACGTTGAGCCAGCCGTTCAAGGATCGGCTCGAGGAGACCGTCGCGTTCGGATCCTCCGACCTGGGCGAGCGCTTGTTCACGACGCTGGCCATGCTGCCGCCCGAGGGCGAGCTCGAAGACGCCGTGTGGGCGCTGGTGTCCACCTTCTCCGAGGGCCTGGAGGAGATCTTGGTCGGCGTGTGTGTGCCCGACGTGGGCGGCGAACAGCTGATCGTCCGCCACGCGCCACGGCCGAGCCGGCCGCGTGTCACCGACGCCGCGCGCCTGTTCCCGGAGGTCGAGCACGAGCAGGTCTTCGCCATCCCGTTCGAGGAGGGCGCCACGCTCCACATCGGTTGCGACGACGCCGTCGACTCCGCGCTGCGGCGCGCCTCCGAGCAGCTGGCCTTGGCCGTGGGCACCGTCGTACGTCGCGCGCGTCATTCGCAAGGCCTGGCGCAGAAGGCGGCCGAAGCCGAACGGCTGCGCGACCAGGCCGTGCAGAGCGACAAGCTCGCCGGGCTCGGGCGCATGGCCGCCAGCATCGTCCACGAGCTCAACAACCCCCTCACCTCCATCGTCGCGTACGCAGACTTTCTGCGCCAGAAGTGGGATCACGGCCAGGTCGACCCGAGCGACCGCGAGCGGCTCGGGCGCATCTCCGAGGCTGCGGGGCGCGTGCTCTCCTTCGCGCGCGACCTGGTCGCCTACTCGCGGCCCTCGAGCGCCAACGCTAGCCCGCTCTCGATCCACGACGTGATCGAGCGCGCGATCGTGTTCTGTGACCACACCTTGAACGAGCAAGAGGTCACCATCGAGCGCCACTATGGTGAGCTTCGGGCCATCGTCGGGCTTCAGGGCCCGCTCACGCAGGTATTCGTCAACTTGATCACCAACGCGTGCCAAGCCATGAGCGGACGCAAGGGCCGCCTCGTCATCGAGACCGTGGAGCTGCCCGCAGAGGGTGTGATCACCATCCGCCTCAGCGACAATGGCCACGGCTTCCAGCAAGACCAGGCGGATCGCCTGTTCGAGCCCTACTTCACGACCCGCACCGACGGCGGCGGCAACGGGCTCGGACTGAACATCGTCCAGACCATCGTCGCCAGCCACGGCGGCAGCGTCAGCGCCGTGCAGAACGACGGCGACGGGGCCACGTTCACCGTGACGTTGCCGATGAAGTCGTAGCGGCGCGTCACTCCCTGCCGAGCGCCTTGATCGGGTCCAGCTTGGCAGCGTTTCTGGCCGGTAAGAAGCCGAACACCAGGCCGATGGTGCCGCTCGTGCCGAGCGCGATCGCGAGGGTCAGCGGGTCGAGCGCGACCTTCCAGCCGAGCGCGGCGCCGAACGCGGAGATGAGCCCGTAGCCGAGCAGCGTGCCGATCAGGCCGCCGATGGTCGCGAGCACGAGCGCCTCGACCAAGAACTGGGTGAGGATGTCTGCCTCGCGCGCGCCGATGGCCATGCGGATGCCAATCTCTCGTGTGCGCTCGGCGACGCTCACGAGCATGATGTTCATCACCCCGATGCCGCCGACCAGCAACGAGACTCCGGCGACACCGACGAGCAGCAGCGTCAGGTAGCCGAAGATCTTGTCTTGCAGCTCCTGGAACTCGACCTGGCTGAAGACCTGGAAGTCGTCGTCCATGCCTTCGCCGATCTTGTGGCGTTCGCGCAAAATGAGCTCCGCCTGCCGCTTGGCCTGCATCTGCGTCTCGGCGCTCTGGGCGCTGACCAAGATGGCGTGGGTCTCGTTGGGGCGCGCGCGGATGACGGTGCCGCGCATGGTGGTGATGGGCATGACCACCACCTCGTCCTGGCTCTGGCCAAACGGTGTCTGGCCCTTCTCCTCGAGCACGCCCAGGACCTCGTAGTAGAAGCGGCCGATGCGCACGTTGCGGCCTACGGGGTCGAGCGAGCCGAACAGCTTCTTGGCCGTCTCGGCGCCGATCAGCACGACCTTGTCGGCGACGGCCTCGGCGTTGGTCGTCCAGATCTCGCCGGACGTGGGCTTCCAGTTGCGGATCTCGAAGTAGTCGAGGCGGGTGCCAATCAAGCTGGCCGACGCGTTTTCGCCCTCGAACACCACCACGGCGGTGGCGCGCAAGAACGGGGCGGCGCCGGCGATGCTGGTGGACTCGCGGGTGAGGGCCTTGGCGTCGAGCTCGCTCAGCTTGGAGCTGGTGTTGTCCCGCGCGCCCGAGCTGCGCGCCGAGCGCGGCAACACGATCATGGCGTTGTTGCCGAGCGCATTCACCTGCGCCATCACGCCGGCCCGGGCGCCGGTGGCGAGCGCCGTGACGGTGACCACCGCGGCCACGCCGATGGTGATGCCCAGCGTGGTGAGCCCGGCGCGAAGCTTGTTGCGCGACACGGCGCGGAGCGCCAGGAACAGTGCAGAGCCGAAGCGTCGCAAGGCCTCGATCATTCGTGCCTCAGCGCCTCGATCGGGTCGAGCTTGGCCGCGCGACGAGCGGGCAAGAAGCCGAACAGGACCCCCACCGTCGCGCTGACGCTGACCGCGAGCACGACCGCAGAGGGGGGCACCGTGAACGTCCACCCCAGCCACCAGGCCAGGCCCGCGTTCACGCCAAGCCCCGCGAGCAGTCCCAATACGCCGCCCGTCATGCTGAGCACCACCGCCTCGATCAAGAACTGCATCATGATGTCGGAGTGGTTCGCGCCGATCGCCATGCGGATGCCGATCTCGCGCGTGCGCTCGGTGACAGATACGAGCATCACGTTCATCACGCCGATGCCGCCCACCACCAGCGAGATACCGGCGATCACCGACAGGATCGAGGTGATGATCGCGAACGTTTGCTCGTTGCTGCGACGGATCTCGGCCTGCGTGCGCACGCCGAAGTCGGGCTGGTCATCTGGATCGATCTTGTGGCGCTGGCGCAGGATCTGCTCGATTTGGCGGGTGGCCTGATCCACGGTGCGCTCGTCGGTGGCTTGAGCGATCAGCTGCTGCACGCGGCCCGGCGGCGACGGCAAGAGCCGCGCGCGGAACGCGCCGATGCTGGTGAGCACGCGGTCGTCCTGATCCTCGCCGAACGGTGACTGGCCCTTGGCCTTGAGCACGCCGATGACCCGGAACGGATGTTTGCCGATGCGCACCCACTCGCCGACCGCCTCGCCCGTGCCGAACAGCTCGCGGCGCACGCTCGCTCCGATCACGATCACCTTGGCCTTGGTGCGGAACTCGAGCGCGCTGAACGCTTGCCCCTCGGCTACCTCGAAGGCCATCACCTGGAAGTAAGAATCGCCCACGCCGAGGACGCTCGTGGAGTGGTTGCGATCCGAGAACACCAGCGTGGCGCGGGTCGAGCTCTGCGGGGTGATGGCCGCGACGCTGGTGGCCTCTCGCAAGATGGCCGCGCCGTCTGCTTCGGTCAGGCGAGCGCGGGGCTGCGTGCGCGCGCCCGAGCTGCGCGTGTCTTGCGGGAAGATGTAGATGGTGTTGGCACCCAACGTGCCGATCTGGTCCATCACCTGCGCGCGCACCGCGTTGCCCAGCGCCACCACGATCACCACGGCCGAGACGCCGATCAAGATGCCGAGGATGGTGAGCGCTGCGCGCACCTTCGAGCGCGCGATGGCGCGGAACGAGATGCGGATCGCAGCGAAAAAGTGTCTCACACGCCCTCGTTCTCCGGTCTGGGCAGCGCGCGCAGCGCGTCGGCAGCGACCGTGGGTTGGGCGTTCCGTTGGTCCACCTGCACCGCGCCGTCACGCATGCGGATCACGCGCTTGGCGCAGGCGGCGATGTCGTGCTCGTGCGTGACCAGCACGATGGTGATGCCCTGCTGATTGAGCCGTTGGAGCAGCTCGAGCACCTCCAGGCTGGTGCGCGTGTCGAGGTTGCCGGTGGGCTCGTCGGCCAAGAGCAGCGGCGGGCTCGTGACCAACGCCCGCGCGATGGCCACGCGCTGCTGCTGGCCGCCCGAGAGCTGGTTGGGCGTGTGGTGCACGCGATCCGAGAGCCCCACCTGCGCCAGCACCTCGAGCGACCGGGCGCGCCTGCTCTTGGCGCTGATGCCCCGGTAGATCAGTGGCAGCTCGACGTTCTCCAGCGCGGTCGTGCGCGGCAGCAGGTTGAAGCCCTGAAAGATGAAGCCGATCAGGCGGTTTCGCACGATCGCGCGGGCGTCGTTGGTGCGTGCGCCCACGTCGATGCCGTAGAGCTCGTAGGCGCCACGCGTCGGGCGATCGAGGCAACCGATGATGTTCATCATCGTGCTCTTGCCCGAGCCGCTCTGCCCGATGATGGCGGCGAAGTCGCCGCGTTCGATGGTGAGGTCCACACCGCGCAGCGCGCGCACGATGGCGGCCTCGCTCACGTAGTCCTTGTCGACCTGCGAGAGCCTGATCAACACGTCGGGCGAGGCCATCACGGCCGCGCTCATCAGAACCCGCCCCTGCGCTTCTTCGCGGCCTCCCCAGCGTCGGTCTCGTCGCGCACGATCGAGAGGCCGGTCAGATCGTCGGTGACGACGGTGTGGATGCCGTCCGTGATGCCGATGTGGACCTCTCTGGGCTCGATCTTCTCGGCGCCGGGGGTGGCGTCGGTGAGCACCCAGATGCGGCCCTTGCCCGCCGGAAGCTTGGGGAGCGGGTCCTGTGGGATGGGCTTGCCCTTGTCGTCGAGCGGCGGCGCGGGCCGAAAGCGCAGCGCGGCGTTGGGCAAGCGCTTCTGGCCTTTGGCCTCGGCGCTCTTGATCGTCACGGTCGCCGTCATCCCCGGGCGCAGCTTGAGCTCGGGGTTCTCCACGTCGAGCACCGCCGCGTACGTGACCACGCCCGCTTGGGTGACGGGGGAGAGCCGCACCTGCACCACCTTGCCCAGGAACGTCACCGACGGGAATGCGTCGACGTTGATCTCGGCCGCCATGCCCTCGCGAACTCGCCCCACGTCGGCCTCGTCGATGTCGGCGAAGACGCGCATCTTGCGCAGGTCTTGGGCCAACACGAACAGCGTGGGCGCCTGGAAGCTGGCCTGCACCGTCTGGCCCGAGTCGATCGAGCGTGTGATCACGACGCCATCGATGGGCGAGAGGATCTTGGTGAACTCCATGTTGGTCTTGCCCTGCTTGAGCTGGGCCGAGACCTGCGCGACCTGCGCCTTGGCGGCGGTGACGTCTGCCAAGGCCACGTCGTAGGCCCCCTGCGCAGTGTCGAGCTCGGCCTGCGAGCCCACCTTCTCCGCGACCATCTTCTTGGCGCGATCGAGCCGAATGCGCGCAGTGTCCAGGTTGGCCTGGGCGCGCTTGACAGAGGCGCCGGCGGACGCGAGCTGCGCGTTGGTCGAGTCGATCTGGGCGCTGATCAGCGTTTGATCGATCTCGGCGAGCACGTCCCCCGCCTTCACCACGCTGTTGAAGTCGACGAAGACCTTGGTCACCCTGCCGGACACCTGGGCGCCTACCTGGACCTCTGTCACGGGTTTGACCTGGCCGGTGGACTGAACGGTTTCGAACACGTCGCCCTCCGACAGCTCGGCTAGGACGAAACGCGCTGGAGGCGGAGGGGCCGTCCGCTGCCGATAGATCAGCCCACCTGCCACGGCGGCGGCCACCAAGGCGAGCACCAGCAGCCGCTTGGCCCACTTGAAGCCGCCCTCTTGGCGAGCCAGGTCTTTGCGCAAGCGCTCGCGAGCTGCGTGCTCGAGGCCAGGGTTTGGCCCATCCATGGCGAGGTGTTTACCCCGGCGATGGCGACCTTGCTACCTCGGAGCGGCCGGAATAGGAAACGGCGGTGTCTGCCACCAGTATCGCCCCCGACAGCTTCGTCACCATCAGCTACGCCATCTTCGAGGATGGCGCGGATGTGCCCACCCCGGGCGCCGAGAAGCTGACCGAATCGTACGTGCACGGCTATGGCCAGGTGCTGCCGGCGTTGGAGAACGGGCTCGCGGGCAAGGCGCTCGGCAGCAAGGTGGTGCTCCACGCCGACCCCGAGGATGCGTTTGGTGCCCACGAGAGCGAGGGCGTGTTCGAGCTCGACAAGGACGGCCTCGACGGCGCCGATCAGCTGCAGCCAGGGGAGGAGGTGGTCGCCAGCGGACCCCAAGGCGACCTCCTCATGCGGGTGATCGAGGTGCGACCCGGCTCGCTCTTGGTGGACACCAACCACCCGCTCGCGGGCAAGCGCGTTCGCTTCGAGGTGGAGGTGATCGAGCTGCGCAGCGCGACGGAAGAAGAGATCGAAGAGGCGCAGGCCGAGCTCGACAGCGACGAGTGTGGCTGCGGGCACGATCACGGCGCCGACCACGACCACCCTCACGGGGAAGGCCACGGCCACAGCCACGAGCCGCTCGTCAAGCTCGACCCGCGGCGCGGCAAACCCTCCTGATCCGACCCACGCAACAGGTAAGAAACCATGAGCAAGACCGAAAAGAAGATCGAGACCTTTGGACCCAACCAGCTCGACGTGCGTGTGCGTGAGCGCTTCCTGGCCAGTGGTCAGCTGGAGCCCAAGGCGCTCGAGAAGCACCACGCCGAGCTGCCCGACGTCGCGGATCGCGGCGAGGCGATCGCGCTCCGTCAGCCCGCGCTGTCCGCGTCGGTCGACGCCGACCTGCCCGACGACGAGGACGACGAGTGATGGGAGACACCGATGAAGAGCTGCCCCAGCTCGACTTCTCGACCTTCGTGCTGGGCATCATCGGGACGGCCTTCGTTCACCTGGGCGACGCGCCCGCAGAGCCTGGGCTGACCCCCGATTTGGACATGGCCAGGCAGAACATCGATCTTCTGGTCTTGCTCCAAACCAAAACCAAGGGAAACTTGAGCGGTGACGAAGAGCGCCTGCTCGAGCAAGCGTTGTTCGATTTGAAGTCGCGCTACGCTGAAGTGACCAAGGACGGTCGCGGTCCAGGAAAGTAGAGAGAGGTCGATGAGAGAGCCGCGTGCGTGTGGGGTCTTGTGGCTGCTCCTCTCGCTGGTTCTCTCGCTCGGCGCTTGCTCCGACAAGCTGGGCTTCGGCGGCAAGAAGTCCGCCGACCCGGCGGAGGAAGGTTCGGAGACCGCCGCGGTCGCGCCGCCGCCACCTCAGCGGCCCGTCGTGATCGACATGACGGGTCGGCCCATGTCGTTCGCGCCGTTGGTGGCGAAGTCCGATCCGTCGGTGTGTTTGATCAAGACCGTCGGTCGCGAACGCAACCGCGTCAAAGAGGGCCTGGGCACCGGCTTCGTCTACGACTCCGAGGGCTTGCTGCTCACCAACCATCACGTGATCGAGGGCGCCGACCGCATCACCGTCAGCTTCCCAGACAAACGCGTGATGCCCGCCACCTTGGTCGGATCCGATGCCCGCACCGACATCGCAGTGATCAGGGTCGAGACGAAGGGCCTGCCCGCGTTGCCGCTCGGTGACTCCGACGAGCTGCTCGTCGGCGACTGGGTGGCCGCGATCGGCAACCCGTTCGGGCTGGAGCACACCGTGTCCGCCGGCATCCTCAGCGCCAAGGGCCGCACGCGCGAAGACGTGCAAAACCTGGACGACAACGGCTACTTCAACTTCTTGCAGACCGACGCCAGCATCAACCCCGGCAACTCGGGTGGGCCGCTGCTGAACCTCAAGGGAGAGGTGATCGGCATCAACACGGCCATCCGCGCGAACGCCAACACCATCGGCTTCGCCATCCCGATCAACATGGTGAAGCAGCTCCTGCCCACGCTGGTGAAGCACGGCAAGGTCACCCGCAGCGCGATTGGGGTGGTGGTGGCGGATCTGGACGCCGAGCAAGCCGCACGGCTCGGCTTGGGCGACACGAAGGGTGCCTGGGTGAAAGGTGTGCAAGGGGGCGGGCCAGCCGACCGCGCCGGGATCACCGCAGACGACGTGATCATCGCGTTCAACGGCACAGCCGTCGACGGGCAGAACGCGCTCCGCTGGTACGCCAGCATCGGCGGGGTGGGCAATGTGGCCACGTTGAAGGTGGCCCGCGGGAAGAAGACGCTCGAGCTGAAGGTGACGTTGACCGAGCTTCCAGACCAAGGTCCTCGCTGACTCGGTCCGCGCCACCTCCTCGGGTCAAACGCCGGGAGAGCCGTGATATAGACCGTGCAAGTGGGCTCCCCTCCCAACGGCAAAGCCGCGCACAAGCCCAAGGGCGGAGCGCCGGAGCCGACCTCGCCCCCCGAGGAGGCCGACGGGCCGGGTGCGCCCGCGCAGTCCCTCCGTGTGCCCCCCGTGCCAAGCCAGAAATTCGTGCTGAATAGCGCGGATACCCGGGCGTCCAACCGGGAGCTCAGGGCTCGGGAGGCCGACGAAGACCGTGTGCTCATCACGCAAGCTCAAGCCGGCGACCAGCCAGCGTTCCGCAAGTTGGTCGAGCGGCACCAGCGCCGCGCCTTCGCGATCGCCGTCGGCCTGGTGCGCGATGAGAACGACGCACGTGAGATCGTGCAAGAGGCCTTCTTGCGCGTGTACCGCGGGCTCGCCACCTTCGAGGGCGGCTCGTCGTTCTTCACTTGGCTTTACCGCATCGTCACGAACCTCTCGATCGACCTCATGCGCAAGCCTGGCCGCCGCGGCGCCGAGCTCGACGAGACGCGCAACCTGGGGGAAGAGGCCGAGGGTGAGCTCGCGCTGGTCTCGCGCATCGACGGCGCCGACCCGATCGACGTCGTCCGCCGCAAGGAGATGGCCAAACGCATCCAGGCAGCGCTCGATGCTTTGCCTTCTTACCACCGTGCCGTCATTCTCATGCGAGAGGTCGACGGTTTGTCCTACGAGGAGATGGCCGAAGCCATGAACGTCTCCAAGGGCACCATCATGAGCCGCCTGTTTCACGCGCGACAGAAGATGCAAAAAGCCTTGGCCGATGTGTACGCAGAGATCGGTCCTGGCTCGTCCAACACGGACTCCAAGCCGCCGCCTCAAGATGGCCCGCCCGCCGTCGGACCGGGGGAGGAATCATGACCCCGCCCACTGATCTCGAGCTGATGATGTTGTACGACGGCGAGCTCGAGGAGCCGCGCCGGGCCGAAGTAGCTGCGTTCGTCGAGGGCTCCGCGGACGCGCAAGCCAAGATCGTGGGGCTTTCCCTGTCGACTGAGCTGATCTCCACGGATTTGGCCCCGCCGTCCTCCGCAGCGGACGGGATTGCGGACCTTGTGATGACCGCCATCGCGGACGAGAAGCCGGCTCAGGCCCAGAAGCCCAGGCCCGCGGCCAAGGTGCTGTCCGAGACCCGGAAGGTGGAGGCGCCCGCTGCCGCCAATGACAACGGCCGCACCATCCTGGGACTGGCAGGTTTCGCCGCGGCTGCAGCGGCGGCGCTGTTCCTCTGGGGCAAGTCGGCCCCGGTCGAAGCGCCCACCGCCCCCGTCGCCACCGTCGGCGACGAAGCGCCGACGCCGGTGCATGGTTCCGAGACCAGCCGCGTCTCACAAGCCACTTCGACGCGGTTGGGCCCGGCCCCTCCTGTGGAGTCGGTGCAGGCCCCCCCGGTCGAGGACGAAGAGGTCCCCACGGTCGAGGTGGCCTCGGTCGACTTCAGCGCGCGCTCGGGCGCCGTGTACTACGTGGCAAGCGAGAGCAAGGGGCAGACGACCGCCGTGGTCTGGTTGAAAGATGAGTAGACTGGAGGACGTGATGAGGACCGCGGCTCGGCCAGCCCGCAGATGGGCCTGGATTCTCGGGGGCGCATGCAGCGTCGCCCTGCTCTCGACCGCGAGCGCTGCGCCGTCCGATCAGCCGTCGCTGCTCGCGCCCGCTGGCCCCACGGACGAAAAGGACAAGAAGGCGCCCGCCGTCACCGAGGTGAACGCCGAGATCATCGTTCTGCACGGCACCAACGACGGCAAAGGGATCGATCCGGCCATCGGTCGCATCCCCGAGCTCGGCGAGCCCCCGTTCTCGTCGTACAACTCCTACAAGCTACTCAAGAAGTCGAACCTGAAGTTGCCCAAGGGCGATGCCAAGAGCGTCGACCTGCCCGACAAGGGCAAGCTCTCGGTGGTCTTCAAAGACGTGGCCAAGGGCAAGAAGTCCGACGATCCGCTGCGCTATCAGCTCAACGCCTCGATCCTCAAGGCGGACGGCAAGTCGTTCCTGCCGGGCCTCGACGTGAGCGCGCTCAAGGGCAAGTACTTCTTCATCGCGGGTCAGAAGTACGAGGGTGGCATCCTCGTGATCGGCATCAAGATCAGCGGTTGAGGCTGTGCCACACGAGGATCGCGACCCGCGATCCTCCAACAGCACGTCGTGCGCCTCGAGCTACTTGGCCGCGACCTCGAGCTGGTTGTCCACGTTCTTCACGCCAGCCACGCCTTGCGCGAGCGCCCCGATGGCGCTCTTCTCTTCGACCGAAACGACGGGTCCACGCAGCGTGACGACTCCGTCGACCGTCGTGATCTTCACGTTCTTGCCAGTGAACGACACGGCGTCGTCCTTCATGACGCTCTGTCGGATCGCCTGCGTGACTTGCGATCGGCTTCGTTCTCGCCCTGATCGCCTGGGGTGAGCGTCGCGTCGCTGCGGTCTCGCTCGTTCTTCTTCGTGTTGTCGGCGGGCACGGCAGTGGCGGACGCTGATTCCCGCTTCGGTCCCTCTTGGGGGCGCGCGGCGGCGTCCTCGCAACCTGCAACGAGGCCAAGGGCGAGGATGAGTTGGATCGGCTGGTTCATTCGCGACCTCCTCCGTGAGGTCGACCGAGGCGCGGAACCTCCGCGTGACGGTCGCCCCGGCCACAGCAAGGAGTGGTCCACCGCCATCGAGGCGATGACACTGCCGCTGGGTTCGCCCTTGTGGAGCAGAACGCCACGAGGTGTGGCGTTCTGGTGGCCCTTGATGCGACGTCGCGCCGGTCGGCCGCGAGCGAGCTTCTGCGCGGCCCTCGCGTTCGCAGCATTGGCCTGCGACGTGCTTTGGGACGCCGCGGAGGCTCGAACATGAAGGCTACGAAGCTGCTCAAGGCGCAACACAAGGAAGTCGCATCGCTCTTCGAACAGATCGAAGACACCGACGGCATGTCGAAGAAGCACGAGCTGTTCGAGACGCTCGCCGCGATGCTCGTCGCGCACGACGCCATCGAGCGCGAGCTCTTCTACCCCGCGTGCGAGAAGGCGATGGGCATGGACGAGATCTTGGGCGAGTCGCTCGTCGAGCACGGCGTCATCGAGTTCAGCCTGTACCTCGCGGATCTCGCGCGGGGAGAGGTGTCGTTCGAGCACAAGGTCAAGGTCTTGAGGGAGATGGTCGAGCACCACGTCGAGGAAGAAGAGAAGGAGCTCTTCCCGAAGGTCGAGAGGGCGTTCGACAGTGCCGCGCTCGAGCGGCTCGGCGTGACCATGGAAGCCCGCTTCGAGCAGGCGATTCAGGCGAGCTTCCGTGCTCCGCTCTACGACAACCTCTCCCAGGTGCTCGCCGGCGCGACGAAGGCGGGTGTCACGACGCCGAAGCCCATCGCCAAGAACGGCGCCAAGTCGAAGAAGACCAAGCCCGCCCCGCGGGCGCACTACTGACCCGTCGCGCCTCGAGGCTGGCGCAGCACGCCGCTGGGCTCGCGCGCGTCAGCAGAGGATGCCGACCGCGCAGCACCTCCGCAGAGCTCGCACTGGTGCGTGAAGCTGGTCGACTCGCCCTGGGATCAACTCGATTCACGGCAGGCGCAGCACGTCCCAGCGAACGCGCCGCGCGGGGCCGCCGGCGGCCGTCAAGCGAACGTCCGCGATCACGAGCTCCGTGTCGGCTGACTCCGCGCTGTTGGCCTGCAGACGGGCCACTTCACCAGGCTCGCTCTCCAGAAAGCACGACGCGCACTCGGCGATCTCGGCAACGTCCACCTGCTCGAGCGCGTCGGGGTTGCCGCCGTCGGCGTCGCGTGTGGCGGTGAGCACGGTGCCGTCGTCGAGCGTGAGCGTGGCCTCACCGCCCGGCGACAGCGCCACCACGACGTCGAGTCGATCCGCGACCGCATCGAGCGTGACCACACCGGGATCCGTGGCCGGCGCGAGCGTCTCGATGCTGGGATCGAGCAGCGGCAAGATCTCCTCCGAGACCAACAGCAGCGGCAGCTTGCCGAGGGGGGCGGCGATCGTGGCGGGGCCACCACCCTCGAAGAGCGCGTAGTCGTCGAGGTCGACGTAGCGTTTGCCCGACGGCAGGTGGACCTCCTTCTCCGTCTGGCCGCGGCGCACGACGGGTGACACGTACAGCGCGGGCCCCAGGAAGTAGGCGTCGTCCACGGCGTAGGTCCACGCCTCTTCCGGGAACAGAAGGAACGGGTGAAGCATGATCGGCCGGCCGCTGGCGCTGGCCTCGCGTGACTGCACCAAGAAGTACGGCAACAGCCGAGTGTGCAGGCCTGCGTACTTCTTGTAGTGGTCGATCGTCTCCTGGTCGTTCCACAAGCGCCACTTGGTCTTCGGGTCACCCAGCGGATTCGTGCACGCGTTCTGCTCCATCATGATGGGCGACACGGCCCCGAGCTCGACCCAGCGCAGGAACACTTCCTTGTCGTTGGGATCGTTGGTCAGGCACTTGAACCCGGTCATGTCGCTGCCCCACAGCGGCACGCCGGTCATCCCCAGGTTCAGGCCGCTCCGCACCGACGAGGGCATGCCTTGGGTGTCGTCGAAGGTCGCCTCCGCGTCGCCGCCCCACACCGCCGGCACGAACGCCTGCGTGCCCGTGTACCCCGAGCGTACGAAGAACAGGTAGTCGCCCGGTCGCTCGGCCTCCATCAGATCGTGGGCGGCCTTGGCCGACAGCACAGGGAACAGGTTGTGCGCCTCGCGGCCCGAGCTGCCGTCGAAGAACACCGCGTCGCGCCGGGTGTACTCACCGAAGTCGTGCATCCAACCGTCGTAGCCAGTGTCCAGCGTGCGCCGCAGCAGCTCTTGGAACCAAACTACCGCGTCGGGGTTGGTGAGATCGATGGCGGCCACCTCGAGCAGCTCCCCGGAGATGAACACGGTGAGCTGCGGCTCGCCGTCCGGCCCCTTGACGAAGAAGCCGTTGTCCTTGCCGAAGGTGTAGTCGGCCTCCGCGTTGGGGTGGTTCGCGGCGACGTAGGGGTTGTTGTAGGCCTGCACCTTGTAGCCGAGCGCGTGCGCCTCACTCGTCCAGGTCGAGAGCTCCGCCTCGCGACCGAGGTGCGAGAGCGCGGGCAAGAAGTGCACGGCGTCGTCCATGCCGGTGACGGGGATGTCGTTGTCGCGCATGGCGCGGAACTCCTCCACGTCGTCCACCATCGAGCCCGAGCCGACGCGGCGGCGCGGCCCGAACACCCACGGCGCAGGCCGCAGCGGTCGCCCGGTGTCCTCGGTGTACGCGTCGAGCACCCGCAGCGGGTCCCGGCTCACGTACACGGTGGCCTCCCAAGCAGGGGCATCCACCGTGGCGCGCCACGCCTTGCCGAGCTCCGAGCCAAGGTGCAGCTCGCTGCGGTAGGTGGTGTCGAGGTGCAGGCCGTAACCCTTGTTGGAGAGGAAGAACGGCACCGGGAAGTAGGTCATCGACGGGCCGTTGGGACCAGGGTTCTCCGGCCCGAGCGGCTCTCCTTCACCGCGGCTGAGCGCGCCCTCCTCGGCCCAGCTGTACAGCGAGTGACCGCGATGATCGAGCGTGGCGAAGCGCTCGCCCAAGCCGAAGAAGTGCTCGTCCTCCGGCAGCAAGAAGGAGATGCTGCTTTTGTTGATCACACCTGGGCCGCTGGCGGACTCGCCCGAGGCGAGCGACAGCAGCACGCGGTCGCCTTGGACGCTGACCGAGAGCGCGACGTGCACGTCGTTCGCCGACAGCTCGAACGTGGCGCTGGTCTCGCTTTGTTCGGTCACGGTCGCGTTCACCGCGCGGCGCCATGGCTGCTCCGCGGGCACGTAGCCATCCCACCCGGGGAGCAGCTGCGGCAGCTCGCCCCCCTCGTCGAGCGTCGCGCCTGGTGCGCCGTAGGGCCCCGCGTCGCCCGGCATGGTGGCAAGCACGAGCCGCCCGTCGCGATCGAAAATGGAAAGCTGAAAGGGAGCGAGCTCGACCGACACGCGCACGTCGTCGGAGCCGAGCTCGATCGGAGCGGGCGCGGAATCCGAGCCGCACGCGCCGAACAGCGCGCCCGTCACCAACAAGAGCCCCGAGCCGAGCTGCGCGCACTTCACGCCGTCGATGGTAGCAACGCAGAGCCCGCCCGGTCACTTGGCGCCGGCTTCGTCGACCTCTTCGAGCGTCTTCTTGGCCACGCGTCGCATCAGCTCGGTGCGCACCCAGGCGGCCTTGTCCTTCTGGTCGTTGGGAATGTCCATCGACTCGGCGTTCTTCACGGTGAGCACGATGCCGCCCAAGTGTTTGCCCGACTTGAGGTCGTAGACGAGCGCTTCGCCTTCGAATAGACCGCCGTTGAATTTGCGAGCGGCCACGTCGACGCTGGGCTCGTCGATCGCCCGCTGGCGCACGATCGCCACGTACGGGAGCGACTTGCAGAAGCTGTTGCCGGCCAGGCTACCCTTGCCATCGGCGATGGCCTCGCAGGGCTTGAACGACGTCTCGCCCGGATCGTCCTTGGCCTCGAGCCAGTGCAGTCGGACGGCACCCTTCTTCTTGATCTTCACGTCGGTCTCGACCACGTGGTCGCGCTTCTTCACGTCGGCCTTGATCGACTTCCATTTGGACAGCGCCTCTTCGACCTCTTCTTGCTCCTGCTCGTGCTTCTCCTTGCTCTTGGCGCTCGCCGCGCGCTCGGCAGACTCGAACGCCGCGTAGCCGCCACCGAGGGCGAGCAACCCCGTGACGAGCAGCACGAGCCCCGCCGTCTTCTTCGTGCTGGAGCTGCCCATCAGCTCGGCGCGGCTCTTGTCGAAGAAGTGGAGCCCGCCCGTCAGCGTGCGCTCGCTGCGCAGCACGACCGCGCCGTCGGGCCCTCGTCGTGCTGTCCCGAGCACGGTGACCGTGTCACCGGGGCAGAGCGCTGTCTCTGCGAGCTCGCGCTGCGCTCCGCTACGCAGCTGGGCGGCCTGGGTCGGGCCTTGCGCCCAGAGCCAGCGCTCGACCACCGGGCTGGCGATGCGCAGGGCGCCGTCCCAGCTCTCTTGGCAGCGCGTCTTCAGCTCCGACTTCGCCTCGTCGGGAACGATCAGCGCGGGCTGGCCGGAGCCGTCGTCGAGGAAGAACGCGACCCCCTTCGAGAAGTGCTCGGTCCGCAGCACGTTGCCGAGGCGGGTGGAGAGCACCTGGCTCGACCACACCGCCGGCAGCTGCATCACGGGGGAGGGGAACGTGCCCTGCGGCGACGGCACCACGCGCCCGCGCAATACGACCTGCTCGGGCCCCTGGCCAATCTTGGCGACAACCGATTCGCGCGCTCGCTTCAGCTCCGCGACGATGCCAGAGGAAGACATCACCAAGAGCAGCAAGATCACGCCCACGGCGGCGAGCGCGCCGCCGATCATCATCACGGGAACATCGATCTTGTGCATGGGGTGGCTCGTCGTGCGCGAAGAGGTTCGGGTAGAGCTGATTCAGGGCGTGACCGCGAGCGCGGCGGGGGGCAGCTTCGTGAGCAGCGCCGCTTGGGAGGTCGCGCGCTGGGTCGAGCCCAGCGCCTCACCGACGTTGGAGCCCCAGCAGGCCACCTCACCGTCGGAGCGCAGCAGGCAGGTGTTGCTGTGGTGTCGCACCCGGTCGACCGCGGCGAGTGAAGCTGGCGCGGGGTAGAGCGGGACGCCCGCGCCGTTCCATGCAGCCCCCCCACGCTCGGTGTCGGTGAGCGTGCGGCCGTCAGGCAGCACGAACAACAGGCCGTCGCCGCGGTGGAGCGCCGCCCCGGCGAGCGCCGCCTGGGGCTCGGGGCCGTGGGAGATGACGACCTTGTCGTTCTCCACGCGCGCCGACCAGCACAGGATGCTGCTCTTCTTGGTCGCGGCGCAGAAGTGGGTGCCGTGGGCCAGCGAGGTGACCTCGCGCACGCCTTTCACCAACGTGAGCGCAGGCGCGCTCAGCTTCCCGTCTTGGACCTGGGTCACGAAGCAGGCCACGTCCTCCGCTTGGCGCGCCACACAGGTGATGCGGTCGAACTGGACCACGCCACTGACCTTGCCCAGCCCGGGCACGCGCGACGACTCCACCTCGCGTGCGGGCTTGGCCGCTTGCTTGGCGAGGTTGGGCGCTCGCACGAAGAACAGCTGACCGCTGTTGTCGCGCGCGAACACCGCGTCCTCCGCTACGAAGCTGGGCAGCGGCTCGATCGCGGCAATGTTGCGCACACCCTTCACCAACTTCGGCGGACCAGCCTTGCTGCGTTGGTCGGGGTGCGCTGCCTGGAAACACCAGAGCTCCCCGCTCCTTCGTGTCGCGCACACCTCGGTCGAGCGAAAGCCTTTGAGGAGAGCGCTCGTCTTCTCGAGCTCGGCGACGCGGCCAGGTAGCTGGGCGTGGCCGTCCGCGTCTTCGCGCCAGCGCCCGAAGCCCCAACACTCGACCTGCCCCGCCTTGTCCAACAAGCAACCACCCATAGAGGCTGGCATGACGTCGACGGCCGTTCGACCCAAGCTCTGCGGCGTATCGAATACGGCCTGCTCGCCGATGCCGAGCTGCCCGTAGTGATTGTGACCTGCGCAGCGCACCGTGCCGTTTTCGGACCGACCACAGAGCGACCCGGCCCCGGCCGCGAGCGCCTCGACGCGCCCCGCGACCGAGCCGCTCATGCCCACCACCGGGCGTGGAGCGCGATCCAACAGCTCGAAGCACGACGCGGTCCCGTCGTGCAGCACCGCGCACGTCCTCGAAGTGCCGCCGACCGCGAGCTCGCGCAGCTTGTCCCAGTGGGGCACGCGCGTCGGCTTTTCACGCTCCTTCTCGAACGCGGGACGGAAGTCACTCCAGCAGTAGGCTTCGCCATCGCGAGACAGACCACACGCCTGCGACCAGGAGAGGCTGAGCGAACGCATCGCGGGCAAGCCCTCGATGCGGGTGGCGATCGGCGACTGTCGATCGAGGTTCTTGCCCCAGCACCACACCGCACCGGAGCTGTCGAGCGCGCACGACAGCTCCTGTCCGACGGCCACATCGACGGCCCCGGGGAGACCCTCGACCAGCACGCTCTCGGTGCTCGACTTGGTGGCGCCGTTGCCGAGCTGGCCGACATCGTTCTTGCCCCAGCAGCGCACGCTGCCGTCGCGCACGACGGCGCACGCGTGGTAGCTGGCCACGGCGATCGCCCGAGCTTCTGTCAGCGCCTTCACCTCGCTGGGCTTCACCTCGCGCGGAGTCAGGAAGCCCCAGCACCAGGCTTGGCCCCTCGCGTCGATCGCGCAGGTCGAGTCGCCGCCTGCGGCTACGGACCTCACCTCGCCCAGTCCGGGCACCTGGACTGGCGTGTTGCGCAGCTCGTGCGAGCCGTCGCCGAGCTGGCCGCGCTCGTTTCTGCCCCAGCAATAGAGGCGCTGATCGAGCCCGATCGAGCAAGCGTGGCTGTCGCCGACCGCGAGCTTGCGGCCGCGCGCGGCGGCCTCCGGGGGAGCTTCTGCGCCCGCCGTGCTGGCCGACGTCGTCGCCGCAAGGCGCGCCAGGTGGGGGGTCGACGGTGCGGGCGGCTCGCTGCAACCGACCGCGCCGACGCACGCCAGCAACGTGTTGCGCAACCCCAGCGCCCGCTGTTGCATGACCGTCCAACCTTCGCGAGAGCAGGGTTCCGTGCGGGGCACGTGGCTCGAGCAGCAAGGCTCGAGCCAGCGCCCGCGTGCGCTACTTCTTGGCCAACAGGTCCGCGAACGTGCCGAACTTGGCCTCGCGCGTGACCTGCTCGCGGTACTCGGAGTAGGCGGCCTTCTCGGCGTCCTCGCGCATGGCGCGGATCGAGAGCTTGGTCTCGCCGCGACGCGGATCGACCTCGATCACCTTGGCCTCGAGCTTGGTGCCGATCGGGAAGAACTTCCGAAGATCGGTGCCGCGCTGCGTGCCGGTGTGCCCCGCAGGGATGAAGCCGCGCGCGGCGCGGCCAGTGAGGCCGACGATGCGCACGATCAGCCCCGGCTCCGTAGGCTGCACCACCGCGACCTTGACCACGCGGTGAGGACCGACGCGCGGCTTGGGCTCGTTGGCCTCGTCCTCCGGGGGAGCGGGGTGCAGCGAGATGCGGCGGGTGGTGCCGTCGCAATTGGCGACGACCGCGTCGAAGTTGTCGTCGACCTTGAGCAGATCCTTGGGGTGCGCGACCGGCTTGAGCGACAGGTCCTGCGTGTAACAGAGCCCGTCGATGCCAGGCTCGAGCTCGATGAACGCACCGAACGGCTGCAGGCGCACCACCTTGCCGGTGTGGCGCGTGCCGACCGCATACTTCTGCAGCATGGCGTCCCAGGGATCGTTCATCATCGCGCGGCGGCTGAGCCAGAGCTTGCCCTTCTCGTCGATGCGAACGACCTTGACCTCGATCGGATCGCCGGGCTTGAACAGATCGGCGAGCTTGGCGGTGCGGTCGTGGCTGGCCTCGGAGGCGTGCACCAGGCCCTCCAGGTTGCCAGCCTCGGGCAGCGCCACGAACACGCCCCATTGCATCACCGTGCGCACCACACCCTGGTGCACGCTCCCCGGCGTGAGGATCTTGAGCGCATCGGCGCGCGCTTGCTGAGCCTCCTCTTGCAGGAACTTCTTGCGCGACACGACGACGTCGCGGCCCTTCTTCTCGTACTGCACCACCGCGAACTGCAGGCGGCGCCCGACGAGGGGCGACAGATCGGCGCCCTGGCGCAGCTCCACGTGGGATGCAGGCGCGAACGCGCGTAGGCCGTCGATGTCCACCTCGACGCCGCCGCGCACGGCGCCGGTGACGAAGCCCTCGACCAGCTCGCCGGAGGCCATGGCAGCCTCGACCTTCTGCTTGGCGTCGTCGATCGGGAACGGCGCGCGCGACATGCGCAACATGCCTCCGCGCAGGCCGTGGCTGGCCACCGTGGCGATGAACTGATCGCCGGCTTGCGGCGGCTCACCCTCGCCGAGCTCGCGCCGATCGAACAGGCCCAGGGCCTTGCCCGCGACGTCGATCCAGATCGCGTCGTCGGTCACCTTCTCGACCTTGCCGAACACCTCCTCGCCGATGCGGAACGGCAGCGTCTCGCGCGGATCCGGCCGCCGCTTCTCGCGGCGCGGCCCGTGCTCGCCCTCGGCGCCTTCGGCCGGCGGGGCACCGCCCTCGCCCTCGGCGCCTTCGGCCGGCGCTGCGCCCGCCTCGCCTTCGGGCTTCTTCTTCTTGCGGCGGCGGCGGCGCTTCTTCTTCTGGCCCTCGGCGGGCGCAGCGCCCGCCTCGCCGGTCGGCGCGGCCGCGTCGCCCTCGCCCTCGCTCTCGCTCTCGCCGTCCCCGTCGTCGTCGCCTTCGCCGTCCGCGGCTTGCTCGGTGCCTTCGGCCCGTGCGTCGGGCGCGGCCGCGGCGGCGGCGGCCTCGGGCAGAGCTTCGGGCGCGTTCGCGCTCGCTTCGGCCTGCGGGGGCTCCGCGGCTCGAGCCGGCTCGGTCGTGGTGGGAGCATCCGCCGCGGGGGCGGCTTCTTCGCTGCTGGAGACGGCGCTCGGGGGCGTCTCGTTTTCGGTGGTCATGGTGTGGTGTGTGTGTGCTGCGTGGAGGGTCGACGTTCGGCCTCGCAGGAGAGGCCAAGCGGCGTGCTCGACGCCCGACGAAGCTCGGGCGCGAAGGGGGCGCAGCCTACAACGATCGCTGCTCGCGGTGCCATGGGGCCGCGCGTTCAGCCACGGCGGCGCCGAGCGGGCGCGGCAAGCTCAACGGGTGATGGGCAGATGGCGGTTCTTGCCACCACTTCGATCGATCTTGAGTTGGCCTCCGGCCTCTTTCACGTTGTGCGCGCTCACGCGGCCGGCGAGCCGCAGCGCGATCTCGGTGAAGGCCTTGGCCACGCCGCTCTCTGGCGCCGCTTGCACCACCGGCGTGCCCGCGTCGCCCCACTCGCGGATGGCCGGGTCGATCGGGATCTGCCCGAGCAGCGGCGCCTCGGCGAAGTCTGCGATCGACTTGCCGCCGCCAGCGCCGAACAGCTCGTGCCGCTTCTCGCAGCCGTCGCACACGAAGTAACTCTCGTTCTCCACGACGCCCAAGATCGGGATGCCGACCTTCTGGGCCATGCTCACCGACTTGTATACGTCCTGCAGCGCCACCTCCTGCGGCGTGGTCACCACCACGGCGCCCGTCGTGCGCAGCTTCTGCGAGATGGTGAGCGCGATGTCGCCCGTGCCCGGCGGCAAGTCGAGCACCAGATAGTCGAGCGGGCCCCACTCCACGTCTTTGAGGAACTGCAGCAGCGCGCTCTGCAACATCGGGCCGCGCCACACCACCGCTTGGCGCGAGTCCTCGAGCATGAAGCCCAGGCTCATCAGCTTGAGCCCGAAGCGCTCGAGCGGCAGGAACTTCTTGCCGTCGGCCGACACCGGGCGCCCGTTCACGCCCAACATCGTGGGGATGCTCGGGCCGTACATGTCTGCGTCGAGCAGGCCCACCTTCGCGCCCGCGCGCGTGAGCGCCAGCGCCAAGTTGGTCGCCACCGTGCTCTTGCCCACGCCGCCCTTGCCGCTCATCACGAGCACGATGTTCGCCACGTCGGGGCAAGGATCATCGGGCTGGATCACGCGCTTGGTGATCGCGTAGTCGACGTCGACCACCACGTTGCCCGCGCCGGCCTTCGAAAGCGCGAGCTCGATGTGCTCGACCAGATCCGCCTTGGGCAAGTACGCGGGCGTCATCAGCTCGAGGCGCAGCGACACCGCGCCGCCGTCCACCTTCACATCCTGGATCATCTCCAGGTCGACGATGCTCTTGCCCACCTCGGGCTCGACGATGGGACGCAGCGCGGCCAGGGCAGAATCGACGGTGAGGGCCATGAGGCTTCGCTTAGCACCTGGCCCGCCCGGAGCCGAGGGATTCTCCTCGCTCGCAGTCCCGTCCATCCGCCGGCCGCTCCCGCTCAGCCGCCCGCAGCTCCCACGCGTCGTCCCGACCTCGGAAGGATGTCGACCGAGCTGCAGGTCGTCTCCCGGGAGCTGCAGGTCATCACCCGGGTGCCTCGGGACGATGGTCGGGAGGGTCGGGAGGACGTCCGGGAGGGTCGGGAGGACCACCGGGGAGGGTCGGGAGGTTGCTTCCGTGTGGACGGAATCTGGGAGGCTGCCGGCTGGCCACCCGCGAGCGTAGCGCCCGCAGGGCGCAAGCGAGCGCCAAGACCAGAGCTCAGAAGCGAAGAGCTAGAAGCAGGCGAACTGCTCGTCCGACGTAGCGGCGCACCACGCCTCGCAGTCGTCGATCGCCGTGACGCAGGTGCCCTCGAAGCAGATGAACGAGGTCGAGCTGACGTTGCCGGGGCAGCTGCACGACACGCCGGGGCACTGGTCGTTGCTGTTGCCCTCGTCGTCGCAGGTGTCGCCGTCGACGCGGAAGCCATAGTCGTTGACGCAGGTGTCGGCCTCACCCTCCCCACACGAGAGGAGGGTGAGCGCGAGCGCGAAGACCGACCAGGAGCTTCCGCGTGGCATGCGAGGACGGCTGGACTAGTTGAGCTCGGCGGTGATGTTGGCGGCGGCCGAGACGGCCACGCCGATGTTGTTGCCGGCGTCGACGATGGCGACACCCGCGGGGATCAAGCAGAACGCCGCGGAGCCGTCGCCCTCGAAGGCGCCCTCGAGGTTGCCGGAGATCTCCACCATCGCCTCGGCGCTCGCGAGCAGCGCGTCCCCGCGCGCCTCGGCGATCACGAGGATCTCGGGGAGGTACTTCTTGAGCACGCCGATCTGCACGGCGAAGGCCGCGTCGCCCTCGATCGTGATGGCCGGCGGGGTGCACTCGGCCTTGGCGCTGGCGCTCGCCTCGCACGACGCTTGGCAGTCGGCGTCGAGCTCGCACGACGGGGGGTCGAGCGTGCCGGTGCACTTGGGCGCGGTCGCGGTGCCGCTGCACGCCGCCTCGCCGACACACTCTCCTTCGCACTCGACCGCGGCTCCGCCCTCCATCTGACAAGAGCCTCGGCACTCGCCCGTGCACTGGCCCGCGCAGCTGCCGTTGGAGAGCATCGTGTCGCAGGTGCCGTTGCACTCGCCCGAGCAGGTGCCGTCGCAGCTGACGGCCAGGTTGGCCGAGCCGTCGCAGCGACCGCTGCACGACAGCGCCCCAGAGCACTTCACGCTGAGCTCACCCCCGGTGCAGCGCAGCTCCACCGAGCCGGGATCGCAGCCACCCTCGACGTCGCAGTGGGCCTCGCAGCCTGCCTGGGCCTCGACGCTGAAGGTGCACTTGGGCTGCTGGTAGTTGATGGTCAGGTTGGCCTCGGCGCGCACGGTGCCGAGCTGGCTGGCGGCTGCCGCGCACCACTGGGTGGTCGCCTCTGCGGGATCGTTGGTGGTGACCGAGTCGGCAGGCTCCCCGAGCTCGACGGCCATGTTGCGACACAGCGTGCCCAGGTCGGTGACGATCGCCGTGGCTTGGCCGGAGAAGTCGCCGATGGCCTGGATCGCCGCGCCGAAGCGCGCGTTGACGGTCGCGTCGCTGATGCCCCAGTCCACCTCGAGCATGTTGGTGCCGGGCTTGAAGTCGCTGCAGCACACCGCGTCGAGCCCCGGGATACCGGCCTCGTCGCAGCCTTGGGACACGAACGCGCTGGTGCCCAACATGAACAACACCGCCGGCACCGTGGCCGTGCGCAAAGGCTTCTTCGATTGCATGGCAAGCTCTCCTTGAGGAGGATCAAGTAAAGCAGTCGAAGGGGGCACGGGCGAGCCCGAACCCGCGTGAGCAGCAACCCGGCGCGCGATCCGCCGTGGGAGCGTTCAGGCGGATGTCAGTCGGGGTAGCACTCGAACGAGCCCTGCGTTTGGTAGAACGGGAAGTAGCAGCGCTGGTACGCGCCGTCGCCAGGCGAGAGGCCCTCGCCCTCGTCCAGGCACTCGCCGTTCTTGCCCGAAGGGGACTCGGGGCAGTCCGCGTTCGTGGTGCAGGTGTCTGGGAACGAGGTGTCGAAGCAGGCCTTCTGGTCGACCGCCGTGGTCTCGCACGCCACGGTGCCTTGCGCCGTCCCGCAGTCGAGATCGTTGAGGCAGGGGTGGCAGAAGTTGTCTGTCGCGGGGGGCTTGCACGACCCGGTGCGCGGCGTGCAGAAGCCGCCGGTGCAGGCGTAGTCGTTGCGGCAGTCGTCCTCGGTGGTGCAGGTCTTCGCGCAGCCACGGAAGTCGTTGATCTGCACGCACTGCATGTCTTCGCGCAGCGAGCAATCGGTCGCGGCTTCACACGGGGCGCACGGCTCGCGCTCCAAGCACACGTTGCGCAGGAGCGAGATGGGGCCCTCCTGGAACGTGGCGCCGCCCGCCGTGAAGGCACCGGGGTCGAGGCAAGGCATCTCTTCGCCCTTCATGGTGCCGCAGATGTTGGTGGGGTCGCGCGTGATGCCGCAGTACATGCCCGGCCCGCAGTCCGCGTCGGCGGTGCAGTCGACCGTCGTGCAGTAGGCTTCGGCGTCGCCGACCCCCGTGCTGCGGCAGGTGAGCGCCTTGCACGCATCCGCGGCGCACACGTCGGAGCCCACACCCTCGGTGCAGGGGGACCCATCCGGGCAGGCCCAGTCGTCGGGGGTCGCGGGGTCGTCGCACTCGTCGCCCAGCGGGCAGGGGGTCCCGATCTTGAGCGCCTTGTTCATCGTGGTGCACACGAACACTGCGTCGCCGTCGTTCAGCCCCGAGCCCGAGTCCGCCGTCGCGGCCAAGCAGCCTTGCAGCTCCGCGTCGCCCTTGAAGGGCGCGAAGCATTGGTTGTGCGAGGTGCACGAGAGCATGCAGCGGTTGCCCACACACACGTTGTTCTCCACGCACAGGGAAGGGTCACACTTGCCCTCACACACACCGTCGACGATCACTCCACCTTCACACTCCTCCACCGGGTCGTCGGTGCCAGAGTCGCCGCAGCCGGCGAACGAGAGCCCGAGCCCCACACTGAGCACGGTGGAGAGCGCAAACAGGGGACCAAGGTTGAAGCGATTCATGACGGGCTCCGGGGCGAGAAGCGGGCTTGTCGGGGGGGCGGACTGTTCGGGCGGCCGGCTTGACGCCAGGGCACTTTCCTTGGATATTGGCGTTACTACATCCGGAGGTAGTAAGCCATGCGCGCAATCCAGCTTTCGACTCTCGCCGCCCTCGTTCTCGCTGCCTTTGCCTCCGGTTGCGAGGGGGACTCCACCGGCACCGAGCCGACTGAGGCGCCCGACTTCGAGGACGGCCAGGGCCAAGAGGCCAAGTATGCGCCGGTCCTCTACCCGGTCGGGCCTTACGGTCTGGAGGTTGGCTCGGTGATCGAGAACTTCCAGTTCGTCGGTTACCCCAACGCCGCCCTGGAGCAAGGCGAGCTGCGCAGCATGCAGCTGGCTGATTTCTACAATCCCACCGGCGACGAGGTCTACCCCGAGGGCTCCCTCCACGGGGCGGGCGAGCCCAAGCCCACCGTGATCATGTTGGTGGTGTCCGCCGTGTGGTGCGGACCTTGTAATTACGAGGCGGACGCGATCCTGCCGGGCGAGCATGAGGAGTACAGCCCTCGTGGTGCAGAGTTCTTGCTGGTGCTTGCTGACGGGCCCACGCCGGGCATCACCGCCACCTTCAACCATCTGAAGAACTGGACCACCAAGTACGACACCAACTGGCCCTCAGCGATCGACCCCTCGTACAAGCTGAGCGCCCTGTTCGTGCAGCAGGCGTTCCCGCAGAACATGCTGATCGACACCAAAACGATGAAGATCGTCGAGGTGATCGCCGGGGTGCCCGAGGCGGGCAGCTCGTTCTTCGACACGCTCGAAGCGCACCTGAAGAACTGATCTCGTTTTTGATCCAGACCCGATGACGACGGGCGTGCCACGGCGCGCCCGTTGGCTTATGGTTCGAGCACCCTCGTGAAACGCCGATCCCTTCTCCTGGCAGGTGCTGCAGCCCCCCTGGCTGTGGCGGTGGGCTGTAACGGTTCGAGCAGCAGCGGTGCGAAGACCGCAGGCAACGACGGCGGCGGCAGCAGCAGCAAGCCCAAGGGCAGCGCGCCCGACTTCAGCCTGCCCTCGCTCGACGGGAGCAACGTCGCGCTCTCGGACTACCTGGGCAAGAACGTCGTGCTGATCGACTTCTGGTCGACCACCTGCGACCCGTGCTTGGTGGAGATGCCGCACCTCGTCGCCATGTACGAGAAGTACAAGTCGCAGGGCTTCGTCGTGCTCGCCATCTCGGGCGACGACGCCGATACGGTCGGCCGCGTGCCCAACGTGGTGCACGACAAGAAGATGACCTTCCCGGTGCTGCTCGACCAGGAGACCACGGTGATCGCGCGCTACCACCCGCCCAAGACGATGCCGTTCTGGGTGCTCATCGATCGCGACGGCAACATCGTGAAGAAGAAGAACGGCTACGACCCCGGCGACGAAATCGCGCTCGCCCAAGAGATCGAAAAGCTCCTCAAATGACCCTGGGGCGTGCGGTCGGGCGCGCGGCGCGCGGGAGCGCCGCGATCGCGGCGTTGTCCGCCGGCTCGGCGTACGCCGTGGAGATCGAGGATGTGGGCGGCGAGCCGCTCACGCTCGATATCGCCAACTCCGCCATCGGCAACTACCACTTCGACAACCGCAACGACAGCACGACCACCACGGCGGCGCCGACCGCGCTCGTCGATGATCGTTACGCCGAGTTCATCGACCACCTCAACGTGCAGGCGTTTTACTGGCGCTTCCGGCTGGGTGTGCGCGTGGATCTGAACACCTACTTCGCCACGCCCGACGACGTCGACCTGCAGCGCATCGCCAAGGAGCGCCTGCCCGACGCGACCGGCGTCGAGCGCTACGACTACGAGAACCTCTTTCGGCGCGAGCTCAACACACGCTTCAAGAACACCATCTACCCGACCAAGCTGTTCATCGGCTACACCGCGCCCAGCGTCGACATCACCCTGGGCGACTTCTACGCGCAGCTAGGCCGCGGCCTGGTGCTGAGCGTGCGCAAGGTGGACGAGGTGGCGCAGGACACGACCGTGCGCGGCTTCAAGGCGGCGTTCAAGAAGAGCTGGAGCGACGCGTCGCTGTCCGTGACGGCGCTCGCGGGCCAGGCCAACCCGCTGCGCGTGGACGATCAGAGCGGGCGGCGCATGAACGCCGACGGATCGCCGCTGTTCTTCGGCTTCCCGGAGGCGAGGGACTTCACCTTCTACTCCTTCGACAACCGCGGCAACACCAGCTACACGACGCTGCCCGCGCGGCCCGCCTACTTGGAAGACACCATCTACGGTCTGAGCGTCGAGGCAGGTCCCAAGGCGGTCCTGTTCGGCGCGCACGCGTCGCTGGTGAAGCGCAAGTCCTACGCCGAGTCATTCGTGCGCTGCACAGCGGCCGGCTCCGAGGGTTGCGCGCACCTGTTTCCCACGTTCTCCACCAACAACGTCTCGCGCCTACACGACGCGATCGTGTCGGCCAGCGGCAGCCTGAACTTCCCGAACATCCTCGGCCACGGGGACGCCTATATCGAGGCGGCGGTGCAGCACAATGCGGATGGCCGGCCCACCGCGCTCGACGGTGCCGGCTACGAGCGCATCGAGGACCTCACCGGCTACGGCATCTACGCCGCCGTCAACTTGCGCGAGGGGCCGGTCACCGTCGGGCTCGAGGGCAAACACTACCGCTCTTTTTTGCCCCTCTCTGGCAACGTGAGCTCGGACTCGTCGGCAGACAACACCTTCGCCGCGCCAGAGTTCTCGATCGTCGCGTACAACCAGCCACCCAACGCTGACACCACCTACCAGGAGCCGCTCGGCTCCCCCAACATCTGCATCAGCGCGGGCCGCAGCCGCGTCGACTGGCGCGTGCGGCCGAACCTCACGGTGTACGCCTGGTTTGGTTACCTGGTGAGCTGGTCCGAGGCCAACGCCAACAACACGCAGTGCCTGACCGACGACGCCGGCCAGGAGACGCACACAGTCGATGCCGCGAGCGGCGGAGAGATCACGTTCGAAGAGGAGAAGTCATTCCTGAAGGCGTGGGTCGGTGGTCGCAACACCAACCGCGCCGAGCCCGTCGAGCAGGTGAACGCGGGAGGCGAGAGCGACGGGTTCTACCGTGAGGGGTACGTCCGCTACGACATCGCCAAGCACCTCGCCGGTGACTTCTCGCTGCAGGCCCAAGGGCTGCACCGCCACCGCTACGAGCCGCAGCTCTCCAGCGATTGGTGGAACGAAGGCGAGAACTATCTTGCGCTGCGCTGGGCGCCCCACTTCGCGTTCATCTTCGGCTTCGAGTACCTGGGTCGGCGCGGCTGCACCGCAGATCCCGAGACAGGCACCTGCTTCTATTTCAACGGCGGAGCGCAGTTCAAGGCGGTCCACAAAGACAACGTGGCCGAGATGATCTTCGACACCATCAACCTGTTCGTCGGCCAGCGGCGTGGCGGCATCCGCTGCGTATCGGGGGTGTGCCGGCCGTTCCCGCCGTTCGAGGGCGTAAAGCTCGAGCTCTCCAGTCGGTTCTAGCTGGTTGGTGGTCGGGCTTGGTGGTTCTTGCGAGGCACCTTCTCCCTGCCTTAGCCTGAGGAAGGAGGGCGTCATGGGAGATCGCTACAGGGTGAAAGGGGGGGGGGGTGGCCCTCGCGCTCGCGGCAGTCGGCGCGTGCCAGCCTGACGGCTGCTCGTGCGACGACAACAGCGGCTCAGGGCCCCCGTTCGCGATCCTCGAGTTTCACGACGAGGACGGCGTGCTCCTTGATGGTCGCATTGGCGCCCCAGGAAACCACGTCGGGTACCGACAAGGCGAGCTGAGCACCAACGTCACGGGCCGGCAGCTCGGTGGCATCGACGTTCGACTGCGCGGGCCGAACGGTCAGACCGAGCCGCACCCGTACACCCCAGGGCGCAACGAGGCGCTGATCTTTGCGCTCGATCCCAGGCGTCACCTCGACCTTTTGGAGAACGCGGCGGAGAGCGATCTCCTGGACGACTCCGAGTCCGCCTGGCCGGGCGTCACGAGGGGGTGGCCCGCCGCGCGTGCGCTGCCCTACCCACGCAACGAGTTTGAGCCCTTCAGTGATTTCACCAGCACGACCCTCGACTACTCGTCGTTCTGGCTGACCGGCGCGCCCACGGGCGTCGCCATCGACGACGGCATCAACATCGAGGCCGCTTACGTCTACGACCACGGGGCTTGCTCGGCCGTGCAAGGAGTTGGTGGCTTTCTCCAACAAGGATTGGTCGCGGCGACGCAAACGCTCTTCTGCGAAGTCATCGTGGGCGCCAACATCTCGGGCAGCTTGAACCGAGAGTGGTTGCACGCGGTGACCACGCTGCGTGACGGTGTGAGCGAGCCTGGCGATCTCCGTGGCGGCGTTTTGCTCAACGCCAACTTCGACATCAACGTCGACTTTCAGGTCCCCGTGCTCTGCGACGTCGGCGCCCACCTCGGGTACAAGGGCACGTTCGGCCTGGACGACGGCATCCTCGTGCTCGAGGGGACGACCTTCGTCCAGGACATATATCCGGTTGGGATCCCGCCGTTCACGTGCCCGCCTGACGCAGCCATTGCGATCGAGGCGCTCGACGGCCTGCTTGATCCGGTCGCCGAGGGGCTCGAGGCGAACGTCCGGAGCGCCGCGCTGGCCGCACAGACCCAGGTCGTTGGCGCAGTGACCGAGTGCGAGCTCGACGACGTGAGCCCTTGTGTCACGGCCGCCAACTTCTTTGCCGTGGGGGTAGAGATCGGTGCGGATGCGCTCGAAGATGACCTGGGCGACGCGAGCTTCTTCACCCTCGCGGAGGTCAACGAGATGGTTGGCGTCGCGCAGAACTTGTCCAACTGGTCATGCGCTCCTGACGGCACTGGAGGGAGACAGTGTGAGTACAAGATCCCGGCGAAGCGTCTGAATCCACTGCCCGAGGGGGTCGAGCTCGTATGGTTTGACGGCAAGGAGCCCTCCAATCCCGCCTACGTGCTGTGGGTCGCGATACAGGGCATCTTGGAGGACGACCCTCAAGGCGGCGCCACCGCGCTCGCGCAGCTCTGCCAACCGAGGACGCTCGCCGTCGGGGGAGACCCGAGCTTCCCGCGGGCATTTGCCGACGTGTCTCGGCCACCCTGTATCGACTGCAGGAACACGGACGCCGACCTCATCGACTTCAACTGCCCATGATGGAATGGCGCAAGGCTGGGTGCCTGGCTGCCCTGACGCTCGGGACCGTCGCCTGCCACTCCTGCGACGAGGTGGTGATCCTGGGTGGTGGGGGCGCGGGGGCAGGCAGCACGGGAGACGGCGCTACGGACACCACTGGCTCCTTTGGCGGCGAGACCGCATGCCGAACCGAGCACGGCTTCGAGGTCTGCGGCGGCGACGCCCAGTGCGCTTGTGAAGAGGGCGCCTGTTACGACCAGCTGTGCATCAACCTGGCCCTCACAGAGTTTCCCAATTTGCCTGCGCAGCCCTGTCCCGACGGGGCTGCCTACTACCTTGGAGACTCGCCGCTGCTCTGCATCCCGTTCGAGCTGGCGCTCAAGTTTTGTGAGAACGGCCAATCGGAGCTAGTGCGATTCAATGATCTCGGAACATTCGATTGCGAGCCATTGCCGACTCCATCGGACTGTCCCACTCCTCCCGGGATCACGCTGTGCGGTGAGAGCTGTGGCTCTTGCGCGCCCGGCGAAGCCTGTCACGGTCGGTCACGCCTTCACCCCTACAGCATGTGTGTCTCGCTCGTAAATGATTGCCGGTTCGACAATCCAGACATGTGCGGAGCGGGGGAAGGTTGCTTCATCTACACAGTCGACGAGGCCGCACAGCCGGCCGCTGACCGGTACGCGTTCTGTCTGCCGCTGGCGCAGTGTCAGGCTGCGGCCGCCGGACTGCCGGGAGGGGGAGTGTGTCTCGAGCCCTGAGGCCGCTTCTCATCTCATGGCTGCTGGCGTGCGGCAGTGAGGTGCAAGTACGACCACCCGAGCCAAACGAGGGTGGGACCTCGCCCGGCTACGGTGGGGGTGGCGTGTGCGCGCCAGATGGAGTGCGGCTGTGCGGAGGGACCGAGGACTGCCCCGAGCTGGGGTTCGAGGAATGCCCCGGGGTCGGCTGCACGCCGGTCTCGGATCGGGACACGACTGCTGACTTGGCGGTAGGAGTTTGCTGGCCGGACGTGCCGGACTGGGTCAACCGGAAATGCCACGCGTGCCCGGACGGAGACGTGTGCGTTCATCGCGGCACCGATGGCCTCGACTGCGTGCCGTTCTCTGTCTGTGCAGCGCTGGACGAGCTTGGGGCGGGCCAGTCCTGCAGGTACGCGGACAAGTCCGCCTTCGATGGTGACGCGCTGCCGACTCCTGCTGGGCCCTGTCCCGGCGGAGCGGGAGACTTCAGCTGCGGGGGCGATTGCGGAGATTGCTTCATCGGACTTTGCACGGGTCGCTCGCCTGGCAGGCCGTTTGGCCTGTGCGTCGGCACGGCCTCCAACGGGCTCGCGTGCTCCGCCCCGGCGGGCGGCGCCGTGAGCCCGCCTTGCAGCTACTTTCAGTACTGCGCGGTGTTCGACGCGGACGCGGCGGACGATCCGGTCGCCCGACGATTCGGTGTGTGCATGGAGAAGGAGGAGTGTTTGGGGGCGGCGGCCGTGCTTCCGGGCGGTTTGCGTTGCATCGATGAGGACGGTCAAGAGGTCACGCCCTGAGTCGGTACTGTTTCGTAACTTCGAGCCACGTTGCTCAGCGCACGGCGCGCAGCAGCGCGGGCGTGTAGCGCATCGACGCCCCGGGCCGGTCGAGCAGGCTCGCGAGCTCCGAGATCGCGAGGTCGACGCGAGCAACCCCGCCCGGACCCAACGCCTCGCGCACGCTCTCGAAGATCTCCGTGAACTCTTGGACCAACGCGGCAAAGAACGCGGGGTCGCTGCCGTCGCCGCAGAGCTCGCGGTGCGCCACGTCGACCTGGGTGAAGCCCGCCGCCGCGAACAGCGAACGTAGCCGGCGACCGACGTAGGGATCGCCGCGGGCCGCGAGCTGCGCCTGATCCAGCGCGCGCATCAGCGACCGCACCGCGTCGAGCGCCGGCTCGGTGCGCAAGGTGGCGTTGTCCACCTCGACGAAGTGCGCCACACCGCCCGGCTTGAGCACGCGCGCCACCTCGCGCACCACCGCGCCAGGATCTGGCACGTGCTCGAGCAGCCAGGACGCGTGCACGCGATCGAACGACGCATCGTCGAACGGCAGCTCGACCGCGTCTGCCAGCACGTACGTCGCCACCGGATGCAGGGCACGCGCGGTCGCGAGCTGCGTCTCGCTGCGATCCACGCCGACCAGCTCGATGCCCGGGAACCGCGCGTGGAGCTCGCGCGCCATCGCTCCGATGCCCGTGCCCAAGTCCAGGATGCGCGTGCCGGGCGGCGCGTCGAAGCCTGCGAGCGACCACGGCGCCACGAAGCGCGCTTGCTTCTCGAGCCGCGCGATCTCCTCGCTGCGCGTCGCGCCGTGGATGTAGTCCGCCATGCGCCGCGGCCTTAGATCCCGATCAGGCGCACGGCCGGGAAGTGGCGCTGCAGCCGCCCGAGGTCTTCCATGTCGCTGGTGTACACAACATCGCCGCGCAGCGCCGCCGATGCCATGACAATGGCGTCAGTGACCGCCGAGCGGCTCACGCTGCCCAGCGCGACGCCGGCGCTCTTCGCGAGCTGAATGGAAGGCGCTTCGATGTCGACCGAGCGCAGAATCGCATCGCGCCGATCCGTGCGGCCCCGCCAAAACTCCACGACCACGACCCATGGGACGGTGACACGCAGGCGCTGCTCTCGCAGCCATTCGTGGATCGCGCGCGCTCGGTGGCTCCGTCGATCGATGCCAATCAGCATGCCCGTATCGTAGGTGGCGCCGCTCACGCTGCGCTGCGCTTCCGCTTCTTGGGCGCGTGGAACTCCGCCGCTAGCTGCTGACGAAGCTCGTCTGTCAGCGCTGAGCCGCCAGCATCCTGAAGCAGCCAGTCCATCGCGTCGCGCTTCTCGGCTTCACGGCCGAAGGCCGAGATCAGCGCAGACATGTTCCCATCGAACAGGCGATCGGCGTGCGCGCGCAGGATCTTCTTCGTGCGTGCGTCCACCGCGACCGAGAACGTCTCCACGGGTCCCGCCCTGCGTCTCATTGCTAAATGAATTAGCAAAATCTGTCGCTCGGTCAACCGACGCGGGAGCCCCAGCCCTCGCGGAGGACGATCCATGCGGACGTGCTCCCGCTCGCGCCGCAGGTGCGCTTACGAACCTGAGCTATCCTGCCCACCATGATCGACTGGAGCGACACGCACCGATCCATCCGCGACATGGTCCGCCGCTTCGTGGAGGCCGAGGTGAAGCCGCACGTGCGCGAGCTGGAGCATGGCGACCTGCCGCCGTACGATATCTTGCGCAAGATGTTCGCCATGTTCGGCATGCGGGAGATGGCCGAGCTGCGAACAGAGAAGGCCAAGGCACGCGCCGAGAAGCGCCTGGCGGCCAAGGCGAGCGGCACGGAGCTGCCCGCAGAGGAGCGCGCCGAGTCGGGCGACCAGGTGGCGATGCAGATGCTGCCGATCATCGAGCTGTCGCGTTACTGCCCCGGCATGGTGACGGCGCTGGGCGTGAGCGTCGGTCTCACCTCGAACACGATCATGAGCCGCGGCACCTCGAAGCAAATCGAGCGCTGGGTGAAGGATCTGCTCACGCTCGACAAGATCGGCGCCTGGGCGATCACCGAGCCGGGCTCGGGCTCGGACGCCTTCGGCTCGATGAAGGCCACGGCGCGGCGCAAAGAGGGCGGCTATGTGCTGAACGGCAACAAGACGTTCATCACCAACGGGCCCTACGCAGACACGCTGGTGTTCATCTGCAAGCTGGACGAAGACAACGATCCCAAGGATCGCAAGGTGCTCTCGTTCGTGCTCGAGAAGGGCGAGAAGGGCCTGGTCCAGAGCAAGCCGCTCAAGAAGATGGGCATGCACTCCTCGCCCACCGGCGAGCTGTTCTTGGAGGACGTGTTCGTGCCCGCGGATCGCTTGCTGGGCGAGACGGAAGAGATCAGCTACCGCTCCGGCGCCAAGGACACGTTCACCGCCGAGCGCACCGGCGTGGTGGCGATGGCGCTAGGCATCATCGAACAGTGCCTGATGCTGTCGAAGGAGTACGCCAAGACGCGGGTGCAGTTCGGCAAGCCGATCGGCGACTTTCAGCTGATCCAGCTCAAGCTCGCCAAGATGGAGGTCGCGCGCATGAACGTGCAGAACCTGGTTTTCCGCATCATCGAGCTGGCGACCGAGGGCAAGCGTATGCCGCTCGCCGAGGCCAGCGCGTGCAAGCTGTACTGCGCCCAGAGCGCGATGGAGGTCGCGCTCGAGGCGGTGCAGCTGTTCGGCGGCAACGGCTACATGGCGGAGTTCCAAGTGGAGCAGCTCGCGCGCGACGCCAAGGTGCTGCAGATCTACGGCGGCACGGACGAGATCCAGATCTCGCAGATCGCGCGCTCTCTTTTGGCTGGCTGATCGCGCTCAGTCGCGCGCGCGCAGGACTTCGCACGCGGCACCGGCGCGCACGCTGATCTCTTTGTCGGCCAGGGTCTTGGCCATCTTCACGTACTCGCCGAGCACCACCAGCTGGCGCGCGGCGTACAGCCTCGCGAACGCGTTCTTGGCGCCGAGCTGCTTCTCGAGCAGCGGCGTGACGCGCTTGTCTTGCATGCCAGCGAGCTCGCCCATGGCGCGGTTGGCCTCGGGGTCGTCGCTCTTGGCGATGGTGTAGAGCTTCTCGCGCGCTTCCTTTTGCTCCTTGGGTTTGCCCTCGTGGGCGAGCCGGCCGAGCGCGACCAAAGCGATGCCGGGATCGCTGTCGTCCTTGGCGGCACGCAGGGCCTCGAGCACGTCTTCGTCGCTGGGCGCCATCAGCATGGCGAAGGTGCGGTCTTCGCGGGTGCCGAGCTTGATGGTGCGGAGTAGCACCGCCCTCGCCACCTCGCGGGCTTTCTTGTCTTCGGCTTCGTCGATCACCACGCGCGCGAGCACGACGGAGGCGGCGACCGAGCCAGGGCCACCCTCTTCTGCGATCTTGACCAGCTGCTCGCGGCCGCCGGCCTCGAAGGTCAGGGGCGCGATGAAGCCATCGACGATCGATTCCTTGAGGCGACCATCGGCCTTGAGCCAGATGTCCTTGAGGGCGATCACCGCGCGCTCGCCGCCGATGCGGCCGATGGCGCGCACCGCGGTGGCGCGCGCGGCGGGCAGCGGATCCAAGCGCGCGGCCTCGACCAACGCGTCGAAGTCCGCCGCGCTGGTCTTGCTGGAGGCGGCCTTGAGCGCGCTGTGCCGGACCCGCTCGTCTTGGTCCAGGAACATGCGGCGGCGAAGCTCGAAGGTGTCTTCGTCGAGCAGACCGCGGGCGCCCAGCGCGCGGAAGGCGGGGCGGGGATCGTTGTCTTCGGCGAACGAGACGTACTCGTCTTGGTCGACCAGATCCGCGCTCAACAAGATGGTGGCCGCGGCGGCGCTCACGTCGTCGCCCTTGTCGTAGCGATCCTCGAGCGCTCCCTCGACCTGCTTGGCGCAGCCCGAGAAGGTCGCCATCAGCGCCTCGCCCTCGAGGCCCTTGGCGCGCTCGATCTCGCCCTCGGCGATCGCCTCGGCGATGTCTTCGACCTCGCTGTCGGTGAGCTCGCCGGCCTTCTTGGCGCGCTCGATCTCCTTCTCGAGCTTCGCCAGGTTGGGCTCGCGCGCCGCCTGCACCGCCGGCGACACCGAGCAGCCCGCGCCCCACAGGGCCACCGAGACCAGCAGGATCCCTCTACGCATTCTCCCGTGAGGAGTACTTCCTGCGGCCCAAGCTCGCAAAAAGAATCTGTCCGCGAGGCGGGATTGTTCGGCGCCGCGGACAGCTAGCTGTTCGACCGTCCGGACGGTGGACTCATCGCGCCCGATTGTCGACGCTGCGTTCAACACTTCGTCCGAGCGCCCTCCTCTCGTAGACTGGGGCACTTTGCTGCCTTGGTGAGGGCCGTTGGAGGCGTTCATGAGAGACGTTTCTTGGATGGATGTGGGGACGTGCGCGGTGGGCCTTGCCCTGCTGGGGCTTTGGGGCTGTGGCGACAGCGGGAGCGGAGGCGCCGGTGGGGGGGCTGACGGGGGCGCGGGCGGGGGCTCGTCGAGCAGCGACTTCGGCTTGAACGACATCGTGCTGACCGCCACCGAGCTGGCGCCGAACACGACGCTTTCGCCGGCGTTCGTCTACATCGGTTACAAGAACTGCCCGTCTGGGCTGAACTGCGACGACGCGACCATCGTGCTGGACAACGGCGCGGTGCAGGTCGACCTCGGGAGCTTCGCGAGCTTCGTGAGCTGGGACGCGGCCAAGCTCGCAGAGATCTCGGCTGCGCTGACGCCCGGCGCGGACATTCAGCTGCATTGGACGTTGCCCGATGGATCGCAAGGCAGCTATGGACCCATCCGCTGCCCCGGGGACTTCAGCATCACGGCGCCGGCGGCCGGCATGAGCTTCACCACGCCGGGCAACTTGGACGTGACCTGGACAGCGTTCTCCGATGTGGGCCCGTCGGGCGACCCTCTGGATGAGAACAACAGCTCCGTGTCGGCCGAGGAGTGGGACGACGGGCTCAACCTCAGCTACGGCGTGTCGGCCAGCGTGCAGGTCGACGAGGCCGCCACCAGCCAGGCGCTCGCGCTCCCTGCGAAGATCTCGGACAGCGACCGCCTGATTGTGCAGGTGGTCGCGGCGGGTGCGGTGGTGCGGGACGCGAGCGGCGGAGAAGCTGCCTGCAACATCGGTCGTCAGGTCGATATCCCCCTCCAGTAACCTGGGCTAAGCTCCGCGCCGACCCGCCCGGATGCGAACCCACATCGTCGCGAATCTGACTGCACGCGGGCTGCTCCGCAGCCCGGCCAAGCTCGACTGGATCAGGCACACCGCGTCGGGCCGCGCCCGACTGCAAGAGACGCACACCGTCGGTGAGCTCGAGCACGTGATGCAGAACGTGCTCGAGGACGGGTGCGACCTGTTGGTGCTCGCGGGCGGGGATGGCTCGTTCATGAGCGGCGTCAGCGCTCTCGCGCGCCAGATCGGAGAGACGGCGTGGCCCAGGATCGCGCTTCTGCCCATGGGCACGGTGGGTACGATCGCCAAGAACCTCGGAGAGCAAGGTGACCCCGCCGCGTTGCTCGAGCGCTGGCTCGCCGAGCCGGACCAGGTCACCGCGCTCCCGCGCACGACGCTCGCGCTGCGCGCCACCAGCGCAGACGGTGGCGTGACTGAGCGCGTGGGGTTCATCGTTGGCACGGGCTTGGTCGCGCGCTTCTTCGAGGTCTACGAAGAGCGTGGCGCAGGCGGCGTGCCGCTCGCGGGTCGCATCGTGGCGCGCGTGTTCGCCGAGTCGTTCACCGGTGGTCCCCTGGCGGAGCGCGTGCTCACCCCGATCGCGTGCGAGCTGCGCGTCGACGGAGCGCCGCACCCGACCGACGGGTTGTCGCTGCTGTGCGCCGCCGTCGTGCGCGATCTGGGCCTCGGGATGAAGGTCTGCTACCGCGCCGGCGAGGACCCGAACAAGATCCACCTGGTCGCGAGCTCGCTGCCTCCCAAGCGACTCGGCCCACGCGCGCCGTACGTGCTGATGGGGCGCTCGATCGGCGGTGACAACCACGTCGATCGTCTCGTCTCGAGCTTCGAGGTGGTGTTCCCCGGCAAGGAGGGCCCCTACGTGCTGGACGGCGATATGTTCCGAGCCAAGTCGATCCACGTGACGACGGGGCCAACGCTGCCCATCGTCGGCCCGCGCGGGCCTTGACGAGCGTCCTGTCGGGCTTATGGGTGAGCTTGATCGCGGGCCCTGGAGGTGGGCCCCAGGAGGTTCATCATGTTGAGTACATGGGGTGCATTTTCGACGCTGGATCGCCTGCTGGACGACGTCATGCGGGACGTGACGGGGACCGCCTTCGGTGCTGGTCAGCGCGCCGTCTTCTCTCCGGAGTGTGACGTGCGCGCGAGCGCCTCGGAGATCGTCTTCGCTCTGGACGTCCCCGGAATGAGGCGCGAAGACCTGGAGATCACGCTGGAGAGCGGCGTCCTCTCGGTCAAGGGGCAGCGCAAGTACGTGGGCGACCCAGGCGACAAGGTGTGGCTCGGCCGAAGCTACGGGGCCTTCACCAAGTCGTTCACGCTGCCCGAGCTCGTCGACGCCGATCGTCTGTACGCGGAGCTCGCCGACGGCGTGCTGACGATTCGGCTGCCACGGCACGAGAAGGCCAAGCCCCGGCGCATCGAGATTGGCGGCGGAAGCCCGCCGCCTCAGCTATCCGGCCCAGACGGCGGCGGCTGAGCTCGCACGCGCGAGCGTGCGGCGCCCGCGGGCGCCACGGGCGCCGCACTCCTTCGCGTGGATGAGAGGCCTCTCATCTGGGTCACAGGAGGCTCCCAAGCGGCAGGTGCAAGCTGACTCTCATGAAGCGAGCAATCCTGGTTTGGGACCTACCCACACGGCTGTTCCATTGGCTGCTGGCCGCGTCGGTGCTGGGCGCCTTTGCGATCGGCAAGCTCGTCGACGACGATCAGCCCACGTTCGCCTTGCACATGCTGCTCGGCGCGACGGCCGCATTCGCGGTCATGCTGCGCGTCGTCTGGGGGCTCGTAGGCTCACGCCACGCCCGCTTCGGGTCGTTCATGTTCGGCCCCAGAGCGATCGTCGGCTACTTCCGTGGCCTGCTCACGAAAGACGCGAAACCCTTCGTCGGGCACAACCCTGGGTCGAGCGTCGCCATCTTCGCGATGCTCGCGCTCACCGTGGGAGCTGCCGCCACCGGCGCGCTGATGGGCTCCTTTGGCGAGACGCTCGAGGAGCTCCACGAGCTCTTCGCGAACGCGTTGATCCTCGTGGCCGTCGCTCACGTGGCGGGCGTGCTGCTGCACACCTTCCGTCACCGAGAGAACCTCACGGGCTCGATGATCTCCGGTAAGAAGCTCGGTCGAGAGGCGGACGCCATCTCCTCCTCCCACCCCTTCGCAGCCACCGTGCTCGTGGGCTTGACGGCGTCCTTTGCGCTCGGCCTCGCAAATGGCTACGACGCCCAGATGGGCACGGTGCGCCTGCCGCTGCTCGGGGTCACCCTCGCGGTAGGAGAGGGCGCAGAGGGCGAAGCGGCCGGCGCCGGGGAGCGCGAGGAGGACGACGACGACTGACGGTGCGGCGCGGTCAGCGCACGATGATCGCCGGGGGCAAGGTGGGGCCGGTGGTGGGCTCGAGCCGCACGTCGATCCCGACGCCGACGCGGGCCTGAGGTCCGGTCACCCGATGCCAGCTACCGCCGTTCGACCAATCGATTCGGTCCGGCGAGGCGAGGCGACCACTGCAGCAAGGAGCGTCGTCGTAGAAGTCGACGCTGATTTCACCCGGGCCGCTGCGCTTCGCGACGAAGGGGCCGCGGCCGTTCGGGTAGCGCACCTCGAGCTGCGCGCCGCGGTCGACGATCTCGAGCACGAGATCGCCGTCGGTCCAGCTGCCGGCGAACGAATCGACCGCGATCTCGAGGTTGGGGCTCTCGGGTGCGGCGATCACATGTTCCGTCCGCATCATGTGGACCTCGCAGCCAGCCAACGCGGGCAGCAGGGCGCACAAGGTGACGTTGAAGAGCTCGGCGAGTCGGAGGGAGGAGGGCTTCATGCTCCAGGCAGTCGACGACGGCCCCAGAACCGTCACGCGAGGACGATCTCCGCGGGACCTCGGAGGAACCCAGCACGCTGAGGTTCGGTGGGAGCGGCTCGCAGAGCGTCCGCTCAGCGCACACCACGCTCATTCAAGAACGGTCCGTACCGGCGGTCGCTCCCGCGAATGTGGCCGTTCAACCACGTGCGAAGAAAGAAGTAGAGCTCGGCTCCGAGGGGGCCCACGCCGCCGTGAGCGGCGGCAGCGTAGCTCTCGACCTGAGCCGCCAGCTTGGTGTGGGCCTCGCGGTGGGACCCGAGCTCGGGATAGCCGTGGCGCGTGAGCAGCGTCTCTTCGAAGGCGAAGTGGATCTTCGTGTAGTCGATCAGGTCGGCGACGATCTCGCGGCGGACGGTGGCCTCACGCTCCTCGGTATTGGCGCGCTGAAGCTCGTCGAGCAGCGCGAACAGCTGCCTGTGCTGCTCGTCGATGGGCTGGACGCCGACCGACAGCGACGCGTCCCACTCGAGGCGCGGGAGCTCGGCGCGTGCCGCTCTGACTCGAGCCTGGATGTCGAAGCGCAGACGTTCGCGAAAGCGTTCGGGATCCGTGCCCATCCGCACCATCGTCTCGCGCGCCGCCTCCTCTGCGGCTGCGCTCATCACCGAGACCGCCGTGGTCAACGTGCGCGCGAACGTCGTGTGGACGCGCAGTGCCTCCTCGGGGCCGAACGCGCCCATCACGTGCCCGAGGAACACCTCCTCCACATGTCGCGCACCGGCGATCACCATCGCGTTGGGCACACCAGCGGCCGCGTGCGCGAGCCCAACTAGGACGCACTCGCTCCAGAAGCCTTGCGCGGCCTTGCCATTCAGCAGTTGCTCGAACCAGTTGGAGAGGTTCGCCTCGCGCGCGTCCTTCTTTCCCTGGATGAAGCCCGCCGTTTGGGGGGTCGCCTCGAGCGTGTTCACGAACTCGGAGGCCAAGCGCGGCGCCCATCGCGTGGTCGTGCCGCTGACTTGCGACAGCACCGCCCAATCCTTCTCGGTGTGCCCGGTCAGCGCGGCCACTGCCCGCGCGTGCTCGCGCGCTTCTTCGGTGAGATTCTTCACTCGCGCCCCGGTCGCGGTTGGCTCGCTCTCCGGTCGGCGCAGCCGCCCGTCAGTTGTCGATGAGCAACGACACGCACGTTGGCAGATTACCTCAGACTCGGAGCCGAGCTCTCCAGTCTTCAGCGCATGGAGGGCGCGCCCAGTCGTGATCGCGCCGGCAGGGGGCCTCAGGAGCACGCTGCGCGGCGACTGATCGCGTACCATCCAGCCACGGATGGCTCGCATCGTGGACGTGCGCGCGGGGGAGCGCGGGGCGCTGCTCGCGGCGATGGGAGCGCTCGGCGCAGCGACGGCGGGGCACACCTTGCTCGAGACAGCGCGCGACGCGCTGTTCTTGGCCAAGTTGCCACCGAGCACGCTGCCGTGGATGTACCTGTCGATCGCGCTGATCGGGTTGGCGCTGACCAAGCTCCTGCCACAGAAGCACAAGGGCTCCACGGCGTCGCTGGCGATGCTGGTCGCCACCGTCGTGGCGCTCGGGTTCTACGCGCTGCTCGCGGGAGACAGCCACGCGAACCTGTATGCGCTGTTCATCTGGACCGGCACCTTCGGCGCGGTGGTGGGGGTGGAGCTGTGGCTGCTGCTCGGCGCCGCGTTCGACGTCGGGCAGGCCAAGCGGCTGTTCGGCTTCGTGGGCGCGGGCGCGGTGTTGGGCGCGACCCTGGGGGCCGGCGCAGCGCGGGCGTTGGCGGGCACGCTCGGGCCGCGCTCACTGCTCGTGGCGGCCGCCGTGACCTTCGCGCTCGGCTGGGTTCCGACGTTGCTGCTCGAGCGGAAGGCGCGCGCCGAGACAGGCGGCGCCGGCGAGGATCCGAAACCGGCAGGGGGGCGCTCGCTGCGGGCCGATCTGCGCGATACCGCGCGCGATCCGTACCTGCGCAGGCTGGGCGCGTTCTTCCTGCTCGGCACCGTGACGGTGGCCATCGCCGACTACGTGTTCAAGGCCACCGTCGCCGCCAAGGTGCCGCCGAGCGAGCTCGGCACCACGTTCGCGTCTGCCTACCTGGTGATGAACGCGCTCGCGCTTCTCGTTCAGCTCGGGCTCACCGGCCTGTTGCTGCGAGTGCTCGGAGTGAAGCGCGCGCTGGTGGTGCTGCCGCTGCTGATCCTGCTCGCCGCGGGGGGCATGTTCGCGTTCGCCACGCTGTCGGCGGCGCTGGTGTTGCGTGCGACGGACGGCGCGCTCCGCCATTCGCTGCACAAGACCGCCACCGAGCTCTTGTTTCTGCCGCTGTCGGATGCGGAGCGGCGACGCGCCAAGCCCGTGATCGATCTGGTCTCGCAGCGTGGAGGTCAGGCGGTTTCGTCCGGCTTGGTGCTGCTCTTGGTCGTGGTGGGCGCGACGCCCGAGCTGCTCGCGGGGGTGGCCGCGGCGTTCGCGGTGGGCTGGTTGGTGTTCGGCCACCTCGTCGGCGCGCCCTACGTCGAGGCGTTTCGCCGACGCTTGAAGCGGGGCGCGATCGAGATCGACGATCGCATCCCGGACTTGGATCTGGGCGCCCTCGAGGCGCTGTTCGCCGCGCTGAACAGCTCGCGCGACGCCGAGGTGATGGGCGCGCTCGAGTTGCTCGCGGCGCAGGGCCGCGCGCGGCTGATCCCGGCGCTCATCCTGTACCACCCGTCGAGTGAGGTGGTGCTGCGCGCGCTGCCGCTGTTCGTGGCGGAAGGGCGCGCGGACTTCTTGCCGGTCGCCACGCGACTCTTGGCGCACCCCGATCCCGAGGTGCGCGCCGCGGCGCTGCGGGCGCGTGCCGCGGTGCAACCCGACGTGGGAGAGCTCGGCCGCCTCGCGGAAGACGAGCGGCCGGAGATCCGCGCGACCGCGCTGATCGCCCTGCTGGCGCACGGCGCGACCGATGCTGCCGCTGCGCGCGCGTCGCTGCGCCGTATGCTGGGCGAAGGGGGCGAGCTAGTGAAGTTGTCCGTGGCGCGCGCGATGGCGGCCGAGCCACACCCTTCCTTCGTGGCGGAGCTGTGCGAGCTGGCGAGCGGCGGGGAAGCCAGCGCGGTCGCGATCGAAGCGGCCAAGGCGCTGAGCAAAGTGGGCGAGCGGTTTCCGGAAGCGCTGCCGCGGGTGCTCGAGGCTCTGGTGGCCCTGCTGCCGAAGCGAGACGAGGGTCCGGTCGCCCGCGACGCGCTGGCGGCGCTCGGGCCACCCGCGCTCGAACACCTCGACGATCTGCTGCGCACGAGCGAACGCAAGGGCGCTGTGGCGTGGGCGCTGTCGCGAGCACTGCGTGGCTACCCGCCAGCGCTGCTTGTCCCCGTGCTGCTTCACCACCTGGAGCACTCGCCCGACGGGCTGGTGCGCTTTCGCGTGCTCAAGCAGCTCCGGCGCCTGCGCGACGAGCAGCCCGAGCTCGCTCTGGACGAAGCCGTGCTCGAGCGAGTGGCGCTCAGCACCATGCGGGACGCGTTCTGGTTCGTCGAGCAGCGCTGGTTGTTGGGCCAGGCGGCCGCTCGTGAAGCGATCGCGGCGACCGCCGCCGGAGAGCTGCTCGCAGCGATCTTCGCCGACAAGCTCGCCCACGCGATGGGTCGCTTGTTCTTGCTCGCCGGGCTGATCTACCCGCGCGAGGACTTTCAGCGCGTCGCGCGTGGTCTTGCCAGCAAAGACAACAAGACCCGGGCCTCGTCCCGCGAGCTCTGCGACAACGTGTTGAAGCCGCCTTTGCGCGAGCGGTTCCTGCTCTTGATCGATGATCGCGACGACGCTGCGCGGCTGGACGATGCGCTGGGGCGTGAGCGGCCGACCTCGTCTGCCTATGGCGACCTGGTTCGCGGGTTGTGCAAAGAGACGGGCGAGGTGGGAGCCATGGCGCGCTACCGCGCTGCCGAGCTGGCGCTCGAGATCGAGCCCGCGCCGACCTCGCTTGCGCCCAGCGAAGGTGGCTTCATCGCGCGCATCGCTGCGGCGCGACCGAGCCGACCGCGAGGAGAGCTGCCGCGTGGCTAGCCGGCGTTGGGTCGACCTCACCGAGCGGGCGATCTACCTGCGCGTCATCCCCGTGACTGCGCAGCTGGCCTCGCCCGTCTTGCACGCGGTGGCCCAGTGTTTGGTCGAGCGCGAGGTCCCCCCGGGCGAGTCGCTGCTCAGCACGGGCAAAAAGGTCCGGGCGCTGTCCCTGATCACCGAGGGGAGAGTGGCCCTGCTCAAGGATGGCAAGCGCGTGGGCGAGCTCGTGCCGCCGCAGAGCGCTGGCTTCTTGAACATCGTCGCCGGTACCGACGCCCCCTACGACGCGATCTGCGAGACGACCGTCTCGTTGCTCGAGCTGTCGGCCGAGAACCTGCTGGAGCTGTTCGAGGATCAACCGAGCTTGCTGCAGGCCACCATCGTGTACATGGGCGAGCGGTTGTTGGCGGAAATGAAGGAAATGCCCCAGCAGGCGCTGGGCCTGCCCTCGGAGGTGATCCCGCTCGAGGTGCCTGCGCGGGAGCTGGACCTGGTGGAGCGCATGTTCTTCTTGCGCTGCATGTCCGCCTTCAAGCACACCAACGTGAGCGCTTTGTCCGCCATCGCCGAGCAGCTCGTCGAGCTGCGGCGCGGACCGGGCGAGTCGGTGTTCGAGCTGGGGGCGCCGCCCGAGCACACCGTCTTCGTCGTGAAGGGCACGATCGGCTGCGAGACAGAAGACGGTCGCCGGTTCCAATACGGGCCCGGCACGGCGGTGGGCGGGCTCGAGGCGTTGGCGTCGAAGCCGCGCTGGTACTCCGCACGAGCCGAAACCGAGGTCGTGGCGCTGCTCGGTCGCGTCGAGCACTTGCTCGATGTGGTCGAGGACAACTTCGAGTTCGGGATGGCCTTCGTCTCGACGCTTGCGCAAGGTCTCTCGGGAATCCTCGCCGCGAAAGCCAGCATGGGTCAGGCCAGCTTCAACCAGAAGCGGAACGTGTCCAAGCTGGGCGCCGTCCCTGTCGGCGCTTGACCGGCCGGTCCCCAGGCGGTTTGCGCCTTTGGATGCTGGATACCTCCAGCGCTGTCGTGCGCTGGGTGAGCGATGCGCGCACCGAGCAGCGCCACACTATCCAACCGGTCCGATTGGATACGCGCAGCACGCAGGAGCGCGGGCACGTGGGTTGCTCTGCGAGTCCTCGAGCGCAGCGTCGCGCTCCGTTGGAGGAAACCATGACTCGCAACCACACCATCGCGGCCACTTCTTTGGGGCTCTTGCTCGCAGCTTGCGGCTCTCACCAGCAGGTCGTGCAGGCCGCCGACCCCAACCCGTTCGGGTGCAGCTCACGTTTCGTGGTCGCCCCCGTCGAGTTCGAGATCCAACAGGTCGGCAAGAAATCCGAGGCCGAGTACTTGGCCAACAAGAGCGAGGCCACCCGGTTGCGCTGGGAAGCCGACAAGGCGGCGATCGCCAGCGAGTTCTCGCGCCGGTTGGTGGAAGTCTCCGCGCAACGAGGCGTCCGTGTGGTGCCCACCACCTCGCCGCGGGCGGAGGGCGCCTTCCGCATCCTGGCCACGGTTCACTTCCTGGAGCCCGGCTTCTTCGCCGGACCGGCGCAGCACGCCAGCGAGGTGTCGATGACGGTGACGCTCGAGTCTCCTCGCGGGGAGCTCCTGGACGAGATCGATCTGGGGTCGGAGACCTTGGGCTCGATCATGCACGCGTCGACGCGCTCGCGCTTCGAGCACGACGCCGAGGAGCTGGCCGAGGAGCTGGCTGACTACTTGGAGGCGCGCACGGGCCGTGGCGATGGCTGCAAGTCTGCTGCGGCCTCGCCGGCGAGCGCTGCGCTGTGACCGATTGCCCGACCCGAGGAGGACCCCATGGACATCGTGATCTTCTCTCCCTCTGAGCTCGTGGTGGTGCTGCGCGCGCTGCGCGGCGTGGCCAGCGCCAACGACTCCTTCAGTCCAGCCGAAGCGGCGCTGATCTCCACCATCGCGCGGCTGCATGGCGCCTTTGTCGTCCCTGATCGGCTCGACCCCATCGCACCAGAGGCCGTGGCCGAGGCGCTGACCGACGCGCACAAGCGCAAGCGCGCCGTCCAGCTCGCGATCGTCACCGCGCTGGTCGAGGGGCCACCCGACCCGCGCGCAGAGCAAGCGGTGCGCGCGCTGGCCGCAGCGCTCGACGTGCCCGAGCGTGGTCTCGACGTGCTCCACAATCTCGCCAGCGATCACCCGCTGCTCGCTCGCATCGACATGATGCGGCGCATGCGACCGTTCCTGTCGCGGACGATTGGGCTGCCCGCGTTCTTCAAGCAAATGTTGCCGAAGCTCGGGCTGGGTGGGGATCCGGAGATCGAGCGGCGCTTTCTGGCGCTTTCGGATCTCCCCCAAGGAACGCTCGGTCGAGCGATGTTCGACCACTATCGCGAAAATGGCTTCTTGCCGCCCGGGCATCCGGACGGGCTCCCGGAGCGCTTCTTGTTCCACGACGTCGGCCACGTGCTCTCGGGCTACGGAGTGGACCCGTACGGCGAGATCCAACAGGCCGCGTTCCAGGCCGGGTTCGTCCAGAAGGACGGCTTTCTGTTCCTCTTGTTCGGCATCTTGCAGTTCCACGTGGGCGTCCGGGTCACCCCAGTGGCGCAGCCGGAGACGGGGTTCTTCGACACCGAAGCGGTGATGCGCGCCGCCGCGCGTGGGGCCGCCTGCCGCGTCGACTTCAGCGACGACTTCGACTTCTGGGGCCACGCGGGCGAGCAGGTGCACGAGCTGCGCACCCGCTTCGGCATTCCCGCCGCCTGAGGACCCTGGCCAATGTCCCGGGCGATTCATGGGAAGTCACGCGAACGTGAAGGACGGTCAACCGCGCAAGGCGTCGCCAGCCGGGCCGCGCCGCGCGACCCCGCGCTGAGCCCGCGGGTCGTCCTTTTGTTTTCACATCCGGACGGACGGCCACTCCAACGGGATAACGAGGCAAGTCGCCTCGGGAAACCCAGGAGATTCAGTCATGTCCAGCCGGTCCATCGCTTCGACGCTCGCCTTCCTCGCCATCGCCCTCGGGGCCTGCACCCCGGAGCTCACCGACGAAGAACAAGCGCAGTTCGAGCTGGAGGAGGAGCTGGTGGCGCAACCCGGCTACCTGAAGAACGTGTTCGGAGAGGTCGACTTCGCCCGCTTCCCTCGGGCCCTCCAGCACGCGTCCTTCGAGGAGGCGGCACCCGAGGCGCCGACTCCTTGCAGCGAGGCGGCGGACTGCGGCGGCGAGCCGGGCGACTTCTGCTCGCTGGACGAGGAGGGCAACGGCACCTGTTTGCAGCGCTGCGGCGGAATCGCGGCGCTCGCCTGTGACGAGGGCTCGGTGTGCGCGTACCCCAGCTCGACGTTGGGCATCGTCGACGCGATGGGCGTCTGCATGCCGCTGCCCGAGGAGGAGCAAGAGCCCGTCATCTGTCCCCAGAACTTTGCTCCGGTGTGTGGTGTGGATGGCGTCACCTACACGAACAGCTGCTGGGCCGCCGCCGAGTGGGCCGTCATCGCTCACCCCGGTCGCTGTGAAGCGGCGCAGCTGCACGTGCCGGAGCTGCTCGAGCAGAAGGCCCCCTTTCAGATCTGAGCCGCACCGACCGCGTGTTGCGAGGACCCGTCCCTGCGAGGCCTGGGCCCATCACTCGAGCGTGAAGGCGGCGGTGAGGCCGTTCAGGTCCGAGCACTCGTCGGACAGTGTGGTCACCGCCACGTCGAGCACGACCTCGGTGCCTGCCGCCAACGCCGCGTCAGCGCTGACCCAGACGTCGAGCTCGGTGGTGCTGCTGCCGAAGATGCCGAACAGCGTGTTGTCGCCTGGGGTGATGCCCGCGAGCTCGGAGCTGATGGCCACGCCGGGGTAGTGGAAGTTGTCGTTCACGCTCTCGTTGGTGAGCGCAACGCGCAGCACGGCGGTCTCTCCTGGGCTCCACACCTGGTCGCCGCCTGCCTCGATCAGCTCCGGGGCGGAGAGAGTGATCAGCTGCATCGCCGCGCACACCTCGCTCGGCGCACCGCCTTCGCCGCCTTGCCCGGCGCCGCCTTGCCCGGCGCCGCCTTGGCTGTCGCCGCCCTGGCTCTCGCCGGCTCCCGCGTTCTCCCCGCCGAGGTCGCCTCCGCCCGCCGCGGGACCGCCGCCGAGGCCCTCTCCGCCTTGTTCGCCGCCTCCGATCGGCTCGCTCTCCACGGAGCTCCCGCACCCCACTGCGAGCCACACGCCCACGACCCACAAGCAAGCTCGATGTTTCATGAGCCTTACTGTGGGCACGCGCGCATGGCTTCGCAATCAGGATGATTCGTACGCAATTGTGCGTGGGAGCAGAACGATCGCGGGTGCGCGCGGCGAGCTCACTTGTAGGCGATCGCCGCGCTGGTCGGGCCGGCCAGGTGCATCACCTCGGTGCGCTTGAAGCCTGCCGCTTTGCACCAGCCATCGAACTGCGAAGGCGTGTAGTCGAAGCCGCCAGGGGTCTCGATCAGCATGTTCAGGCTCATCATGAAGCCCATCACGTTCGAGCGGCGCTCGTCGTCGATGACCATCTCGATCGCGACGAACATGCCTCCGGCGGGGATGGCCTTGTACGCCTTCTCGATCAGCAGACGTTTCTCCTTCTCGTCCCAGTCGTGGAGGATGTTGCCCATCGTGATGACGTCGGCCTCCGGCAGCGGGTCGGTGAAGAAGCTGCCCGCCTGAACGGTCACGCGGCCCGCCGCGCCCATCGCCTCGACGTGCCGCTTGGCGATCCTCTCCACGGCTGGCAAGTCGAAGGTCTTGCACGCGAGGTGCGGGTGACGGCTGGCCATCAACGAGGCGAGCGTGCCGTTGGCGCCGCCGACGTCGCAGAAGGTCTTGTACTTGGCGACGTCGAGCTTCTCGCACAGCGCCATGAAGCTCCCCATTTGTGCGCCTTGCATCGCGCGCAGGAACTGCTCCAACCGCTGCTCGTCGGCGTACAGCGCCTCGAACAAGTTCCCTCCGCCGCCCTTCATTTCGTTCTGCGGCGCACCTGTCTTGAGCGCCTCGGTGAGGTGGCTCCAGAACGGGTAGAGCCGAGCGTTGGCCATCTCGAGCAGGCCGCCCAGGTACGCGCGGCTGTTCTTGTCCAGGAACATCGCGCCGGCCGCGTTGTTCCGATACGTGGCCGCCGCTCCCGTCCCCTCGCGATCGATCAGGTGCAGCGCGACCAACGCGTCGAGGAAGTCGGTCGTGCCGCGAGGGTGCAGCGCGAAACGATCGCCCAACTGCGCGGCGGTGGCTGGCCCGCTCGCGAGCGCGGTGAAGAGCTCGAGCTCGACCGCGGACAACAACGTCTTCGAGGCCATGAAGCCCATCCCGATTTGCATGATGTGCTCGGGGGTCACGTGCTGTGTCATGGAGACTCCTTCAGGGAAAACGTGGTGGTGGTGGGGATGCTGCGAGCCTGGCAGCAGAGCATCCCTCGCCTCGCGTTGAAACCCTCGACGAGCTCGCTTGGGCGAAAGCGCGTCACGTGCTGTCGCGTGCTCACTCCACCAACCCCGCGCTCGCGACAGCACACTCGACGATCTCTTGGAGACCATCAGGTCTGGCGGCGCGACCCACGGCGACGCTCATGGTCTCGCGATGGGCCTCAAGGACTCGGTCGCGGCCTTCGACCTGCCCATCCGTGAGTGAGCCGACGTTGCGTGTCACGCTTGCCGAGGGCGCATGTTCAAACTATGTACGTACATTGTGCAAACATTGTACGTGACGGCGTTGGTAGGGCACCTGGCAGCGTTCGCGGTTTGGATCGTGAGCGCCCCCGGCTGCCAAACCGAGGACGAGCCCGCCCTCGCGGAGCCGCAGGCAGTGGGGGCGTGCACCTATCAGAACCCGTTCTCGGCGACCGAGGAGTGCAAGCTGTATGTGGGCGCCAGCTTCACGGCCGAGTCGGCCAGCACCGACTGCGCTTCGTACGTGCTCGGCGCGCCTGGGACGTTCGAGCTTGGAGGGGCCTGCACGTACGAGGAGACGCTTGGTCGGTGCGTGGTCGCGGAGGGCACGGAGTACGAGTACGCGCTCGTGTTTCCCGGCGAAGACGCCTCGGCGTGCGCGTCCACGCGCAACGGGTGCGAGGTGTTTGCCATGGGCACGTTCGAGCCGAGCCCGGTCTGCGAGGGCGTCGTCGGTGGTGGTGGCGTCAGCACCGTCTTCGTGCAGCCCTACCTCGAGTGCAAAGACCCTTCCGAGCCGCCCGAAGGCCAGAGCGCGGATGGGCAAGTGTGCACCTGGACGCTGATCTCGGCCTCGACCGAGGAGGGACGCCGCTACCAGGACTATGCGTCGTGCGACGACGTCTTGACCCAGCGACCCTACTATCCGTCGGATCCGGCCTCCACCACGCCGAGCAACGACGCGCGGCTCGCGGACACCGCGTTCATGGCGGAGGTGGCATGGGCCCGCCAGCAGGTCGAGGCCAGTGCTTGCGTCTGCTGCCATTCGATCGATCTCGCTCCGAGCGGGCCTTCGCAGTGGTTCGTCGAGGCGCCGGGCGTGTGGCTCGACTCCATTTCGGACTCGGGCTTGGCCATGATGGCAGGCCTCGCAGACTCGTCCGCGTTCGGTGCGTTTCCTCCCGAGCAGAACAACGGCTTCGACCGATCCGTGTTGGGCGTGCCCACCACCGACAACGAGCGCATGCAGGCGCTGCTGCTGGGCGAGTGGCAGCGGCGCGGGTTCTCCTTGGCAGATGCGGCGGAGATTCCCCCCTTTGGTGGGCCGCTGGTGACCCAGCGCGAGTACCAGCCTGAAGCGTGCGGCGTGGGCGAGGGTGTGGATGACGAAGGGAGGCTCGTCTGGACGGGGGGCGATGCGCGCTACCTGTATGTGCTCGAGCCTGGCACGGACAACCCGGGCGTGCCGCCCAACCTCGACGAGCCCACCGGCACGTTGTGGCTGGTGGATGTGCCATCGAGCTCACCTGGCTTTGCGAGCGGTGTGAGCTTCGGTGTCCGTCAGGGTGACATGCGCGAACGGGTCGCGACCCCAGGCTTGTCCGAGCTCACGAGCGGCGAAACGTACTATCTTTACGTCTTGGCAGACATTGCCGTGCCGCTCGCACGTTGCTTGTTCCAGGCGCCGTAAGTCACTCCTTCGACCTGCCCACCTGCGAAGCTTGGGCCTGTTCGTGTAGTGTCACCTCATGAGGTCGAGCCCTGTGTGGGGGTGCGCGCTGCTCGTGGCGGCGTGCAGTGGGTCGAGCGCGGTTCAGGACGGGCAGACATCGTCACAATCGTCTGCAGCGGCGAGCGTGGTGACGCCGCTTCCGTCCGCGCCAACGAGCGCGAGCGTGAGCGCGGCGGTGAGTGCCGCTGCGCCCATGACCGTGGTGCGCGTACCGGTGAACGCGAGCGAGACGTTGGCGCTCTTGCCAAAGGACGCCGCGATCGTGGGTTGGGTTCGGCCGGCGAGCGCCGACCGCCTGGTGGATTGGGCCACGCGCGCGTCCGAGTTGCGCGCCGAGCTCCAGAAGAACCTAGGGTTTGCCAGCGCCGCCTCGCTGCTCGCCGAGCTGGGCGTGGAGCCGGGCGCGCCGGTCGCGTTCGCGGTGGTCTCTCCGGATCGTGTCGAGGCAGAGAAGCTGCTCGACGCGGTGATCAAGGCCAAGGACTACGACGCGGTGCTCTCGGCCCACAAGCAGGCGCCCCCGAACGGGACGTTCCTGCGCTTCGTGGGGCGCGCCAGAGCGGGCGTGGACGCTGTGACGCAGCTCGAAAAGCACGCGAAGTTGTTCCGCCTCAAGGTGTCGCGTTGCCCGGCCGCGAAGCTGTGCGCATCGTTCGACTCGGCCAAGGCCGTCTTCACGCAACACGAGTGGATCGGGGCGCTCTACACCGAGGGCGACAAGATCGAGCTCGAGCTGGTGCACGCGCGAGATCACGAGCCGCGCCAGGCAGAGCTCCTCGCGACGCGCCGCAAAGGTTTGCGCGGCGCTCCTGACGGCCGCTGCAGCAAGCTCGACGCCGAAGCGGACCTATCGCTCTGCGTCGACGGCGATCGGGCCGGCGAGATCGGTGCCGCGACCGGGATGTTGACCACGCTCTCGGCGGTCGCCGGCCGGTCGATCGATCAAGATCAGCGCGCGGAGATCGCCAAGCAAGGCAAGAAGGAGTCGCTCCGCAACGTCGAGCTCGCCAAACCCAGGCGCCGGCTGCTCGACGACGGCACGCTCGCGATCACGCTGAGCGCGAAGGGGTTCGAGGCCCGAGGCAGCTGGGCCTTCACCAAAGACACCAAACCAACTCCGACGAAACCGGAGCCCGAGCTGTGTGTGCCGCTCGACGGCGTGATGAAGACGCTGGTGCCCGACGTGCTCGCGCGGGTGGGAGATCTCGGCGATGACTTCAAGAAGCCCAAGGAGCGCATCGAGCACGTGCGCGAGGCGGGCTGGGGCGGGTGGCTCGTGCTGCTGGCTCGCACCTGGCCCAACTTCTTGGGCGGCATGAAAGACGGCGCGTTCGTGACCGGCAGGCTGCCGGTCACCAAGGTGTGCCGCGTGGTGTCGGGAGATCGGCTCGAGCTCAGGCTCGAAGGCGACGCGGTGCCGTTCTTGGACAGGGAGCTTGGTGGCGATCGACCTGGCCCGCCTGGGCAGGGCAAGGTCAGAGGTCCGAACTGAGCGGAGCGCACGGCACGACGACTCGTTCGCCGCGTTGAGGGGCCCCTCTGCATCACCCGCGCGCCATGAACCGATTGTCATAGCTCCTCCGCGCGGCTGGGTTCTCCTTTGGCGATTTTTCGCAGAAATCGTGCTCGCGCCTAGATGGCACGAAAGCTGTTTGGGGCCTCTGCGCTCGCTTCCTTCTTCTTCTTCCTTTCCCCGAAAGCAGAACATGTCAGCTCAACTCGACGCGCGTCGCCTCCGCGCGCTGCTTCCTCGCGCCCTCTTCGCGGCGCTGCCCCTCCTCGTCGCGGCGTGCGGCGACTCCAGCTTCGGTGGCGCTCCCGAGAACGACGGCCCACCGGGGCCGCCGACCGAGCCTCCTCCCACGGGATCGAAGTGGCAAGGCAAGGAGACGCTCGACGCCTGCGGTCGCACCGGGATCGACTACGTGCTGGTCGACGAGGTCTGCGGTGGCATCGACGACCCGGACTACATGGCCGCTTTCCACGCGCCGATCATCCGCGACGGCGCCCTGATTGGCTCCGACCTGTTCGCGGTGGACGCGACGTACCTCTGGGTGCTCGACGTCAGCCAGCCCGAAGCGCCAGTGCGGCGGGCGCTGCTGTCAGGCTTCGGCCAGCCTCTCGCAGTCGGCGCGCACTCAGGTCGGCTCGTGATCGCGGCTGGCGACGAGGGGCTCTTGCTCGTGGACGTCGCCGATCCGAGCGCGCCGCAACGTCTGGCCACGATCGAGCTCGACGGACCGGCGCTGGACGTCTTCATCGACGGCGACCGCGCCTTCGTCGCGATGGGAGCGGCGGGGATCGGCGTCGTGGATCTGACCAGCGTCGAAGCGCCGCGCACGCTGGCGGTTCCGGCGTTCGTCGCGGCGGTCGCGTCCTCGGACGGACGCGTGTTCGCGGCGGCATGCGATCGGCTGTCGATCCTGGACGAGACCTCGGGCACCGTCCTCGGTGAGGTGTCGGTCGACGGCGTGATGCGAGACGACGTGCTCGTCGCTCCGTTCAAGGACGTCGCGATCGTCGGTGACATCGCCTTCGTTGCAGCTGGAAAGTTCGGCGCCATATCCGTCGACGTGAGCGATCCGGTGGCGCCTGTCGTCCTCGGAAACTGCGCCGTCGACGATCCGAGCTTCTATGCGAGCGGCGTCCGCGTCGACGGCGAGCGGCTGTTCGTGGCGGGTGGTGATTACGGCATCTTGCCTCTCCCCGTCGCCGTGCCGCACGAGACTTGTGCGGGTCTGTTCCCACCGTCCGAGCCGCCCTCGAACGAAGAGCCAACCTGCTCGACCGAGCCCCCATGGGACGTCGTCCCATGGGTCGACTCGTGGTCCCCGCCGCCCGTCCCGCCCGAAGGCCGCGACCCCATCCAGACGTTGCCTGCTGGCGAGCTGGTGTTCGCTTTCGGCGACGCTACGCGCATCGGCCTGCGCGCGATCGACGTGCGGCTCGCAGCCGATCCCGCCCTCACCAAGATCGGGCGCTACGCGGAGCCGCGCCTGACCGAGGGCATCGCTGCCTACGGCGACCGCGTGCTCGTCACTGGCAAGGCCGGCGGCTTGTTTCAAAACGTCGGCGACACGCTGATCCCCGTGGGCGACCTGGCGCTGGCGCGGACCGCCCGCGCGGCAGCGTTCCTCGACGACGGCCGCTGGATCCTCGGGACGACGCTCGAGGACGAGTCGGGGCAGATCGATGTCGAAGGCGGCGTGGCGCCGTTTGCGGTCGCGGCGACGATCTGGCCGGGTGCGCTCCCCTCGCGCGGCTCTACCGTGCTCGTGCCGACAGCCTCGGGAGCGGACGCCATCGATGTGGACGGCGTGACCACCGCGATCGTGTCGGATCGGACGGCGCGCCTCCCGGCTGCGCTGGCGTTCCACGACGACCGCGTCGTCATCGCAGCCCCCGAGTGGGTCGACGCCATCAGCATCGACGATCTCGGTGCTGCTCCGCTCGCGCCGAGCGCATTCGACGCGAGCGAGCTCGATGACGTGTCCCAATGGCGCCGTGCGCTCCCGCGACGTCAGCTGCTCGAGACCCCCGCTGGGCTGGCCGAGGTCTCCTCGCTCGGAGGTCGCGCCGCGCTCGTGCTCCACGGCGTGAGCGAAAGTGTCGTCACGCTCCCGCCTGGCGACTACGTGGCTGGGGCCTCCGCGGGCGGGCGCGTGTTCCTCGTCTCGGTCGACCGGGGCATCTACCGCACGACCCTCGTGACCGTGTCGGTCGCCGGGGAGTCGCCGGCCATCGTCGGGACGGCGTCTTTGACGGGCGCGGCCTCTGGTCTCGCAGCGTCCGGCTCGAGGCTCTACCTCGCCGATGGCGATCGCGGCGTCCGCATCTTCGACCTCTCGGCCACGGCGCCCGAGCTCGTCGCGAGCGTCGACCTCGTGGTTGGAGGTGCACCGTGAGGCCCCCGACGTTCGCGATTGCGTACGCCCTGTTCGCGACCAGCTTGTCCGGCTGCTTTGGCGGTTGCGACTGGGGATGGGAGGACGACGGCAGTGAGTGGACGGACTGTTCCGATCCATCGACTCCGGGGTGCGAGACGTTCCCAGCCCCCGAGGTGACGTTCTTCATCCCCTCGTGGCCACCGATAGGCCCGGAGGGCGAGCTGACGATCCATGCCGAGAGCGACGCCGGCCTCGCCGAGGTCGATCTCTCGTTCGGTCAGACGACGACGCGGTTCCTCTCCGGCGCGCTGACCTCGGACATTCGCGTCACCGGGGTCGAGCTCGGCGAGGGTTTCGGGACGCTCGACGTCACGGTCTTCGGCGAGGACGGTGGATGGACGCATCGACAGGTCGAAGACCTGCTCGTCGACCTGTCCGAGCCCGAGGCGTACTTCGAACAGACGGTGCTCCCTGCTGCCGGCGCCACGCTCGACTTCTGGATCGCCGACGCGTGGGTCGTCTCGAGCTACGACCTGACCATCGGAGACAAGAGCTTCTTCGACACGCTGCCCGAGGGATATCCGTCCACGCTCGGCACCGAGTGGGACTACTCGCTGGTGCGCATCCCGGTCGAAGACCTCCCGCTCGGCACGACCACCGCGGCGCTCACCGTGCGCGACGCCGCCGGCAACGCCGCGTTCTTCGACCTCAGCGTGACGGTGGACGGCGTCGCGCCCACGGCGGCGTTCGTGGCGCCGCTCGAGGGAGAGACCGTGAGCGCGACGTTCGAGGTGAGCGTCGACGCCGCCGACGAGCTGGGCGGAGTGGTCGATCTCGAGCTCTCGATCGGCGGCGCGCTGTGGACCACACTCGTCGGACCGAGCGCGACCGTCACGCTCGACGCGAGCGAGCTGCCCGCCGGACCCGTCGAGCTCTCGGTCGTCGCGATCGACGAGGCCGGCAACCGGAGCGCGCCCGTCGTGCGCTCCGTGACGGTGGGCACGGAGCAGTGATGCGCGCGTCTCGTCACCTCTTGGTGAGCTCGGCGACGGCTGCTTTCAGCACCGGATCGCTCGTCTCGAAGTCAGCGGGCACCGTCGCGACCTCGACGTCGGGAGCGATGCCGACACCCTCGAACACGGTGCCGTCGGGGAGCATCGCCTTCCACGACGGCAGGTAGACGGTCACGCCGTTGCCCAGTTTGTGTGGCTGCGGGTTGCCGGAGGAGCCACCGGAGCGCTGCCCGATGAGCTTCGAGCCGGCGGCGCGCATCATCAGCAGGAAGGCCTCGTTGCTGCTCATGTTGACGGGCCCCATGAGCGTCACCACCGGCTTCTCCCAGCCACCGGCGATCGGCTCGAGCACCCGCTCTTGCACCGGCCCGAACGTGCCCGGTGCGGCGGCGATCACGGACACGTGTTTCGCGTAGAGCGTCGGCGTCTTCACGAAGCGGCCTGCCACGGCGCGGGCCAGCATCTCGTCGCCACCACCGTTTCCGCGCATGTCGAGGATCAGCGCCCTCGCGCTCTTGGCGTCGGCGAGCGCGTCGGCGAAGTCCGCAGCGAGATCTCCGCAGCGCGCGCGCTCCCAGTGGGTGATCATGATGTACGCGTAACCCTCGAAGGTCCCGGTGATGAGACACTTCGTCCGCACCTTCCAAGCTGTGATCACCTTCTCGAGCGTCGGAAGCGCGAAATTGAACACCGGCTTCACCACGTGCGGCACGATGCGCCGCGATTGGCCCTCGACCTCGATGGTGACGTGCGTGTCCTCTGCTGGCGCGAGGATCTCTGCCACAACTTTGGCGAACGACGCGGCGTCGGCGGCCTGCGCGAGGTCGGCCGCGCGTTTGTCGATCGCGGCCTTCCAGTCGAGTCCGAGGCGATCCCGATAGGAGTAGTGGTCTCGGAGCGCGACGCGCAACGCCGTCACGGCGGGCGGCTCGGCGTCGGGTGGGCTGGCCGACGAGCTCTGGGAGGCGGTGACAGACGCAGCGCCGGAGGGGACGAGGCTCGACGATGGGTCGCCGCCGGGAGAGCAGGCCGTCGCTGTTGCGACGAGCCAGAGGGGCAAGAGCCAAGGTCGCATCGCGGCAGAGTACCGCCGCCTCAGTTCACCGAGCGGGCGCTGACCTCGTTGCGCTCGCCTTCGCGCTCCTTCTCGTGCGAGGCCTTGGCCTTGTCGCGGATGCGGGCGAGCGCCGCCTCGACGAAGCGCACGAACAGCGGGTGCGGCGTCATGGGGCGGCTCTTGAACTCGGGGTGGAACTGGCAGCCCACGAAGTAGGGGTGATCTTTCAGCTCGACCATCTCCACCAGGCGCTTGTCTGGCGACAGCCCGCTCAGCACCAGGCCCTGCTCGACCAGCTTGTCGCGGTAGCGGTTCGACACCTCGTAGCGGTGACGGTGGCGCTCCGAGATCAGCAGGGCACCCGGGGACGGGGGCTGCGAGGCGCCAGGGCCGCTCTGCGAAGGCGGCGTGGCCGAGCCGGTGTAGGGCGTGGCGATGGCGCCGTACACCGAGGCAGCGATGGTGCCTTTCTCGATCACGCAGGGGTATTGGCCGAGCCGCATCGTGCCGCCCTTGTCCAGCACGCCGCGTTGGTCGGGCATGAGCTCGACCACGGTGAACGGCGCGTCGGGCACGAACTCGGACGAGTTGGCGTCGTGCATGCCGCAGATGTTGCGCGCGAACTCCACCACCGCCAGCTGCATGCCCAAGCAGATGCCGAAGAACGGGATCTTGTTCTCGCGCGCGTAGCGGATCGCCTCGATCTTCCCCTCGGTGCCGCGATCGCCGAAGCCGCCGGGCACCAAGATGGCGTCGAGGTGGGCCAAGCTCTGGTCTGTGCCCTTTTGCTGGATCGACTCGGAGTCGATGTACTCCAGGTCGAGCCGCACGTCGTTCTCCAGACCGCCGTGCACCAGCGCCTCGTGCAGCGACTTGTACGAGTCCTTCAGGTGCACGTACTTGCCGACGATGCCGATCTTGACGCTGCCCTTCTGTGGCTTGGTGAAGCGCTCGACGATGCGTTGCCAAGGCGCGAGATCTGGCTGGCGACACCAGATGTTGAGCATCTCGCTGACCTTCTCGTCCACGCCCTCGGCGTGCAGCGCGAGCGGCAGCTCGTAGATGCAGGCCACGTCCACCGCGCTGATCACGCGGTCGGCTGGCACGTTGGAGAAGAGCGCGATCTTCTCCTTCATGCTGCGAGAGAGCAGCCGGTCGCAGCGGCAAAGCAGCATGTCTGGCTGGATGCCGATCTCGCGCATCTCCTTGACGGCGTGCTGGGTCGGCTTGGTCTTGAGCTCGCCGGCCGTGGCGATGAAAGGCACGAGCGTGACGTGTACGCTGATCGCGTTCTGTGTGCCGAGCTCCACCTTCATCTGGCGGATGGCCTCCAGGAACGGCAGCGACTCGCCTGATTGAGTCCCTGGGACTTAAAGCCGTCTCGGTGCCGCCCGGAATTCCACCC
>CAZXMG010000007.1:0-181906 GCA_964641275.1 uncultured Polyangiaceae bacterium
CCAGCGGCTCCTCGGGCGCGGTGCCGTTGTTGTCGAAGGTGTTCTCGTAGATGTAGGTGATCTCAGGATCGGGATCGGTCGCGGGATCTTGCTCGAAGTCGGACACGATCAGCCCAAGCGTGTCGTGGCTCACCACGATCACGCCGCCAGTGACGTTGTCCCGGATGTCGTTGCCGTGGATGTGGGTCTCGTGCGCCGCGACCACCAAGATGCCGATGCCGGGTGGCACCGAGCCGACGATGCCTTCGGCCGCGAAGTTCTCGCGGTTGTTCTCGTAGATCTCGTTGTCGTGCACGTCGCAGCGCACGCCGTCGGTCTTGGCCAAGCCAGGCAACGTGAACACCAAGATGCCGGCGGAGTTGTCGTAGGCCTGGTTTTCGTACACCTCGGCGTCGTTGGAGTTCTCGATCTCGATGCCAGCCACGTTGCCGTGCACCAAGTTGTTGCGCACGATGATGTTGGTCGACTGCCCGACGTACGCACCGGCGTCGGCCGCGCCCACGATCTCGCAGTCCTCGATCAGCACGTTGGTGCTCTGCACCGGGTACACGGCGTAAGCACCGTTGGTCTCCACCGAGCCAGCGTCCCAGTACACGTGCAGGTTGCGAAACACCACGCCGTCGGCGCCCGTGACCGCGATGCCGTTGCCAGGGCTGTTCTTGACCGAGAGGTTCTCCACCGTGAACCCGTCGCTCGTCGCGGTGAGACCGTCGTCGCCGCCGATCTGGCCCGCGAAGTCCAGCACCACGTCGTCGCGCGAGGCGCCCACGCCGCGAATGGTGAGGTTCGGCGTGCTGACCTGGAGCTCGTTGTTGAGCGCGTAGGTCCCAGGACACAGGCACACAGTGTCACCCGACTGCGCGCCCTCGATCAGCGCCGTCTGGATCGTGGTGGTATCGTCGTCGCTCGGCCCGATCACGACCGCACACGCCGAGACGTCGATGCCCTCGCAAGCCTCGGGAGTGCTGCCGCCTCCCCCGCTGCCGCCACCCCCTCCCGTGGCGCCCGAATCGCCGCAAGCGCCCGCGCTGGCCGCGATCAGCACCGCCACCGCGGCCAAGCCCACGCGAGAAACGGCGCCACACCACGAGGATTGTCGAAGTTTCATCGGCATCGAGCTTACCATGCCGCGCGAGAACCCCTCATGGCCAACATCCTGATCTTGGGCGCGGGAATGATGGGCAGCGCGCTCGCCTTTCCGCTGGCAGATCGTGGGCACGACGTTCGCTTGGTGGGCACCCACCTCGACGAGGCGATCATCGATCGAGCTCGCCAGGACGGCTTCCACCCCAAGCTCGGGCTGGCGCTGCCAGCAGGCGTCAAACCATGCTCGCACCGCGACCTGGCGGCGGCCGCCGAGGGCATCGACGCCATCGCTTTTGGCGTCAGCTCCGCCGGCATCACCTGGGCATGCGACAAGATCGCGCCCCATGTCCGACCCGACACACCGCTGTTCATGATCACCAAGGGTCTGGTGCTCGAAGGCGGCGCGCTCACACCCTTGCCCGACGTGGTGAGGGCACGACTGCCCGAGAGCGCCCGGCGCTCGGTGTTCCCGGCGGCGGTAGCAGGGCCGTGTATCGCGGGGGAGCTGGCGCGCCGGGTGCCCAGCTGCGTGGTGTTGACCGGGCGGGACGCGGGGCAGCTCGCTCGGATCCGTGCGCTGATCGAGGCTGACTACTACCGAGCGTTCCCCACCACCGACGTCGTCGGCGCAGAGGTGTCGGCGGCGCTCAAGAACGCCTACGCGATGGGCATCGCGTTCGCCGCCGGCATGCACGAACGAGCCGGCCACGCGCCGGGCAGCGTCGCCATGCACAATCTGGAGTCGGCGATCATGGCTCAGGCCATCCTCGAGATGCAGCACGTCGTCGTCGCGCTCGGCGGCGAGGCTCGCACCGTCGCCGGGCTCGCAGGCGTCGGAGATCTGGACGTGACCACCAACGGCGGACGCACCGGGCGCTTCGGGCGCTTCCTGGGGTTGGGCTTGCCGCTCGATCAAGCGATCGAGAAGATGGAGGGCGCCACGCTGGAGTGCCTGGAGATTCTGAGCGTGCTGCGCGCCGCTCTGACGGAGGGCGCGGTGCCGGGCACCGGGCGAGCGACGTTGCCTCTGCTCGACCACCTGATCGCTGTGGCGCTCGAAGGCCACGAGGTGAGCCCGCCCACCAGCCGCTTCTTCGCGGACGAGCTCGGTCGCGCCGGCGCATGATCGAGCCGCTGGTGATCGGGCTCGACGTGAGCACCAACGCGGCCAAGGCGCTGGTGGTCGACGCCGAGGGACGCACGCTGGCGGAGGGCCGCGCGTCCTACCCGCTGTCGAACCCCGCGCCGCGCGCCTGGGAGCAACGCGCGAGCGACTGGCTCGACGCGACGATCCGCAGCGTCGCGCAAGCGACCAGCTCGCTCTCGACAGAGCAGCGCGCTGCGGTGCGCGCGATCGCGATCGCCCACCAGCGCGAGACCTTCGTGTTGGTCGACGCCGCGGGGGCGCCGCTGTGCGACGCGGTCGTGTGGATGGACGGGCGCGCCAGCCAAGAGGTCTCGCGCAGCAAACGCGAGCTCGACCCGGGCGAGATCGCGCGCATCTCCGGCAAGGAGCCGTGCACCACACCGTCGCTCTACAAGATTCGGATGTTGCTCGAGCGCGTTCGCCCCGAGCTCGCGGCCAGGGTCACGGCAGCGCTCGACGTCCACGCGTACCTCACGGAAAAGCTCACGGGTCGACGCGCGACCTCGCTCGCCTCGGCGGATCCGCTCGGCCTCGTGGACATGGAGCGACGCCGCTACAGCCCCGAGCTGTGCGCGCTGGCCGGGCTCGACGCGCGCCTGCAGCCCGAGCTGTACGAGCCGGGCATGGACATCGCCCCGCTGCGCCCGGACGTAGCGGCTCGTTGCGGGCTGGGGGCCGACGTGCGCTTGATCGCGGGCGCGGGCGACGGTCAGGCGGCCTGCCTGGGCACCGGGGTGGTGGACGAGGGCACGGGCTACTTGAATGTCGGGACCGCGCTCGTCGGCGGCACCCCTTCGGCGCGCTACCGCACCTCGCGCGCCTATCGCACGCTGTTCGCGGCACACGGCGGCTACCTGCTCGAGACGGATCTCAAGGGCGGGACGCTGACGCTCGACTGGCTGGCGGATCGCTTGTTGGGCAAGGGTGAGCTCGCCTCGAGCGCCGCGCGTTACCAGACCCTGGAGCAGCTCGAGCAAGCAGCGCTCGCGCTGCCACCCGGCGCAGCAGGTCTCATGGCGCTCCCCTATTGGGCCGGGGTGATGAACCCGCATTGGGAAGACGACGTCGGCGGCGCGCTGGTGGGCCTGCGCGCGGACCACGGACCGGCCCACCTGTTTCGCGCCATCGTCGAGGGGCTGGCCTTCGAGCAGCGCCTGGCCTTCGAGGCGGTGGAGGCCGAGGTTGGACCGTTCGCGACGGTGGTGGCCACGGGCGGCGCCATGGCTCGGCCCGAGCTGAGGGCGTTGTTCGTGGACGCGCTCGGCCGAGCGCTGATTCCTTCGAGCACACCGGAGGCCACTGCGCTCGGCGCTGCGCTCCTGTGTTTTCCGGCGCTCGGTCTCGCACCGACCATCGCCGCGGCGGCGCGCGCCACGTTGGCCCAGCACGAGAGAGTCGTGTCACCAGGTGCCCACGCTGCTCGCTACAGCCACCTGTTCGAGAGCTACCGGGGACTGTACGCCGCGCTCGCGCCCGCGCTGCGCGCGCTGGGCGAGGGCTGAGCCTACTTTTGGCAGAGCTCGAGCTCGGTCGCGTCGCAGCCCTGGACTCGCACCACGTTCTCCTCGCAGGTGATGACCGCGTCCTCCGCGACGCAGCTCCAAAACGACGAGCCGTCGGCGCCGCAGCCGGACGGCGCGAGGCAGGCGGAGAACACGGTGTCGCAGCCGAGCTCGCAGCCGTTGACGGACAACCGGGTGCAGAAGGTGTCGCACGACGGCAGCGGGACTTGGTCGTCCTCCGTCGCGAGCGCGCCGCTCACGCCCTCGAATGGCTCGCAGCGCGCGCTGCACACCTCGTCCACCGAGAGGCAGTCGCCCAGCTCGCAGGTCGTGTCGAGCACGACCGAGCCATCGCCGCAGGTGCAGGCCGCCATCGGGCAGCCGTGCCCCGTGCCACACGCCTTGGGATCGGGAGCGTCGAACACGGCGGTGCCGCCACACGCGACCACCACGACCCCCGCTGCCAGCGCGCCACCCAACAAGGCCTTCACCGGCACTGCCTACTACGGCTCGGCGAGCGCCGGAAGCAGCTCAGGGGTGGATGTGCACGGTGGTGCCTGCGCCCGTGAGCTCGGGATTGGCGTTCACTCCGTGCCAGTCGACCGGCATCTGCGGCGAGGTGAACAGGAACACGCGGCGCGCGTCGATCGGCGAGAGGTTGATGCAGCCGTGGCTGCGGGGCTTGCCGTACTCGTCGTGCCACGGCGCGGCGTGCAGCGCGTAGCCACCTTTGAAGTACTGCACCCAAGGCACGTCGCGGAGCTCGAACTTGTTGTCGACCTCGTTGGCATCCATGGTCGTGGTCAGGTGCTTCTCGCGCACTTCGAAGGTGCCCGTGGGCGTGGACAACGTCTTCTTGGGGTCGCCGAGCCCGTCCCGACCGGTAGACACGGCGGTCGCATAGACCGCCTTGTTGCCTTCGTACAAGACCAGCGTCTGCCCGTGGATCGAGATGTCGATCCACCGTTTGTCGCCCTTGGCGAAGGCGGGCAGCTTGGTGGGCTTGGCGGCGATCGCCACGTCGCGCTCGCGCAGCCAGCCGCCATCGAGCGTCTCGACCATGCGGTGGCCGCCCAAGTGTTGCGACCGGCCCGTGAGCTGGACCGCGTCCAGCCTGCGGACGCGCTCCTTCTTGTCGAGCGCGAGCTTGCTCAAGTCGTAGCTGTACGCGCCTTCTGCCTTCACGAAGCCCACTGGCAGGTTCCAGCCCTGCTTGAGGTTGACGCCGTGGAAGGTCGAGCCACGCTCGGGCTTGAGCTTCGAGGTCGGGATCAGCCGAGCGTCCGTGGAGATCGCGAAGCGGCGGTCGTTCGGCCCGACGAAGGTGCCGATCACGGCGAGCATCGCCTTGCGTGGGATGCGGTTGGTGATGACGGCGTAGTCCGGCACCTTGAAGCTGGCGATGTTGGGAATCTTGCGCCCGCCGTCGAAGAACCACGGCACCGCGTCGTTGCCGTTGCCGCCGTAGAGCGTGTTGTAGTCGAGCTCCGGCGGCTCCTCGGGCTCGACCCCCGTGGCGTTCCCTTCCGCGTCGAGCTCGAGATCGTTGGAGCCCACCTCGAGCGCGTCCCACTTCTTCTGCAGGCGGTGGTAGCTGCGCAGGTGTCGATCCAAGGCCATCTCGTACTGGAACTGCTCGGCCTTGGTCGGCACCCGGTAGTAGTTCGGCGCGATCGCACGCACGAACGCGTAGGGGTAGGGCAGCGGTTTTTTCGGATCGGGGCGCAGCGTGAGCGCGCGAACGATGGGGTGGTTCAGATCGGTGGTGGCCTCCCCCGTGGCGCACACGAAGCCAGAGGGTTGGACGCGGTACCAGCCGCCCTCGCAGTCGTCGGTCTTCACCGGCTTTTCCGCGCGGGCGAGCGTCCCCCCAGCGCGCAAGTAGCCGATCTTCTCGCCGCGCCGATCTGGTGTGGCGAAGATGGGCGCGACGTAGGTCACCGCGCCCAAGCGCGGGCCGTCGGCTGCCGGCATCGTTTCCGGCGTCGCGGGCAGGGCCGCGTCGCTCTTCGACAAAGCAGGAACCTCGCCGAGCGCGAAGATCCCCTGTTGCGAGGAGCCTTCTTGCTTCGATTTGCAGGCCGGGAGCGCGAGGAGCAACGCGCACCCAAAGGCCCAGTCCGTGAGGCGCATGCTCGGTCTGTTGCCAAACCGAGCCGCGGCTGGCCAAGTTCTTGAGGTCCCCGACCCCGGTGCGCGAGTGATCCGGGCGCGAGGATCCAGCCATTCTAGGGCCCGCGGAAAAGGACATTCTGACGAGAGGACGCGACGCTGGAACACGGACTTTCCGGCCTAGCGGCCGTTGGCATCCGGCTGGCATCACTCGAGGACATGCGGTCACCCTCCGTGTTGGCGCTCGCGTGTCTGGTCCTGAGCGCCGTCTTCGCCCACGATGCGCGCGCCGACGAGGCGACGGCACCGACCGCGCCCACCACAGGCGGCGGGATGCAGAGCCCCGCAGCGTTCGCGGCGGGCGTGTTTCTGTCGTCTGCGGGCACGGCCGGGCTGATCGCGGGCGCCTACTTGTTCACGTCGGTCGACGACGCGTGCGCCGGCTTGGATCGCGGCAGCATCCCCAGCCAATCCCAGGTCGACGCCTGCAGGGGCGAGGTGAACAGCCAGATCGGAGGCGTGGTGAGCATGGTGACAGGTGGGGCGTTCTTGCTCGCGGGCATCCCGGTGCTGGCCTTGGGCGCGTCTCCCAGCGACGATGCGCCGACCGCCACGGTCGCGCTCGGACCGACGCGGGCGACGCTGGTGGTCAGCTTCTGAGCGGCCCGCTTACGCCTGGTGACAGAGCCGTGACGTTCGGCGGAAACGACGGTGACCGAGGCGCCGCACGCTGGTTCCCATGATGCGCTCCTGCCACGCCCTCGGGTCTTCGCTCCTCTGGTTGCTCACCGGCTGCGCCAGCGCGGCGCCCTCACCGGCGAGCCCGCCAGCCCAGGCGCGTCACGCCGCGGCTGCCCCCGCCGAGCCCAAGCAGAGCGCCCGCGATCTCGCCATCGCGATCACGAGCTCCGCCGACCACCCGCGCGAGCTCGAGGTGAGCGTCGTGATCGAAGAGGCCGCGCTGGCGCGCCAGCCTTTGCGTTACCGTGGCGCAGCGGCGCGGCTGTCGCGCCTCTCCCTCGCAGACGCGCGCGGCGCGTTGCCCCACGAGCTGGTGGCCGAAGGGCCGCAGAGCGCGCTCGAGCTCGGCCGCCCCGCAGAAGGTCCGCTCCAGATCCGCTACTCCGTCCGGCTCGAAGAGGGCTCGAAGCGCTTCGTCACGCACGTGCTCGAGCCCACCGAGCTGGTGCTGAGCGGCGAGGTCGCGCTGCTGTTGCCCGACGTGCGCGACCAGAAGCGCGTCGAGCTCTCGCTGGCGGTGGGCGGAGCCAAGGGATCCGGCGCCTCGAGCTTCGCGTTCGGCGCGAAGCAAGCGTTCCGCGCCAACACCGCGGAGCTCTGGTCGGCGACCTACCTCGCGGGAGACCTGGGCCGCGCCGAGTTCCACGCCGCGGACGGCGACGACTTCACCGCCTGGAGCGGCTTCACCGCCTTCGATGCGCGCTGGGCGGCGGCCGAGACGGCCAGCGTGCGCGCGTTCGTGGACGACTACGTGGGCCGGGCGCCAGACGAGCGCAGACCTGTCTCGATGTTGATCGTGCCGGAGCGTCGCAGCAGCGCCAACCTCGCTGTGGAGCTCGGGCCTCGCGGCCTCTTGGTGTCTGCGGACCCTCGCGCGAGCTGGTCCCCTCCCGTGCGGCTGCGCGTCGCGCAGCGACTGGTGCAGCGCTACCTCGGGGGCGCCCTGTGGGTGGGCGACCGCGACAAGCCCGCCTCCGGCACCTTTTTCTCCGAAGGCTTCTCACGGGCGGTGGCGCTCGACAGCCTGTCGACGATGGGCATCTTCGATCACGCCGATCGCGCCGCCGAGGTGAACACCTTGTTGACCTTCGTCGATCTGTCGCCGGTGGGGCGCGCTTCGCTCGACGCGATCGCGGCACACCCCGACGAGATCGAGCGCGTGGGCACTGCTACCGCGCGCGGCGCACTCGCCGCGCTGCTGCTCCACCATCAGCTCGCTCGAGGCGGCAAGTCTCTGCGCTCCGCGGTGCGCGCGTGGCTCGTGGCCGCGAAGGGGCGAGACACGCTCACGTGGGACGAGCTGGTGAGCGCGACGCAGACCTTGGGTGGCGGCGGCGAAAACGTGCTCGCAGGGCTGAGGGCCGGGGGCAAGCTCACCCTGCCCAAAGACCTGCTTGGCCCCTGCTACACGCTGAAGGAAGGCCCAGTCGCCCCCTTCGAGCTCGGCCTCGAGGTGGCGGCCGAAGGCGCTGATCTGCGGGTAGTGCGGGTCACACCAGGCTCGAACGCGGCGAAAGCGGGTATCGCGATCGGAGAGCTCCTCAAGGACCTCCGCTACACGGAAGGAAGGCCGGACCTGCCGGTGGAGCTCGTGCTGCGCGGCTCGGGCACCAAGAAGACCTTCATGCCAGCAGGAAAGACCAAGCCCGGGCGGCACTTCGCTCGCCAGCCTCGGGTGCCCGACAGCGCCTGCTGACGGCTCCGCAGGTGTGCCCCAAGGTGCCCCAGCGGCGCACTCATTTGCCCCGAGACCCGAGATCGTGGGAAGGAAGCTCGCCCGCCGTGCCGTAGGCTCACGGTGGTTCCGCGCGTCCGCAGAAAGGGGAAGCCTGCAACGTCGCGCAGCGGTGGCGCAACAGCCGTGGCCCACAAAGAATGTGGCAACTTGAATGCAACACACGGAGGCCTCGTCTCTCGACGCGTTCGAGTCTTTTCACGCGCCGTGGGCGCTCCGCAGGCAAATCTGAGGGATACGCGCGGTGGCATTTCTGGCGTAGTCTCTGGAACGTCGCGGGATCCGGGGCTCCACAGCTTCGGCGCGATTCTTGTCTAACTGCTTCTTGGAGGTTTCGATGGAACGTCGGTTGACTGCACTGTTCTTGGTTGCTGTTTCGTTTGGCACGGCTGCTTGCGTCGTGGAGACCACGAGCGGCGGTGGTGGCAGCGGTGGGGGCACGGGCGGCGGCTCGGATGGTGGCGGTGGCTCGGTGAGCAACGGCGGCAACGGCGGTTCCACTGCCTGTACCGACAACCCGCTCGAGGAGTGTCCGACGCCCGAGTTCGAGTGCTCCGAGGCGACCTGTGACGCTGGCGTATGTGGCGAGCAGTTCTCGGCCGCGGGCGTGCTCTGCTCGGCAGGCATCTGCGACGGTGAGGGCTTCTGCGTCGAGTGCATCGACGACACTGACTGCACCGGCACCGAGACCTGTGACGTCGCTAGCGGCACTTGCATCGACGAGACCGCCACGGGCGACTGCGCGGCCTCGTTCTGCGCGGGCCTCCCAGCAGACAACACCTGTGCCGCGTGCCTGATCACGGCGGGTCAGGGAGCGTGCGCTGCCACCCAGACGGCCTGCCTGGCCACGAACACGGACGCGACCTGCACCACCTGCGAAGAGAAGCTGCTCATGGGCGAGAACAACGCGTTCTGCGCCGGCAGTCAGGAGGCCTACCAGGATCACGTCGACTGCGTGTGCGCATCGGGCGTCTGCCTCGACTGACACGCGCTGCGTGGGCCCCGCGGTCTGGCGCGTCACGCGCTGGGTCGTGGGGCTTTCTTTTGACCCAACGCGCGAGGGCGCATCCTGAAAGCTTTTGTGGAGGACTCAATGACACGTCATATGACTGGGCTTTTGTTGGCAGCGCTCTCGGTGGGCTCCGCCGCATGTTTGATCGTGGACAACGACGAGGACGGGGGCGGCGGTAGCGGCGCCACGTCGAGCGACGGCGGCAGCGGCGCAGGCGTCACCAACGGCGGTAACGGCGGCGCGGGCGGCAGCGGCGCCAACGGCGGCGCAGGCGGCAGCGGCGCGAACGGCGGCGCAGGCGGCAGCGGCGGCGGCCTCGAGTGCAACGTCCCCAGCGACTGCCCGCTCCCCGAGTTCGAGTGCTCGGACCCCACTTGCCCGGAGGGCACGTGCGGCGAGGAGTTCTCTGCGCCCGGCTCGCTCTGCTCCGCGGGCATCTGCGACGGCGAGGGCTTCTGCGTCGAGTGCATCGACGACACCGACTGCACCGGCAGCGACGTTTGCGACATCCCGAGCGGGACCTGCGTCGACAACACGGCCACTGGCGTGTGCGCCAACAGCTTCTGCCTCGGCTTGCCCGCGGACAACGCGTGCAGCAGCTGCCTGATCTCCGAGGGACAGGTCGGCGGCTCGTGCAACGTCGAGGCGACGGCGTGCATCAACACCGGCACCAACGGCAGCTGCACCACCTGCTTCGAGCGGCTGCAGGGCGAGAACAACAGCTTCTGCGCCGGCGCGCAGGTCCTGTTCGACAACTATCGCGACTGCATGTGCTCGTCAGTCGCCTGCCTCGACTGAGCATCACCACTTCACTGCGCATCACGCGAGCCCCGCGCTGGACACACCGGCGCGGGGCTTCTGCGTGCTGGCTACTTGTCGCAGAACTTCTTCAGCGACTCGTGACCGTCGACGCAGCCCTTCTTGATCGACTCCTTGGCCGCCTCGTATTGCGCGCCCTGCTTGAACGCGTCGCGCATCTTCTTCAAGCTCTCGCCGTTGTCGTTGTTCGGGACGCACTTCTCGAACTTCTTGAGGTAGTCGTCGCACTCCTGGATGCCGGTGGAGTCGCCTGCGACGGCTGGGGCGGCGGTCGGCGCCGCGCTGGGCTTGGCGGACGCTTCCGCCTTTTCGTCTGAGCCCTCCTCCTCCTCGTCGGTCTTCTTTTTCTTCTTCTTCTTGCTGCTCGACTCCTCTTCTTCTTCCTCCTCTTCCTCGGCCTTTTTCTTCTTTTTCTTCTTCTTCTCGTCGTCCTCGTCCTCGTCCTTGTCCTTCTTGGCCTTCTTCTCGTCCTTGCCGCCGAGGCCGAGCGCGTCACAGCCGGTGGTGACGAAGGAGAAGCCGATCAACACGGCGAGCCCGAAGCGCATGCCGAAGAGCGTGCGGAGCAGCAGCTTGTTTTGCATTTCGCCGAGAACCGTACCCGACCGCGTCACGCGGCGACAACGGAGGACAGAACCACGGGCACGCCATCACCGGGAATGACGGTCAAACCGCCGAAGCGCGGCGCCACCTGCTTGCCCCCCGAAACGTCTCGCAGGTCCACCACGGCGAGCATCCGCGCCAGCACGAGCCGCATCTCGGCGAAGCTGAAGGGCGCGCCAGGACAGCGCCGAACCCCACCGCCCCAAGGCATGAAGTCCTGCGGAGGCGGTGACGCACGACCAAGGAACCGTTCGGGCAAGAAGCGCTCTGGGTCGGGCCAGGAGCTCGACCGCCGCTGCGAGAGCGAGAACCCCGGCCACACGATCGTGCCTGGTGGCAGCCGGTAAGGCCCGAGCACCAGCTCCTTGACCAGCGTGCGCGAGGTCGCGACCGCCACCGGGGTCAGCCGCATCGACTCGAAAATGCAGGCGTTGATCCAAGGCGTGCTCTCCTCGAGCAGCAGCTGCTCGGCGCTGGCGGCCCGGGCCTCTCGCGCGGCCCTCGACAGGGCCTCGGGGCTCTTCAACAGGTGGTGGAAGCACCAACTCAACGACGAGGCCGTGGTCTCGTGGCCGCCCACCAAGATCGTGAAGAGCTGGTCCAAGATGGTGTCATCGGCCAGGGCCGAGCCGTCCTCGTACTGAGCGCGTGCCAGCCGAGCGAGCAGGTCCTGGCGGCTGCCGTCCGAAGCGCGCACACGTTGGAGCTCGGACGCGAAGATGCGCAAGAGCTCGGCCTTGTCGCGGCCGAGGTTGCCCAGCGGGACCGCGCGCAGCAACGGACCGAGCGGGCCGCGCAGCTCGACGTCCACCATCCTGTCCAACACCCGCCGCAAGCGGTTGGCCGTCGTCATCATCGACAGCGCGAACATCCCGGGGGAGAGCACGGCCGAGAGCCACCGGTTGACGAGCCGTTGCATCCCCTCTCGCTCGCGCGGATCCATCGCCCCAAAGACCGTCTCGAGCAGGATGGGCAGCGTGAGCTCGAGCATCTTGTCGCGCAGCAGGACCGTCTCGCCACGCGGCCATGATGCGACGATCGAGTCGATCACGCGGATGATGGCCGGCAGGTACGACGCCAGCGCCTCGCCCTGAATGGGTGGCGTGAGCACCTTGCGGATGCGACGGTGACGCTCTCCGTCCAAGAACAACACGCTCGAAGGCCCGACGTTGATGTGCAGGCTCTGCAGCTCGGAGGCGAACTGATCCGGCCGGAGGGCGTAGATCTGCTTCAGATACTCCGGGTTCGAGGTGACCACGCGCGGGGGATCCCCCGGCAGCCGCAGGCAGAACGTGTGGCCCAGCCTGCGCTCGCACTCGGCCAGGTAGCGGTAAGGATCGCGCCCAAATCGAAAGGCCTGAGCCACCGCCGGCTCGCGGAGTCCAGGCGGCAAGCCCTGCGGAGCGCCCAACATCAGGCCCGTGATGTAGCAAAAAACCGCAACGGAGTGGTGCGCTAGCGGTCATCCGGGGGCGGTGCTACGAGAGCCAGGCGTCGAGAACCGTCATGAGCAAAACTGGAAGTATCGCGGGTGTGGCCACGGCCTTTGGCTTGGGGATGGCGATGATGTGGGCCTTGGATCGGGGGGGCAGCAGCGCCGCTGCCACCGCGGCGGGGCCCGAGGCCTCGAGCGGAGCGATCGCGGTGGTCGAGGGTCCGCGGCAGGTGAACGAGGGCGCCGCCCGGGTGGACCTGTACGTGATGTCGCAGTGCCCGTACGGCGTCGAGGCGGAGAAGGCGTTCAAGCCGGTGGTCGCAGACTTGGGCGCGGATCTCGATCTGCGCATCGAGTACATCGGCAGCAGCGGCCCCGACGGCGAGCTGGGCTCGCTGCACGGCCAGCCCGAGGTGATGGGCAACATCGCGCAGCTCTGCGCCATGAAGTACTCGCCCAAGTGGTTCGAGTTCATCGAGTGCCAGAACGAGAACTGGAAGGCGGTCGACAGCAACTGGGACGCTTGCGGCAAGCGCCTGGGCGTCCCCGCCGACAAGCTCGCCGCATGTGTGGGCGGCGAAGAGGGCAAGGGCCTCTTGCGCGAGTCGTACGCGCGCGCCGAGAAGGCCAAGGCCAACGGCAGCCCCACGATTCACATCGGCGGCAAGGACTACGAGGGCAGCCGCAAGCCGGCCGACCTGATGCGTGCCATCTGCAACGAGTACCAGGGCAACAAGCCCGCAGCGTGCACCAACATCCCCGAGCTGCCGAAGGTGAACGTCACCTTGCTGGGCGACAAACGTTGCGGCGAGGACTGCGACCTCGATCAGCTCTCGAAGCAGGTCCGCCGCGTGATCGGCAACCCGGTGATCACCCAGGTCGACTACGGCTCGGAGGAGGGCAAGAAGCTGTTCGCGGAGATCAAGCCGATCGAGCTGCCCGCGCTGGTGTTCGACGAGACCTTGGCGCAGGACGTCGAGGCGGCGATGAAGATCGTGCAAGGCAGCCGCGAGGTCGGCAAGAAGCGGGTGCTGTCCGCCGGCGAGTGGTCCCCCGCCTGCGTCGACAAGGACGGCTGCAAGCTCGACGAGTGCAAGAACAAGCTGATGTGCCGCGCCGAGGAGCCCAACAAGCTCGAGGTGTTCGTGATGTCGCAATGCCCCTACGGCGTGAAGGGCCTCGACGCGATGAAGGCGGTGCTCGACAACTTCAAGGAGGCGCGCGCCGCGGCGAAGGACAAGAAAGTCCCCGAGCTCACCTTCCAGGTGCACTTCGTCGGCAACGAAGAGGAGGGCAAGCTCACCAGCTTGCACGGCCAACCGGAGGTCGACGAGAACATCCGCGAGGCGTGCGCCGCCCAGCACTACCCCAAGGACTACAAGTTCATGGACTACGTGTGGTGCCGCAACAAGGACATCATGAGCGAGTCGTGGGAGGGCTGCGCGTCGGCAGACAAGGGCTTCGACGTGGCCGTGATCAAGAAGTGTTTCGAAGGCGAGGAGGGCAAGAAGCTCATGTCCGCCTCCTTCGCCCATGCCGACAAGCTCGGCTTCAGCGCCAGCCCCACCTGGCTCGTCAACGGCAAGTACCAGTTTTCCGGCATCGACGCCGAGACGATCAAGAAGAACGTGTGCGCGCACAACAAGCTGCCGGGCTGTGAGAAAGACCTGACGGCCGCCCTGCCCGACCCGGGCGGCGCCGCGCCGCAGGGCGCGTCCTGCGACTGAGAGGGCTCAGCTCGCCGCGCCGCGACGGCGCGCGAGCGTCGAGCGGCCGAGCGCGAGGAAGTCGCGCGCGATGGCGGGGGCGATGACGAAACATGCGCCCACGTAGGCTGCCGCGCCAGCGCTGACCTCGGCCAGGAACGAGAGCCACGCGGGTGCGCCCGCGTGCGCCAGGGCGGCGCGGGTGCCGACCACCGCCAAGGCGAGGGGCAGGCACGCCAGGAACGGCCTGAATGCAGCCGAGATGACCTGCGCCACGCGGATGCCCTCGCTCGAGAGCACCCGCAGCGTGAGGTACACGGCCAAGGTGAAGGCCACGCCCACTCCGGCGGCCGACGCGACCGCGCCGAGCGGCGACAGCAGCGCCATGATGCCGAGCACCATGACCACCAAGAGGCCATCGATCAGGGCGAAGGTGCCGGTCCGGTTCTGCACCTGCAAAAACACACCAGCCAGGTTGCCGATCGCGCGCGTCATGTTCGTGGCCGCGAGCACCACCAAGAACGGCGCCACGTCGCGATAGCTCGGCGGGTAGAACGCCTCCACCAGCGTCGGCGCGACGGCGCTGAGGCCCGTCGCCGCGGGGAACACCAGCAGCGCGAGTAGCGACACAGCACGCAGAAAGCCGCGCCTGCGCGCCTCGATCTGATCGAGCCTCGCGAAGGTGGGCACCAACACGTCGTTGATCTGATCCCCGAAGGTGGCCGCTGGCAGATCCGACAAGCGGTAGGCCTGGTTGTACACGCCGACCGTGGCCTCGCCGAAGCGATAGCCCATGAAGCTGTTGTCCCAGTTGGTGGCGCCCATGTGAAAGAAGCTCGCGACCGTCAACGGCACACCGAAGCGCAACATCCGAACGAACGTGGCGAACATCAAGCGGCAAGGCTCGAGCGAGTCTCGCCAGTTGGTCACCAGCGCGTAGAACACGAGGCCCACCGTCGCCCGAGCCAGGTTGCCCGCGACGATCGCGTCTCCGCCCCAGCCTTCGTACGCAGCGCCCACGCTGACCAAGGCGAACACGAGCTCACCCAAGGCGACGCGGAGCCCGAACAACCGGAAGCGCAGGTCTCGCAGCAGGATCGAGCGCGGCATCCAGCCCAGGCGGTCCAGAAAGTGGGAGAGGGCGAGGCCGGGGACGAACGCGGCCATTCCAGGGATGTTGAGCAACGCTGCCACGGGCGCGGCCAGCGCCAAGCTCGCGACCACCACCAACACGCCGGCAAACGCGATCAACAAGCTGCCGTGGAAGGCCGTCTCCCGCCCCTCTTCCGGGTGTGCCGTGACATACTGTGCCGCGCCGAGCGAGAGCGCCGCGCCCAGCGTCCCCACCAGTACCACCGCGAGGTTGACCTCACCTTGCACCTCGGGGGCAAGGTAGCGGGTGAGCACGAAGGTCGATCCGATGGTCACGAATCGGGCGCCGAAGCTCGCGATCGAGGTCCACAGAAATCCCGAGGCGGCCTTGTTCGCCAGCGACACGCGGCCGGGACGCTACCACAGCGAGAAGGCCCTGGCCGCTGTTCACCAGCCGTGACAGATCCTCCACCCTCGTGAGCTCGACCGCCCCCACCGAGTCCTCCTCAGTCCCGCGGCCGAGCAGCACCTTGCTCGCGCTGCTCCGGCGCAGCCCAGACCTCACCTTCCTGCTGCCCACGTTCACGGTGCAGTGTCTGCTGGTGGCGTCACAGCATTACCAGGTGCGCAACTACGGCCTCGCCAGCCTGCGCATCTTCTTTCCTGCGATCTTCGCGCTGATGACGGCGGCGATCGTGTACGGGCCCGAGCGCGCACGCTCGCACGTGGCGTCACTCTTCAAATACAAGGTGCACCCCGGGTTCTACGCGTTTGCGCTGTTCTACCCCACCGTCGTCGGCTTTCTGAGCATCGGGGGCTTGCGCCTCCTCGGCTTCGACAAGCCGTTCGTGCTCGAGCTGCACGAAGTGAGCACGCTCGAGTTCTTCACGCTCAGCCTGCGCGTGTCGCTCGCAGAAGAGATCGCCTGGGTGAGCTTCATGCTCACGTTGTGGAGCACGCGGCTCGGCCTGCTCGGTGCAAGCCTGGTCGTCGGCTTCTTCTGGGGCATTTGGTACATCCCCCTGGTGCTCGCCAACATCCAGGTGGCGCCAGGCTTCCCGATCATGCCGCTGGTGCTGAACTTCATGTGTATCGCTGCGATCTGCGCCTGGCTCTACCAGCGAACCAAGAGCGCGTTGGTGGTGTTCATCATGCAGTTCATGACCAACTACACGGGTCAGATCGTCCCGGTGCTGCCCGAGCGCGGCGGCATCCCGCAGTATGTGGCGTTCGTACTGTTCAAGTGCCTCTTCGCGCTGGCGCTGTTCGTGTTCTGGGGGCCCAAGCCGTACTTCAAGAAGCCCGCCGGTCACGCTTCGTCACTCGCTTGATCGAGAGCCGTCGACGGTCGGCTCGCCTATACTCGCTCGCCCCCATGACCTGCCCCTCCTTGGCGCCCTGATCCATGCCGCGTTATTCGAGAGAGCTCACGATCGTCTCCGTGTTCGAGCAGGTCGCGGAGCAACGCGCCACCCACCCCGCGGTGGTCTTGCCGGGCCCCGGCGGTGCGACCGCGGTCGCGCTGAGCTACGCCGAGCTCGACGCCCGCGCCAATCACTTGGCGAGCCTCCTGCTCTCGCGCGGCGTGCAGAGGGGCTCGCTGATCGCCACCTTCTTGGACCGCTCGATCGAGACGATCGTCGCCTTCCTCGGCATCTTGAAGGCCGGCTGCGCCTACGTGCCGCTCGATCCCGCGTACCCGAGCGAGCGGATCGCGTTCATGCTGACGGACACGGCTGCGCCGGTGGTGTTGAGCCAATCCCACCTCGCATCCAAGCTGCCGAGCTCCGGGGCAGAGACGCTCCTCATGGACCCAGGCTTCGGCCGAGAAGGTCGGCTCTCACTCGCGAGACCCGCGCCCCTGGCCACGGATCTGGCCTACGTGATCTACACCTCTGGCTCGACCGGCCGTCCCAAGGGTGTGTGCGTTCCGCACCGGGGCGTAGTTCGCTTGGTGCTCGACAACGACTTCACCCGCTTCGACGACAAGCGCGTGTTCTTGCAGCTCGCGCCGGTGTCGTTCGACGCCGCCACGCTGGAGATCTGGGGCGCGCTGCTCTGGGGGGCGACCACGGTCCTGTTTCCAGCTTGCGGAGTGCCCGACACCAAGGAGCTCGGCGCAGTGTTGCGCGAGCAAGGGGTGACTACTCTCTGGCTCACGTCCTCCCTCTTCAACCTGGTCGTGGATCGGGCCCCGCAAGTGTTGGCCCCAGTGCCCGAGGTATTGGCAGGAGGCGAGGCCTTGAGCGTCGCGCACGTCAAGCGTGCGCTCGCCCTGCTGCCGAACACGCAGCTGGTCAATGGTTACGGCCCCACCGAGAGCACCACGTTCACTTGCTGCTACCGCATTCCCAAACAGCTGCCAGAGGGCTTGCTCTCCATCCCCATTGGGACGCCCATCGCCCACACCAGCGTGTTCTTGCTGAACGAGCGCCGGGAGCCGGTACCGGACGGCGAGGTCGGCGATCTCTACATTGGCGGAGACGGTCTGGCTCACGGCTACCTGAACCGACCAGAGCTCAGCGCGGAGCGCTTCGTCCCGAGCCCATTTTCGCCGGGAGAGCGACTTTACCTGTCTGGAGATCGCGCACGCAAGCTGCCCGACGGGAACCTCGAGTTCTGCGGGCGCTTGGACGATCAAGTGAAGATCTCCGGTCATCGCATCGAGCTCGGCGAGATCGAGACGGCGCTGGGCGAGGTCCCCGGCGTCACCCAAGCCGTCGTGCTCGCCCGCGAGGACTCGCCTGGTGACAAGCGCATCTGCGCGTACGTCGTCGGGCACGCCCTGAGCGCCGGGCGACTGCGCGCGGCGCTCGAGCAGCGCATGCCCGCGTACATGGTGCCGTCCTCGTTCGTGTTCATGAGCGCGTTGCCCTTGTCGCCGATGGGTAAGGTCGATCGCAAGGCGCTGCCCAGACCCGGAGGCGCGCGGCCCGAGCTGCTCTCGCCGTTCGTGCCGCCGCGCACTCCGCTCGAGAAGCTCTTGGCCGCAGAATGGTGCGAGCTGCTCGATCTCCACCAGGTCGGCACGCAGGATCGCTTCTTCGAGCTGGGCGGGACCTCGCTCGCCGCGCTGCGCTTCGTGGCACGCCTGAGCGCAGAGCTGGGCCAGGACATCCCCGTGGTGGCGTTCTTCGACGCGCCCACCATCGCCGAAATCTGCCAGGTCTTGGAGCGAGAGTTTGCCCCCGCCTTGGCGGCCCGCTTCGCGCGAGAGGTGGCAGTGCGCGAGCCCGAAAGTCACGCCCCAGCGGGGTCGCCCGCGCTCGCCCCGCTCGAGAGGGACGCTCCCATCGCGATCGTGGGCTACGCGGGCAGGTTCCCCGGTGCGCCTGACACGCGCACGTTCTGGGACAACCTAGCCCAAGGGAAGGAGTGCTCCCGCGTCGTCACCGCCGACGACCTCACGCGGGCCGGCTTGGACCCTGCGTTGCTCCAAGACCCCGACTACGTCGCTCGCAGCTTCGAGCTCGAAGAGGCGGACATGTTCGACGCGGCCTTCTTTGGCTTCACGCCCCGCGAGGCCGAGCTGATGGACCCGCAGCAGCGCATCTTCGTCGAATGTGCGTACGCCGCGCTCGAAGACGCCGGCTACGATCCTGCACGCACCCAGGGCAAGGTGGGCGTGTTCGGTGGAGTCGGCCGTAATCCTTACCTGCTCGAGAACTTGGCGCGCCTGCCGGAGCTCCAGGGCCACCTGATCGAGCACTCCTATCAGATCGGCAACGAGCGCGACTTCCCCGCGACCCACGTCGCGTACAAACTCGGCCTCAGGGGCCCGGCCATCAACATCCAGACGGCGTGCTCCACGTCGGGCGTGGCCATGCACCTGGCATGTCAGGCGCTGCGCAATGGCGATTGCCAGATGGCGTTGGTCGGCGGCGCCAAAGTCTTGTTCCCCGTCGTGGCCGGCTACCCCTACGTGGACGGCGGAGCCCTGGCCAAAGACGGCCACGTGCGAGCGTTCGACGCCGACGCCTCGGGGATGGTTCGCGGCAGCGGCTGTGGCTTCGTCGTGCTGAAGCCGCTCGCGCAGGCGCTGCGCGACGGCGACACCATTCGCGCAGTCATCCGCGCGACCGCCGTCCACAACGACGGCAGCGCCAAGATCGGCTTCTCCGCGCCGAGTGTTCAAGGCCAGGCCGACGTGATCCGCGAAGCCCTGTCGCGGGCGGGCATCTCGGCGGACGCGATCCAATACGTGGAGACGCACGGCACGGGCACGGTGTTGGGCGACCCCATCGAGGTCGCGGGCCTCACGCGTGCGTTCCGGAGCAGCACCCAGGAGAAGGGCTACTGTGCGCTGGGCTCGGTCAAGACGAACATCGGCCACCTGGACGCCGGCGCCATGGTCGCCGGGGTCATCAAGACGGTGATGGCGCTCGAACACGAGCAGATCCCGCCGAGCCTGAACTTCCGGACGCCGAACCCACAGATCGACTTCGAGGGGAGCCCCTTCTTCGTCAACGACCGGCTGCGCCCATGGCCACGCGGCGGCGCGCCGCGACGCGCCGGGGTGAGCTCGTTCGGCTTGGGCGGGACCAATGCACACGTGATCTTGGAGGAGGCCCCCGAGCCGCAAAAGCTCGAGAGCGACGACGCGCCACAGCTGTTGTTGGTCTCCGCGCGCTCGGAGCAGGCGCTCACGCGTGTTTGCTCGCGGCTCGCAGACCGGCTCGAGAGCCTCCCTCAACCACGGCTGCTCGACACCGCGTTCACCCTGGCCGCTGGCCGCAAGGCGTTTGGCCGGAGAGCCTGCGTGGTCGCCAGCTCTCCACTGCAAGCGGCCGAGGCGCTGCGCTCGAATGATCCTCGACACGTCGCCGCCTCGACGGGCGCTCCCGCGGTGGCCGAGGTCTCCTTCCTGTTCCCGGGCGGCGGAGCCCAATACGCGGGCATGGCGGCTGGCCTGCTCGGGTTGCCCGCCTTCGCCGAGGCGATGGACGCGTGCGCCAGCGAGCTGTCGCGCCTGCTCGGGCTCGACCTCCGCACGTTGCTCTATGGCAAAGGCGTCGGCGCCGTTTCGCTCGAGCGCCCCCGCCTCGCCCTGCCGACGCTGTTCTCGATCGAGTACGCGCTCGCCAAGCTGCTCGCGTCGTGGGGCATCACCATGAGCAGCGGTCTCGGCCACAGCATGGGCGAGTACACGGCCGCGTGCCTCGCGGGCGTCATGACGCTGCCCGATGCGCTCGGGCTGGTGACGCGGCGTGGCGAGCTCTTCGAGAAGCTCGAGCCCGGGGCGATGACCAGCGTGCCGCTCTCCCCTGCCGACCTCGCCCCCTTCCTGAGCGCGGATCTCTCGATTGCCGCGGTCAATCGACCCACGCAGTGTGTGGCCTCCGGACCGGTGCCGTCGATCGAAGCGCTCGAGCGGCGCCTGCTGAGCGCCGAGATCGAGGCCTCGCGCCTGCACATCGACGTGGCTGCGCACTCGCGCTTGGTCGAACCCATCCTGCCGGAGTTCTCCGAGTACGTGAGGAGCATCGACCTCCGCGCGCCCGCGCTGCCGTTCGTGTCGAACGTGACCGGCACCTGGATCAAGGACGAGGAAGCGCGCGACCCGGACTACTGGGTCCAGCACTTGCGCGGCACGGTGCGCTTCTCGGATGGGCTCGACACGCTGCTGCGGGAGCCCAGCCGTGCCCTGGTGGAGATAGGTCCCGGCCGCACGTTGTCCACCTTCGCCAAGAACCACCCCGCGGTGAACAAGGACGCGATCGTGGCGACGGTTCGCCACCCTCACGAGGCCAGCGACGACCTCGCGTTCTTGCTGCGCTCAGTAGGTCGACTGTGGCTATGCGGCGTCGACTTCGATCCCTCGCGCTTGTGGAGCGGCAAGAGCCCGCGCCGCGTGCCACTGCCCACGTACCCGTTCGAGCGCGTGCGCGCGATGGTGATGGCCCCTCGCATGGCTGCGGCGGCGTTGCCCGCCCCAACCCCGACTCTTCCCGCCGTACCGCCGCCCGACCCGCTCCCTCTCGCACCACCGTCGCCGTCCCCGCCTCCCCCGCCCGAGCCACCTCCGGTTTCCACCATGCCCCGCAAAGACCGCATCGCCCAAGAGATCCTGGCCATCCTCGCCGACCTGTCCGGCGTCGCCGCCGACAAGCTCGATCCCCGCGCCACGTTCTTGGAGCTCGGTTTCGACTCGCTGTTCCTGACGCAGGCGAACGGCGTGTTCCGCAAGCGCTTCGGCGTGAAGACCACGGTGCGCCAGCTGATCGAGAAGGCTCCGGGCGTGGCGCTCTTCGCCGAGCTCTTGGATCGTGAGCTTCCCCCCAGCGCCTTCGCGGAGGCCCCGGCCGAGGCCCCCGCACCAGCGCCGCCTGCCGCTGCACCGGCTCCAGCAGCCGCAGCGGGCGCGCCTGTGGTAGCGACGCTGGCAGCATCACCGGTCAGCGCGGTGAGCGCGGCGCCGGCCGCGAACACGACCGTGGTCGAGCGCGTGATCCAGCAGCAGTTGGCGATCATGCAGGAGCAGCTCGCCGCGCTGCGCGGCGCTGCGCCCGCACTTGCACAGGTGGCTCCGTCGCTGGCGGCGCCAGCCAGCGCTCAGCCGGCAGCTGTCTCGACACCGTCTGCGCCCGCCGCAGCCAACCCGGAACCGAAGCCGGCCGCCGCAGCCGCCGAGCCAGAGAAGAAGGCCAACAAGGAGAGCCCCTGGCAGCCGGTCGAGAAACGCGCCGCGGCATCGGATCTGAGCTCGGAGCAGCAAGCGCACCTCGACGAGCTGATTGAGTCCGTGGTCCGCCGCGCCAAGACCTCCAAGCAGATGACGCAGGAGCACCGGCGGCACTTCGCCGATCCGCGCACGGTGCAGGGCTTCCGCATGCAATGGAAGGACATGGTGTTCCCCATCGTCGCGGCGCGCAGCGAGGGCTCCAAGCTGTGGGACGTCGATGGCAACGAGTACATCGATCTGGTCAATGGCTACGGCGCGACCTTCCTGGGCCACAACCCGTCGTTCGTCCGCGAGGCCGTGGTGAAGCAGCTCGAGCGTGGCGTCGAGATCGGGCCCCAGAACTACCTGGCCGGCAAGCTCGCGCAGCTGTTCTGTGAGATGACCGGCAACGAGCGCGCCGCCTTCTGCAACACCGGCTCAGAGGCGGTGCTAGCGGCACTGCGCGTCGCGCGCACCGTCACGGGCAAAGACGGCATCGCCACCTTCGCGGGCCACTATCACGGCATCTTCGACGAGGTCTTGGTCAAGGGGACGAAGGTGGCAGGCAAACGTCGCACGGTGCCGATCGCCCCCGGCATCCCTCAACGAGCGGTCGAGAAGACGCTGGTGCTCGAGTACGGGAACATGGAGTCCCTCGAAGCGATCCGGGCCCACGCGGACGAGCTCGCCATGGTGTTGGTGGAGCCGATCCGCAGCCGCAACCCGGACCTCCAACCGGTGGAGTTCGTGCGTGCGCTGCGCAAGCTCACGGAAGAGCTGGGCATCGCTCTGCTGTTCGACGAAATGGTCACCGGCTTCCGCGCACACCCGGGGGGCATGCAGGCGCTCTGGGGCATCCGCGCAGATCTCGCCACCTATGGCAAGGTGGTCGGTGGGGGGTTCCCCATCGGCGTGGTCGCTGGCAAGGCCCGCTTCATGGACGCGCTCGACGGCGGCCATTGGCAATACGGTGACGCTTCGGTGCCCGAGGCGGACATGACTTGGTTCGCGGGCACGTTCGTGCGGCACCCCGTGGCGATGGCGGCCGCGTTCGCGACCTTGAGCTACCTGAAGGAGCAAGGGCCGGAGCTCCAGACCAGACTCAACCAGAAGACGGCCGCGTTCGCGCGCCGCATGAACGAGTACTTCCAGGAGTGCGAAGCACCGCTATGGATGGAGCACTTCGCGAGCTTCGTGGTGCTCAAGTTCACCTCGTTCCAGGACTACTCGCAGCTGCTCTTCTACCATTTGCACAACCGCGGCATCTTCACCTACGAGGGAAGGCCGGCGTTCTTCACCACGGCCCACAGCGACGCGGACTTTGCCAAGATCGAGTCCGCTCTGCGCGAGAGCATCGAGGTGTTGCAGCGGGTCAAGTTTTTCCCGGGCAAGCCGATCGACAGGGCGCCCCGACAGGAGCCCATGAGCGAAGGGCAGCAAGAGATCTGGCTGGCCACACGCTTCGGCAAGGACGCCTCGTGCGCGTTCAACCTGGCCAGCACGCTCGAGCTCGAGGGCCAGCTCGACCTGGGGCAGCTCTCGAGCGCGCTTCGCCTCCTGACCAAGCGCCACGAGGCGCTGCGCGCCGTCCCGAACGCGGACGGCGTCACGCAACGCATCACGCCGGTCGCCGACGTGCCGCTGCCCATCGTGGATCTCTCCGCGCTCACCGACGACCGCGAGGCCAAGCTCGAGGCCGTCCGCAAGCGCGAGGTGACGGAGGAGTTCGACCTCGACCACGGCCCGCTGTTTCGGGCCACGCTGGTCAAGTTGGCGGAACAGAGGCACCTGCTCATCCTCACGGCCCACCATTTGATCGCGGACGGCTGGTCCTGCGGGGTGATCTGCCGCGAGCTCGGCAAGCTGTATGCCTCGCTGTGCGCGGGCAAACCTCACGACTTGCCCGAGGCCATGCCCTACAGCCAGTGGATCACGGAGAACCGCGGTGCGGCCTCGAGCGCGGAGCGCAAGGCGGCGGAGGAGTATTGGGTCGGCCAATACGCTGGCTCTCCGATTCCCGTGCTGGATCTGCCGAGCGATCGACCCCGCCCTCCGGTCAAGACGTTCGCCGCCGATCGCATCAGCTTGCAGCTGTCCGAGTCCTTCACCCGCGAGCTCAAGAGAATGGCCGGCAAGCAGGGGGCGACCCTGTTCGCGGGTGTGCTGGCTGGGTTCCACGTGTTGCTCGCGCGCCTGAGCGGGCAAGACGACTTGGTCGTGGGCTTCTCGTTGGCGGGGCAGTCCGACGTCGAGGGCCGCGCGCTGGTCGGTCACTGCGTGCAATTCTTGCCGCTGCGCCTCACGCTGGACCGAGCGGCCTCGTTCGGCGATCACGTCAAGAAGGTGCGGGGCAAGGTGTTCGACGCGTTCGAGCACAAGAACTTCACGTTCGGCACGCTGATCAAGCGTCTCAACGTGCCGCGCGATCCCAGCCGGGTGCCGCTCATGAGCGTCGCGTTCAACCTCGATCCCAACTCGCTGGGGATCCAGTTCCACGACCTCAAGTGCACGGCTGGGTCGGTGCCGCGACGCTTCGAGAACTTCGACATGTTCTTCAACCTGGTGGAGTCGAACGTGGGGCTCGAGGTGCAGTGCACCTTCAACCTCGACCTGTTCGATCGGGAGACCATGCGCCGTCGATTGGAGCAGTACCGAGTGCTGCTCGAGGCAGCGGTGAAGGACGCCAACATCAAGAGCGGCGAGCTGGCCCTCTTGCCCGAAGCCGAGCGGCAGCGCGTGCTCTCCGACTTCAACCGCACCGAGGCTCCGTACCCCCAAGACCAAACGGTGATCGACCTGATCGAGGCCGCAGCGTCGCGATCGGGTGAGGCGGTGGCGGTCCGCGCGGACGGCGCGGAGCTCTCGTACGCCGAGCTCGACGCGCGCGCCAATCGCTTGGCCCACTACCTGGCGACGCGGGGCGCTGGTCCCGGGCGCCGGGTCGGCGTGTGTATGCCTCGCCGGACGGAGCTGCTCGTGGCCTTGCTCGCGGTGTGGAAGACCGGCGCGGCCTACGTGCCGCTCGATCCCTCGCTCCCGGGTGCACGGCTCTCGTTCATGCTGGCCGACGCTGGCGTCGAGCTCGTGCTCGGCACCAGCACGACGCTCCCTGCATGCGCAGGTGACTCACGCATCCTGGTCGCGCTCGACGAGAGCCAACAGCTCGCCGACCGTCCCAACCACAAGCCCGAGCGCGCAGCCGGCCCCATGGATCCGGCCTACGTCACATACACCTCCGGCTCGACCGGCAAGCCGAAGGGGGTCGTCGTCCAGCACCAGGCGCTGGTTCATTACCTGCATTGGGCCACGCAGCGCTACCACATGGCAGATGGCTCGGGCGCGCCGGTGCACTCCTCCATTGGCTTCGATCTCACGCTGACGGCTCTGTTCGGTCCCTTGCTGGTGGGTCGCGCCGTAGAGCTCCTGCCGGAGGAGCAAGACGTGGAAAAGCTCGGACGAGCGCTCACCGAGCCCGGTGGCTTCAGCGTCGCCAAGCTCACGCCCGCGCACCTCGGCATCCTCGGCGCCCAGCTGACGCCTGCCGCCATGCAGCGTGGCGCCAAGGCGTTGATCGTCGGCGGAGAGCAGCTGCTGGCAAGTCACGTGGCCGCGTTCCGCACACACGCGCCAGGCGTCGCGATCTTCAACGAGTACGGGCCCACGGAGGCGACGGTCGGTTGTTGCGTCCATCACCTGACGGACGACTCACCTCGCGAGGGTGCCATCCCGATCGGGCGCCCCGTCCCCAACACCAAGCTCTACATCCTGGACGAGCGCGGATCCCCCGCGCCGATCGGCGTGTGGGGCGAGCTCTACATCGGCGGACCGCAAGTGGCGCTCGGCTACCTGAACCGTCCAGATCTCACACAGGAGCGCTTCGTCCCAGATCCCTTCGGCGGTGGCGGTCGGTTGTACAAAACGGGAGATCTCTGTCGTTACCGCGCGGACGGCGAGATCGAGTTCTTGGGGAGACGCGACGGGCAAGTGAAGATCCGGGGCTACCGGATCGAGCTCGGCGAGGTGGAGTCCGCGTTGTCCTCCGACCCGCGGGTGACCAAGGTGGCGGTGGTGGTGCGCGGTGACAGCGCCGAGACCCGCACGCTGCTGGCGTTCGTGGTGCCACAGGAGCGCGAAGCCAAGGCGGCCTCGGAGCAGCGCGACGCGTGGAAGAAGAAGTGGGACGCCCTGTACCAAGCGGGCAGTCAAGCGCTCGCGAAGTCCGGCGCACGAGACGAGGCGCTAGACGATCTCGTGCTGCTGCGTGAGCTGTCGGACAAGGAGGGCTACGAGGCCGAGGTGCAGGAAGGCCTCGACGCGACGTTCGCACGACTGTCGGCGCTGAATCTGTCACGCGTCTGGGCGATCGGCTGTGGCACCGGCGCCGAGCTGCTGCGGCTGGCGCCCAAGTGCGGCAGCATCCATGGCACTGATTTCGCCGAGGGTGGCATCCGCGAGATCGAGCGGCTCCTGTCCACGCCCAAGTACACGAGCCTCCGCAACGTCACCGTCGGCGTGCGAGAGGCCGCCGACTTCACGGGCGTCGAGGAGAGCTCGTTCGACTCGGTGATCATCAACAGCGTGTGCCAATACTTCCCCGACGGCGAGTACCTGCGACGCGTGCTCGCCGGCGCGGTGCGCGCCACGAAGCCAGGAGGGGTCGTGTTCTTGGGCGACGTCCAGTCGCACGCGCTGCTCGCCGCGCATCACGCTTACGACCAGCTGTCGCGCTCGGCCAAGGGCGCCACGCACGCGGAGCTCAAGCAGCTGCTCGCCCGCAGGCTCGCGACCGAGGACGAGCTGGTGGTCGACCCCGAGTTCTTTCACGCGCTCGCCGCCGAGCTCCCGAAGATCGGCTGGGTTCGCACCGAGCTACGCCGTGGTCACCTGCAGAACGAGACGACGCGCTTCCACTACGACGTCTGGCTGCACATCGGGCCTGCCCCCGAGACCGTCGCCGCGTCGTACCATCCGTTCGGCTCGGGCGAGCTCTCGTCCGCGAGCGCGATCGAGCGCTGGCTTTCGAGCAACAAGCCTTCGATCTTGGCGGTCGCCGGCATTCCCAACTGGCGCAACGTCCGCCACGTCGCAGCCGCGTCGCTGCTGGCAGCGGCGACCAGCAACAAGACCGCAACAGACCTGCTCGCCGAGCTCCCGCCCGAGAGCAGCGGTGTCGATCCGGAGTCGCTGTGGAGCATTGGCGAGCGCTTGCCCTACCGCGTCGACCTCGTCTGGACCGACGCCGACGATGGGGGCCGCTTCGACGCAGTGTTCGTCCGCTCCGACAACGGAGTCGGTGCTGCCAGGGTCGCCGCGCGGAGGCCGGCGACCCAAGCGTCCGCGGAGCCGTGGTGGACCCGCTTCGCGAACGAGCCCGCCAAGAAGCTGGTCGCGCGGCGACTCTCCGAGGAGCTGATGCAGCACTGCCGAGCGCGCCTTCCCGAGTACATGGTGCCCGCCTCGATCGGGGTCTTGCCTTCGTTGCCGCTCACCCACAACGGCAAGGTGGATGTCCAAGCACTGCTCGCGACAGCCGCCCCGCTGCGCGAGGCCGAGCCCGCACGATTCGTCGCGCCCGAGCCCGGAACCGAGGAGCAAGTGGCAAACGTGTTCGCAGAGGTGTTGTCGCTCGGCAGCGTCGGCGCGACCGACAACTTCTTCGAGCTGGGAGGGCACTCGCTGCTCGGGATCCAGGTGGTGGTTCGACTGCGAGAGCTGATGAACGAGCCGGATCTGTCGCTGAGCAGCTTGTTCTCGACGCCCACCGTCCGCTCTCTGGCGCAGCGGCTCGACGCGCTCGCCTACGCGCGCGGCGCAACGCTCGCGGCGGCGGCGGCGGAACGCGAAGAGGTCGCGTTTTGAGCGCCGCGCGCCTGCTGACTCGCTTGCGCGCAGCGGGCATCGAGCTGCGCAGCGAGGGCGACCGCGTGGTCGTGAACGCCCCCAAGGGGGCGCTCACCGAGGCGCTCGGAGACGAGATCCGCCGCAACAAGCAGGAGTTGCTCACGTTCCTGAGGCTCGGCGCCGAGAGCCTCTCGCCGGGCGGGCGCGCCTCAGGACGCATCGCTCGCGCCGCCGTGGACCCTGGCCCGGACGGCGTCCTCGAGGCCCGCGCGTCGTTCGGGCAGCGCCGGCTGTTCTACCTCGACCAGCTCGAGCCAGGGCTGCCGGTCTACAACGTGCCGGTCGCCTTTCACCTTGCGCCCGAGGTCGACGTCGAGCGACTGGAGCGCGCGCTCATGGCCCTGGTGAGCCAGCACGACGCTCTGCGCACGACCTTGGCGCTCTCGGAGCGTGGCGTCGTGCAGCGAGTGCACCCGGAGCCGCGCCTGCCGATCACCACGCGCACGCTGGACGACCCCGCCTCGCTTGCGACGCTGCTCGAGGAACACGCCAAGCAGCCTTTCGATCTGGTCGAGGGACCGCTGGTGCGCGCGCTGATCGTGCGCCTGCCGAGCGAGACGGTGCTGCTGTTCTCGGCACACCACGTCGTCACCGACGGTTGGTCGCAAGACGTGTTCGAGTCCGAGCTCAGCAGGCTGTACGACGATCCCACGGCTCCTCGAGAGAGCCCCGCCGTTCGCTATGTCGACTACGCGGAGTGGCAGCACGAGGAGCAGAAGGAGCCGAGCCGCGAGCCGCGCGTCGCGTTCTGGAGGCAGCTCCTCGCAAGACCGTTGCCCGTGCTCGAGCTGCCGCAGGCAAACGCACGACCGCAGATCGCGCCGACCGAGGGCGAGACAGAGTCGCTGCTACTTCCGGCCGACCTGGTCGAGCCGCTCACCGCGCTCGGGCGGCGCGACGGTGCGACGCTGTTCATGGTCTTGCTCGCTGCCTACGCCACGCTGCTCGCACGGGTCAGTGGCCAGACCGAGGTGGTGATTGGCACGCCGGTCGCGAACCGAGCGCACGCCGAGACCATGGAGACCATCGGCTACTTTGCCAACACGCTCGCGCTGCGCGTCGATCTCTCGGGCTCTCCGAGCTTTCGCGAGCTGCTCAGGCGGGTCCGGGAGCTCACCAGCGAGGCCTTCGAGAGGCAAGACATCCCCTTCGAAGAGCTGGTGGAGGTGCTCGAGGTGGAGCGCGACACCAGCCGTTCCCCGATCTTCCAAACCATCTTCGCGTTCGAGGACGCGTTGCCCAACACCACCAGCGTCGCCGAAGGCCGCTCCCTCCGCGTGACGCGCCGCGAGACCATCCACGCCAAGGTCGCCCGCACCGATCTGTCCGCCTGGGTGAGCGCTGGCGACCAAGGTTTGCTGGTCACTTTCGAGTACCCGACCGCGCTGTTCGATCGCGCGGCCGTCCGTCGCTTGTTGGATCATTTTCGCGTCGCGCTGCGCGCCATCGCGGACGGCGCCGATGGCAACGTGTTCGAGCTTCCGCTGCTCTCACGCGAGGAGCGCAGCCAGATCCTGGAGGGCTGGAACCAGACCGACCGCGCGCTGCCCGAGCTCACTTTCGCGCACGAGCTGTTCGAGCGCGAGGCCGCGCGCGGCGCCGATCGAACGGCGCTCACGTTCGGCGAGCGCGCCTTGAGCTACCGCGAGCTCGAGCGGGGCAGCAACCAGCTGGCTCACCACCTCGCCCAGCGCGGGGTCGGCCCTGGCGCCCTGGTCGGCGTGTTCTTGGAGCGATCGATCGAGATGGTCGCGTCGCTGCTCGCGGTGCTGAAGGCGGGCGGCGCGTACGTGCCGATCGATCCCGAGTACCCGGCGGATCGCATCGCGCTGATGATCGAGGACTCTGGGCTGAGGACGATCCTGACCAGCCGCGCGCTGCGCGATCGGCTCCCGCGAGAGGCACGCGTGGTATTGGTCGACGACGAAGCGGGAGAGATCGGCAAACATCCGGCCGACGCCCCCGCCTTGGCACGTGGAGAGGGCGCGCGCGAGCACCCTGCGTACGTCATCTACACCTCTGGCTCCACGGGGCGCCCGAAGGGGGTGGTCGTGCCTCACCGCGCGCTCCTGAATTTTCTGTGCTCGATGGCTCGAACGCCGGGGCTGACCGCTGAAGACAAGCTCGTCGCGGTGACCACGCTGTCGTTCGACATCGCAGGCCTGGAGCTGTTCCTGCCCCTCTCGGTGGGAGCCTGCGTGGTGCTGGCGTCTCGCGACCAAGCCGCCGATGGCAGCGCGTTGCGCGAGCTGGTCGAGCGGAGCGGCGCCACCGTGATGCAGGCCACGCCATCGACGTGGCGCATGTTGCTCGCCGCCGGCTTCCAGGGTGGACCGGCGCTGAAAGCGCTCTGTGGTGGCGAGGCCTTTCCTCCGGATCTCGCGCGCGAGCTGTGCGCCAAGATGGGCGCGGTGTTCAACATGTATGGCCCGACCGAGACCACGATCTGGTCGACCGTCGCCAAGCTCGACGCGGACGATCCGCGGCTGACCATTGGGCGCCCAATCGACAATACCCGGGTCTACATCCTCGACCCGCTCGGACAACCCACCCCTCCTGGGGTGCCGGGCGAGCTCGTGATCGGAGGCGCCGGCGTAGCGCTGGGGTACTTGCAACGACCCGAGCTCACCAGCGCCCGCTTCGTGCCCGATCCGTTCTCCAAGGAGCCCGGACGGACGATGTACAAGACGGGAGATCTAGCGGCGTTTCGCGACGACGGGCAGATCGTCTACCACCGCCGCCTCGATTTTCAGGTGAAGGTCCGGGGCCACCGCATCGAGCTGGGAGAGATCGAGACCGTGCTCGGCGAACACCACGCCATCGAGCGTTGCGTCGTCATCGTGCGCGAGGATCGTCCTGGGGACGCGCGCATCACCGCCTACTACGTGCCCCAAGGCGACCCCCCCACCGCCAGTGAGCTGCGCAAGCACCTGCGCACGCGCTTGCCGGACTACATGATCCCGCAGCACCTGGTCGACCTGCCGGCGCTGCCACTCACGCCCGCTGGCAAGATCGATCGCAAGGCGCTCCCTGCCCCGGCCGGCGCCCTGCCTGCCCGCGAGGCGCGCGCGCCGAGCGGAGAGAACGAGCTGTTGATCGCCAATATCTGGCGCGAAGCCTTGGGTGGCACCGAGGTGTTCGCGGGCGACAACTTCTTCGACGTGGGCGGGCACTCACTGCTGTCGATGGTGGTGATCGCCAAGCTCGAGGCCGCGAGTGGCCACCGCTTCAAAGCCCGAGAGCTGCTGGAGAACAGCCTCGAGCAGCTGGCTCGCGCGCTACCCAACGTGGCGCCGAAGACCAGCAAGGCGCCCGCGCCCGCGCCCGCGCCGCGAGCCCCCGAGCCCAAGCCGGCCACTGGACTGCTCTCGCGCCTGAAGGGCAAGCTGTTCGGGTGATCGGGGTCGAGTGGCGCGCCGTGCGGGTGGACGCGGCGTTGGAGCATGCGCGCCTGCTGTCGGACGCGGAGCACAGGCAGGCCGAGCGCTATCGGTTTCGCGCCGACCGCGATCGCTTCGTGGCCGGTCGCGGCCTCATGCGCCATTCTCTGGGCGCCGTGCTGAGCCTCCCCGGTGACACGCTGGAGCTCGTGTTCGGACCGCACGGGAAACCGGCTCTTTTGGCCCACCCAAGCCTCTCGTTCAACTTGTCACACTCTGGCCAGTGGATCGTGTTCGGCTGGGCGCGTGCCGTCGCGGTCGGCGTCGACGTCGAGGCGGTGCGCGCCGACGTACGGGTGCTCGAGGTGGCTCCGAGCGTCTTCACGTCTACCGAGGTCGAAGCGCTGCGCAAGTTGGACGCCGCTGAGCAGCGGTCCGCGTTCTTCCGACTGTGGACGCGCAAGGAGGCGGTGCTGAAGGCGTGGGGAACCGGTTTCTCGCTGGAGGCGAGAGCCGTGCACGTCGGCTTGGACCAGGGAGAAGTGCGCGCAAGCGCGCCAGGTCAGCCCGACGCTCGCGTGGAGAGCGTGCTGGTCGACGACCAACACTTTGGCGCGGTGGCGAGCGCGGGCGACAGACCGCCGGACGCGTGCTAACCAAGAGGCATGTTCGCCGCCCGCCACGTGAGCTCCGCATTCGGGCTGTCGACCGTGCTGCTGTTGGCGACCGCATGTCAGAAGCCGGAACCGCCGAAGCTCGAGCCGGAGAGCGCAGCGGTGGAGTCGATCGACGACAAGGGCCTCACCTTGAACGTCACCTTGGACGCCCACAACAAGAACTCCGTCCCGCTGGTAGCTCGTTCGGTCAAAGCCAAGGTGGTCCTCGGGGGGCGCGTGGATTTGGGGGAGGTGGAGGTCTCCACCAAGATCAAGCTGCCCGCCAACAAGCACACCAAGCTCGAGGTGCCGTTGACGATGAAGTGGAAGGACGTGGCTGCGATCGGACTGATGGCGGCCACCAAGCCAAGCATCCCTTTCGTGGTGACCGGCACCGCCGAGATCGGCAGCGACGACGTGAGCTTCGACGTGCCGTTCGAGACCGAAGGTGAGCTCACGCGCGACCAGCTGGTGGTGATCACCAGCAAGGCGCTGCCCAAGCTCCCCTTCTGAGCGAGCTGCGCGCCAGTCCGCCCGAAGGGCGGCCAAGAATCTTGCGAGCCAGCGTCAGCGAGGGTCGCGACGAGACACCGCGACAAGAAAACTAGGGACGCCCTCCAGCTAGTCGCGTGTCAGGCGCACGGCGAGCAGAGTGGCGTCGTCGTCGAGCGCTCGCGCACCTCGAAACGCGTCGAGCGCCCGCTCGACCGCGAGCGCCGGGGCCTGACGGTCGGCGCCGGCCACAGCGTCCAGCACCCGCGCCTCTCCGAACGGGCGTCCCTGCGGGTCGAACGCGTCGGGGATGCCATCGGTGAAGGCGACGATCGCATCCCCCGCGCGAACGGCGACCCGCTGCTCGGGGAAGTCCACGCCGGCCAAGAGCCCTACGAACGGTCCGCCGCTATCGAGCTCGAGCGCCTCGGAGCCTCGCAGGATCCAGGGCGCAGGGTTGGCCGCCGAGGCAAAGCAGAGCTCACCGCGCGCAGGGACCAGATCCGCGCACCAGGCGGTGAAGCGCACCCCGAGGTGAGCGTGCGCAGTCGCGAAGCGCTCGTTGAGCTCGCGCAGGATCGCGGCGGGGCTGCCCGCAGCGCGAGCGGACTCGTACTCACTGAGCATGAGCATCATCGAGAGCGAGGCGCGCAAGCCGTGACCGGTCGCGTCCGCGAGGAACAGGCGCGCGCCGCCGCCGGGCAGCTGCGACACGTGGTACAGGTCGCCGCCGACGAGGTCGAGCGGGCGATACAACACGTCGACCGAGAGGCCGGGCAGAACGGGCGGCTTGGCCAGCGCCCGCTGCTGGAACTCCGCAGCAGCGATCAGCTCGTCTCGCATCGTCTCGTTGTGCTCGCTGAGCGCGTTGAAGCGCGACAGCAGGGCATCGCGGCGCGATGCGGCGAACGACTCGCGCATGGCGCGCTCCTCCTCCTCGCTCACCAGGAAGAAGCGCAGCGTGGTCTCGTCGCCCAGCCGCACGCGATCTCCGCTCTCGAGCTGCGTGGCGAAGTCGACCGCGATCTCGTTGACGAAGCTGCCGTTCTTGGAGCCCAGGTCGTGCAGCATGAAGTCGCCGTTCAACACGACCACCTTGGCATGCACGCGCGACAAGCTACGGTCCGCGAAGGATACGGTGCACTCGTCGGAGCGACCGAGCGTGATCGGCCCGTGGCCGACCGAGATGACGCGCCCCGTTTGGTCGCCCGACGTCAGGGTGAGCACCGCGTGGGTCGGAGCCTTGTCGGAGCGACGACCACCGACGATGGTCTCGAGCGGCGGCTCGGTCTTGTGTCCCATTTCAGGCCCCCGCTCCCAAGTCCACGTCGGCGGTGACGCGGAGCTTCTCGCCCAACACCTCGGCGCGCAGCTTGCAGCCCGCCTCGTACGAGATGCGCACCAGCCCGAAACCGCTCTGATCGGCCGCGGGGTGCTCAGCCGCTTGGGTGACCTTGGCCTCGTATGCCGCGCGCGCGGAGGGGAACTGGGCGATCCACTCCAGCGCCCCGCGCAGCGCGCTGGGCACCGAGCTGCCTTTGGGCAGCGGGTTCTCGACCAGCACGTGAGCGGCGGGGTAGTCGCCCCAAATGCGAACGCGGACATGACCTTGGCCTTCCTCCCAGTGGCCATACTTGACCGCGTTCTCTGCCAGCTCGGCAGCGATCATGGCGAGCGACTGGCTGGCCTCCTTGTCTCCAGAGACCAAGCGAATCGTGCGGTCGACCGAGCTGCGCAGCTCCTCGACGTTGCCCCAATCGCTGCGGATCGGCAGGTCGATCTGAAAGTCGAGGGAAGCCGCGGCCACGCTCACACCGACCGAATCTCCAAGAGGCCATCGTTCTTGCCGAGCACCCGCAGAGCGTCGAAGCTCAGCCGTTGCCACTTGAGCGCCTTGTCGTACACGAGCCCAAGCTTGACCTGCCTGGCACGCGCGCGCTGGATGAGGCCGATCAGCGAGGTGATGGTGGAGGAGTTGAAGTGTTCGACCTGCTCGAAGCGCATCTCGATGCCCGTTGCGTCGCGCACAGCCTGGTCGAGCAGCTGATCGAAGTACGGGTCCAGCGTCTTGCCTGGCTGCCTGTCCACGCTCTTGCCGTGCCAGCGCAGCAGCAGCATGCCGCTTGATACCTCGGGCTTGAGCGTCAGCTCGCCGAACACAAGGGGTTCCATCTCAGCGAAAGAAGATGCCGGCGCAGCGAGGAGCCGTCAATACGTGGGGGGGCTTGTTAGCATCCGGACCGTGTCTCAACCCAAGCCTACGTCCAAGAGTTCGCTCACCCACACCGGAAACGAGCGGTTTCAGCTGATCGGAACCCTCGGAGAAGGGGGCATGGGCAAGGTGCTCTCTTTCCTCGACCGCGGCCTCGACCGTCGGGTGGCCGTCAAGATCGCTCGCGACAAGAGTGAGCGAGGGGCGTGTGAAACGCTCGAGCGCGAGGCGCGCGTGCTCGGGGGCCTGTTCCACCCGAACATCATCCCCGTCTACGACATCGGTGACGACGACGAGTGGGGCACGTTCTACGTGATGCCGCTGCTCGCCGAGCCCACGATGCAAGACGCACTGCGCGCGCTGCGCGAGGGCAAGACCACGCATGGGCGGCTGCTTCGGCTGTTCATCCAGGTGTGCCAGGCGGTGGCCTATGCGCACTCGCGCGGCATCGTGCACTGCGACCTCAAGCCCGAGAACGTGCTGTTGGGCTCCTTCGGCGAGGTGTTCGTGGCCGACTGGGGTTTCGCGCACCGAGAGGGCGACGGCCGGCCCACCCGCGGAGGCACCGCAGGCTTCATGCCGCCCGAGCAGCTGAAGCGCGGCGGGCGGGTCGACACCCGCACGGACGTGTTCGCACTGGGCGTCATGCTGTACCTGCTCCTGACCGACAGCTACCCGTTCCCCTTCATCGCTTTCGAGGAATGGGACGAAGCGGTGAAGGCAGGCAAGAGCCCGTTTCCCCCTGCGGTTCCGCCCTCGCAGAAGGTCAGCGATCGGCGCGTGCCCGCGGAGCTCGACGAGATATGCATGCGGGCGCTCGAGCTGGACCGCAACGCGCGCTTGTCCACGGTGCGCGAGCTGGTCAACGCGCTCGAGGCGTTCGTGGAGGGGACCAAGGAGAAGAAGCGCCGCGAGAAGCGGGCGGCAGAGCTGTGCACCGAGGGCCAGGAGCTGGCGGAGAGCTACAGCGAGCTGCTCGATGCCGCCACATCGGCCGCGGGGGAGCTGGCGCGGCTGCGCGCGCGCGCCTCTGGCTGGGCGGACGAGTCGACCAAAGAGGAGCTCTGGCAAGCCGAGGACGCGGCCAAGGTCATGAGCGCGCTCATGTCGCGTACGTTCCAGGCGAGCGTGACCGCGTTCGAGCACGCGCTCGAAGAAGTTCCTGGCTTTGCGCGCGCCCGCCAAGCGCTGTGCGCGCTGTACCGCGCGGAGCACCAGCGGGCGCTGCTGACCCGAGACGACGCCAAACGACGCCAATACGAGGCTCGGGCGCTCGAGCTCGACGACGGCAGCTTCGCCTCGTTCCTGGATCGAGCCGGGGAGCTGCAGCTCGGCTTCAGCGGCACCGTCGAGCCCGAGCGGGTCACGCTGCACGCCCTCGTGGAGCATGGGCCCCGGCTGGAGGCAGGCGTCGAGGTAGCCCGCGCGGAGGTGGCCGGATCGCTGCCGCTCGCTCCAGGCGACTATCTGGCACGTGCGCTGCTCGGCGCCGGCGTCGTGGCCACCGCGCCGGTGCGGATCACGCCAGGCCACACCAGCACGCTCAGCTTCGCGTTGGACGAGTCACAGGGAGGTTGGGTGCACATCCCCGCTGGACCGGCCTTGCTCGGCGGACACGAGACCAGCTTGCATGGCGACGAGCTGGCGCTGATGCCGGTCGCGGCGTTCACGATCATGCGCTTCCCAGTGACCGTCGCCGAGTACTTCGCGTTCATCGGCGATGTCGGCGGGAGCGATCGAGCGCGGATCGAGGCGCTCTTGCCGCGGGACGAGTCGGGCGCCGCGCTTTGGTTGTGGGACGCCGAGACACGGAGCCCGCTGCCCGCGCTCGCGGCTCATTGGGGGGCCCCGGAGCGCTTGCCCGTGATCGGGATCGACCTCTCCTGCGCGCGCGCGTACGCCGAGTGGGCGAGCACGCGCGAAGGCCGCAAGCTGCGCTTGCCGCACGACGACGAGTGGGAGAAGGCGGCGCGAGGAGTGGATGGCCGCCGCTACCCTTGGGGCGATCGTTTCGACGGCTCGCTGTGCAAGACGCGGGAGAGCCACGCTGCGCGTGCGGTGCCAGAGCCGGTTGGCGCCGCGCCGCTCGACGAGTCGCCGTTCGGCATGCGCGACTGCGCGGGCGGGGTCGCCGAGTGGGTCGAAGCAGGCAGCGAGTCCGTGGGAGCAGTGCGAGGAGGCTCGTGGGCCGACTGGTCCATGGCCTGCCACCTGGGTGCGCGCAGAACGCTGGCCAAGACCCAGCGATCACCCAGCGTGGGCTTCCGCCTGGTGCGCTGACGTCTGCTGCTGCGCGAGCGCCCGCTCGCTGAAATCCCACAGCTCGCGCGCCAACTCGGGGTCCGAGGCGAGCCTGCTCGGTGCGCGCGGGGCGAGCTTGTCGAAGTAAAGCGTGCCGTCCGCCAGCGAGATCGAAGCGGCGTGAGCGAGGGTGTGGCCCCCCTCTTCGACGGAGCCCATGCGCAGGATCCAGGGCAAGACACGGCGAAATGGCTGCGGCACGCGACGCCAGATGTCGCTCGCGATCCTGCCCGGGTTGAGCGACACGGCTTCGACCCGCGGGTAGCGGCGCCGCAGCTCCGCGGCGAAGAGCACGTTCGCGAGCTTGGAGACGGCATACTCCGGGAGCCCGGTGCGCGAGCGCGTGGACTGGCGAACAGCGGTGAGATCGAGCGACTTTGCCAGGTAGTGATTGTTGCTGGAGACGACCACGACGCGCCCGCGCGACGCCGCCAGCGCGGGCAAGAGCGGCAGCGTGAACGCGAAGTGGCCGAGGTGGTTCGTGCCGAAGCCGAGCTCGAAGCCCTGTGCGGTGAGCCCGCGCGCGCCGGCGAGCCCAGCGTTGTTCACCAGCAAGTCGATGCGCGGCAGCGTCTCAGCCAGCCGTCGAGCCGCCTGCAGGGCCGCCGTCGAATCAGCGAGGTCCAGCGGCAGAAAGCGCGCATCAGCACCCTTCGCCAGCAGCACCTGCCTGACCGGCTCCGTCTTGTGCTCGGAGCGGCAAGCCAGCCAGATCTGCGTGTCTGGCGAGGCGATCTCCCTAGCGAACGCGGCTCCGATACCTGTGTTCGCGCCCGTGACGACGACGATCTTCATCGGCCTCATCTATTCATTAATTGACAAATCGTCAACTAATGAATAGACCCTCGAAGTCGATGGCGCGCCCTCCCGATCCCCAGAAGCGGCTCGATCTCGCGCGGCGGGCCGCGGCCGTGTTGGAGCGCGAAGGCCTGGCGCTCTCCGCTGAGCGCCTCGCCCAAGCGCTCGGCATCAAGCGGCCCACGCTGCTCTACCACTTCCCAACCTACAGCCACATCGTCGAGGCCGCGCTGATCGCGCTGCTCACCGAGATGGCGGGCGTGGTGATCGCCGCGGTCGATGAGCACGAGCACCCCATCGATCGGCTGTTCGCGCAGCTCCGCGCCGTGCACGCCTTTCACCACGGCAAGGAGGCGCGCATCGTGTTCCTCACGCAGGCGATCGCGGCAACGGCTGGCGCCCGCGTATCGGAGATCGCGCAGCGCGGCGCACTCGTGTTCGAGGCGTTCCGCCGCAGCGCCGCCGAGCGTGTTCGCCAAGGCGTCGCCCAAGGCATCGTGGCCCCTTGCGACGCAGACGCGTTGGTCGACGTCATGCGCGCGCTCACCGACGGCCTGATGGTCCAGCGGGTCACGGGCGGTGCCTCGCTCCCCCCCGCGCACGACCTGGTGTGGAAGCACCTGCTCGCTCCGCTCAAGATCTCGAAATCAAGATCGACTCGAAAGGCCAAGCCATGAAGCTCCCGTTCCTCGACACCAACAAGCGGCCGCTGCGCATCGCCTACGGGCGCCTGTTCCACGAAGCCAACGCGCACAGCCCGGTGCTGACGGAGCGCGCAGACTTCGAGCGGCTCCATCACCTGGAGGGGCCCACGCTGGCAGAGGCCACCAGCTTGCGAGGGACCGAGCTCAAGTCCTTCATGCCGCACGCGGAGCTGACGGGCTTTCGCCAAGCGGCGCGCTTCGCTGGCGCCGTTTCATGCGTGCCGCTGCAGTCGTCGCTGGCCGTACCGGGCGGGCCACTCTCCCGGGCAGCGTGGGACTCGTTGTCGACCGACTTGATCGAGAGCCTCCGTCGTGCCGGTCCGCTGGATGGAGTCTACCTGGCGCTGCATGGCTCGATGCAGGTCGACGGGCTGGCAGGGGCGCCAGAGGCAGACCTCTTGCGCCGGGTGCGGGAGGTGGTCGGTCCGCACGTGCGTGTCGCGGTGAGCTACGACCTGCACGCCAACCTGTCGGCAGGGCTGGTCGATCCCGTCGACATCTTGATCGCCTATCGCACCAACCCGCACTGGGACCTGTTCCCCACGGGCTACCGCGCCGGCAGCCGGTTGATCCGCGCGCTCCGCGGCGAGATCGCGCCCACCTCGGCCTGGCGCAAGCTGCCGATCGTGATCGGCGGAGGCAGCACCATCGACTTCTTGGCGCCGATGCGGGGCGTGTTCCGCATGATGCGCAAGCTCGAGCGCGATCCGCGCGTGGTGTCGGCCAGCCTGTTCATGGTGCACCCCTACACCACCGCCGAGCACCTCGGCTGGGCGGTGCATGTCACCACCGACCGCGACGCCTCCCTTGCGGCCACACTCGCCGACCAGCTCGCCGATCGCGTGTGGCAGGAGCGCGATGTGCCCCACCCCACGTTCGTGAGCAGCGAGGTCGCGATCGAGCACGCACGATCGAGCCTGCTCGGCAAGTTGGGGCCTGTCACGTTCGTGGATTGCGACGACGTCGTCGGCGCAGGCGCGCCGGGCGGCAACACGCGCATCCTGCAAGCGCTGTTGGCCGACGGTCGTGGCCTTCGCGCCTACGTGCCACTGCACGACCCGGGCCTGGTGCACGAGCTGTGGGACCAACCGCTCGGCGCCCATCGCACGGTCAGCTTCCGCGGGACGCCGGGCTACGACGCGCCCCTGGTCGAGGCGCACGCCACGCTCGCCGCACAGCTCACCACCGACGCGGGTCGCACGCTGCGGCTGGATGTGGGCGACGTGCACGTGGTGGTGACGGAGAGCCCTCCGCTGCCGATCCACCCGAGCTTCTGGCGAGCCGTCGGGCTCGAGCCGCGCGACGCCAATGTCATCGTCCAGAAGAACTTCTTCCACTACCGCATGTTCTACGCGGCCATCTCGTTCCGTCACATCCCGGTCGTGTCGGCTGGCGCCACCAGCTTCGAGGCGGTGAAGAGCGCGGACTACGTGGTGCCGATGGTGCCCAAGGCCACGCTCTCGGACTGGCGGCCCTTCGATCCGATCCTGCGTGGAGCCAAGGCCGAACAGAGCCGCGAGACGCCTAGGGCAGGCAGCGCCTCAGCCACGTTCGCCGCGAGCTAGGCTCGCCGCACACGTAGCGTGTCACAGGTTGCGAAAGGGAGTGCCGCCCACCGTGGGCGTCGGAGCAGGCGGGGCGTTCGCACTGGCGCTCGGGAGCGCGGATGCTTTTGGCAGGATCGGTCGCCGAGCGAGCCGCGCGCTCATGCTGGGCGAAGCGCTCGCCGGCGCCTCAAGCGCGGAGGCGCTCGGCGGCGCGACCTGATCCGTGGACACAGCGCGAACGCTTGTGCTCGCCACGGCCTGCTGCCGCGGCGCTTGCTCCGAAATGACACTCGACTGCGGATCCGGAGCCGGGCCGTCCGCGCGAGATCCCGCCGCGCTCGCCCAGGCGATGACAGCGACCGCCACGAGCGCCGCTCCGGCGCCGAGCACAGGCAGCCTGCTCGGACCTGCTCTTGGGGCCGAGAGCAGCTTGATCGCTGCGGTGCGGGTGCCCGCTGGGGCCCCGGCGGGCGCGGGCGGCGCTTCGACGGGATCTCGCCCCTCTCCGCCACGCAGCGCGTTCCGCAGACGCAGCTCGAACGCCTCTCGCTCGGCAGAGAAGTCCTGTTGGAGCAGCAGAGCGAGCTCGGGCGGCGGAGACGACTCGCGTGCAAGGTAGCTGCGCAGCGCGTCGCGCAGCTCGAGCGCCGTGGGAAAGCGCTCGTCTGGCGCCTTGGCCAGCGCGCGCGCCAGGATCTCGTCCAGCAGTGACGTGCGCGCGTCGACCGGAAGGACGTCCCGCAGCCTTGGTGTGGGGCCGCTGACGATCCGCAGCGCCGCCGCCGCGGGCGGCAAGTCGGAGTACAAGCTGCGCCCAGTGCACAGCTCGAACAGCATCACGCCCAGCGCGAAGACGTCGCTGCGGCGATCCAGTGGCTGGCACATGAGCTGCTCGGGCGACATGTAGCCGAATTTGCCTTTGACCACGCCGCTCTCGGTCACCCGCGGCGCCTCGAAGAACTTGGCAACGCCGAAGTCGAGCAGCAGCACGCGGCCGTCGTACGAGAGCAGCACGTTCTGAGGCGTGACGTCCCGATGCACGATGCCGAGCGGCCGACCTTCGGTGTCTATCGCTTCGTGCGCTGCGTGCAGGCCGCTCGCGATCTCGGCGCCGAGCCAAGCCACGAGCGTGGGGGGCAGCAGCCGACGACGCTGGGCGTGGGCCTTCGCGAGCTTGGCCAGCGTCACCCCCTTCACCAGCGGCATCACCACGAAGGGCTCGTCGAGGGCCATGCCGAGCTCGAAGGTCTCGAGCACGTTGGGGTGCGCGATCAACGTGGTGAGGCGCGCCTCGCGCACCAACGCGTCGACCTCCTCTCGACTCTTGTCCTCCGACCGGAGCACCTTGATCGCGAAGGTGCGCGGGGCGCCGCTCTCGCCGCTCGAGACCGCCGCGTACACCGCGCCCATCCCGCCACGCGCGATGGGGAAGAGCAGGCGATACCGCCCGAGCGTCCGAGGCCTGTCGACGTCCTCTTGCTGCACCACGCCGGGGCCGCGCTGCACAATCGGAGAACGCGCCCGGACCTGCTCTCGTTCTGTCGGGATATCGTCGACCAGTCTGCGCACGCTGCTCGAGCAATCGTACCACGGCGCGCGCCCGCCCCCCCGTCTGCGCTCTGCCCGTCCATTCGATCGCTCAGGGTGCGCCACACGCGAGCCACTCACCCAGCATCGCCCGCTCCTGATCATCGGGGCCGGCCTCGGGTGGCATGGTCACGTTGTGGTCCCCGGAGCGCGCCCAGATGCGCGGAGCCGCGGCTCTGATGCGGTCGAGCGTGTCAAAGTCACTGCCTTGCGGCGCACCTTGGCGCTCCCCTACAGGGAGGGCGCTGGCGTGGCAGCCCGAGCACCAATCGAGGATGAACGGGCCGCCGAAGTTGTCGTAGCTGAGCTCAGAGCCCTCGGGGCAGGGACGCTCCTCCAATGCGGTGACGTCCTCGATGTCGATCTCCTGTTCGGGCTCGGCAGCCCCCTCGCAGCCCGTCGCGCCCACGACCAGCACCAGCCCTACGCAAACCCAGCCAGCTCTCTCAGCCCAGGATCGCATCGAACACCTCCACGCGTGGCAGGTACTGCTTCGGATCCACGGCCAGTGCGCGCAGCAGCCCCGCAGCGAAGCTGCCGTAGTCGAGCAGGTTCCCCGAGCTCTTCACGAGCCCAGTAGCCAAGTCGATCGGCACCGACTCCAGCCCTTCGCCGGTCGCGCCCAGCACGCGCCCACCAGGCAGCCCAGCCCCGAGGAGGAGCGCGCTGGTGACGGGCCAATGATCCTTGCCTCCCACCTCGTTGAGCTTTGGCGTGCGCCCCATCTCCGAGACCACGACCACCAGCGTCTCGTCGATCATCTTGTTACCTGCAGCCTTGCCGGGGCGACTCTCGAGCTCGCCCATCAGCGTCGAGAGGGAGCCGAACAGCTGTTCGTTCTGGTCCACTTGCAGCACGTTGTTCTCATGGGTGTCCCAACCACCGAAGCCAGCCTCCAGCTTCGCGGTGTGGCTCAGGCCCTCGGACAAGGCGCGCAGCGCGATGTCGATCTGGACACCCATGTCGAGCGAGAAGGAGAAGTCTTCGGGGAAAGCGCGCTTGGCTCCTGCGAGCGCTGCGCCGCGTGAGCGCGACGCCTCGAAGTCGGCGAGACGACGCCGGTTCTTGCCGAGCGCGCCGCGCACGCTGCGCTCAGCGTCCAGGCCCTGAGCGTGAAAGCGATCGATCAACTCCACCTCTCGCGCGCTGGGCTCGAACGGGACGAAGTCCGCCGCGCGGGGCGGATAGGCGCGCAACGGATCGAGCAGCGTGGTGATCTGGGTGGCGGCGCCGGTGCGGACGGTGATCGAGCCGAGGTCACCGGAGAACGCCGTGGCGCCCATCGCCAAGTAGGGCGCGGCGAGCGCGCTGCCGTGCTCGTGTGCCGCGATCGCGGCGAAATCCGCGTTGAGCTCCGAGGCGGTGCCGGTGAGCATGCGCTTGGTGCAGTCCGGGTGATTGATGGACTGCACCTGGATTCCGTTCACGATGGTGGACACCTGGCCGAACGCCTCGAAGAAGGCACGCGTGACTGGGCGGGAGCCGTGATCGAAAATGGTCTGTCCGCCAACCTCGCGAACGTCTCCCTCGGGCGCGTCGATCGAGGTCAAACCAGGCTTGGGATCCAGCACGTACGTCGTGTCCCAACCTCCTTGCACGAACACGACGATCAGGTGCGGCGCGGCAGCGCCCTGGTCAGCCGATGCAGGCCCACGGCCGAGCAGCGAAGCACCGAGCGCGGACAGGCCCGAAAACAGCAGATGACGACGCGAAGTGGACATGTCTTCGGCTCCCGTTCAGTAGTTGGTGGCGCGAAAATCCGAGAACAGCGCCGTGAGCAGCGTCTTCCATGCCCGCTCGGGGCTGCCGGTTGCAGAGTTCGCGGCGTGAAACAGCTCCAGCATCTCGCTCACCTCCCGGCTGTCCTCCGTGACCAGACGCCCGAGCGCCTGTCCGTGGAGATCGGCCATCTGTCGGCGTAGGGTGCCCTCGTCGCTGGTGTCGACCTCGACCGAGCGCAGCAGCCTGCGCTCACCGCGATCCGGTCGGCCAAAATCGAGATCGACGACGTACCCCGCGGCTTGCTGAGCGAACGCGCGAACGAACAAGCTGGTGCCGGCGTTGTCAGTGAAGTTGTTGGAGAGGACGTACGCGGAGTCGGTGCCGCCCGCGATCACGCGGTAGCCCAGCATGCTGTCTCGCGGCAGGTCGATCGCGCCGATCAGGCCATCCGTGTAGAGGGTCAGGTCCGTCTCCCAACGGAAGCCGGTGAGGTCCTCGAGCAGAGAAGCGTACTCGTCGGGGCGCGCGCGCCGGTAACCGTTGAGTCCCTCGGCCTCGGCCTCGTCGGTGGCATGCGAGGCGGCAAAGTCGTCGCGCAGTACGATCGCTTTGGCCAGGGCCTTGGCGCTGTAGCCACTGTCGATGAACACCTCCTGCAGCTCTGCCGCCGCCTCGAAGGGCACCTGCGCGAGCGGCACCTGGTTGAAGTAGGAATAGAACCGCTGCGCCGCACACAACGAGAAGCGCGGATCCTCGGCGATCAGCTGGCCCAGATCTTCGAGCGTCTCACCCTCGAGTCCGAAGTAGGAGGGCGGGCGCATGTCGATCTCCAGCAGCTCCTCGAACACACCGGGCAGCCACATCGGTGTGTCGACCGGGTACCCCGCGATGTCCTGTGGAACCAGCAGCGGAAAGACGTCTTTGAAGAAGCTCGCCAGCGGGTCCAACGCTTGGTGGCAGCTCGCGCAGGCGGCGTTGTCGACCACCGCCGCTTGCACGGCGTTGGGGTCGGCCGCGTTCACCGTGGTGTCGAGCTCCACGTCGCGGGACAAGAAGTCGTAGCAAAGCAACGCGCGAGACACGGCGTTGGCTCGCTGTCGGTTGGCGTTCGAGGGCGTGCTCTGGAAGCGCACGTACAGCCACGAGTCGGTGAGCACCCCGGCGTTTCCACGCCCATCTTCGTAGCGCGTCTTCTGCCACTCCGGCCCCTCCACGTCGTAGGCGAGCCCCCACACTTGGCTGCTGATCGCGTCGGCCATTGCGAAGTCGGCGGTGACGATCTCGGTGTAGGGCCTGTCCTCCATCACGACGGTCTCGATCAGGCGGAGCGGCGCCTGCATCACCGAGCGGTTGACCGTGACCAGATCGAGATCGGCCAACGTGCCGACGTTGGTGAAGCCCGCGGGGTAGTAGAGCCAATCCGGCTCGAGCAAGAGACTCTCGTTGTGGAGCTGGCGCATCGTCTCTCCGAACTCGGCCGAGCTCAGGTAGTCATCCACGATGGCGTCGAGCTGTTGTGGGGCCTCGGCCACCCGCGAGAGCTCCTCCAGGCTGGGGCGAGCGCCGCGCAACACCATCGACGCGCGCGCCAGGTGTTGCTCCGGGCTCAAGCGCGCGACGGAGGTGGGCTCGGCCTCCGGCGCCGGCTCCGACTCCTCCCCACAGCCGATCAGAGTCAGCGCCACGGACCACAGGGCAAAACGTCGCATGGCACGAGGTACTGCAACCCCGATGCCGCGCGACTCTCCTCAGAATCCAGCTGAATGTCACCGCATATGCGACGATCCGGTCACCTCGAGGCGACTTGTCACCTGCAGGCGACAGGCAACGCAACCGCCGCATACCATCACGGGGTGAGCCGGGCCGATGACGCTGGCGGGACGCGCAAGGCGAGCGCCGATGAGCTGCTGACGTGGTCGTTGGTGGGGGCCGAGCTGGCGATCGAGTCGGGGCCTGACCGCGGTCGCAAGATCGAGATCGGTCCCACCGGGTTGGTCGTTGGATCAGGCTCGGGGGCGGACGTCTGCCTCACGGATCCGCTCGTCTCCCGCAAGCACGTGGAGCTGCGAGCCGAGGCCGATGGCGTGAGAGTCACCGACCTGCGCAGCCTCAACGGCACCAAGCTGGGCAGCGTGCGCGTTCGCGAGGTGCTGCTGACCGAAGATGCCGCGCTCACCGTGGGTGAGTCTGTGCTGCGGGTCACGATCGAGCGAAGCGCGCGAGGCATAAGGCTCTCTCCACGTACCGAGTTCGGCGATGCCATCGCAGAGAGCCCCGCCATGCGCCACGTGTTCGAGCTGCTCGAGCGAGCGGCGAGGACCGACGTGACCGTGTTGCTCGAGGGGGACAGCGGGACCGGCAAGGACGTCCTGGCCCACGCCCTCCACCGCGAGTCGCCGCGGCGGGAAGCGCCGTTCATCGTGGTGGATTGTGGCGCCATCCCCGAGCAGCTGGTCGAGAGCGAGCTGTTCGGGCACGAGAAGGGTGCCTTCACCGGGGCACACGCCGCGCGCGCAGGCGCGTTCGAGCAGGCGGAGGGAGGTACCGTGTTCCTCGACGAGATCGGAGAGCTCCCGCTCGACGCCCAACCCAAGCTGCTGCGGGCGCTCGAGAGTCGATCGTTTCGACGCGTGGGAGGCAACGTCACCGTCCGCGTGGACGTCCGCGTCGTGGCGGCGACCAACCGGCGGTTGCGCGAAGCCGTGCGGCGCAAAGAGTTCCGCGACGATCTCTACTACCGGCTCGCCGTGGTCCACATCTCCGTGCCGCGCTTGGCCGACCGCCCAGAGGACGTGTTGCCGCTCGCGGAGAGCTTCTTGCGACGTGTGACGGGCGACCCCTCGACTTCGCTACCGGAGGACCTGAAACGTCTGCTCGCGAGCTACGACTGGCCGGGCAACGCGCGCGAGCTCCGCAACGTGGTGGAACGCTTCGCGACCTTCGATCGCGCGGACCCGAAGATCTTGTTCGATGCACGGGCCAGCGACGCCCCCATCGGCCAGAGCGCGTTCGCCGGCTTCGAGCTCCTGCCGTACCACGAAGCCAAGCGTCGAGCGCTCGCGCTGCTGCACCGCACCGTGCTGCCCAAGGCACTCGAGCAAGCACAAGGCTCGGTGCCGAGGGCCGCCGAGGCCCTCGGCCTCCCAAGGCAGAGCCTTTACCGTATGCTGACGCAGCTCGATGAAGAGGAGACTTAGCCTGTTCTTGGGCCTGGCCCTCGCGCTCGCCCCAAGAGCCGCCGCCGCGGCTCTGCCTGAAGCTGAAGTCGACGCGCTGTTCAAGCAGGGCCTCGAAGCGTTCGACGCCGGCCGGCACGCGGACGCGATCTCGCCATGGAGCCGCCTGGTGGAGCAGGGCGACGCGAACAAGGTGTGGCGCGTGCTCTACAACCTCGGCCTCGCGCACGAGGCCCAGGGGCAGCGCGCCAGGGCCCTCGAACGTTTCGAGGCGTTCGCTCGCGCCGTGGGCGAGCAGCCGGGGAGCTTGCCGATCGAGTTCGAGGGGCGGCGGCAGGACGCCGTCGAGCGCGCAAACCGGCTTCGTCCAGAGGTCGCCATGTTGCGCGTGCTGCCGAGCAAGAACGGCGAGCGGGTAGCGGTCCGGATCAGCGGCGGGAAGCCACGCGACGCAGGCTTTGCGACCTACTTGGAACCGGGAGACTACCGCCTCGAGATGGGCGAGGGCACCCGGATGAAGTCGCGCGAGCTCACGCTCGCCAAAGGAGAGCTCCTCACCATCGTCGCCGAGCAGCTGCCGCCGCCGCCCCCTCCGCCTCCCCCGCCATACCGACCACCGATCCCAGTGGAGGCCGTGATCAGCAGCGGCGCCGTGACGGTCGCGTCGCTCGGCCTGCCACTGGGCATGTACTTCCGTGCCCAAGGGCTGCGCGCGAACGCCGAAGCGGTCCTGCCAGAGGACCCTGCCTATCCCGCCGCGCTCGAAGAGTTCAGCGCCGCCCGCACGGCCTACTTTGCCACTTGGGCGGTTCCCGCGGCGCTCGGTGCGACCACCCTCGCCCTGCTCATCGTGGACGTCGTGGATGCGTCGACCGACGCAAGCACTACCGTCAGAATCGGGACGCGCGGCGTGGATGTGGAGGTCGGCTGGTGAGCTACGCGTTGCGCGCGGCGACGCTGGCGGTAGCGTTCGGTTGCGTCGAGCAGCTGCCTGAACCGCGACCTTGCTCGGACGGCAAGGTGTTCGACGGCCAAGGTTGCGCCTGTGAAGCTGGCCTGTTCGAGCACCGAGACTCCAACGACTGTGTGACTTGCACAGGCTCCACCGAGGTCGTGGATGACGACGACCGCTGCGCGCCCTGCCCCGATGGCCACGCCAACGTCGACGGCGTCTGCGTGGATTGCTCGCCGCCGGGCGCCCCTGCGGCTCCGTGCTTCGTGCCCGCTTTGGTGGCCGCGAGCGAGGCCCCTTCGGACGGCTGCGTCGACCTCGCGGGCTACGATGTCTACCAGTGCCTGACAGGCGCGCCCGATGATGACGAGGCGGTCCAGTGTCAGACGCTCCCCGAAGGAGCCGGCGAACCGACTTGCTACGAGCCGGGCCCCGACCGCCGGTCGGCGTGTCCCCCCGATGTGGACGCGCTCGCGGGGGCAGCAAGCGCGTCTTGTTTTCCGCTCGACCCCGACGGCGTCGTCGCAGGCACCGAGGGGGTACCGTGCACGTGCCGCGACCTCGGCCTGCTCGCCCGCTGCGATGGTGTGGGCGTGATGCTGGGGCAAGTCGCTCGCGCAGGTCCCGTCGGCACCGCCATGACGGTCATGCGGCCCGTGTTCATGCAACTCCCGGCTCTCCCGCCGAGCGGCCGCTTCGGGGTGTTCGTACGCGCGCGTGGCTTTGCTGCACCCTTCTACCTGCTCGCAGCCAGCGCAGAAGGCACCCTACTCGAGAGTTGGACCTTCCTCGTGACCAAGGGCTACGACGATCTCGTCGGCTTCGGCTTGGGGGAAGATGGAGTCCCGGCGACGAACCTGGAGGGCCTTCCGTACGATCCGAGCTCCACCCCCACCACGCTACTCCTGACCTTGCCCGACCTTTACGAGGGCATCGAGCAATCCGCCATCCTCGAGATCGACTGCGTGATCCCGTTCGTGCTGCCCCCACCGTGAGCGGCGGGCGACCACGTGGTGCCGACGGTGCCAGAGGCCGCCCTGTCCGAGGGCGGCCTCTCGATCCGATCCTGCGTCGAGCCGAGGCCGATCAGAGCACCGTGATGCGGCCGAGCGCCGGCACCGCGACCGGCGCATGCGCCACCAGATAGGCCTCGAGCGCGTCCAGATCGAGCGCACCGCTCTGACGGTTCGTGCCGCTCTTGAGCACCACGAAGCCGTCACCACCGTCGGCCAAGAACGAGTTGATGGTGACGCGGTAGGTGTTGGTCGCGACCAACGAGACGCCGTTCAGCTTGATGTTCGCCAGGTCGACACGGTTGCCCGCGGGCCGGGTGGGATCGAAGCTGTATTGGAAGCCCGCGGAAGGCTGCAGGATCATCGGCTTGCTGGAGCGGTCTACGCCGCCCGTGAACCACTGCTGCTCGAGCAGCTCCTCGATCTGCGCACCGGTGAGCGTCACGGTCATCAGGTTGTTGGCGAAGGGCTGCACCGAGAACGCCTCGCCATAGGTGATCTGCCCCACTAGCTCACCACCGCTGATGGTCGCCGCCAAGATGTCGGCGCGGATGCCGCCGATGTTCTGGAACGCGATCTGGGCGCCGCCGGCGTCGGCGGCGCTGGTGCTTGCCAGCTGAGCGTCGGCGATCAGGTTGCCCATGGTGGTCTCGCCGCTCGGGCCGGCGACGCGCGTGAGATCGCCCGCTGCGGAGCCGACCAAACGGTTGGCGATCGGAGCAACCAGCGTCTTGTACTTGGCGATCAGCGCGGACTGGGCTGCGTCTTTGGCGACGTCGCGCGTGACGATCACGTTGTTCGCGCCCATGCTGACGACCTCGTTGGTCTTCTCGTCGATCAAGATGTCGATGTCGGTGACCAAGCGGCCATTGTGGGCGGCGCTCGTGACCAGACGGCCGTCGATGTTGCACAAGTGCGCGGCGTTGGTGTGACCGCTGACCACCACGTCGATGGCCGGGTCGAGGCGCTCGACGATCTCGAAGATCGGGCCGGAGATGCCTTCGCACTCGTTGTACAGCCCGGTCGCCGCGCCACCTTCGTGGATCAGCAGCACGATCGTGTTCACGCCGCGCGCCGTGAGCTCGGGCACCAGCGCGTTGACGGTGTCAGCCTCGTCGTAGAACGACAGGTTCGCCGTGCCGGCGGCGGTCACCACCGTCGGGGTGCCCTCCAGCGTGACGCCGATGAAGCCGATGCGGGCGTTGCCGAACTGCTTCACGTAGTAGGAGGGGAACACCGTGTCGTGCATGTCGTCGTGCACGACGTTGGCGGCGAGGTAGGGGAACGCGGCTCCGTCGAAGCCATCTCCGTCCTGGCAACCGTCGACCGGATGGCAGCCGCCATCCTGCATGCGCCACAGCTCCTCGATGCCTTCGTCGAACTCGTGATTGCCGACCGCCGCCACGTCGAGGCCCATCGCGTTGACGGACTCGATCGTGGGCTCGTCGTGAAACGCGGAGGAGAGCAGCGGCGTCGCGCCGATCACGTCACCGGCAGCCACGATCACCGAGTTCGGGTTGGTCGCCTCGAGCGCCTTCAGGTGCGTGGCGAGGAACTCCGCGCCACCCGCGTTCACCGGCGCCACCGCCGGGTCCTTGCTGACGACGACGCGCCCACCCGAGCCAGAGGGAGCCTCCATCGCGCCGTGGTAGTCGTTGATCGCGAGCACCTGCACGTCGACCACGCCACAGCTGATGTTCTGGTCCTTGGCGTACTTTTTCAGCTTGTTGATGGCGGAGCTGCCGACGTGCTTGATCGCGTCGAGCTCGCCGAGGTTCGCGAACCAGCCGTCGTCGATCGTGCCGGCGACGCCGTCGGGCCCCACGCGGTGGGCGAAGATGCCTGCAGCGGCGCGCGAGTCGAGCTTGGCGTCGACGTCGAGCGTGGCCAGGTCAGCAGTGTGCGCGACCTTCAGCACAGCGCAGGTCTGCGCGGAGGTGAGCGCGTACTCCTCTTCGTCGGCGTCTTCGCCGGTGGAGATGGAGCTCCCTGGCGCACAGGCGGCGAGCGAGAGCAAGAACGACGGAAGGCACAGTGAGATGTAGGACGAGGTGCTCATGACGGCGCGCATATGCGACCAGCGTGCCAGGCGTCTTCCCGAAGAATGTCATGAAGTGCATGTGCGCAACGGGGGCGACGCCGCGCAGTTGCGCTGTCGGTTGCGCAATTGCGCAGCTCGTCACCTCGCTGAGGGCACACAACTGCCCCCGCGCCGCGCGCGTTCGTGCTGGCTCGGCCATTGCTATCCTCCAGCCTGATGCGGTGTGCGTGCTTGCCGAGCGGCCTTGCTCTCTTCCTGACGTTGGGGGGGTGCAGTGCGCCGTCCGAGGTCGACGAGCAAGAGCCTCCCGCGAGATCGAGCTCGACCGATCGACTGCCGCAGCTCTCGCAGCGCTGGCCGGTGATCACGTCGCTCACGCAGGCGGCGCGCGGGACGACCCCTACGCAGACCGGCCACGGCCAGCTGCGCCTGCGCGCCCTGGCGACCCGTGTGCAAGCCGACCTCGATCCCGCAGACGGCACGCTTGCGCTTTCGGTGCGTGATCTCCCCGAGCCGCTGCGCCTGCGCCGGCTCGACGCAGCGTCCAGCCACGCCGAGGTCGAGGGTCCGAGCGTGATGATGCGCGGCGAGAGCAGCAGCGCCCTGTTCCTGCCCAGCGCTCGCGGGGTCGAGGAGCTGGTGGTCATTCGCGAGCCCTCCGCCGAGTTGAGCTACGAGCTCGACCTGCCCCCAGGCTTCGTGCTCGAGCACGACGGCGCCGCCGCGATCACCGTCAACACCCCCGAGGGGCGCCCAGTCGCACGTGGCCTGTTCCTCTCGGGCTGGGACGGCGATGGTCGTCGCTTCACTCCCGCGATCTCGGTGCAGGGCGCGCGCATCCACGTCGAGCTGCCCCGCGCGAGCGAGCTCGCGTACCCGCTGCTGATCGATCCCGAATGGATCGACGCCGCCGTGCCCATCTACCCGCGAGAGCTCGGTGGGCTCACGCTGCTGCCCGACGGGCGCGTGCTGGCGACCGGCGGCTACACACTGGGCGAGGCGCCGAGCGAGGTGTACGACCCGGATCAGGGCGTGTTCCGCACGCTCGGCGAGCCGCTCTCGCCCCGCCAGCACCACAGCGCGACGCTGCTCCGCGAGGGCACGGTGCTGCTCGTCGGCGGCACGGTGCCAGACGGAGATCCCGGCACGCTCGACGTGCCGATCGCCACGATCGATCGCTTCGACCCCACCAGCGGCTCGAGCGAGGTGTGGGCGACGTTGCCAGAGCCTCGCTCGGGCCACACCGCCACGCGCCTGGTGGATGGCAGCGTGCTGATCGTCGGCGGCGAGAAGCTCGGAGTCGATACCCCGTACGCTGGTCTGTCGGACGCGTACCGCCTGACCGAGGACGGCACGCTCACCGAGCTACCCAGCCTGAGCGTCGCGCGCGGCCACCACACGGCGAGCCGCCTGCCGGACGGGCGGGTGCTGATCGCGGGTGGCCGCACCTGGGCGCCCCACCCCGACGAGGTCGCGACTGTGCACGCCTCGATGGAGCTGTTCGATCCGGCGACGAACAGCTTCTCGGTGACCTCGGAGGCGATGGCGGCCACGCGTGAACGACACGTCGCGATGGTGTTCGACGACGGCGAGCTGCTGTTGGGCTGGGGCGGTTCGGCGTACACGCTCAACAGGTCCTTCGAGCACTTCTCCTACCAAGACTCCGCCCTCTCGAACCGAGTGCTCGAGACCTACCTGCCCATTGGCGAGCTCCCATTCTTCGTGAGCCCCCCAGCGACCATACTCGACCACTGGGACTTGCTGCTCGCAAGTTTCCGCCTCGTTCGCTACGAATCGGGCTTCGCGCTACAAGAGGTACAGGAGCCAGACCAACACGCCAGCAGCGTCGCCCCCTTGGCAGATGGCAGCGTGCTGGGCTTGGGCCATGGCCTCGCGTTCCTGCGCCCGCGTCAGCTCGACGACTACAAGGACGCTCTGGTGGAGGGCCAGTTGACCGAGGAGCACGGCCGCTCAGCGCTCGCTCCCCTCGCCGACGGGCGCCTCTTGATCGTCGGCGGTCGCCACATCGACCACGACGCGGAGGTGGGCGAAGAGGACGAGATCCCGTACGTCTACGTCCGCTCCGCCACGCTATTCGATCCGATCACCGAGAGCGTGGTCGGGAGCGTACCGCTCACGCACGCGCGTACTGGCCACACCGCCACGCGGCTCGACGATGGCCGCGTGCTCGTCGCGGGCGGCGCCAACAAGCTGTCCGAAGACACGCGCCCGACGGAGTTGTTCGACCCGCTCACGAACACCTTTGCCCTGGGCCCTGCCCTGAGCCTGAAGCGCAGCGAGCACACCGCCACACGCCTGGCGGACGGGCGCGTGCTGTTCGCGGGCGGCACGCTGGAGGATCGTCACGCCGAGCTGTTCGATCCCGCCACCGACGACATCGACGTGAGCGGCGAGCTCGAGCTCGCTCGCACCGACCACAGCGCGGTTCGCTTGCCAGACGGACGGGTCGCCATCCTGGGCGGCTACGTCGCCACGGACACTCCGACTGCCAGCGTCGAAGTGTTCGATCCCGCGAGCGCCACGTTCAGTCCGCTCGGCAGCTTGCGGCTCGCTCGGGCCGCGTTTGCTGCGACCTTGCTGCCATCTGGCCAGATCCTGGTCGTGGGCGGCACGAGCTTCTCCGGCGTCGAGGAGTCGATCGAGCTGTTCGATCCGAGCTCGGGTATCGCAGTGGAAGCAGGAGGGAAAGGTGGCGGCGCGCGGACTGGACCCACGGCCACCGTGTTGCCCGACGGCTCCGTCAGCGTCTCAGGCGGCGGCATGTTGTGCGGCGCAACTTTCGATACCCCGCCCCACTTGCGCCTCTTCACGCTGTGCCAGGACTTTCGCAGGCCCGCGCTGCTTCCGAGCGGAGACGCCGGCTATTTCTCAGGCGAGTTCACCACAAAGAAAAAGAAGCCTGGCTCGAAGACGGAGTACGCGCGCCGCTGGTTGCGCGCCGGACGCCCTCCAGCCCCTGATGCTCCATTCATCACCAGCTACCCGCCTGTGGCCGCGGTAGGCACGGTGGTGAGCTTGACCGGCCTGCGCCTCGTCAGCCCCACAGAGGGCGCTTCCGGCTCCACCCGCCAGTCGGCGACGGACGTCCCAATCGTGGAATGGATGCCGCTCGACGGCGGCCCGGGGGTGCGGGGCCCGGCCTCACAATGGACGGCCACGTCCCTGACCTGGACGGTGCCTCCCACCTCGTTCCACGGCCCGGGCTACTTGTGGGTCGTCACGCGAGGCAAGCGCTCGCCGGGCGCGCTGGTGAAGCTGGTGCGCTCCAGCTACGGCATGCCATGCGCAGCCAGCAACGACTGCGTCACCGGCGTATGCGCCAGCGGAGTCTGCTGTGACCGGGCCTGCGACGGCTGCGAGGCTTGCTCTGCCGCGGCGAAGGGCTTCGGTGAAGACGGGGTCTGTGAGCCATTGGTGCGTGGGGCGTCGCCAGCGGCCAGCGAGGACTGCCCCGTGGAGCCGGTGAGCACCTGCGGTCGGACTGGGTTCTGCGACGGGCTCGGCGCGTGCGAGCTCCAACCCGACGACACTGCCTGCCTCGAGGGCGCCAGCTGCCAGGAAGGGGCCTGCGTCGTGCTGCAGCCGACCTGCGACGGCGACCACCAGATCGTGAAAGGCGACGCGTCACTGGGCGACTGCGCACCCTACCGTTGTTCGCTCGAGACCCACGCCTGCCTCACCACCTGCAGCTCCAACTTGGAGTGTGTGAGCGGGCTTGTCTGCGATGACGCCGGAGCTTGTGTGGCACCTGCGGAACCGCCTCCGCCCTCCTCGAGCTGCTCGGTCAGGCCCAGAGCAGGCGCATCCATGGCTTGGTCTGCATGGGTGCTGGTGTCGATGGGGCTGGCGCTCAGGGTGCGGCGAAGAGAGACGCGCTCGTCATGACGCTGCGACTCTTGGTGTGGGCGTGCCTGCTGTGGGCGTGTGGCGACAGCGGCTCATCGTCAGTAGGTGGGCAGCTACCCGTGGGTGGGCAGCCCGCGACCACGGGGGGTGGCGACGGCGCAGGCGGAAGCGGTGGCGGCAGCGGCGGGAGCCTCAGCGCCGTGTGCGGCAACGGTGTGCGCGAAGGCGACGAGCCGTGCGATCAAGACGATCTCGGTGATGCGAGTTGCGCCGACTTCAGCATGACGGGCCAGATCGGTTGCACCCCAGCTTGTGAGCTCGATCCCACGGCCTGCATCGGCTGCGGCAATGGCTTCTTGGACCCGGGCGAGGTCTGCGACGGCGACCTGGTCGCGGACGACTGCCTGGCCGGTGCGGACCCCGATTGGGTCGCGGACGTCATCGCGCAAGGCATCGAAGAACACGCCGTGATCGATCTCGTGCGCGGGGCGCCCACGTGCAACACGGCATGTCAGCTCGACTTTTCCACCTGCGGCTATTGCGTCGACGGCGTGATCTCATCCGCCGAGACCTGCGAGATCAGCAGCATCGAGCCCCCGAGCCTCTTCGACCTCAACGGCGCCACGTGCGAGAGCCTGGGTTATGGTCCTGGCATCTTGGGTTGCGCTGGCTGCGGGTTCAACGTCGACGACTGCAGCGCCCCGCCGCCGCCGCCGTGCCTGGGCGGGAACTGCTCCTTGCGCTTTCACTCGTCCTGGTCGCTTGGCGGCATTTGCAACTGCATCGAGCTGCCGGCGCATCTGGCGTTCGCGTCGACCGGAGCGCTCACGGTCGAATACTGGATGCGTTATCAAGGCGTCCTCTTCCCTGGCGCGTACGGCTTCGGAGTGCTCTCCACCGAGTACGTACCGGGCTTTCGCTTGGGTGCGTTCACGACCACGCCAGACACCACGGCGTGGCAGGGATACTGGGGCACCATCAACTTCGGCACCACGGTGCCAGGTGTTTCGGGCGCCACCTGGCGCCATCTGGCCGGAGTGCTCGACCCACTGAGCGGCACCTCGAGGCTCTACGTCGATGGCCAGCTCGCGGCGGACTCCGCGGTCACACCCTGGGAGACGCCACTTCCCTTTGTCGAAGCTTGGCTTCGCGTCGGTTGGCCATTCGCCGACGACTACCAGCCCGGCATGGTGTTCGACGTCGACGAGATCCGCATCTCGTCGAGCGCGCGCTACAGCGCGGACTTCACGCCCCAAGCGGTGCTGGGCGTGGACGCCGACACGCTCGCGCTGTGGCACCTGGATGACAACTCGCCCATCGTGACCGACAGCGGTCCGTATGGGCTGCACGGCTTCATTGGCGAAGACCACGGCGGCGATTGGTCGGGAGACCACCCGTGAGGCGGCCCCCTTTCGCAGCGCTCGCCCTGCTGCTCGCGGCCTGCCCTGCGCCCGTCCTGGTCGTGGACGGCGACGGAGGCGAAGGCGGCGTGAGCGCGGGAGCCGGTGGCAGCGGAGCCGCAGGCGGCGCCGGTGGGAGCGAGGACTGCTCCGCGCTCGACGATACGTGCAACGTGGGTGTGCTCGAGGATGGCGCCTGCGTGCGTCTGCCACACGCGGACGGCACGAGCTGCGACGACGGGCTCTCCTGCACCACGGACGAGGTCTGCCAAGCAGGAGCCTGCACCGGCGGCGTGCCGCCGAGCTGCCTGGCGCCCAGCCCGTGCCACGTCGTCACGTGCGAGGACGCCACTGGTAATTGCTTGATCACCACCGGCAATGACGGCGCGCCCTGCAATGATCTCGACCCTTGCACCACCGTCGACACGTGCGTTGTCGGAGCCTGCGTGGGTGGGGGTCCGGAGCCCGACTGCACCTACCTCGAAGGCGAATGCGCGGCCTCGAGCTGCGCCCCTGCGATCGGGTGCGTCATCGTCCCGCTGGGCGGCTTCTGCACCGACGACGACAACACCTGCACGACCGACGTCTGCGCTGACGGTCAATGCCAGCACACTCCCAACACCGGCTCGCCTTGCGACAGCGGCAACGATTGCGCCGCCGGGTTCTGCGCCGAGTCCGGGTATTGCGAGGCGCTCGTCCCCGCCTTCAACGGAGCCCCTTGCGAGGCCTCCTTCTGCCTCTTGGAGGAGACCTGCCTCGACGGCGCGTGCAGCCAAGGCACGCTGCGGGATGATTGCCCGCCCCCCGACGACAGCTGCTGGGTGGCCTCGTGCAGCACCTTGACGAGTCCTGGCGCTTGTGTGGCCGACCCGGCTCCGTCGGGGAGCTCGTGCGGTGACGTCTGCCGCACAGGAGGCAGCTGTGATCTCGGGGTGTGCAGTGGCGGCGCCCCCGCGAACGAGGGGGGCGCCTGTGAAGACCACAACGCCTGCACGCAAAGCGACGCTTGCGCAGCCGGGTCGTGCGAGGGCCTGCCCGTCACCAACTGCGCCGGCGGCGACGGCTGTTGTCCGGCCGCCTGCACCACCACCACCGACAGCGACTGCGCGGCGCGCCTCTACCTCTCGAACACGAGCGGCGCTCCAGGCTTCTACGCGCTCGACCTGGCGCTAGCGACCTGGACCACGTTGCCCGATCCCCCCGTGGCAACTCAGCACAGGTTGGCGAGCGACGGACACTTCGTGTTTCTCCTGGGGACCGATCACAACGTGTATCGCTATGACCCAGCTGGCGCCATTTGGACCTACCTCAAGCCTGGCCCCGGCGCGAACTATCCCCCGGGGAATGGAGGTTTGCTGTCTGAGGGCTTCTTGGTTTGGACGCCACGAGGCCTGGTCGCCACGCACCAGCTCCACACGTGGTTCGTCTTTCGTGAGATGGGGCCCGCGTGGGGAGCTCAGATCGCTGGCACCAGCAACGTCTGGGGCAACGGCACCTTCGATCGGCAGGGTGAGCGCTTGTTCGTGTCAACGATGGGTGGCTTGTCCATCCTCGACTTTGCGACCGGTGCCTCGAGCGAGGTCGCCTTTGGTTGGGGGGGTCTCCAGCGCGGTGGCGCGTATGTGCAAGGCACGTTCTACCTGCCGCTGGACATCGGCGGGCAGTCGGAGCTGTTTGCTGTCGACGTCGCCAGCGCCACCGTCACCACCACCGGGCTCTTGCTGGACGATCCGTTCCCATTCAGCGAGGCTGATCCCGAGGGCCACGTCTACTTCGCGCCCCTCTCCAATACCGGCACGTTCCAAGTGCTCCATACCGCCACCATGACGCTCGAGCCCCTGCCACCGCCGCCTGCCCTGCCCCCCGACGCGTGGCCCACGCTAGTGCTCGCGCGAGCGCCCTCCGAGTAAGGATCAGAACGCGTAGCCCGCGGCGACCTGCGGCGTCACCAGCCAGGTCAGCCCCGCGCTGCGCTCTCCTGCCACGGCGTCCGAGTAGGGCGCATTGCCGACCGCCGTGGGATCGCTTGGGCTCGGCGCAGGGCGGACGACGAGGGCGCGATCCCCATACGCGGGCGTGAGCCCGAGCAGGCCCCACGCGCCCACACCACCGCTGAGCCGCACCTGCCCGAGCGCGAGCTCGACACCAAGCTCCGGCTGCAAGAACGGAAGCGGCCCGGAGGGCTCGTCATTGCGATCGACGAAGGCCTCCACCGACGGCCCGGTGGTGCGGGCGTTGGCTTGGAGGGCGGTCGAGGCCCGCGCAAATGCCACCCCACCCGTCACACGGCCCACCAAGCTGAGCGGCCCGGTCAATCGCACCGCTTGGCTGACGCCCAATCCTACGAACGGAAAAGACAGGTCGACCACCTCTGACAGCTGGTAGCGGATGGTCTGCGACGACCCCGCAGCGGAGAAGGAGTCGGTCACCTCGCGCAGGACCGAGGTGGTGGCCGCAGCGTAGCCGCCGGTGGCCTCGATCGCGGTGCCAACCGGGAAGCGATAGCCCACGCGGGCCGCCACGAAGTACCCGACCGCCGGGTTGTTCTCGCTGCAATGGTCCGGGCAGAAGAGCTCGGCCCCGCTGCCGAGCCCGCCGCCCACGGACAGGCCGCCGACCACCCCGAGCAAGAAGTCGCCGCTCGCGGTCTTGGGCCAGCGCGGGTGCTCGGGGTCGATCACGAGATCCAAACGCAGGTTCTCTGGCCGCTCGGCGAGCACCAGCTCGGCCTCGCGCGCGACGTACCCGGGCTCTTCTGCGCGCACGCGGTAGCGACCGCGAGGCAGCCGCCCCTCCCAGCTGCCATTGGCGAGTAGCACGCCGTCCAGACTGAGCCCTGCGCTGGGAGGCTCGACCCGCAAGCTGACGCTCGGGCCCAGGTCGAAGGTCTCGACGCGGACCAGCGCGGTCTGCCCCTCGACCACGGTCACCGCGCTCGGTTTGGAGCCGCGCGTGGCCTGGCGCAGGATCACCACGTGCGGGCCGGTGGCGACTACACCCTCCCATGGCGTTTGGCCAACCAGCACCTGGTCGACGAACACGTCTGCACCGCCACCTTCTGGGTCTTCGATGCGCAAGACGCCCACGCGCTCGAGCGGCTCGAGGCGCGCGTCGAGCTTCAGATCGTCGCCCGCTCGGACCTCGATCGGAGCGGTGAAGGTGGTGTGCCCTGGCGCGATCACGCGCAGCACGTGGCGCCCAGGCAGCACGCGCAGCGGGCTCGCCGCAGATCCCCTGGGCTTACCGTCGATCTGCACCACCGCCGCGGGCACGTTGGCGACTACGCTGACGCGCCCCACCTTGGCGCTCAAGCTCTTGATGATGGGCGCGAGCTTGGCGCGCTCGCTTGGCTCGAGCTCGGCGGCGCGCTGATCGCGCAGCTCTTCGTACAGCGCCAACGCCTCGTCGAAGCGCCCGAGCCGCTCCAGGCAGATGGCCGCGTTGATCGTGTTCTTGCCGCGAGGGAACGCCGCGCGCGAACGTTGAAACTGCTCCAGCGCCGCCTCGATTTTGCCCGCGTTGAGCAGCTCCACGCCGCTGAGGAAGTACGCTTTGGCCTCAGCCTCGCGCTCCGCGGGCTGCGCCAGGGCCAGGCCCCATGGCCGCGTCCAGCTGAGCGCGAGCGCGCCCGCGAGCAGTAGCGCTCGCGCGATGGCGTGGCTGCTCCGACGTATGGGGAGCTCGGTTCGCAAGGTCCAGCAGAGCGTAGAGGAGCCCGGGCGCTGCGTCGATTGAACGAAGGCGCTTCCATTGCGCGCCCGCGTGCGCAATTGCGCAACGATCTGCTCACCAGGCCGTCTGGACCTGCACGGTGGGCACTGGCTCGCCGGTCGAGGTCGGTGCCGCGGTCGGCGCGGCCGACGCCTTGGGGCGTGCGGAGGCTTGCGCGGAGACAGCAGGCCGGCTCGAAGGCCCCGGGTCGCTCGATGTCACAGCCGTCGGCACAGGAGCAGCCGAGCTCGCGGTGGTCGGCGCGGCTGCGGTGGCGGTCGCCGTCACGACCGGACGCTCGTCGGCGGAGCGTGAGGCCCCTGCTGCGCTACCGACACCGGAAAGGACCTCCGGTCCGGCTGGGCTTGGTCGCGTCGACAGGAACAAGCCGCCCCCGCCGAGCAGCAGCGCGGCCCCCGCCAGCATCCACACGCGGGTCGACTTCTCCCGAGGAGCGACGGCGTCGCGTGTCAGCACGCCAGTCGCGGGACGCTCCGACGGCGGCCGTTCATCCACCGTCGCAGCGCCTTCTTCTGTGCTCTGGGCGGCGATGACGCTGGCCGGCCCCTCGAACGAGGGTGCCTCCGACGTGGCGAAGACGCGCAAGGCCTTGAACACCTCGCTCAGGTCGCTCAGGCGGGCGCGTGGGTTGCGCACCAGCATCTTGTCGACCAGCTTGGCGATCACCGGCGGGACACCAGGCTCGACGCTGGCCAGCGGCGCGATGCCCCGGCTCACGATGATCTTCATCACCTGGCCCACGTTCTCGGCCTCCGTCGGCAAGACACCGGAGAGCATGCGGTACATCAAGAGGCCAAGCGCCCAGACGTCGGCCCGGAAGTCGATGCGACGCTCGCCGAAGACCTGCTCGGGCGCCATGTAGTGGGGCGTGCCCACGATCGACCCGGTGCTGGTGATGCCCGCCGTCTCTGCGGCGTCGCCCTCGGTGGCCGTGAGCTTGGCGATGCCGAAGTCGACCACCTTCACCGTCTTGGCGGGCTGCTCGACCAAGAACACGTTGTCTGGCTTGAGATCGCGGTGGACGATGCCGTGCGCGTGCGCGGTCCCCACCGCTGAGATCACCGGCAGCAGCAGCTCGGCGGCTTGTTCGATCGGGAGCTTGCCGACCTCGCGCAGGAGCGCGCTCAGAGGCCGCCCCTCCAGGTACTCCATCACGATGATGGGCTCGCCATCCTCGTCCTCGAGCACATCGAACACCTCGCGCACGTTCGGGTGCCTGATCACGCTCGCCGCTCTGGCCTCACGATGGAGGCGCTTGGCCTGCTCCGGAGAGCCGCCTTGCTTGACCAGCTTGAGCGCTACGCGCTTCTTGGTCTTCACGTGCTGGGCAAGCCAAACGACGCCCATGCCGCCTACTCCGAGGCGGCGCTCGAGCCGATAGCGCTCTGCGACGATGGCGTTGGGCTCGAGGGCAGCCGACATGGGAATGCTCCAGCGTACCCGAAGCGGCGCTCAGCGTCTGCGCTTGGGCTTGGTCAGGCCCCAGTCGCTGAGGCGAGACACCAGGGTTCGCCGCGAGATGCCCAGCGCCTCGGCGGCCGCGGTCTGGTTGCCGCCTTGCTCCTCCAGCACCGCCAAGATCCGCTCGCGCTCGGCGTGCTCGACGGCGTCGCTCAGCACGGGCCTGCGCGAGCTGGGCACCGGTTCGCGACCCGGGGTGCTCGCTGGCGCTGCTGTGGGCTCGAGCACGCTGGGTGGCAGCGCCGACCTCGGGATGACGCTGCTCGTGCTCAGCACGACTGCCCGCTCGATGGCGTTGCGGAGCTCTCGAGCGTTGCCCGGCCAGGTGTGGCGCAGTAGCGCTTGTTTGGCCTCTTCCGACAGGGTGCGGGCCGGCCCGCCTGCCACCGCGTTCGCCTCGTCCAGGAAGGTCTGCGCGAGCACCAGGATGTCTTCCTTGCGCGCGCGCAGCGGCGGCAACGTCAGCGTGATCGCGTTCAGCCGAAAGAACAGGTCTCGCCGAAAGCTGCCATCGGCCACGCGTCGCTCGAGGTTTTGGTTGGTGGCCGCGATGAAGCGAACGTCGACGCTCTTGTGGCTGCGCGCGCCGACCCTGAGCACGCGTTTGTCCTCGAGCACGCGCAGCAGCTTGGCCTGCGTGGCCAGCGGAAGCTCGCCCACCTCGTCCAAGAACAGCGTGCCCCCATCGGCCGCCTCGAGCAGCCCGGGCCTGGCCGACACGGCGCCAGTGAAGGCACCTCGCTCGTGACCGAACAACTCGGCTTCGAGCAGCGACTCGGTGAGCGCCGCGCAGTTGATGCTGAGCAGCTCCTTGTTCGCGCGCGGCGAGCTCTCGTGGATCGTCTCGGCCAAGATCTCTTTGCCCGCTCCGGTCTCGCCCAAGATGAGCACGCTGAGCGAGCTCTTGGCGGCGCGCTCGGCTTGGTCGAACACCCCGCGAAGCGCCGGCGTCATGGCTACGCGTCTCACCGCGGCCCCGCCGCGTGACACCACGCCAGCAGGTTGGCTGGTGAGGAGGCGGGGCTCGCCGTCCCCGCCACGCGTGAAGCGCAAGCGCACGTTGCCCAGCGTCAGCCTGTCGCCGTCGGTCAGCGGCGACGCAAAGTCCACCGCACTGCCGTTGCGCAGCGTGCCGTTGCGCGAGCCTTCGTCGCGCACGTAGTGCTCTCCGAGCACGCAGCGGATCGTGGCGTGCACGCGGGACAGGCTGGGGTCGTCGATCACCACCTCACAGCTGGGCGCACGCCCGATCCGCGCCGGCTCCTTGCTGGCAGGGAGCACGATCAGGCGACCGCGCTCCGGACCGTGGGTGATCACGAGCAGGGCCTGGCCCACCTCCTCGACGATCGGCCCCGCCTGCACGGTCGTCTCGGAGGCCGAGTCCTCGGTCGTCTTCGCAGCACGCCCCATCTTCCCCGATGGGCCTAGCTGGTTCTTGGACCGCTCGTCAAGCGCTGCGACCGGACGTGCAAGGCACGCGCGCCACGATGAAGATGGCGCAAGGAAAGCGGGCTCAGCGTCTTCAGAACCCCCCTCCGCGTACCGCTGATGTCTCGGAATGACGTTCTGGGAACGCAGGGAGCGAAGCTACGCCGCGGGAACGATTCAGATCAGCGACGCCAAGATCGCGGAGCGGCTTTCGTTCCTGGGATTGACCAGCGAGGACCTCGGCGTGGTCGCGACGTGGGGCGAGGTGTGCAAACGATCACTGCGGCTGGTGAGCGAACGGTTCTACACCGCGGTGATGCAGTCCGCAGGCACCCGGCAGATCCTCCAGAAGCACACGTCGGTGGAGAAACAGCGCCCGGTGATCGAGCGCTATCTTTCGACCCTGTTCGACGGTCGGGTAGACGACACGTGGATCGCGTTCCGCTTGCACGTGGGCCGACGCCACGACCAGATCGACCTCGACTGCATGTACTACTTTGGTGGCTACGAGATCCTGCGTCACGAGCTCGGCGCAGCCGTCGCGGCCGCCGGGGCGACACGAGCCGAGCAACGCCGCTTCAATGACGCCTTTGCGCGGCTGCTCTACGCGGACTCCGCGCTGACGTTGAACGCGCTGATGGACGCCCGGCTCGCTCGCACCAAAGAGCTCGGCAGAGCGCAGCACGAACGCACCCAGTCGTTCGTGTCCAGGGTGAACGCAGCGATGCAGCGCATCGCCCGGAACGATCTGACCGCCCGCATCGAGACCACCGGGGAGGACGATTTCGACCAGATCGCCACGCTGTTCAACCAAGCGCTCGGCAACATCGACGCCTCGCTCTCCCAGATCGCGGAGGCTTCGACACAGGTCGCCACGGCAGCTTCGGAGGTCACGATCGGCAGCCAGAGCAGCGCGCAGACAGCCAGCTCCCAGGCGGGCGGGTTGGAGGAGATCTCCTCCTCGCTCGAAGAGATCACCGGCACCAGCAGGTTGTCTTCGCAGAACGCCATCGAAGGAAGAAAGCGAGCGGAGTCCGCGACGTCGCGCGCGACCGAGGGCATCGCCGCCATTGGTCGCCTGGCCGACGCCGTCGGTCGCATCAAGGCCTCCAGCGATCAGACAGCGCGCATCGTCAAGACCATCGATGAGATCGCCTTCCAGACGAACCTGCTCGCGCTGAATGCGGCAGTGGAAGCTGCTCGCGCAGGAGACGCGGGACGCGGCTTCGCCGTCGTCGCGGAGGAAGTGCGAAACCTGGCCATCCGCAGCGCCGAAGCCGCGCGCAACACTGCGCAGCTGATCGAAGAAGGGCGTCGCAGCGCAGAGGGCGGGGTCACCGCGCAACAGGAGGTCTCCGAGAGCCTGGAGGCGATCCACAGCGGGGTGCGCTCGGTGCAGGACCTGATGGAAGCAGTGTCGCAAGCTGCCGTCGCGCAAACGAAGACCGTGGAACAGATCGCGAAGGCGGTGGACAACATCGCACGTGGCACCCAGCAGTCGGCAGCGTCCGCGGAAGAGTCCGCAAGCGCCGCCGAGGAGCTCTCAGGCCAGGCGGCTGCGCTGCAGGAGACGGTCGACCGCTTCCAGCTCAGCACGCCGAAGCGAAGAGTCGCACACGACACCCGCTCCGCGGGGACGCTACGAACGCGACGGGTGGCCAACGGCTGACCCAGGGACGCTCGCGGCGAGCCGAGATCGGCCACCTGCCAGCGCAGCGCGGTCGCGCTGGGCACCTCGGCTCCCTGCCGGCCGCGTCGTCCACTCAATCATCGGACCCCACCACCGGGTCGTGTTCGCGGAAGGCACGCAGCTCCGCGTTGATGGTGTCGACGTCGACGACCCCCATGTCGACCAGGACGGCTCCCACGGGTGGGCACCTGCGTTGCTGCTCCATGAGCAACTCCCCCAGCTGCGCGCTGCTCAGATGGCCCAACGCGACCGCGATGGCCCCGAACAGCTCTCGCGACGATGCTTGGCGGTTGAGGATCGCGAACACCTGTCCGACCGAGAGCCATCCCTGCATCATCGCGAGCTTGCCGAGCGGCACGCGAATCTCCCGCTGGCGATCCAACGCGGCCATGACTTCCTCCGCAGTCACCACGCCGCGCTCCACGAGCCAACTACCGAACATGTTCGTCGCCACCATTTCCTCCTGTCTGATTGTCGGCCCGGGGACGACCCTGCCTTAAGGCAGGAAGCGCTGGGCGCACCGTTTGCGGAGGCGCTCGTTGGCGCTCAAGCCAAGCGGGTGGCGGGCCGCTACCAGTGACAGAGCCCGCATGTCATCTGGAAGCGACGCAGCAGAGCCGAGCGCAGAGCTCCTGGCGGACCGCGTGCAACGCGGCGACAGCACAGACAGAAGCTTGCTCGAAGGAGTGGTGCGCGACCTCCAGCCGCTGATCGCCGGAGCGGCGCCAGGAGTCGCGCTGCTCCTGACGCAGGCGAGCAGCACCCTGACCACGCTCAGCAGGGGAGCCGCCGCCGATCCAGAAGCCGCCAAAGCCGCCGCCATTCGCTTCCTGCGCGCTGCGCAAGTATCTGCTCCTGCGAAGAGCAACACCGCTCCGCCGAGCCCGTTCGCCTTCGAGGAAGCCGACCGAGAGCTCGTGCTCGAGTTCGTGCAAGAGGCGAGCGACTACATCGGCCAGGCCGAGGCGGCGATGCTGGTGCTCGAAGGCAACCCCCTCGACAGCGAGGCCATCGACACTGTGTTTCGCTCCTTTCACACGGTGAAAGGGGTATCCGCGATGCTGGGGCTCGAGCCCATCGCCTCCTTCGCACACAAGGCTGAGTCGCTGCTTTCTCGGGTTCGCGCCAAGGAAATCTCGTTCAGCGGTCGCACCGCGAACCTATCCCTGGCCGCAGTGGACGCGCTGAAGGTCCTGCTCAGCGTCGTGCAGTCCTCGCTCTCGGGCGAAGCCTGCTTGCTGCCAGACCTGGCCGAGCTGTCACAGGCCTTGGTCGAGGCGACCAGTGGCCCGATCGCGGGACCGGTCGATACCAAAGACGGACGGCGACCGCGACGCAAGCAGAAGGCCGCTGCGGCAGGGGCGGAGGAGAGCCCTGCGCCGGTCGCCCCCGTCTCCCCGCCGGAGGTCCGCAACGTCTCGCCGGCGCTCCCCACGGCTGCCGCCCAGGCCCCGCCGGCGACCGCCGCCCCGTCGACCGCTACCACTCGAACGGACGCCGATAGCTCGGTGCGCGTGCGTACGGAACGATTGGACCGCCTCGTGGACCTGGTGGGCGAGCTGGTCATTGCGCAAAGCATGGTGCGCCAAGACCCCACCGTCGTGAGCGGCGAGCACCACGACCTGTCTCGCAAAGTCGCGCACGCTGGCAAGATCGTCCGAGAGCTGCAGGACCTGGCGATGTCGCTGCGAATGGTGCCGCTCAAGCCGACCTTTCAGAAGATGGCGCGTGTGGTGCGTGACACAGCGCAGAAGAGTGGAAAAGAGGTGGAGCTCCTGCTCTCCGGAGAAGATACGGAGATTGACCGCAACATGGTCGACGTGGTCGCGGACCCACTGGTCCACATGTTGCGGAACGCAGTCGATCACGGCATCGAAGCTCCCGGGACCAGGGAGGCACGGGGCAAAAGGCGCTGCGGAACGGTACGTCTGAGCGCGACCCACGCGGGCGGCAATGTGGTCGTCGAGCTCGCTGATGATGGCGCAGGGCTGGATCGAGCGCGCATCGTGAAACGAGCCATCGAGCGCGGGCTGATCGAGTCGGACGCCGGAATGACCGATTCGGACGTATTCAGCCTGATCTTCGAGCCCGGATTCTCGACCGTCGACAAGGTGACCGACCTCTCGGGTCGCGGGGTCGGCATGGACGTGGTGAGACGGAACGTGCAGGCGCTGAACGGCCGCATCGAGATCGCGTCCACCCTGGACCAAGGCACCACGTTCACCCTGCGACTGCCGCTGACGCTCGCCGTCACGGACGGCATGCTCGTGCGTGTGGGCGGGGAGCGCTACATCGTCCCCATCGTCAACATCCGCACGAGCTTGCGCCCCTCCGCCGAGCAGCTGTCCACCGTGTCCGGCCGGGGCGAAATGCTGGTGATCCGCGGGGAGCTCATCCCGATGTTCCGCTTGAGTCGGCTCTTCGGAGTCCCCGCGGCCACCGCCGACGCCACCAAAGGCCTGGCCGTCATCATCAATGGCCTCGACGGGCAGTGCGCCATCCTGGTCGACGAGCTCCTTGGGCAGCAGCAGGTGGTCGCCAAGTCACTGGGCAGCGCGATCGGCGCGGTCCGCGGCATCGCGGGAGGCGCCATCTTGGGCGACGGCAAGGTCGGTTTGATCCTGGACACCCCCGAGATCATCGCCCTGGCACGCGAAGACGGAGATGCACGACCCATGGACGCATTCAACTGAGACCATCATCATGACGCCACAAGCAACCGGCCTCGCGGGCAAGTACCTCACATTCTTCCTCGGCGAAGAGGAGTACGGCGTGGCGATCCTCGCCGTGCAGGAGATCATTGGCCTTCTGACCGTCACGCCGGTGCCTGGGACCCCACGCTGGGTCAAAGGTGTCATCAACCTGCGCGGCAAAATCATCTCCGTCGCAGACCTGCGCAACAAGTTCGGCATGGCACCGGGAACCACCGACGCCCGCTCGTGCATCGTGGTGTTGCGAGCGCACGGCAACGAGATTGGCATCGTCGTCGACCGCGTCTCCGAGGTCGTCGACCTACCAGAGAGCGCGGTGGAAGCCGCGCCCAACCTCGGCGCCCACGTGCGTACCGACTACCTGCTCGGCATCGGGAAGGTCGGTTCCCGCGTCCGGCTGCTGCTGGACATCGAACGCGCGCTCTCCTCGAGCGACCTCGCGCGCGCCCGACCAGGCAACAGTGGAGCGCCCGCGGAAGAAGGCACACCTGCCTCCAAAGAAGGACGTCCATGAAGATCGCACACAAGCTCGCCATCGCGGGTGTGTTCCTCTCTCTCCCGCTCGCTGGGCTGTGCACCAGTGCGTTCTACGAGGGAAAGGCGCACGAGGAGAGCCTCGGCGACAAGCTGGCGCAGGTCTCCAGCGACACGCTCGACAAGCTGGACCGCAACTTGTTCGAGCGGTACGGCGACGTCCAAGCCTTCAGCGTCAATGGTGTGCTGCAGCACACCGAAACCTGGCACCGTCGCGAAGGCAATGAAGTCGTCGCCGCCATGAACCAGTACGTCGACCTCTATGACGTGTACCTGCTCACGATCGCCGTCGACTTGGAAGGCGAAGTCATCGCGGTCAACGACCGAGATGACAAGGGGCGCCCCATCGACACCAGCGGAGTATGGAAGCAGAACTTCGCCGGGGAAGGGTGGTTCAAGGACGCGCTCGCAGGCCGCTTCCACACGCGGATGCCGGAGACTGCCTCAGGCAACGATACCGCCACGGGCACCGTCGTCGTCCCGGTCCACGAAGACGCCACCGTGCGGGCGGTCTACAGCGACAAGTCGCGTGTCATGGGCTTCGCCGCCCCGATCAAGGGCAAGGAGGGCGAGACCATCGCGGTCTGGTACAACATCATGGACTTCTCGCTGATCGAGTCGGTGCTTGCCGCCGAATACCAAGCGCTCTCGAGGTCAGGTCTCTCCACTGCCCACTTCACGCTCCTGGGGCCCTCCGGGGACCCGATTTCGGATCTGGTGAAAGGCGAACGGCGACCGCCTGTGGACGAGCGAGGGGCCTCCTCCGGTGCGGCCGCTGGCAGCCCACCCATTGGGTGGCTGCGAGGTGATTACCAGGGGAAGGAGGTGCTCGCGGGCTACGCGCGCTCCCAGGGTGCCATGGGGTTCGCGGGCATGGGTTGGACGCTCTGGCTTCGCGCGGACAGCGATGAAGTGCTGCTGCCCGTTCAGCGCGCCAAACGGATGACGCTGCTCGCAACCGCGGCCGCAGCCCTGACGTTGCTCATCGTGGCAGCCCTCTTCCTCCGCTCGGTGTCGCGACCGGTCTCGAAGCTGACCGAAAGCGCGAAGCGACTGGCGCAGGGTGACCTCGGGCAGTCGTTCGACCATCGCGCCGACGACGAAGTCGGGCAGCTCTCCGAGGCGCTGAGGGGTGTCTCGTCCTGGCTGACCGAGGTCTCCTCCGCGGCCGACGCCGTGAGCCGTGGAGACCTGAGTCGACGCATTGAACCTCGTTCCCAGGCCGACGTGCTCTCGCACAGCTTTCAACGCGCCCAGGGCGCGCTGGTCAGGCTGAACGCGGACTCGTCCGCTCTCATCGCCGCGGTGCGCGCCGGCCGGCTCTCGGAGCGCGCAGTGACCAGCGGACACGACGGCGCCTATGGCGAGCTGCTCGGTGGCATCAATGGTTTGGTGGAGGTCTGCGCGCGGCCGATTCAGGAGGCGCAGACCGTCCTCGCCCAGGTGGCCAACCGAAACCTCTCGGCCCGCCTTCGCGGCGAGCACAGCGGCGACTGGGCGGCCATTCAAACCAGCCTCAACCAGGCCGCAGAGAACCTCGACTCGGCGCTCGGTCAAGTGGTGGTGGCCGCGGACCAGGTCTCGGCGGCGGCGGGAGAAATCACCATCGGCAATCAGTCTCTCGCCCGCGCCGCAAGCGACCAAGCGAGCTCGCTCGATGAGGTGACCAACACGTTGCAGGCGGTGTCCACCTCGGGGGAGCAGACCGCCCGCAACGCGCAGGAGGCCCGTGGCATGGCGCAGGCGGCCAACGCTGCCGCGACCCGAGGGGGGAGCGCGATGCTGGAGCTGTCCAAGGCGATCGAGCAGATCAAGGCGGCCAGCGATCGCACCGCGCAGATCGTGAAGACGATCGACGAGATCGCCTTCCAGACCAACCTGCTGGCGCTGAACGCCGCGGTCGAGGCGGCACGAGCCGGCGACGCCGGTCGCGGCTTCGCGGTGGTCGCCGAGGAGGTCCGCAACCTCGCGATGCGGAGCGCAGAGGCTGCCAGGACGACGGGCCAGATGATTGAGGACGCAGTCAAGAGCGCAGAGCAAGGGGTCTCCTTGAACGCTGGGGTGTCCCGCACCTTCGACGAAATTCGCGGTCATGTGGGCAAAGTGGTGGAGGTCATGGAGGAGATCGCTGCCTCCTCGCAGCAGCAGGCGCAGAGCGTCGCTGGCATTCACGGCATGGTGGACAAGGCGGCGCGTGCAACGCAGCAGAACGCCGCTACCACGGAGCAGTCTGCATCGGCCGCAGAGGAGCTGGCAGGGCAGGCGAGCTCGCTCCGTGAGCTAGTGCAGAGCTTCGAGCTCAGCGGCTCACCTGCGATCGTGCACGTGTCGGCCCGCAAACCTGCCAGACCACCCGCGCTCCCGAGGATGGTGGCCATGCCGACCAAGAGCGCCGGCCGACCGCGTCACCTGAGGTCGGTGCCTCCGCCCGGTGCGCAGGCCAGGCAGGCGGCGGAGAAGTTGATTCCGTTCGACGACGACGAAGGCAGCGCAGCCTTGGCGGAGTTCTGACGTGGAGGCAGCCACCTTCACCAGCCCGCGCTTGAGCGCTGCACAGTTCACGAGGGTGGCAGAGCTCCTGCGGCGCCTGACGGGAATCGTCATGCGCACCGGAAAGGAGGAGCTCGCGCAGTCGCGGCTCACGAAGCGCCTCCGCGCGACCAAACTGTCGACGTTCGACGAATACCTCGCGCTGGTCGAGCGAGACGAGACGGAGCGCGCGCTCATGGTCGACGTGCTCACCACCAACAAGACCAACTTCTTACGCGAGCCCGCACACTTCGAACTGCTCGCTGAGCTTGCTTCGACGTGCTGGGCCGGCTTGCCGGAGCTCCGCATCTGGAGCGCCGCCTGCTCGACCGGGGAAGAGCCGTACACCATAGCGATCACGCTGCTGGAACGCGCGCCGTTGCTCGCACAGAAGACGCGCATCCTGGCGACCGACCTGGCCTCCCACGTGCTCGCGACAGGGCGCGCCGGCCGCTATCGAAAGGAGGCGCTGGAAGGAACTCCGGCCCAGTTCCGCGAGCGCTACTTCCACAAGCGGTCGGATGGCTGCTTCGAGGTCGTTCCGGCGGTCCGCTCGATGGTGAGCTTTGCGCGGCTCAACCTGCTCGACCGCTGGCCCATGCGCGGTCCGTTTCACGCGATTTTCTGTCGCAACGTCATGATCTACTTCGACAAGGACACCCAGTTGTCGCTCGCCAACCGCTTTCATCCGCTGCTGGCCGACGACGGCTACCTGCTGATCGGGCATGCGGAGAGCCTCGGCACCACGGGACACGGGCTGCGCTATGTCAGGCCGGCGGTGTATCGCGCATGAGCAACCTCGACTCGGTGCTGGACAGCTCGCGCAGGCGGACCACGGTCGGGCTCGCCGAGCGCGCGCTCTCGCGCAGCCGCGACGACACGCTGATCACGTTCGCGCTCGGCAGCTGCTTGGGAATCACGATCTGGGATCCGCATACATCGGTCGGAGGTCTGATCCACCTGATGTTGCCGGACGCCAACACGAACCCCGAGAAAGCCAGCGCGCAACCCTTCATGTTCGTGGACACCGGGGTGCCCAAGTTCTTCAAGGAGGCCTACGCGCTGGGCGCCGAGAAATCTCGGCTGGTCGTCTGCGTGGCGGGGGGTGCAGCGCTCGGGGTCGCGGGGGAGAGCAGCTTCCAGGTGGGCCAACGCAACCTGGCTGCGGTGCGCAAGTTGTTTTGGAAGAACGGGGTTCTCATCCGCGCTCAGGAGACCGGTGGGAGCACCCCGCGAACCATGTCGCTACACGTGGGCACGGGCGAGGTCGTCCTGCGCACTGACACGGGTATGAGGACCCTCTTCTCGGGGAGTTGACGATGGCGTTGAACGTGTTGGTCGTGGACGACAGCAGCACCATGCGGCGGATGATCACTCGTGCTCTGGGCATGAGCGGCCTGCCCATTGGGCAGATTCAGGAGGCGTCCAATGGTCAAGAGGCGCTCGACCTCCTGACTCGAAGCTCCGTGGATTTGGCGCTGCTCGACCTCAACATGCCCGTCATGGGAGGCATGGAGGCGCTGGAGCGAATTCGAGGCAGCCAAAGCACGGTCGACCTCCCAGTCGTGGTCGTGAGCACGGAGGGGAGCGAACCTCGCGTGGAGCGAGTGCGGGAGCTCGCTGCCGGCTTCGTGCGCAAGCCATTCACCCCCGAGGGGTTGTTGCAAGCGGTCGTCACGGCGATCGCGGGGAGGTCCGATGTCTAGCGCCGAAGCGACCCTCAGTCGCGTGGCGAGCACTGTGCTCTCCGACCTGTGCTTCTACTGCGCAGACGAAGGGAGCGGTGCCGGGGCCGGCGAGTGTGCAACGGCGACGATCCCGTTCCATGGCTCTTGGCGGGGCTGGTTCGCTTTGTCGGTCGAGCGTTCGCTGCTTGGTGAGCTCACCGCCAACCTGCTCGGCGACGAGGAGGCCTCGGAGGCCGATGCTCTGAGCGCACTGCTCGAGCTCACCAACGTCATCTGCGGCAACGTCTTGCCGGAGCTGGAATCTCCCGACGTGGTCTTCGACCTCGGCTCACCCGCGCTCGGAGACGGGGCGTTTCCGGCGGAAGCCCAGCCCTTTGCGAGCGCGGAGCTGGACGGCGGGCGCGTGCGCCTGCGCATCGCTCGGGAGGTTCTCCGATGACACGCGTGCTCATCGTCGACGACTCTGTCGTGGTGCAGCGCGTGCTCGCGCGCGAGCTGGCGAAGACCCCGGATATCGAGGTCGTGGGCGCAGCTGGCGACCCCTACGTCGCCCGCGAGCGCATCGCGGAGCTATCCCCGGACGTCCTCACGCTGGATATCGAGATGCCACGAATGGATGGGCTGACCTTTCTGTCGAAGCTCATGGCCCACCACCCGATGCCGGTCGTGGTGGTGAGCTCGCTGACGCAAGAGGGGAGCGAGACCGCGATGCGCGCCCTGTCCCTCGGCGCGGTGGCAGTGGTCCCGAAACCCTCGTCGCAGTTCAGCGTGCCTGACGTCGCGGGGAGGTTGGCCGACGCGATCCGCGCCGCGGCGGTCGCGCGTGTGCGGGCCGCGCCGGTAGCTCCCAACGTCAGTCCGGCCGGCATCCTGCCGGCGCTGCGCACCACAGGGCGGGTTCTCGCGATCGGAGCGTCCACGGGGGGCACCCAGGCGCTCGAGCAGGTGCTGGCAGCTTTCCCAGCAGATGGCCCGGCGACCGTCATCGTCCAGCACATGCCAGCCGAGTTCACCGGACCGCTCGCGCAGCGACTGAACGGAGTGTCTGCGATGGAGGTGCGGGAGGCACGAGATGGCGACGCCGTGATCGTCGGCAGGGTGCTGATCGCGCCCGGAGGGCGCCACCTTTCGCTGCTGAAGAGCGGCGCCAACTACTCGGTTCGGATCAGTGACGGACCGGCGGTGCGGCACCATCGTCCCAGCGTCGATGTGCTGTTCGAGTCAGTCGCCAAGGCGGCCGGGCGCAACGCGCTCGGCGTGCTCCTGACGGGGATGGGGGACGACGGCGCGCGCGGTCTCTTGTCGATGCGGATGGCGGGCGCCCGGACCATCGCCCAGGATGAGGCTTCATCGGTGGTGTTCGGGATGCCCAAGGTCGCGATCGAGCTGGGAGCAGCCGAGCACGTTAGCGCGCTCGACAAGGTCGCGGGCTGCGCCCTGAGGTGGGCACAGGCGCCTCATGCTTCGTTGTCGGAGCCGCGCGTGCGCGTGGCGTGAAGGCGGACCGGGGCGCCGCTCAATGAGCAGCGCCGGGTCGCCCGTGTTCGCCGTCGAGCTCGACGTCCAGCGAGCGCAACCGAGCACCGCGATCCAGCGCCACCCCGGCGAACTCCAAGAAGCCGGCGCGCAACAGCCGCGCGACGTGCTCGATGGTGGTCACGGCATCGCCGCCGAGCGCCTCGACGACCGCTTGCACCGTTACGGGCGTCTGCGCCGAGCCGACGATCGCGGCGTACGATGCGCCCATCGTCCCGTGCACCTCGCGCACAGCGATGAGGTGGCGCCGCACTCCCCCCAACCGATCGACGAGCCAGCCGAACAGCTGAGCGTGGAATGCAGCCCGAAACCGGACCAGGCTCAAATTGTGGGGCATGCGTTGGAGCAGCTCGTCGAGCACGCCGAGCGCAGCGGAGTAGGCGCCGCGCTCCAGCCAGCCCAGCACCTCCGCGCGCCTCTCCTCGCCGATCAGCGCACTCATCTCGCCCAACATGTCCTCCGCGACCTCCAGCTGCTCCTGGCTGGGGGCGAGGATCACGCCGTGTCCCGAAGGCGGAGGCGCGCTCGAACGCGAACGCGTCCCGCTTTCACCCGACGCATCTTCTGCGTCGGCAGAGAAACGGTGCGCAGCCGACGGGGAACATCCGGTGTTGCTCATGCCACACCCGACTGCAACGCTCGTGCCGTCGTCATTCGTCTCGAGGATCGCCTGCGAACCACGGTCTTCGTCGATCTCCGCGCGCACGCTCTTGCGCGAGGATGCAGCTTCAGCGGCTCGCGCTCGACCGGTTTCGCGTTTCAGCGGGATCGGATACGACAGGGCGGCGATGGGGTGGCCGAAAGCGATGGTGGTCTTGGGGGCGGCCTGCTGGGGCTGCAGTGGCAGCGCTGGCTCTGACGCTCCTGCCGGCCGCGCCGAGGCACCGCCTCCGGGGCAAGCCCCCAAAGGCTTCGACGCCTCCTTGGGTGAGCCCGCACTCTTGCGCATCGACGGCAAGCCGATCTCGGTCGCGAACGTGTTCGCGCGCCGCCTGCCCAACACCGACGCGACCGAGCTCACGTTCGTCAGCGCGTCGGACGTCACGTGCGAGTCGCTGCCCACCGAACGCGATGACAAGTTCTTGGCGGCGCTGGTGGTGAGTCGCTACTTCGTCAGCGACAAGTCCGGAGGCCCCTCGAAGCGGCCGTTCGCGGTGCGCAGCGCGACGGTGCGCTCGACCGACGGCAACACCAGCCACAGCGCGGGCAAGAACTGGGGCGAGCTGCGAGAGCCGTTCATCGAGCCGACGACGGCCACGCTCATGTTCGGCAAGCTCGACCTGCACGTGGCGGCTCCCAAGCTCGATCTCGAGGGGGCGGTCATGGCGCAGGTGTGTTTGCCCGCGGCGGCCGACAAGGCGGTGGAGAACGCCCAACCAGGCCTGGTGCTGACCCTGGCCAACACCAAGATCCGCGTGCGCGGAGCCACGCTCACGACCAGCGCGGGGAGCAGCGTGCTGCGCATCTCCAACACACCGCTCGCCTGCGACGCGCTCCCGCTGGGCGACGTCGACGTCCGCGTCGAGCTCGACGGCAAAGGCGGCGCCAAGTCGGTGGTTCTCGACGGCGTCGCGGCGCCTGGCTCGGCCAGTCTGAACCTCTCGTTTCAGGGATCCGCAGAGGTAAAGAAGAAGGCCGGGGCCGACTTCGAGCTGGCGATCAAGGGCAGCTTCGGCGACGCCGCACTCTTGCTCGAGGGCAGCGTGACGGCCCGCAAGTGCCCCTGATCTGGTAGCCTTGCGGCATGCTTCAACACGGCCTTCGTGGGGCGTTGGTTCTGGGCGCTCTCGCGTTCGTCATCGCGTGCGAGGACGGCGGGAGCCCGGGCGGCGGCGGTCAGGGCGAAGGCGCAGGGAGCGGCGCCGGCGGGTCGAGCGGGACCACCACTCCGGGCGCGGGCCTGCCCTGTGACGTCGATGCCATCCTCCAAGCGAACTGCCGCGAGTGCCACGCGAGCCCTCCGGTGTTCGGCGCCCCCATGCCGATGATCGATCGGGCGCACCTCTTGGCCGCGCCGCCGACGTTGCCGCACGCGACGGTGGGCGAGGCGATGATCGAAAAGATCAACGCCTCGAGCGAGGCCATGCCTCCACCGCCGAACATGCCGCTGTCCGACGCCGACAAGGCCACGCTCGCGGCCTACGTCGACGCGGGGATGCCGGAGAGCAACGAAGATTGCGGGGGCCAGGGCGGCGGGGGTGCGGGTGGCGGGTATGCGCTCGACTGCACGCCGGACGTGGTGCTGACGCCGAGCGCGCCTTTCGAGATGCCTGCCGACCAGACCGATCTCTATGTCTGCTTCGGGGTGGAGGCGCCGAGTGACGTCGCGCGGCACATCACCGCCATCGCGCCCAACATCGACAACGAGACCATCCTCCACCACATCTTGCTGCTGCAAGCGCCCAACGCCGTGAGCGCCAACGGCGAGCCCTGCGACTTCGTGAACACGGAATGGAAGCTGGTGTACGCGTGGGGCCCGGGCACTCCTCCGCTCGTGTTGCCAGAGGAGGCAGGCTTCCCCGTCGGCCCCAGCGAGCCGGGCCACTTCGTCATCCAAGTCCACTACAACAACATCACCGGTCTGGTCGGCGAGACGGATCAGAGCGGCGTGAGCTTGTGCACCACCACCGAGCTGCGCCAGCACGACGCGGACATCGTCGCGTTCGGCGGGACCAACTTCGATCCGATCCAGCCCAACATGGAGACCACGGTGGAGTGCTCCAGCGACGTGCTCGGCGTGCTCGACAGCTACTTCCCGATCACGATCTTCCAGGCCTGGCCACACATGCACCAGCTCGGCCGCCAGTTCGAGAGCGTCATCGACAAGGCGGACGGGAGCCAGATCGTGCTCGCGGACGTGCCCAACTACGACTTCGAGTACCAGATCGCGTACCCGGTCACGGCCGAGCTCGACGTGAACGACACGGTCCGCACGCGCTGCACGTGGCAAAACACGACCGGCTCTCCGGCGAACTTCGGGGAGGATACGGCGGACGAGATGTGCTTCAACTTCGTGGCCTACTACCCGCGCATCGCGCTGCCGCAGTGGAACTGGCTGGTGCCTGCCTACGCGGCGAGCTGCCAGAACTTGTAGCGGCCCTGTCAGTTGTAACGCTCCACTGACAAGTCTCTGACAATTGGTGGCAATTGTCACAACAGAGGCTCGTTCGCGACGACGACTGACAACGTTTTACCCCGCTCCGCGAACTACCAAAGCAGAATCTCGTCTCAGAAAGCGCGCACGGTTGTGCGCGAAAGAAGGAGACGACGATGGGAACTCGTTCGATCGCATTGGTCCTCACGGTTGCTGCTGCTTGCCTCGCTGGTTGCGAAGACCCTGCCCCCGCGGCAGGCAGCGCGAAGGCGTCTGGCTCGGCGCCGGCTTCCGCGAAGCCCTCGGCGACCGCGTCCGCAGCCCCGACCGCAACTGCAACCGCCACCGAGACCGCGGCCGCCACGGCGACCGAGTCGGCTGCGCCTGCTGCTTCCGGTTCCGGTGCCGCATCCGCTGGCGCTTCCGCGAGCGCCGCACCCAAGAAGTGAAGGCAACCCGGGCCCGAGCGGCGACAAACGCAGCTCGGAGCCCGGGCGTGTGGTGAAGAGCGCGGCACGAGACATCGTGTCCGCGCTTCGTCGTTCGTGACCGCTGCGGTCAGCCCGAGAGACGGGCAGCGTGGTGCTTGAGGTGGTCGTCCACGAACGACGCGATGAAGAAGTAGCTGTGGTCATAGCCGTCGTGCCTGCGCAGCTCGAGCGCCTGTCCAGCGCCGGCGCACGCATCGACCAAGAGCTCCGGCCGCAGCTCTCGCTCCAGGAACTTGTCGCTCGTGCCTTGATCGACCAGCGGCGCGCTCGCGAAGCGCGCGCCTCCTTGGATCAACTTCACTGCGTCGTACTCAGCCCAGCTCGCCTCGTCGGGACCGAGGTAGCCGGCGAACGCCTTTCGACCCCAAGGCACCTGCGACGGCGCGACGATCGGCGCGAAGGCCGACACCGAGCGGTACTCGCCGGGAAAGCGCAGCGCGAGCGTCAACGCGCCGTGTCCGCCCATCGAGTGACCGAAGATGCCCCGTCGCGCGGGCAAGACCGCGAAGCGTTGCTCGACCAAATCCCTCAGCTCGCGCCTGACGTAGGTCGACATGCGGTAGCTCTCGCTCCAAGGTGACTGCGTCGCGTCGAGGTAGAAGCCAGCGCCCACGCCGAAGTCCCAGCTCTCGTCGTCACCAGCGTAGCGACGCGCACGCGGGCTGGTGTCGACCGTGACGATGCACAGCCCCAGCTCCGACGCGAGGCGCTGCGCACCCGCCTTGACCACGAAGGTCTCCTCTGTGCACGTGAGCCCCGCTAGGTAGTAGAGCACCGGCGCACGCTCGCCGCGCAGCATCGTCGGCGGCTGGAAGACGGCGAAGCGCATGGCCCCGGCGCAGGCCACACTCTCGTGCTCGTAGAAGCCCTGCACGCCTCCGAACATGCGGTGCTCGGCGCGCGTCGTGTAGTTCGCCATCAGAACTCGACCACCGCGCGGATCGACTTGCCCTCGTGCATCAAGTCGAAGGCGTCGTTGATGCGCTCGAGCGGCAGCTTGTGGGTGATCAAGCTGTCGATGTCGATCTTCCGGTTCATGTACCAGTCGACGATCTTGGGCACATCGGTGCGGCCGCGCGCACCGCCGAAGGCGCTGCCCTTCCACACTCGGCCGGTGACCAGCTGGAACGGCCTGGTCTGGATCTCTTGACCCGCGCCTGCCACCCCGATGATCACCGACACCCCCCAGCCGCGGTGACAGCACTCGAGCGCTTGGCGCATCAGCTTCACGTCGCCCACACATTCGAAGCTGTAATCCGCGCCGCCCCCGGTGAGCTCGACGAGGTGCGCGACCAGGTCCCCCTTCAGCTCCTTCGGGTTGACGAAGTGTGTCAACCCCAGCTGGCGCGCCAGCGGCTCGCGCGCGGGGTTGATGTCGACGCCCACGATCATGTCTGCGCCCGCGATACGTGCGCCCTGCACGACGTTCAGACCGATGCCGCCCAGCCCAAAGACGACCACCGTGGCGCCTGGCTCGACCTTGGCCGTGAACATCACGGCACCGATTCCGGTCGTGACTCCGCAGCCGATGTAACAAATCTTGTCGAAGGGCGCGTCCTTGCGCACCTTGGCTACTGCGATCTCCGGCATCACCGAGTGGTTCGCGAACGTGGAGCAGCCCATGTAGTGGTGCACCGGCTGACCGCGAAACCGAAATCGGCTCGTACCGTCTGGCATGAGGCCCTTGCCCTGGGTGGCGCGGATGGCCGTGCACAAGTTGGTCTTTCGGCTGAGGCAGGATTTGCAGCCGCGACACTCGGGTGTGTACAGCGGGATGACGTGGTCGCCGGGCGCGACGCTGGTCACGCCCGCGCCGACCTCCCTGACGATGCCAGCGCCTTCGTGGCCGAAGATCACGGGGAACAAACCCTCTGGATCGGCGCCAGAGCGGGTGAACTCGTCGGTGTGGCAAACACCGGTGGCCTTCATCTCCACCAAGACCTCGCCGGCCTTGGGACCGTCGAGCTCGACCTCATCCACGATCAGGGGCTTGCCCACTTCCAGAGCCAGCGCGGCGCGGGTTTTCATGACGCGAAAGCTACACCAACCCGGGCCTTGCGCATCCCGCAACGGAACCTAGGTTCTGTGCGTCGGAGCGCCACCAGCCCCTCCATGGCGCTCCAAAGAGTGTCGCCATGAAGAACCAACTCAAGACGCTGCTGCTCCTGGGTGTGCTCACGTCCATCCTCGTTGGCGCCGCCTCTCTGGTCGGGCCTGGGTGGGCCTATCTGGCGTTGGGCGTGTCACTGCTCCTGAACGTGGGCGCGTACTTCTTCTCCGACCGCATCGTGCTGTCCATGAACCGCGCCCAGCCCGTGGACCCGCACCAGGCTCCCGAGCTGTACGGCGTGGTCGCGGAGCTCGCGCGGCGGGCAGACTTGCCGATGCCGCGGGTGTACCTGATTGACGATCCGCAACCCAACGCGTTCGCGACGGGTCGCAACCCCAAGCACGGCGTCGTCGCCGTGACGACCGGCATCTTGCGCATGCTCTCGCCCCGGGAGCTGCGCGGCGTGCTCGCGCACGAGCTGGCCCACATCAAGAACCGCGACATCCTGCTGTCGAGCATCGCGGCGGTGGTGGCGAGCGCGGTCGCCTGGGTGGGGCAAGCGTTGACCTTCAGCGCCTTCACCAGCGACGAGAACGACGATCCCGGCGCCGGCGGGTTGATCTTCGCGCTGCTCGCCCCCATCGCCGCCACGTTGGTGCAGCTCGGCATCAGTCGCTCGCGCGAGTACCTGGCAGACGAGACGGGCGCGCGCATCGCCGGCGACCCAGAGGCTCTGGCCAGCGCTCTGGCCAAGCTCGACCGCGCCGCACACCAGGTCCCCTCCGAGGCCGCCGCCGCCAGCGCGAGCTTGTACATCGTCAACCCGTTCGCGGGAGTGGAGAGCACCGCGCAGCTGTTCTCGACGCACCCCCTCACGCGCGAGCGCGTGCGCCGGCTGCTCGCGCTGCGCGACGCGGACCCCACCGTGTCGCGGCGCCTGGCCTACGCTTGGCGCTAGTGCTGGGTTCGCCCCATTCGCAGGGAGCGTTCAATCTGGCGCGACACGCAGGAGTCGAACCTGCGACCTCTGCCTTCGGAGGGCAGCGCTCTATCCAACTGAGCTAGTGTCGCGTGCGGCCGGAACCTAGCGGATGGGTGCCGGGGATTCAACGCCGCGCCCAGGAAAGTGACGTTCCTTGGCGCTGGGCGCTGACCGAGCGGGCGCGGAAGCGCTACGCACGACCGGTGGAGCTCCGACCGCTCCGCGCGCACGAGCTCGCACGAGCGGCCGCGACGCTCGCGCGTGTGTTCCAACACAATCCGCTGTTCGCGTGGCTGCTGCCCGAGCCCGCCCGCCGCGCGCGCTGGCTCGGCTGGTTTCAGCTGCGGGCGCTGTGCGAAGCGTACACGGTCGGCCGCGCGCTCACGGTCGCGCCCAGCGCGGCCGCGAGCGGGCTCTACCCGGCACGTGGCCGCCGAAGTGGCGCGCGCAGCTCCCCGCTACCCCGTTGGGCCTGCCGACGTGGAGGCTGCTACGCGCGGGCCTCGCGCTCGAGCGCAGCATCCGCCAGCACCACCTCACCACCCGCGTGTACGTGCACGCCCTCGAGTCGATCCCGAACGGCACGGCCAGGGTCTCGGCGGAGCGCTGCTGCGTCACGCGGCCGCGATGGCGCAGGAGGCAGCTGTGCCCGCCACCTCGAGACCGGCAACCCCAAGAACCTCGGCCTGTATGGGCGCTTTGGCTACGAGGTGACGCACGAGATCACGTCGCATGGAGACCCGCCGCTGTGGATCATGACGAGCCATCGCGGCGGGTGAGCATCCCTTCGCCGCGCGCGCCTCCACTTGCGAGCGTGAGCGAAGGTCGTGACGAACATCGCGACAAAGATCAGGGACGCCCCCAACCGATGTACCTGCAGACTCGCAAGCGCTTGGATTCTTCCATATGTCCCCAGCTGCGCAGAGTCGGTTCGCCTGCGTGCGACTCGACAATCACGCGTCTCACTGCGACGCTGGCGGGCGTGAGTGACGAGTACCACGCCTCGGGTGTCCGATACCGGATCGACAGCCCCTTCCTCGTGGTCGAGCACGACGAGGGCGGCGCGACCGAGAGCGTCTTGCTGGACGAGGTCACCGAAGTGCGACTCACGCTCGTGCAGGGCATGGGCATGTGCACGCTGGCGACGAGCTCGGGTCAGAAGTTGACGATCCCAGGCTGGCACGGCACCGCTGCCAACCCGGTCCACCAAGTCGAGGAGTACACGGACTTCGTGCGGTCACTGCACGACGAGCTCGCGAGCGCCGCGCCCAAAGCGCGGTTCGTCGCGGGCAGCAACCTGGTGTACGTGCTCTCGATGCTCTTGCTGGTGATGGCGCTGTTGGCGGCGCTGGGCGGGATCCTTCTCACGTTCAGAGCCGTCACGCGCCACGGCGTTTCCTTGGAGGCCCTCTTTCCGATGCTCGCACTCACCCCGCTGGGGGTGGTGACGGCCGCCGGGGCGGCCCGTAGGGGGCGTGCCAAGTCGTACGATCCGGTCAATCCTCCCGAGGCATTTCTGCCCGACACGCGTTGAGGCGACGCGGCGTCACCCCGTGACGGTCGCGATCTCCGCCCCCGACAGCCAGCGCTCGATGCCCGCGCGCGTCGTGACCTCGCCCACCACGTGGTAGGCGGACTGGAAGCGCACCGACTTCTTGGGGTCCTCGCGCACGACCTCGCGCGGGCCGTAGTACGAGCTGTGCCAGAACGCGACGAGCCCGCCCTGCACGCGCAGGAAGCCGACGTGGTTGTCGAGTCCGACGATGTACAGGCCAGGCCCCTCCTTCTTGATCGCGTCGACCACGGCGGCTTCGTCGCCTTTGCGGAAGCGCCACGTCGCGCTGTCGGCGGCCATCGTCTTGACGATGCGCTCGGAGGGTTGCTGCGCGAGCTTGGCGCGCTCGACGCGGTAGCCTGCGTGCGCAAGCAACGTGGTGACGAAGTAACCGCACGCGATCTTGCCCCTGCCCGGCTCGGTGCTGGTGCCGTGAAAGTCCCACTCGGTGCCGAGCCACGCGGGTAACAGCCGATCGTCGAGCGCGCCGAGCAGCGCGGTCTCGGCGCGCGCGAGCAGCTTGGCGCGAGCCTTCGCCGACTTGGCACGTGCCAGCTCCTGACCGAGCTTTTGGCGCTTCTGCTCGAGCGCGTCGACGTTGCCAGCGTACGCCTTGCGCAAAGACGCGCGCGACGTGGTGGCGCCCGCCTCGGCGTCCAGCGCAAGCGCCGCGGCCCCCGCCGCGAGACCCAACCACTCTCGCCGCAACATGCCCCCCACCCTAGCGCCCGAGAGGAGAGAGGCAAAACAATCCGGCTCAGGCGCGAAGCTTCTTCACCGCCTCGGTCACGTCCTTGCCAGACACCTGCGCACCGGAAGCCTTCAGGTGCTTCATCGCGACGCCCGTGGCCTGGCCATCATTCCCCGCGGCCTTGATCGCGTCCGTGACCGCGCCGAGAGCGGCCACGATCTCCTCCACGCTCAGGCTCTTGGGCAGGAACGTCTTGAGCACCTCGTTCTCGCGCTCGAGCGTCGCTCTCTGCTCGGCGCCGGACACGTTGCCCAACGTCTCTTCGTTGGACTTGATGAGCTTGCGCAGGATCGCCTGCGTCTCTTCGTCGTCGCCCTTCCTGCCAGGCCGTGCCGCATCGGTGGTGATCTCGCCCATGGCGACCTTGAGGATCTCCCGGGCAACCACGTCACCGGACTTCATGGCGGCGAACATCTTGGCTTTGATCTCGTCGAGCAGCATGGCGTGCACGATGGCAGAGGACGGCCCGCGCCGATAGGTCCTGACGCGGAGCTCAGTCGGACGCGACCACGCGCGGGTAGTCCGGGAACCACATCGCCTCGTCGACCAGGCGCTCCACGTCGCCGTCGGCGATCGGGGCGCCAAGCCCGAGTCGGCCCGCCTCGCGCACCACCGCGGCGGCCAGCGTGGCGGTCACGCTGCGGAGCTGTGTCAGCGGCGGGAACAGCGCGCCCTTGCTGAGGTCTTCAGGCGAGACGAGATTTGCGAGCGCCTGCGCTGCGACGGTGAACATCGAGTCGGTGACGAGCTTCGCCCCGGCCACCAAGACCCCCAGGCCGACGCCCGGGAACACGTACACGTTGTTGGCCTGCGACGCGCGATGCTCTCGGCCCTCGTAGCGGACGGCGTCGAACGGGCTGCCCGTCGCGACCAGCACCTTGCCTTGCGTCCACTCCACCAACTCGGCCGGCGTGGCCTCGCTCAGGCTGGTTGGGTTCGAGAGCGGGAAGATCACCGGTCGCTCGGTGCGCTCCGCGATGGCGCGCACCACGTGCTCGTCGAACACGCCCGGCTGCGCCGAGGTGCCAATCAGGACCGTGGGGGCGAGCGCCTTGACGATCGCGAGCAGATCTTCGCGCTGGGCCGACGGCACGACCTGCGCCAGCTCGGCCGGCCACGCGAACTCTTGTTTGTGACGCTCGTTGCTGCTGCCCTCCACCAGGAGGCCACGCGTATCCACCAGCGCGATCGACCTGGTGAGCGCGGGGCCCTCCAGGCCGTCGCGGCGCATGGCGTCGCGGATCTGCGTGGCGATGCCGATGCCAGCGGCGCCAGCGCCCAGGATCAACACGCGCTGCTGGGAAAGCGGCTCGCCTTTGGCGCGGCAGGCCGCCATCACCCCCGCCAGCGTGACCGCAGCCGTGCCCTGAATGTCGTCGTTGAACGATGGCAGCACCTCGCGATAGCGCTCGAGCAGATCGAAGGCGTTGCCCTTCTTGAAGTCCTCCCACTGCACGAGCGCGCGGGGGAAGACCTTCTTCACCGCTTGCACGAACTCCTCCACCAGGGAGTCGTACTCGGGCCCGCGCAATCGCCGGTGCCGCCAGCCGATGTAGAGCTCCTCGGCCAAGAGCTGACCGTTGTCGGTGCCTACGTCCAAGCTCACCGGCAGCGTGTGCGACGGGTGGATGCCAGCCGCCATCGTGTACAGCGACAGCTTGCCGATGGGGATGCCCATGCCGCCCGCGCCTTGATCGCCGAGCCCCAAGATGCGCTCGTTGTCCGTCACCACGATCAAACGCACGTCCCCCTCGGCGCCGTTGGACAGCACCTCGGCCACGCGGCCTCTGTGCTCCGGCGTGATCCAAACGCCACGACCGCGCCGGAAGATGCGGCTGTAGTGCTGACACGCCTCGCCCACGGTGGGTGTGTACACGATTGGCGTGAGCTCCTCGGTGTGCTCGAGCAGCAGCCGGTAGAACAAGGTCTCGTTGCGATCCTGCAGCTCGGCCAGCGCGTTGTAACGCTCGATCGGCGTCTGCCGGCTCATGGCCGCACGGAACACGCGCTCGATCTGACGATCGATGGTGGTGACGCGACCGGGCAAGAGCCCGTCGAGCCCCAGCGCCCGCCGCTCCTCCGCCGAGAACGCCGTGCCCTTGTTGAGCAGCGGGTGCCTGAGCAGCGCTCGGCCCCGCAGCGGAGTGTGAGCCGTCAGACTCTTGGCCTTGCCCTCGAAGATCGCGCTCTTCACGCCGCGCACCCTACTCCCCTCTCGGCCGGCCTCACAAGAGCGCGCGCAGCGGAAGAGGCACGGCGCGGAGCACTTGCTCCGTGGCTTCCGGAGTTTGCATCGGTCCGGGCTGCGTCGCCCAAAACAGGACGCGCCGCTTGGCCAGGGTGTGGCTCGGCAGCGCGGCCAACGCCTTCTCCGTGTATGTGGGCTCGAGCAGCCAGCCCGCGTGTTCGAGCGCCAACCTGGCCGCCGCCGAGCCTTGCTCCGTGGCGCGTGCGTAGCCAGCACCGAACTGCCGATCGTCGACGGCGACCTCCGCCGACGTTGCCGGCACCAGGACCTCTCGTGAGCGGAGCCACTCGCGAAGCTCCCGCTCCATGGCCCTGATGCCGCTCGCGCTCGCGCTGGAAGAGCACCGGACGGCTACGATCTGCGCCTGCTTTTCAGCCAGCGCCAGCCCTACCGCGAGCCCTGCGGCGCTGCCCATGGTGCCGGTCGCGAGCACGATCACCTCGGGCTTGGGCAACGCGCCCTCCTCGAGCTGGTGGCCCAGCTCGAGGCCAGCTTCGACGAAGCCCAAGTTGCCCACGAGCGACGTGCCACCAGGCGCGACCAAAAGACTCTCTGGGCTCGCTCGCTGCCGCGCGAGCGCCTCGCGGTAGGCGTCGTCCACGCCCGGCACGAACGAGAGCTCGGCGCCCCAAGCGGCGGCGCAGAGCAGCGTGCGCGCCACTGCTTGGGTGCGGGGCTGGGGCGAAAGCGCCAGGCGAGCGCGCAAGCCGAGCGCACGGCAATACCAAGCTGTCGCCAGCGCGTGGTTCGAGCCGGCTCCGCCGAAGGTCAGGACCGACGACTTGCCGCGCGCGATCGCCTCTGCCAGCAGCCACTCGAGCTTGCGCACCTTGCTCCCGGTGACGCCGTAGTCGCCCGCATCGTCGCGCTTGAGCCACAGCTCCCCCACACCCAGCCGCTGCCCGAGCGCCAGCGCCGGCTGCACGGGCGACGAGCGCGGCGACAAGCGACGAAAGGGGACCTGCGACAGACCTGGGTATCGCTCGCCCAAGCGGCTCCCAGCTGCTTCCGTGGGCGCGCCTCGAGCCGACGAAGAGCCGCTCGCGAAGGCAGCCGGCGGCGGCGTCCTGCCCGAGGAGCTCTCCGCGGGCTCCGGCGCGCCATCGCAGGCCGCCGCGAGCGCGGTGCCCAAGAACACACGTCGACCAAGCACACGCATGCTGGGGTGGAACGCCCGACGTGGAGCGTCGCATTCCCCTCGCTCAGCGGAAGATGCTGCCGACTCCCGAGCGCGCGACGTCGATCGCGGCGCGGGCGAGGTCGAAGCGAGACACGTGCTCGCCCCGGAAGTAGGAGAGCCCCGCGCGTGCGAGCGCTTGGCTGCTCGTGATCGCGCGCTCCACGGGTCGGCGCGTGTCGCCGTAGACCCAGTCCACCGCACGCGCGCGCACGCCCAGGTCGAGTCCGAGCCGGCCGCGCCACAAGGCGCTCGCGTAGTCCTCGAACCAAGGCTCACCTCGCCCGAGCTTGCACGAAACGTAGCGACCGGCCGCCTCTCCGTAGAAGATCGCTTGCGCGATGCCTTCACCCAGCACGGGATCGATCCCAGCGGCCTCGCCGATCAACAACACGCGCCCGCGCGAGATCGCGCTGCCGACGGTGAACCCGCGCTCGGAGAAGCGGCGCGGAGGGCCCAGCGGGACCAGGCGGGTGCGCGCTCGAAGCCTCGCCGTGGGGTCTTGTGCGCGGGGACCGAGATCGTAAACCCCGCGCGACATGCGCGTCTTGCCCGCCAGCGGCGTCGGAAAGTCCCACGCGTAGCCGCGCAGATCGGCGGCCATCAGGTCGAAATGGATCACATCGCCTGGCAGATCCTGGGCGGCCCTTTCGGTGTCCAGCTCGACCGCCTGTGCAACGACGGGCCCGCGACCGAGGCGTAGCCCACGGCGGACGACGCTGCCGACTCCGTCCGCGCCGATCACCACACGCGCCTGGATGCGAGAGCCGTCGGCGAGCACCACGACCGGATCTTCACCGCGGTTTTGCAGCACTTCGCTGACCACAGAGCGCTCCCGGAGATCGACCCCTCGCTCGCGCGCGATGCGGGCCAAGGCCGCATCGAGCTCCAGCCGGCGCACGACCCAGCCCACCGTGTGGGGCGAGCGCTGCACGAGCGTGCCGAAGCGCGTGGTGGCCGCCACACCTCGGATCTCGACGTGTGGCACGTCTGGCAGCGCACCCAGCGCAGACAGGCGCGCGAGCGCTCGACCCGCCACGGCCCCGGCGCAGATCTTGTCGCGGGGGTAGCTCTCCTTCTCGAGCACGATGGTGCGTCGCAACAGCTCCCGGTCCACGTGCGCGATGGTCAGGGCGGCCGTGAGCCCGGCTGGGCCCCCGCCCACGATCACCACGTCCGCGACGTCACCCATCTTACGCGCCTCTCGGGAGCGCACCGTGCAACGCACAAGTTTTGCGAGTCAAGCTCCCGCTCGAACGCGGACGGCGCTATGCGAGAGGCCGCGTGAGCACGTCTCTCAACCCCTCCCAACGCGAAGCTGTCGAGCATGACCTCGGCCCGATGCTGGTCCTCGCGGGCGCCGGCTCGGGCAAGACCCGTGTGGTGACCGCACGCATCGCGCGGTTGGTCGAGCGCGGCGTGTCGACCCGCAACATTTTGGCCATGACCTTCACCAACAAGGCCGCCAAGGAGATGCACGAGCGCGTGCAGAAGCTCGTCGGCGATCGCGCGGCCAAGTCGCTGTCGGTGAGCACATTCCACCGCTTCGGCTTGGGCGTGCTCACGGCCGAGGCCCGCGCGCTGGGCATGCGCGGCGGAAAGTTCGTCATCTTCGACCAAGCCGATTGCTCCGGCGTGGTGCGCGAGGCCATGCGCGGTCTGCGCGCCAACCGCAACTTCGACGTGGGCGCGATCTTGGGCCGCATCTCGGTGGCCAAGAACGCGTTCCTCGATCCCGAGAACTACGAGCGCGAACTGTCCCGCGCGGGGCTCGAGCCGAGCGAGTACGACGCGATCACGGCGGAGGTGTACCCGCGCTACGTGGCGATGATGCGCGGCTTCCAGGCTTTCGACTTCGACGACCTCATCTGCGGCGTGGTCAAGCTGTGGCGTGACCGCGACGACCTGCTCGAGAAGTACCGCATGCGGTATCGCTACGTGATCGTCGACGAGTATCAGGACACCAATCAGTCACAGCTCGAGCTCTTGCGCCTCCTGGCGGGTGGCCACAAGAACGTGTGCGTGGTGGGCGACGACGACCAGTCCATCTACGCCTGGCGTGGCGCCGACGTGCGCAACATCCTCGACTTCGAGCACCACTTCTCGGGCGCGAAGGTGGTCAAGCTGCAAGAGAATTACCGCTCGAACGCCAACGTGCTCAAGGTCGCCTCGGTGGTGCTGGAGAAGAGCTCTGCGCGACGGCACCACAAGGAGATCGTCGCGACCAGGCCCGCCGCTGAGCCCGTGGAGCACGTAGTGTGCAAAGACGGCGAAGCCGAGGCGCGCTTCGTGGCGCGCACCATCGACGATGCCGTGCGGGCTGGGGAGCGACGACCACGCGAAGTGGCGGTGCTGTACCGCTCCAACCTGCAAGGCCCCGAGCTCGAGGCCGCGCTCAAGGAGCGGCAGATCCCTTACACCATGCTGGGAGGCACACAGTTCTTCGAACGCAAGGAGGTCAAGGATCTGCTCGCCTACCTCAAGGTGTCGTTCGACCCGTTCGACGAGATCGCGCTGCGCCGCATCATCAACTACCCGACGCGCGGCATCGGCGAGGCCGCGCTCGACAAGCTGAGCGCGTACGCCACTGCCAAGGGCACGTCGCTGTACACCGCGGTCAGTCGGGCGCACGCCATCCCCGAGCTGTCGCCGGCCGCGCTCGCTGGCTGTCGGGAGCTGATGGTGGTGATCGAGTCCACCCGCAGCCGCTTCTCCAAGCAAGAGCCCTCGGCCGTCGTGGCGCGCGCGCTGTGTGACGACCTGAAGCTCAAGCAAGACATCCAGGCCGGGGCCACATCGGCGGCGGCCGCCGCGCGCAGGTGGACCAACGTGGAGGGCATGCTCAAGCTGTTCGAGCGGCGCGACGAGCGGGGGCAAGGCCACCCCGAAGCGTTCGAGGACTTCCTGCGCCTGCTGGCGTTGCGTGAGGACAGCGACGACGAGAAGCACCCCGACTCGGTCACGCTGACCACGATGCACGGCGCCAAGGGGCTGGAGTTCCCCTTGGTGTTCATCGTGGGCTTGGAGGAGGGCCTGTTGCCGCATGCACGCACCACCAGCGAGCGCGCGACCGACATCCCCATGGGCGACCATGCCTCGAGCCTGGAGGAGGAGCGTCGATTGTTCTACGTCTCGGTCACGCGCGCCAAGGACAAGCTGTTCCTGTGTCGCGCGGAGCAGCGCGCCATTCGCGGCCGCATCGCACCTCGCGTCCCAAGTCGGTTCTTGCTCGAGATCCCCGAGGACCTGCTGATCAAGCGCGAAGACTCCGGCCCCGGCTCGGGGGACGCTCGCGACACGGCCAGCGGCGCGGCCGGCTTGCTGGCGGCGCTGGCGGCGCTCGGACCTGGCTCGGCCCGCGCCTGACCCCTGGAGCAGGTGCGCAAAAGTGCGCGCCACTTGCCGCTGGCGGTTGACCTTCTGGCGATCAAAAGTGTCGACAGGAGGCATGGCTCGGAGTGGCGGGCGGAGGCCCACCCGTCGAGTCAGTGCCCTTTGGGCCCCTGATCGCACCTTCTGGTAGCCTAGCCTGCACATGTCGTCCGTGCCGAACAGCGAGCCGCTCAGCGACGAAGAGCCGCCGGTTCCCCCGGGGACCTCGATCGGCGAGTACGAGACCCAAGAGCTGCTGGGCCAGGGTGGGTTTGGCGCGGTGTACCGCGCGGTCCACCCGGTGATCGGCAAGCCCGCCGCGATCAAGATCCTGAAGCGCGAGTACTCGGCCAAACCAGAGATGGTGGCGCGCTTCGTGTCCGAGGCGCGCGCGGTCAACCAGATCCGTCATCGCAACATCATCGACATCTTCAGCTTCGGGCGCTTGCCGGACGGTCGGCAGTTCTTCGTGATGGAGCTGCTCGACGGCATGCCGCTCGACAAGTACCTCGAGGTCCACGGCAGGATCCCGGTCGCACACGCGCTCCCCATCCTGCGCCAGCTGTCTCGCGCGCTCGGCGCGGCCCACGCCGCGGGCATCACCCACCGTGACATCAAGCCAGAGAACGTGTTCCTCACGTTCGACGACGACGGCCAGCCTGTGCCCAAGCTGCTCGACTTCGGCATCGCCAAGCTGGTGGTCGACAACTTCAGCAAACACAAGACACGCTCTGGCGTCCCCATGGGCACGCCGCTGTACATGTCGCCGGAGCAGGTCCACGGCCGCGACGTCGATCACCGCTCGGACATCTACTCGTTCGGCATCATGGTGTTCGAGATGCTGACCGGCACCGTCCCGTTCGGGGGCGAGACGATGATGATGGTGATGATGAAGCAGGTGTCGGAGCCGGCCCCCAAGCCCAGCAGCGTGGCTCAGGGAGTTCACCCCGCGCTGGACGGACCTGTCTGCCGGATGCTCGAGAAGGAGGCTGACAAGCGCCCAGGAAGCATCGTGGAGGCGGTGGAGGAGCTGGTCCGGGCGGCCGGTCAGGCTGGGCTGATTGCTCCCGTGAGCACGACCCCGGGCAGCTTGGAGCCGCTGCCAGTGGCCCCAGCCGGCAACACCCGCTTGTTCGCGCACACGCCCGTCAAGCCACCCAGCGAGGCGACGCTCGCAGCGCTGGCGTCGCACGACACCCTGATTGCGTCCGAATCTCCGAAACACGAGCTGCCTGCGCCTGGCGCCGCGGGGAACAAGACGCGCACCATGCTGCTCGGCGCCCTGGCGTCCTTCTTGGTGCTGGGGTCAGTCGCGGTGTTCTTCGTCACGCGCGCGCCTGCAACTGGCGCGACCAGCGCGACCAGCGCGACGACGACTCCCGCCGCCGCGACGAGCGAGCAGCCAACGACCAAGCCGGAGCCCCTGGTTCGACCCGAGGTCAGCGCCACGCAAAGCGCCGCCACGCAAAGCGCCACCGCGCAGAGCGCCACCATCATCATCAAGCTCAAGAGCAGCCCGGAGAAGGCAGAGGTCTTCCACGGGAAAAACAAGCTGGGCGAGACGGGAGACGCGCTCAGCTTTCCGAAGGGGATCGACCAGGTCGAGCTCGTGGTGAAGAAGCCTGGCTACGCGCCGCTGCCGCTGAAGATCACGCCCACGGCCGACGTCGTCGACCTGGTAATCCTCAAACCCCTGCCGAAATCGCAGTCCCCCGAGTACGGGAACTTCTGATGAGGCGGAGGAGTGCTCGGGCGTGGCTGCTCGCGGTGCTGGTCGCCTCACCCAATGTCACCCTCGCGCAGCCACAGAGTCCGCCGCCCAAGGCGCCTCCTATCGCGTCCGCCCCGCCCCCCGAAAGGCCGGCCGCCGCTGGCGGCGCCATGCCGAGCGCGAACGCCAACCCGAGCGCAGAGGATCTCAAGCGCGCCAAGGCGGTGTTCGAGGCAGGAGGTCGCGCCTTCGAGCAGGGCAACTTCACCGGTGCGATCGAAGCGTTCGAGCAGGCATACACGCTGTCGGGCCGGCCGAGCGTGCTGTTCTCTCTCGCTCAAGCACACCGCAAGCAGTTCGTCGACAGCGGGCTGCCGCAGCATCGTGAAGCGGCCATCGAGCTCTACCGCGCCTACCTGCGAGACGTGACTTCAGGTGGCCGTCGCGCGGACGCGATCAGGGGCCTCGAGGCGCTGGGCGCCACCGCGGGAAGCACGGCGCCAGCAACGTCGTCCTTCCCCACCGCGGCGGCCACGAAGAAGACGCAGCTCATGATCGACTCACCGACGCCCGGAGCGCTGATCTCGGTCGACGGCAGCCCGCCGAGGCCGCCGCAGCTCACGGTCGAGGTCGCCCCCGGGCGTCATACCGTCAAGGTGACCGCCCCCGGCTACGTCGAGAAGGAGTTCGCGGCGCAGGCCCTCGCGGGGCAAATCAACCCGGAGAGCTACGAGCTCGAGGAGCAGCCGGCGAAGCTCGCGCTCGAGCTGCCCTCGGGCGCCACGCTGTACCTCAATGGGCGCGACATGGGTGAGTCGACGCAGGTGTCGGTCCCCTCCGGGGCGCATTTCCTGTCCATCACGCAGCGCGGTCACCTCAGTGAAGCTCGCACCATCGAGTTGAGCCCGGGCCAGACGCAGAAGCTGGCCTTCGACCTGAAGACGACGACGCAGCGCGACGCGGCCATCGGCGTGATGATCGGCGGCGCTGCCGTGGCGCTCACGGGGGGCGGGCTCTTGGCGTATGCCTTCGTGCGCCAGGCCGAAGCCATCGACATCGAAGAGCAACGGTCCGCTGGCGAGATCACCGCGCAGCAGAAGATCGACTACGAAGCTGCCCGCGACGACCGGGACCTTTTTCGTGCTGGTGGCGTGATCGTGGGCGGCGCGGGCGGCTTGGCTGTGCTGATCGGTGGAGCGCTGTTCCTGCTGGACAATCCGCCGCCCAAGCAGCCACCGCTCGACGCAGCGCCCAAAGCCAAAGGAGAGCCGCCGAGCGCGAAGCCCCCGACCGAGATGGAGCAGATGCGGTTGATTCCCTTCCTTTCGCCCCACGGGCGTGGCTTCCAAGCAGGTGGTGCATGGCTGTTCAAGTTCTGACACGCGTGCGCAGCTCACTCTCCGTAGCGCTCGGCGTGATCGCGTCGACCTTCGTGACTTCATCCTGCGCCACGTTGGACGACATCCCCGACGGCTGCGGTAATCACGTGCTCGACGGGGAGGAAGACTGCGATCTCGACACCGGGGACGCCAGCGCAGGCGCACCCTTGTGCGGAGCGCCAGACTCGGAGCACGAGTGCAAGTTCGTGTGGGACGCGGATCACCCTTGCCCAGCCGGGCATGTCACGAGCACCGACGGTCGCTGCCGACTGCCGTCCGAATCATTCTCGCTCGTCGCCGCGTCGACCGACCTGCTCGGCGCCAACCCCCAGCTCGCGGACTTCGATGGCGACGGCCAACGCGAGCTCGTGGTCGAGCAGTATGGAGGAGCGACCAGCCACGCCATCTACGGATTCCAGGGAACGGAGTCATTCCGAGCGTTCGGGCTGCTGAGCTACGGCACGCCAGCCATCGGGGACCTGTCCGAGGATGGAATCGACGACGTGGCGCTGAGCGTGGCGACTTCGTTCGGCGGCGAGCCGGGAGTCGGCATGGGCGAAGATACGGTCTCGCAGGAAGAAGGCATCCAGAGCGGCGTCTCGGTGCTGCGCAGCCGCGACGGCTCGTTCGACTTGAAGCTCTACGCCAAGGTCAACACGCTGCTGGTCTACGCGCTCGCGCCGGGGTGGGCGTTTCCGGGCGGCGACGACGATCAAGACCTCGACTTCCTGACGACGTTGTTCATTGACTCGTCCGCAACCACGCTCTGCGCCATGCCTGGCGGGGACGGAGGGTGTGACCAAGTGCTCACGTTTGCCGCCGCACTCGACAACGAAGCGCCGTTGCACACCAGTCACAACCGAGACCGCTTCCTGTTGTCTCAGGATGGCGGCAACCTGATTTACTTGTTCGAGCGTGGCAAGACCGACGTGTTCCGTTTGCAGCTGGACGCGGGCGGGCCCGCAACGCTGGTGGGCGGCGCTTTCCTGGCAGACGTGGACGGCGACCAGCTCGACGACCTGGTGGCGGTGGGAAGGCGAGGCGACACCCACGCGCTCCACGTGCTGAGCGGTGCGGTCGCATGGCAAGACGATGGTGCCAGCATCATCCCGGTGCCGGAATGGGCGACGGACGAGCCCGTGCCCGAGCATCTGGGGCCGAGGAAGACGACCACGGGGATAACGTGCTCGGTCGCCGAGCCCTGCACTCTCCCCGAAGTATGCGAGCTGACCGGTATGAGGCCCGGCCAGTGCGTGCTGAACGAAAGCGTGCTGCTTCCTGATGGCTTCGGCAACGGTGACCTGACGGCGCCGCAGCTCGCTCAGGCCGCAGACCTGAATGGGGATGGCGCGTCGGACTTGGTCGTCGGCAGGTTCGCCTTGCTCTCTCGCAGCTCGGCGCAGCTCCCTCCCAACCCTTCCATCTCGGATCGCTTCAGAATCGCCAGGATTGCCAGCTCCGACCCGCTCGCGCTCGCTGTGGGCGACATGAATGCTGATGGGCTCGACGATATCGCCGCTGCGACTGGGGATCAGACGGTGACGGTCTCGTGGGGCGGCAGCCAGGTGCCGCTGGTAACCATCGAGAAGCAATCCGACGGGCCCGTGACGTTGCTCGCGCTGACCGACTTCGACGGCGACGGCGCCAGCGACCTCCTGTACTCCGCCTTCGTTCTCCCCGACGCGGAGGAAATCACACCCGTCGACTGTCGCGAGGCGTTCCAGCTGGCCATCGCCTTCGGCCGAGCCAACGCACTGCCCGAAGATCCTCAGTCGCTCGCCTTCTTGCCCTTCGTCTACCAGCTGATTGGTGGGAGATTCCGCGGCAAGCCAGACGGCTTCGGGGACTTCGCGTTCTCCGCCGCGTGCCCCCCGGACGATGGCAGCTTCCCCAGCGAGACCGCCAACGGCACTCTGCTCGGCAACTCGGATCGAGTCATTTCAATCCCATTCGTGGTCGATCTGGACGGTGGGTCGAGCTACCCGCTGCTGCCGACACACATCCTCGCGCGGCAGGTCGCGACCAGCAGCAAGGACGATCCAAAGGCGCCGCACACCGACCTGGTGGTGCTGGGCAGCAATGACGGCGTCACGCTCAGAGGGGTGGTGCTGCGGAGCTGGGGGGACGCCGAGCTCGACATGGGCGAAGCGACAGAGCTCGTCATGCCGGCGCCGGCCGACTGGGGGTATCCGATCTCCGACGTCGACGCGGCGGAAGACAGAGTGTTGGTCGCGCAGGTGTTGGCTGCGGAGAGCGTGTCTGTCCGCGCCAGGTTGCAGAGCGTGGACGCACAGCCGGCTGTCTCTTTCGAGCCAGATCTCCCCGATCTGGACCTGGCGCTGGATCCGAACGTGGAGTGGGCGATGCCGTTCGTCCGCGTCCGAGCGCTTGGCGCGGGGCAAGATGCGCCGTTCATCCTCGTGTACGGCGCGGAGGTTCAAGAGTACGGCGTCGGCCCGGTGGACGGGAACGGCTTTGGCGGTCCGACATGGAAGCGAGTCGTCGCCAACGCCTACCTGATCGAGCCGTCCGGCAGCGGGTTCACGTCTACTCAGATCCTCGAGGAGCAATCGAGCAGCAGCCCCGCGGCCAGCGACGTGTTGGTGTTCACGGAGCCGTACGAGGGCGCCCCGGCTCGTGTCATCCTGCTGGGCTCGGGTGGCGTGTACTTCGTCGACCTTACTCGCAAAGACGCCACCGTTCCGGCCCGGCTCGGAGAGTTCTCCGCGCCCACCGAAGCTGCGCGCGCAGTCGCCGCGGACTTCTCCGGCGATGGCCTGACCGACTTGCTCGTGGTGGGGCAGGCGTCGAGCCACTTCCTGATCCAGGAGCCAGGGCTGCGGGCGCAGTAGCGGTCGTCCGCGTGATGGGGGACGGAACCGGGGACAATCAGCGAGGTTCGTACGACGAGCGAAGCTTGCGTCGACGATCGGCGCGCTCGATCGCCAGATCGATCAGGCGACTGACGAGCTCCTTTGCGCCGATGCCGCTCGCCTCGAACAGCTTCGGGTACATGCTGATCTGCGTGAAGCCCGGCATCGTGTTGACCTCGTTCACGAACAGCTCGCCGTCCTCCGCGCGGAACAGATCCACCCGCGCCAGCCCTTCACCGTCGAGCGCTCGGAACGTGGCTAGCGCGAGCTCCTGCACCCGTCGCTCCTCTTGCTCGCTGATCGCGGCAGGGATGCGGGTCACGGCGCCGTGCTCGTCCACGTACTTCGCGGCGTACGAGTAGAAGCCGTCCGCGTGGTCGACGACGATCTCTCCCACGCGCGACGCGATGGGCTCGTCGTTGCCGAGCACAGCGCACTCGAGCTCGCGCACTCCTGGGACGCCTCGCTCGACGACCACCTTGGTATCGAACTGAAACGCCTCGAGCAACGCACTCCGAACCTGGGAGCGAGTCATGGCGCGAGACACTCCGACGCTGGAGCCCATGTTGGCCGGCTTGACGAAGACTGGCCCCCCCGCGGCCAAGCTCGCGAGCTCGTCGAGCACCTGCTCCGCCGTGCGCTCGAAGCGCGCCGCGGAGACCGTCCTGTGCTCCACGATGGGCAGGCCGGCGTCGCGCAGCAGCCGCTTCATGACATCCTTGTCCATGCCCACGGCCGAGCCGAGCACGCCGGCGCCGACGAAGGGAACGTCGGCGAGCGTGAGCAGGCCTTGCACCGTGCCGTCCTCCCCCATGGGACCGTGCAGCACGGGGAAGACGACGTCCACCTCGAGCGCCTCGCGTCCGGCGACCCTGATCGAGCCGCGCAAGGCAGGACCCGCGAGCGCATCCGTGGGAAACGGGTCCAACTTGGCCGTGGGGGCCGCCTGGTTCAGCTTCACGAGACGCGGGTCGCGCGATTGCCCGAGCAGCAACGCCTCCTCTTGCGCCAACCACCGGCCGGTCTTGTCGATGCCGATCAGGATCGGCTCGAAGCGATCACGGTCGAGTGACTCGACCACGAAACGCGCCGACAGAATGGAGATCTCGTGCTCGGCCGAGCGGCCTCCGAAAAGCACCGCCACGCGCAGGCGACGGCGGTCGCCTTCATCATTGCTCATGGGCCCTGGGCTCAGCGCGCGAGGCGCCGAAAGTTGTTCCGAATCTCGACCAGGGGGACGCTGCGCACCACGTGCCCGTCAGCCAGCACCACGTCGAGCAGCACGCGCCCCTGCGCCGACTTGCGGGCGCTGACGCTGACCTTCGAGCCCTCTGCGATGACGGCGGCGTCGAGGGACACGTCGCGCACGGCCTGCAGCGTGTCGCCGACTCGGATGTCGCTAGCCTCGACCCGAGCCGGGCCGCCGCTCTCGGTTGCTCGCGCGCTCGAAGGAGCCGCAAAGCCGAGGGCGCAGGACGCTGCGAAGAGCCAGGCAAACCGCATCGGGGTTCCACCTTACGGGAGCGGGCGGTCAGCTGTCACCCCGAAACGCCAGCGCAAATAGTACTACAATTGCCCACATCAAAACATTCCGAGGACTTCGGCTCGCCGACCAGCGCAGCGTTCTCTGCCCGATTTTTTTGCGGCAGGGCAGCGCGGAGCAGCGGCGGAAGGTCTTGCCGTCGGCGACGTAGTTGCCTAACGCGAGCCTCCCATGATGCAGCGTTCCACTTCTTCCTTGGCGTGTCTGTTGATCGCGTCGTCGTTGTTCGCGTGTGGCGGCGAAGTGCCTGCCGACGGTGGGGCTCCCGCTTCCGGCGGAGGCGACACGGGTGGCAATCCGCCGACGGCCGGCGGGGGCGGCACGGGCGGTGATGGTGGGCAGGCGGAAGGCGGCGGCGGCGCCAACACGAGCGGCGGAGGGGGAGCCGGCGGTGGCGGCGGCGAGGCTCCCACCTGGCCGGATTGCGAGACGCAACCGAGCGGCTCCCCAACCAAGACGCTTCCACAGATCTGGGCGGACAACCCGTCGATGCCAACCGAGGCGTGGGTGCCAGGCGTCTACGTGACGGCCATCTCCGGTGACGGCTGCAGCGCGAACCAGTCGTGTCAGTTCTTCGTGCAGCAAGCGGAGTCGTTCAACTCCTTCGCAGAGGCCACGCATCAGAGCCTGCGCGTCGGGGTCTCCCCGCCAGTCGCGTCGTACTTCACGACGCTGGCGGTGGGAGACCAGGTCGATCTCTACGCACACGCGTTCCGCGACACGGCAGACGGCAAGAACGAGCTCATCTTCCTGGTGACCCCCGCGTTGCCGGGCTGCGCCAAAGTCATCGGCAGCGGTGACCCACAACCTGTGCTGGCGACGCTCGACCAGCTCACCGTCGCCGCCTACGAAGACACGGTCGGCCCGGTGCTGGTGCAGATCGACACCGTGTCTGGCAACCCGAACCTGCCTGCGGAGACGTTCGCGCTGTGGGACACGGGCGGCCCCATCGGCGGGGACATCACCACGGTGACCAGCCTGAGCCCGTTCTTCTTGTCGGGCGAGGCGTTCACCGGGCTGACCGACGGCATGAACACCGACTTCGCGAACGTCGTCGGCGTCTTCGGGATCTTTGCGCCGCCGGCAGATCCGCTCATCAAATACGAAGAGATCTACGTGCGCTCGGTCGCTGACTACCCGCTGCTGTAGCTCGGCCGCGCAGAGCCACCCTCGAAGAGCGGGTAGCGGTACTTCGCCAAGTTGCGGTCCAGGATCAGGCGCAGCGCCAGCACGATCCCGACGTCGTCGAGGAAGCCGATCAACGGCACCACGACCTCGGGCAATGCGTCGATCGGCGAGACGACGTACGCGAGGGCTGCCACCATGAGCAGCTTCAGCCCCAACGGCGCGTCACGATCGCGGAGCAGCCGCACCATGACGAGCAGGTCTCCGAAGAACGGCACGACCGAAAAGCCTCGGCTCGGGCGCGGTTGCGGGCTGTGGGACACGCAGTCATGATGTGTCGCAATGCTGTCGCCGCAAGTGCAACTCCGCGGCGCGCGAGACATGCGCTTGCTCCCAGGCGAAACCCCGTCCAACCGAACGCCGTATGGACGAAGACGGTGATGACTGGCCGCGAAACCATGGCCGTGCTCGCGGCAGTGTTGCTCCACACCGGGTTTCTCGGCGTGGCGCGTACGTTCCCGGGCGAAAACCTCCTGCTCTCCTCTGGGCCGGTGATCGAGGCTGGGCTCATCTGGATCGAGCCTTCCCAGGAGATCGGTCGGAAGCCGCTCGAGCCAGAGGCCCGCACGGAGCCCCGAGAGCCTGAGCGAGCCCCCTCCGCAGGTGCGAGAGCGGACGAAACGCCACCGACCCAAGCGCCGGCGCGGCAGGGCCGCAAGCTCGCGGCCCCGTCTGATGCGCCGTCCGTCGAGCCCAACGCGAACGCCGCGGTGCCGGAGAGCGCGGGGGGAACGAGCGCTGTGGCGCCGCAGGCGACGAGCGGCGCGACGGCTGCCCCAAACGAAGGATTCTCGGCGTTGGAACCGGAGCAGGCGCCAAGCCTCGGCAGCTGGCTCGGCCCGTCGGGATGGGGCATCGCAAGCCGCATCGCGATCGAGGGCTCGCAGCCCTCGGCTGCGCCGACCGAGACCCCCAAGGCGAAGACGATCGACGGCAGCACGGTCAACGACGTCCTCGGCAACACGCTGATCGGGCAGACGCGCGCCAAGGGAATCGACCTGCCCGGGACGCAGGTGGTGGCGGGCGCGGTGGGCAGCGCCACTCGCGCGCTCCCGGTGCCTCACAACACGCGGGCGTCGTTCGAGGTTCAGCTGGGGCCTTCCGGCCGCGTGTTGGGCGTGCGGGTGAAGAGCAGCTCCGGCGGGGACAGCGCTGCGTGGCAAGCGGCAGCCAAGTCGGTCGCCGCGTCGCTCGCCAAGACGCCGCTCGACCTGGGCGACGCCAAACAGTCCGGCGCCACCATCGTCGTGTCCGTGCAAGTGAAGCACGTCTACCCCACGGGATCGTCGAAGGGCGTCGAGGTCAAGCCGGTGTGTGCCAACCAGATCTTGAACGACATCGTCGACGCAGCAGACAAGAAGCCGGCAGGCCCGACCGAGCCTGTGGTGCCGCTATTTCAAGACGAGAACGGGCGGCCGTGCATCCCCGTGGGAGTCGGCGGCAACGCGGACGCCGCCAACCTCGGCGCGAACAAGCAGATTCAAGTCACGACCACCACTCGCGTTCTGATCGGCGGAAAGGACAGTCTGCCCACCGACATCCAGCCCGTGAACAAGGACCCCGTGTGGCTCGACACAGGCAAGGCTGGGCCGCGCCCGGTGATGCCCCAGAAGATGCGGAAGTACAAACGCGACCGCGAGAAGAAGAAGTAGGCGGCGTCCGCGCGAACAAAAAAAAAGAAGCGCCAGCTCGACGGTGGGGGGGGGAACCGTCGCAGGCGCTTCGACATCAAGTGATTGCACTTGCTGTGCCAAGGCGAAGCTAGTTGTTATCACCCACCTTTGTGCCGCGCGAACGACGCTATGTCCTATTTTGGGACAGCTCGGATTCCGAACTTGGAATCCGCTGTGGCAGGTTTGCCAGCTACTTGTTCAACGCTGCGTAGGCTGCGTTCATGAACTCGGCGAACAACATTTCGCGCATCTGCTCGAGCGCGGAGAACTCGACGCCGACCTGCGTCCACGGCGCCTCGACCGGTCGAGCTCGCTTGAGCACCCCATCGCGACGGAAGGAGAAGTTGGTTCCGGGCTGGATGAGGTTCAGGATCAGCGGCTCGCCGACCGGGATGTTGAAGTCCGTCACCAGCACCGTCGCCCCGAGCATGGACACGTCCGAGGTGTATGCCGAGTGGATCGAGCGGCTCGTGCGCAGGCGCAGCTCGAGCGTCATCGCGATGCGCGGCGCACGCCGCCGCTCCGGGCCGCTGTAGGGCGCGGGTGGGCCGCCCGAGGGAGCGCGGCCCACCGTCGGTGCGCTGAGCAGCACCGGGTTCGTGCCGAGTTGGTGCGCCGCCAACGGCGCCTGCAGCCCGCCGGCAGGAGGCGCGCTGAGCCTTGGCGCTGGTGGGGGCGCGGACAGCGAGGGGTTGGTCGACGGGCTCTGACGCTGCACGCCTTGCACGAACTCATCCCAATCCGGGTTGTTCGAGCGCCCGAAGAACTCCAACCCCACCACGCCCGGCGCGGTGTGAACGACCATCATGTGCGCAGAGAATTTCTTGTCGCCCGGCAGGTCGAGCTCGACCTGAACCAACTGGCGAACCGGTGGCGCGTCCTCCAACCGGACCGACATGCCGTGAAAGCTCACGTTCGAGGTGGTGCCAGCGTGCGGCTTCTTGCCCACCTTCACGACGGCCGGAAGCTCGATCGCCAGACGCTTGTCTCGCCTGCGCTCGTTGCTCATGATGCTCGCGGCGCCCCGTCGCTCGGACGGTGAATCAACCGCCTGCTGCTACGTCCATACCCAGCCATCTCTCGCGCTTCCTGGTTCTTGGGCATGCGCTGGCTTCGCCCACTTCGGTTCGTAGCAGAAACGCAGATTTCCGACACCACTTCCGTGGCGCCCTGGAACTCGGTAAGACAACAGGCGGGTCGCAGCCCCGGATCGTTTCGCCCTCCGCTGGATCGTCACGACACCATCAACCGCCGTCCACACCTTGCAACGCTGCCGGCACGCCGGTGGATTCCCCGCAGAACTCGGCCCACGCCGCCAGGCACGACGCTTGCGACGGCCCAGGCACTCAACCTCGAAGGAGACCATCATGAAGATCGGGTTTGCCCTTGCCGCCCTCACCCTGGGCACCTTGGCCACGCTGACCGTGTCGGACTCGGTCGTCGCGGAGGAGTCGCTCGAGGGGAAGATGGCGATCACCGCCACGCGTGACACTAAGACGAACGAGCTCACCTTGCTCATCAAGGGCAAAGACGCGACCGTCTACGTGAACACCGAGTACGACCTCAAGTGCACGCTCGCCATCGAATCAGGTGGTGCGCTCGGCAAGACCGAGCTGCGCAAGGCCGACGCCAAGTTCGAGGATGCGGGCAAACCAGGCAAGGCCAAGAGCGCCACGCTGAAGACCAGCGCCAACAAGATTGTCTCCGGCGACTGCAAGATCGTGGCTTGCACGGACAACTCCTGCTCCTCTCCGTTCAAAGTCGCGTTCAAGAGCAACTGAGTCTGCCCCCAGTGGAATGACCGCCGCCGGACACGGCGTTGATGCGGTGTGACCTCAGCGGCCAGCTCGATGCGCGGCGGAGCTCAGCTCTTGCCCGCGTGGGGAGGTGAGCAGGCACGAGAAGTCCTCCGCCTCGCCTTCCCGGCGATCGGTCACGCCGCCTTGCTTTCGATCATGTTCGTGGTCGAGCGTGTGGTGGTGGGGCAGGCCAGCTCGAGCGCCCTCGCTAGCCTGCAAATCTCGACGGCCTTGGTGTGGGCGCTCACGACGCTCGCGAGCGGCTTCGGGTCCGCCACGTTGGCCGTGGTCGGGCGGGCGGTCGGTGCCCGGGACGAGCGCACGGCCAGCACCGCGACGAGGTCGAGCGCCGCGCTGGCCGGTTTGTTGGGGCTGGTCGGCTCGCTCGGCTTGCTGGCGTTCAGCGAGCTCGGGCTCTCGCTCGTGTTCGCCGAGCTGGGCGTGGCGGTCGCCTCCGAGGTGCAGGCGTACCTGCGTGTAGCGGCCATTTGGTTGCCTCTCGCGTTCGTCGAGTCCGCCCTCGCGTCTGCGCTGCATGCCCGGGGCGACACGCGCTCTCCGCTGTGGGCGGCGCTCGTGGGCAACGTCGTCAACCTCAGCGCCGCGTGCGTGTTGGTCTTTGGTTGGGGGGTTGCTGCACAGGGTGCGCGCGGCGCTGCCATCGCCGGCGGGCTGGCGATCGCCACGCAGCTCCTATGGCTCCTCCGCAGGAGCCCGCACGCGCTGGCCGGCTCCCAGGTTTGGTCGTGGGACGGCGCGATGGTGCGCCGACTGTTGGTGGTGGGGCTCCCATCATGCGCGGATCGACTGGTCTACGCGGGCGGCTACCTCGCCGTCGTGGTCGTGATCGGGCGCTTGGGAGCCACGGCCATGGGCGCAAACCAGGTGGTGTCGGCGGTCGAAGCGCTCTGCTTCATGTGCGCGGAAGGCTTCGGCGTGGCGGCTGCGAGCCTGGTCGCGCGCGAGCTCGGACGCGGGCGCGAGGAGCTGGCCGCGCGGGCGCTGAGGGCCGCGAGCGTCCTCTCGATCGTGCCCACCGCGGCGTGTGGAGCGCTGTTCATCGCGTCCCCGCAGCCGCTGTTGTCGGCGTTCGGAGCGAGCCCGGAGGTGACAGAAGTGGGCGTTGGATGTCTGATCGTCGCCGGCATCTCGCAACCTTTCATGGCCTACGCCATGGTCGTTCGCGCGGCGATGCGAGGCGCAGGCGCCCCGCAGCTGTCGCTCTGGGTCGCGCTCGTGGGGACGGTGGCAGTTCGGCTCCCACTCACCTATGGACTGGCGCACGGGGCGGGGCTTGGTCTGCTCGGCGTGTGGCTCGCCAGCACGGCCGATTGGGTGGTTCAAGCGGGTCTGTGCTCGCTTGCGCTCCGCTCCGGCGCGATTGCGCGCGCGTCGTCCCCGATCGCGGCTTGACGCCTGATCATCACCAGCGAACACCCGCCGCATGGCTCAAGCTCACGGCGGAAAGCTGGTCGCCAAGGCGCTCAAGCGCCACGGAACGACCCACCTGTTTACTCTTTGCGGCGGCCACATTCAGGCGATCTACGACGGCTGCTTGGACGAAGACATCCGCGTCGTGGACGTGCGCCACGAGCAGACCGCAGGCCACGCGGCTGACGGCTACGCGCGCGTCACGGGCCGCCCAGGGGTGTGCGCCGTGACGGCGGGTCCCGGCGTCACCGACGCAGTCACCGCCGCTGCGAACGCGCTGCGTGGAGGCATCCCGCTGTTGATCATCGGCGGAGCAGGGCCTCGCGCGCTGGCCGACATGGGCTCGCTCCAAGACATGAACCACGTCGAGCTGATGCGCCCGGTCACCAAGTGGAGTGTGAGCGTGCCCGCGGCCGACCGCATCATGGAGTACGTCGACTCCGCATTTCGCATCGCGCAGGCGGGCGTGCCGGGCCCCGTGTTCCTGGAGATGCCGCTCGATCTCTTGATGAACTGGGCCGACGACGCCCTGCCAGCCACCGCACCGCAGACTCCTCCGCGGCCGGGCGGCGACCCGGCGAGCATCGCCGAAGCGGCCAAGCTGCTCGCTGCCAGCGAGCGCCCCATGTTCATCGTCGGCACCCAGCTGCGCTGGTCGCCGCGGCGGGACGCGGTGCGGCGCTTCGCGGACAAGATCGAGGCGCCCGTGTACCTGAACGGGATGGCGCGCGGCGCGCTGCCCTACGAGCACCCCAACCTGATGACGCGCTCTCGCAAATTCGCGCTCGGGCAGACGGACGTCTGCTTCGTGTTCGGCACGCCGCTCGACTTCCGCATCGACTACGGCCGGGCAATCCCGAGCACGGCCAAGGTCGTCCAGGTCGACCTCGACGGCGCCGAGATCGGCAGGAACCGCAAGGTCGACTTGGCCATCCACGGTGACAGCGGCGTGGTGCTCGATCAGCTCCTGGCGGAGGTGGGCGAGAAGCGCGCCAGCGCTTGGCTCGCCACCGTGCGCGACGCCGAGACCAAGTCACGCGCCAAGATGGCGAAAGAGATCGACGACGCCAGCGATCCGCCCAACCCGCTGCGGGTCTGCGCCGAGCTCGGCAAGCGGCTCAAGCCGAACGACATCGTGATCGGCGACGGAGGCGATTTCGTGGCCACTGCAGCGTACGTGCTCAAGCTCGAGTGGCCTCAGCTCTGGATGGATCCCGGCCCGCTCGGAACGTTGGGCGTGGGGCCGGGTTACGCCATGGCCGCCAAGCTGTGCCGCCCCGAGGCCAACGTCGTGTTGGTGTACGGTGACGGTTCGTTCGGGTTCAACGGACTGGAGTTCGAGGCGATGGTCCGCCAGAACATTCCCGTCATCGGCATCGTCGGCAACGACGCCGCATGGACCCAGATCCGCCGGGGCCAAGTGGAGCTGTACGGCCCCGAGCGCGCCGTCGCCACGGCGCTCGAGCACACCCGCTACGACAAGGTCGTGGAAGCGCTCGGCGGCTTCGGGGCCTACGTCGAGACCAGCGCCGCGCTCGGTCCCGCGCTCGACGCCGCGTTCGCGAGTGGTAAGCCCGCCCTGGTGAACGTGAAGATCGCCAGCAGCGAGTTCCGCAAGGGCGCCATCAGCGTCTGATGCAGTTTCGCTTCGTCACGCCGAGCCTGGCCAAGCTCGACGAGCTCGACCTGGAGGTGCTCGTCGCGACGTTCCACAGCGACGTGCGCCCTTGTCGCGGCATCGTGGGTCTCTGCGATTTTCGTATGGGCGGCCGCCTCTCGAAGCTGCTCACCAGCGGCTTCGTCACGGGCGCGTGGGGCGAGGTGCTGATGTTGCCCGGCAAGCCGTTCCTCACCGTGGACAAGCTGCTCCTGTTCGGCGCGGGCCCCGAGCACGAGCTCGACGCTGAGCGCGCCAAGGCACTGATCCACGACTACTTCGTCCGGCTCGACAAACTGCGCGCTCGCGCGGCTGCAGTCGAGCTGCCCGGGCGCGCCAACGGCGTGCTCAGCCCAGCCGAGGCCGCGAGGCTGTTGCTCGACGAAGCGCAACACGACTGGGGGCCCTTTGCATGGACGCTCGCAGAATCGACCGACGACCGTACGGTCATCGAGTCGCTGGTGCAGGAGCAGCGTCGCCGCCAGCGGCGGGGCCTGTGAGCAACGACACCAGCTCGTCGTGCACGCGGCCGTTGGAGGCCACGATGTGCCCACGCTCGAGCACGACGTCGCCTCCGTCGAGCGCGCTGACCACTCCCCCACCCGCGCGCACGAGCACGACCCCCGCGGCGGCGTCCCAGAGCTTGAGTCTCCGCTCCCAGTATGCGTCGTACGTGCCATCAGCGACGAAGGCGAGGTCGATCGCGGCCGCGCCGCACCGCCGGACGGCGAGCGAGCGGCGCTTGACGGTCATGAACGAGTCGAAGTTGTTGTCGGGCGCGATTTCGCGCTGCGGGGGAAATCCCGTGGCGATCAGCGCATCCGCGACACGCTCGGTGGGGCTCACGCGGCAGCGGGCACCGTTCTTCTCGACGAGCCGAACGTCCTCGCTCAGGTAACCTCGCCAGACGAGCGACAGGGCTGGCGCAGCGATGCCGCCCGCGACGGGCTCGCCGTCCCAGAGCGCCGCGATCGAGACGCACCAGAACGGGTGCCCATGGGCGAAGTTGGTGGTGCCGTCGATCGGGTCGACGGCGAACGACAGGCCACGCCCGGCGCGCAGGTGCGCGAGGTCCCCCTCTTCGCCGATCACCACTGCGCTCGGGTGGCGCCGCGCCAAGCTCTCCACGATTAGGTTCTGGCTGCGCAGATCGTACTCGGTCACGAGATCGTGGGGGCTCTTCTCGACCGTGCGCACGCGCGCGCCGTACCCCTCGAGCGCCACGCCAGCGGCCTCTCGTGCGAGCGCGAGGCAATCGTCGGCGAGCTCGGCCAGCTGTCGTTCGTGGAGCATCGCTCCTCCTTAGCGCGTTCGTGAGGTTTCTGTCGCTGCCTCACGCGCTCTTTGGTACACCCCCGAGCCTCATGAGTTCCGCGGATCTTCTGCTCGAGATCGGTTGCGAGGAGCTGCCGTCGTCCTTCGTCGAGGCCGCCATCTCGGCGCTGCCAGAGCTGGCAGAGAAGCGACTGGGGCAGCTCCGGCTGGGTTTCGCACGGGTGCGAGCTCTGGGCACTCCGCGGCGTTTGGCACTGATCGTCGATCAACTGGCGACCGAGCAGCCGGACTTGGCGGAAGAGGTGATGGGACCGCCGGTGCGCGCGGCCTTCAAGGACGGCGCACCGACGCGCGCCGCGGAGGCCTTCGCCGAGAAGATTGGCGTGCCAGTGACCGAGCTGCGCCGCGTCGACACAGCCAAGGGCGAGTACCTCACCGGCACCAAGCGCGAAGCGGGCCGCTCCACCAAGGCGCTGCTCCCCGAGCTGCTCGCCGAGGTGATCTGCGCCATCCCCTTCCGCAAGTCGATGCGTTGGGCAGACCTGGACTTCGCGTTTGGGCGGCCCATTCAGTGGCTGGTGGCGCTGTTCGGAGACGAGGTCATCCCGCTCGAGCTGGCCGGCAAACGCGCAGGCAGCGCGACCCAGGGGCACCGCTTCCTGTCCTCTGGGAGCGTCCCGTTGGCCAGCCCCTCGGGCTACGTGGAGGTGCTGCGCAAGGCCCACGTGTTGGTCGACCCAGCAGAGCGGCGCGCTGCCTTGAAGGACGCGCTCGATCGCGCCGCCAAGAGCGCCGGCGGCACGCTGATCGAGGACGAGTTCTTGATGGGCGAGAACCTGTCCTTGGTCGAGGAGCCACACGTCGTCGTAGGCAGCTTCGAGGCTCGCTTCTTGACGCTGCCTGAGCGGGTGATCCTCGAGGTGGCCAAGGGTCACCAGCGCTACTTCGGACTCCGCTCCGCCGACGCCAAGCTCATGCCCAACTACCTGGCCGTGGTGAACACTGCGCTCGAACCGGGCTTGATCCAAAAGGGCAACGATCGCGTGATGCGAGCGCGCTTGGCCGACGCGCAGTTCTTCTACAGCGAGGACCTGAAGGTTCCGCTGGAAGGGCGGCGCGAGAAGCTCGGCGGGGTCGTGTTTCAGAAGCGGCTCGGCAGCGTGCTGGCCAAGGCCGAGCGCGTGGAGCGGCTGGCGGTCGAGCTGGGCAAGTTGGCCAAGGTGGGCGACGAGCATGTCGCCGTCGCCAAAGAAGGCGCGACGCTGTGCAAGTGCGACCTGGTCTCACTGATGGTCGGCGAGTTCCCGGAGCTGCAGGGCGACATGGGCGCCGCCTACGCACGCGCACAAGGCAAGAGCGCCGCCGTCGCCGAGGTGATCGCCGGCCACTACCGACCCAAGGGCGCGCACGACGCGACGGCGCCCTCGCTCCCGGCAGCGTTGGTCGCCATGGCGGATCGGTGGGACACGGTCGCGGGCTGCTTCGGGATCGGCCTGTCCCCCACGGGCACCGCCGACCCGTTCGCGCTGCGCCGCGCCGTGCTGGGAGCGTTGCGCACCATGCTCGACCACGAGCTCGACCTCTCGCTCACCTCGATGACGAAGCTGGCGCACGCCGGCTTCGCCGAGAAAGTGCTGGATCTCGGCGCAGACGAGCTCGCCGCCAAGGTGTTGGACTTCGCCGGCGATCGGCTGCGCGGGCTGTTGGCCGCGGACGGCGACGCGGCCCCGCAACGCTTCCCGCCAGACGTCGTGCGCGCCGCGCTCGGCACGGGCCATGACCGGCCGCTCGACGTGCGGCGGCGCGCGGCGGCGCTCGCCGGGCTCGACGCGGCGACGCGTGCTCAAGTGGGCGAGGTGTTCAAGCGCGCGACCAACATCAAGAGCCAAGCCAAGGACGGCGAGCCAACTCCGCCGACGGGCGATGTCCACCCGAGCGAGGCCGCGCTGTTCGAGGCCTACGCTCGCCTCCGTGCGCGCGCCGACGAAGCGCAGGCCAGCGACGACTACGCCACGTTGTTGCGTGAAGTGGCCAGCATCGCGCCTGCGATGCACCGCTATTTCACCGACATTCTCGTCATGTGTGACGACCTCTCGATCAGAGACAACCGCCTGCGGCTGATGCGCGCGATCTCCGATCGCTGCGGGCGCGTGGGACGCTTGGAGCTGCTCAGCGAGTGACCTGGTAGAGCAACGTGCTCATCATCTTGTAGGTGAGGCCCCACACCACCCGCCCCCCCAAATCCCAGCCCGGCAGGTCGTACGGCCGGCCCCTGTAGTCGATGTGGACGGTCGTATGCCGTTCCCCGTTCACGAGCCAATCCACCGGCGTCCACACGACGTCGGTCACTTCGTGATTGGTCGAGAGCTCCACGTCGCGCAGCAGCTCGAAGACGAAGGGGCGGGTCGGCAACCCCAGGTCGGTGGCGCGACCGGTCGCCTCTTGATCGTCGAGCACGCCCACCAGCTCCGCCGCGCGCGCCAGGTCGACGCCAATTTCTTCACTCGTCTCACGCACGGCGGTGGCGAGCAGATCGTCGTCGAGCTTGTCTCGCCTGCCGCCGGGGAAGGCCATGTGCCCCGACCAGGGATCGCCCTGTCGCACGGCACGCTGGATGAACAGCACCTCCAAGCCACGCTCGCGTTCACGCAGGATCGCCGCCACCGCGGCTGAGCGCTCTCCCGCCGGGTCTGCGGGCGCAGGTAGCGTGCGAGCCAATGCCCGCCTCACCTCTGCGATCGCCGGCGCTCGCTTCACGAGTAGATACCTAGGCCCCACAGGCCAGCCGCGCAAGCATGGCCACGGCGGGATCGCGCTGACGGCTCAGGGCGAGTAACATGCGCTCACCCATGAGCACCTTTCGTCTCGCCGTCGAGAAAGCCCTGACCGGGCTCGGACCGTTCCCGCGCCCCATCGCCGAGGCAATCCTCGAGATTGCCTACCTGACGATGGCGGTCGACGAGGAGCTCCGCGACGAAGAAATCGACGCGTTCAGCGTGATCGCCGCGGCCATGCTCGGCAGCAAGCTCGACGACGCGGCGCTGCGCAAGTGGCTGGATCGCTTCTCCGGCGAGGTCAGCCACGACTCCGTGCAGGAGCGCCTGGTGGCCACGGTGCAGCTGCTCGGCGCCGATCACGACGCCAAGCTCACGGCCTACCGCGTGGCGTGCCTGATGGCGATGAGCGATCTCGACGCGGCGGATCGCGAGTTCGAGTTCGACCTCGATCTGATCGCCACGCTCGGCATCAGCCAGGACGAGGCAGAGCGAGTGCTCGAGGAGGTGAACCAGGCGGTGTCACCCTCGGAGAACTGAGACCTACTTCTTCTTCTTGTCCACCGGTTTGGCGGGCTTCTTCTCCGTCGGCTTCGCCTTCTCCAGCTTGGGCTTGCCCGGCTTGTCGAGCTTGGTCTGCTTCTCCGGCGAGGGCTTGGTCACGATCTTGGGCGGGTCGTCGAGGTAGGCGCGGCACAACATCTGGAGCGTTTCCGGCTCCGTCATCATGCTCATCGTCGGCACCTTGCCTGCCAGATCGGTGGCTTGGTCCATCAGGTCGTCTGCCCCCGGGATGGGCAACTTGACGTCGTCGTGCTCTTTGGCCTTGGTCGCGCCGTCGCCCTTGCCCTTGGGCTCGGTCTTGTCGTTCTTCTCGACCTTCACGTCGGGGGTGATCTTCGGCTCGGGGATCTTCTCGCCCTCACCGCCCCAGGTCATGTCCCCGCGGATCCAGCCGCCGTCCCCCTTCGCGTCGACGACCTTCATCCAGCCGTCCTTGCGTTCCTCGATGCGGAAGACCTCCCCCTTCTCGACCTTGAACAGCACGTCAGCGTTGGTCTGAGGCTTCTCGCGAATGTTGGCTCGATCGACCGCCACGACGATCGTGGACTGCTTGGCGAGCATGCGCTCCGCGACCCACGCCTCGTCACCTTCGAAATCTTTGACCTTGGCCCAGCCCGACTTCCGCTCGATCACCTCGACCGGATAGAACTTGTCAGCGCTGAACTTGATCTTGGCGGCCTCATTCGGCTTCTCGCGGAAGTTCGCGCTGGTGGCTTTGACGCTCAAGATCTCGGCGGACGCGACCTCGGGAACAAGGATCAGCGGCAGGCCCAGGAGCAGCGAGGACAGCTTCACGACGCACCTCTCTTCCAACCCCCGGGCACGGCACCCAGGTTGGGCGCACGTTCTCCTACATGTCTTACATGGGCCAAACTTTTGGGAGAGTTGTGCGGGTTTGGAGACTCAACGCAGCGCGTAACTACATGAACTTACACAATGTGCTGGGCTCTTTCAGGGCTCCATGCCAAGGTCCCTAGCCCCGCGCGCGCCGGGCGCGCGCCCTCCAAGGAGCCCCCAACATGTCAGAGAAGTTCTCGCTGACTCAGCACGGCATCAACGTCGCCGACATCCTTCGCAACCCTGCCCCCGCGAGCTTGTACGAGCTGGCGCTTCAGCGAGAAAAGGGCAGCGCCATCACCTCGGCCGGCGCGCTGGTCGCGCTCTCTGGCGCCAAGACCGGTCGCAGCCCGAAGGACAAGCGCATCGTCGACCACTCCGACAGCGCCGCAGACGTGTGGTGGGGCCCCGTCAACATCAAGATGGAGGAGCGCATCTTCCTGACCAATCGCGAGCGCGCGATCGACTACCTCAACACCCGCGAGCATCTCTACTGCATCGACGGGTACGCCGGTTGGGATCCCAAACACCGCATCAAGGTGCGCGTCATCTGCGCACGCGCCTACCACGCGCTGTTCATGTGGAACATGCTGATCCGGCCCGCCGACTCGGAGCTCGAGAGCTTCGAGCCTGACTACGTCATCTACAACGGCGGCAAATTCCCGGCGAACCGCTACACGTTCGGCATGACCTCCACGACGAGCATCGCGCTCTCGTTCGAGCGCAAGGAGTTCGTCATCCTGGGCAGCGAGTACGCAGGCGAGATGAAGAAGGGTGTGTTCACGATCATGAACTACCTGATGCCCAAGAAGGGCATCCTCTCGATGCACTGCTCGGCCACCGAGGGCGAGAAAGGCGACACGTCGGTGTTGTTCGGGCTGTCTGGCACCGGCAAGACCACCCTCTCCGCGGACCCGAAGCGAAAGCTCATCGGCGACGACGAGCACTGCTGGTCGGACGACGGCATCTTCAACATCGAGGGTGGCTGCTACGCCAAGGCCATCAACCTGAGCGAAGAAGCCGAGCCCGACATCTTCCGCGCCATCCGCTTCGGCGCGGTGCTGGAGAACGTGGTGTTCGATCGCCACCGCGTGGTGGACTACACGAACACCTCGATCACCGACAACACGCGCTGCAGCTACCCGATCGAGTACATCCCCAACGCGAAGATTCCGTGTGTGGGCGGCCACCCGAACAACGTGATCTTCCTCACCTGCGACGCGTTCGGCGTGCTGCCTCCGGTCTCGAAGCTCACGCGCGAGCAGGCGATGTACCACTTCATCAGCGGCTACACCGCCAAGGTAGCTGGCACCGAGATGGGCGTGACCGAGCCGCAAGCGACCTTCTCCTCGTGCTTTGGGCAGCCGTTCATCGTCTGGCACCCCACCAAGTACGCCGAGCTCTTGGCGCACAAGCTCGAGAAGCACGGTGCGCAGTGCTGGCTGGTCAACACCGGCTGGTCGGGTGGCGCCTACGGCGTGGGCTCGCGCATGAAGCTCAAGTACACGCGCGCCATCGTCGACGCGATCCACTCGGGCGAGCTCGCGAAGGCCGAGACTGCGGAGGATCCGATCTTCGGGCTGGCCGTGCCGAAGACCTGTTCCAACGTCCCCGCCGAGATGCTGCAGCCGCGCAACACCTGGGCCGACAAGGTGGCGTACGACGCGATGGCCAAGAAGCTCGCCGCGCTCTTCACGGACAACTTCAAGAAGTACGCGGACCAAGCCAGTGAGGCTGTGCGCCGCGCCGGCCCGCGCCTCTAGTCCCGCGCCCCGACACCACCCGAGCCGTGTGCGCAGCCGCTCGCCCACACGGCTGAGCTGTGGGCCTTGGTCCGCCCGACGGGCGGATGAGAGCCTGCTACGCTCGATGCGATGCGCGATTGGCAAGCGAGCCCGGTCACCCTAGAGGAGCGTTGGTGAAGCCGCCCCCGCGCAGGTTCGTCAACCTCCCCGCCGCACGCGCGCGCTTTGGCCCGGCCATCGATCGCTTGGGGGAGCTGTTCTGGGTGGGAGATCCGCTGGCCGACGCGCTCGTGGACGATTTCTCGTTGCTTGGGGCCGGGCAAGGCTTCGCCATGTTGGAGCGCGCGCTGGCAACAGGAGTCGGGACCGTACCGGAGGCCCCCGAGTCACTGCGCGCGCTGTTCGCGGAGCTGGATCACATCCCCGCGTGGCTGGACAAGGCGGCGCTCGAGCGGGGTGGGGAGCTGTTGTTCCGCTGCGGCTGGTTCGGCGGGATCGCGCTCGCCACTTCGTTGCTCTACGGCTACGCCTCGCCTGCCGGCAACAAGCCGCTGGTGTTTTCGGGCCGACTCGAGAAGGACGCGCCGCGCAGGTTGCTGGAGACGTCGCGCTTCGTGCAAGCGACCTGCGAGCCTCACGGGCTCGCGCGTCACGCACCGGGCTTCGCCATCACGGTGAAGGTGCGGGTCATGCACGCCCACGTGCGCAAGATGTTGCTGCGCTCGGGCCGCTGGCAAGCCGACGAGTGGGGTCACCCCGCGAACCAGCACGACATGGCCGCGACGGGCCTGCTGTTCTCTGCGGTCGCGATCGACACGCTCTCGCAGTTTGGCTTCGTGTTCGAGCCAGAGGAGACGCACCTGTTCATGCAGCTCTGGCGGTACTCGGGCTACCTGATGGGCGTGCACCCCGAGGTGCTGCCCACCAGCTTGCTCGAGGCCAAGCGACTGGCAGAGATGATCGCTGCCACGGAGTCGGCCCCAGACGAGGACTCCAGGCGGCTCTCCCGCGCGCTGTTCGCCTCCGGCGAAGATCCGCTGCGTCCGACGGATGCGGAGAAGCGCAAGGCCAAGCGGGTGGTGAAGGCAGGGCAAGGCCTGATCCGCGGGGTGTTGGGGGAGAACCTCGCCAACCAGCTGGACGTACCGCGCCACGGGTTCCGCCACCTGTTTCCGTTGGTGCGCGAGCTTGCCACCCGAGCGGAGCAAGTCGTCGCGGCCACACCGCCGTTCGCGCGCGCCCGCCTGCGCGCGAGGGCGATCCAAGGAGGCCGCGCCTACTGGCGCATGCTGGTGAGCGCGGCCAAGACCCCGCTCGAGTTCGGGCTCCCGGAGCAGCTGCTCGGCGCCACACGCGTCGCCGCAGCGCCGCAACCAAGCCGCGGCTCCACGCTCGCTTCCGTGGCGCGGCCGCGCTAACGCACGAGGCTCTCATGCGCTTGGTCAAACTCGCCATCGCCAACGTCAACGCAACCGTCGGCGCAGTGCGATCCAACACGGATCGGTGCGTCTCGTTGGCTCACCAAGCGCACGAACAGAGCGCGACCATCGCCGTGTTCCCCGAGCAAGTGGTGGGCGGCTACGCGGCGGAAGACCTGGTGCAGTGGCGCGCGTTCGTGGCCTCGCAGTGGACTGAGCTCGCACGCTTCGCCAAGGAAACAGCGGCGCTGCGCACGATCTTCGTCATCGGCGTCACCGCGGGAGTGGGCGGCGATCTGTTCAACTGCGGCGCGGTGGTGCATCGCGGCCGCATCGTGGGCCTGGTGCCGAAGGAGAAGCTGCCGACCTACAACGTCTTCTACGAGGCGCGCACGTTCTCGCGAGGTGTGCCTTACCTCTCCCTCGAGCTCGATGGCATCCCCATCGGCGACTTCGTGTTTCGCGCAGACCGCGCGACGTTCGCGGTCGAGGTGTGCGAAGACGTCTGGTCCCCCGACGGACCGATGCGGCGCCGTTGCTACAGCGGCGCAGAGATCGTCTGCAACCTGTCGGCTTCGCCCTTCCGCACGGGGGTGGTCGCGACGCGACGAGAAATGCTCGCGACGCGCGCAGCGGACAACCAGACCACCGTCATCTACGCGAACCTGGTGGGCGCCAACGATGGCTTGATCTTCGATGGCGGTGGCTTGGTCAACCAGAACGGCCGACCCATGCTGGAGGCTGCTCGGTTTCGGGAGGGGCTCAGCTGCGTCGTGGTGGATCTCGACCGCACGGCGCGTTCTCGGCGCGAAGCCAGCACTTGGCGCAGCGACCTCGAGAGCTTCCGCGCTTCGCACCGCGTGGTGCCCACGCTCGAGCTTCGCGAGCCAACCCCGCCGGCCGATCGGTTCAGCTACCCGGTGCCGAGCGCTGGCACGAGCTTCTTTCTGCCGTCTGCGAGTCTCCCGCGGCTGTCGGCACGCGACGAGCTGCTGGACGACTTGTTCGACGCGCTCGCGCTCGGAGTGCTCGACTACTACAAGAAGGTGGGCGCGTTCCGCTCGATGGGGATCGCGCTCTCCGGCGGCCGGGACTCGCTGCTCACGTTGCTGATCGCCTGGCGCGCGTTGGTGTTGATGCACCCCGAGACCGCCGCAGCGGACCTGCCGGCGATCATGGCTCGCATGCTGCACACGTTCTACATGCCGACCCGGTACTCGAGCTCGGGCACCGAGGGCGCCGCTCGCCAGATCGCGGCCGATCTCGGCGCAAGCTTCGCGGTGCTCCCGATCGAAGAGGCGTTCATCCGCGAGTCCGAGGCAGCGCGTGCCATGCTGGGCGGCGCGGAGCTGACCGAGATCACCAGCCAGAACGTGCAAGCGCGAATCCGCGGCCAGCGTATGTGGAACTGGGCCAACACCAGCGGCGCGCTGTTCTTGCAGACGGGGAACATGAGCGAGAAGTCGCTGGGCTACACCACCGTCGGGGGCGATCTCGAGGGCGCGCTGAGCGTGATCTCCAACCTGCCCAAGACGGTGGTGATCGCACTCCTGGAGCGGCTGCGCACCCGCTTTGGCTTCCCCGGCATCGACGCGACGCTGGGCACCACCGCCGGCCCGGAGCTCGCGGCACAGCAGTCCGGGGAGGCCGAGCTGATGCCGTTCGAGGTGCTCGACGCCTGCCTGTACCTGTTCGCTGCCGAGAAGCTCGCCATGGACGAGGTCGCGAGCGCTCTGCCGGGCATGTTCCCCCAACACGAGAGGCAGCAGCTTGCGGCCTGGGCCAGCAAGTTCGCGACGTTGTTCTCGCGCTCCATCTACAAGTGGGTCCAGGCTCCCATCGCCTTGCACGTCGGTTCCCTGGATCTGGATCGAGAGCGGGCGTTGCAGCTACCTGTCGTGCAGCGGACGGAGTGGTCCGGCGGCAGCTGAGCTCGGCGTTCCGGGGTTCGACAATCCGTCCCCGCCTGACTACACTGTCGCCTGTTGGGGGAGCGATCTTGGTCACATGCAAGATTCCCGAGCAGACTAGAGCCGGCTGCTGCGTACCAGATCTTCGCGCCTGAACGCGAGTGACTCCCCTGTTTCCCGAGGTCTTATGAACGAAGCGCCCCCGCCCATCCCAGTCAACGTCGGCGACCTGTTGCTCGGCAAGTACGTCGTCGAGCGCGTCATCGGAGCCGGCGGCATGGGTGTGGTCGTGGCTGTTCGGCACCGAGAGCTGGGCGAGCTGTACGCCATGAAGTTCATGCTCCCGGCCGCGCTGGTGAACGAGCAGGCGGTCGATCGCTTCGTGCGAGAGGCGCGCGCCGCGGCCAAGCTCAAGAGCGAGCATGTGGCCAAGGTCCACGACGTGGGCCGGCTCGAGAACGGGTCACCTTACATGGTGATGGAGCACCTCACCGGCAGCGATCTCGAGGGTGTGCTCGCGCAGAACGGGCCGCTCTCGGCGCAGGTCGCCGCCACGTACGTGATGCAAGCCTGCGACGCGATCGCCGAGGCGCACGACGCGGGCGTGGTGCACCGCGATCTCAAGCCAGCCAACTTGTTCCTCACCAAGCGGGCCAACGGCTCGCCTTGCATCAAGGTGCTGGACTTCGGCATCTCCAAGAGCCTGAACCCCGATGAGGCGTCGAACTCGATGACGCGCACCTCGGCGATCATGGGTTCGCCGTACTACATGAGCCCAGAGCAGATGCGCTCGAGCAAGAACGTCGACCACCGCACGGACATCTGGGCGCTCGGCGTCATCCTCTACCAGCTGTCCACCGGTCGCGTGCCGTTCCCCGGCGAGACCATCACCGAGGTGTGCTCCGGGGTCCTTTCGGACGAGCCCATGAGCCTGATGCAGCTCTTGCCGGGCATTCCTCAGGAGTTCGATGGGCTGGTGCGACGCTGCCTGCAGAAGCGCCCCGAGCACCGCTTTGGCAACGCGCGCGAGCTGGGTGCGGCGCTGACCGCGGTGGCCGGAGGCGCGCCCGGGACCAGCGGGCTCAATTTGCAGATCGCTGGCGCCTTGCCTGGGCAGCCGGTGTCGCCCGGTACCGTGGCGATGCAAGGCCCACCGCCCGCTCTCGCTGCGATCGCCTCCAACACTGGACCGGGCATGACGCAGGCAGGCTTCGGGCGCACGCAGCCCACGCCCAAGAAGAGCAGCGCGGTCCCCGCGCTCATGGGCCTGCTGCTGCTCGGCGGGCTCGCGGCTGGCGGCTACTTTTATTACGCCAACCAGAAGGCGCCGGCTGCGGCTGCTTCCAGCCAGACGAGCGAGACCACCGCCACGGCAACCGCGGCCGCCACCGAAGAGCCCACCGCCAAGCAGGTGGCCACCAGCGACGCACCGCCTCCAGCGTCGGAGACCGCGAGCGTCGAGGCATCGAGCTCTGCGGTCGTGTCCGCGAGCGCCACCAGCAGCTCCTCGGCCGAGACAGTCGCGCAAGTCGAGCCCAAGGCGAAGCCCAAGGCGCCCTCCGCTCCAGCTAGCGCGAAGCCCACCGCCACCGCCAAGGTGACCGCCACCGCGACCGCCACCGCGGCAAAGACGGCGACCGGCCACGGCATCTTCTGAACGACCAGCGTGGCCAGCGTCGACGAAGCGAGCCCGGGCGGACCCTATCGCGAGCCACCCCCGGCCCCGCCGCCGAGCGAAGACCCGATGGCGATCCTGCGCGCCGCTCGGTTCAAGCAGCTCAAGATCGCAGGTGGCATCGCTTCTGCGCTGGCGATCGCCGCGGCGCTGTTTTGGTTCTTCGGCAAGAGCAAGCTGCCCACGCCGGACGACCGGGTGCTCTCCGATCTGCGCATCGGGCTCTCGCGCTTCGACCAGCTGCCTCGCGAGCTGAAGCCGCGCGCAGCGGCCGAGATGCTGCACGATCTCGAGAGCGAGCGCTTGCCCGCCGCCCAGCGCGAGCTGTTCGAGAAGGCACAAGGCCGAGGCTTCAGCTCCTTCAAGCGGGTGGTGTTCGAAGCGATCGAGGAAGGCCAGCTCAAAGACGATTGGCGCCTGGCCTGTCCCGAAGGCGGGCCGATGCTGTTCGACGATTTGGCCGACAAGAAGGTGTACGAGCAAGGCACGTACGTCTTTCGTCGCTGCGAGCTCGACCGGTTCGGCTTCCTGACGGAAGACGAGGCCGGCAAAGCCGATGTGGGCTACCTCGTCGCGGCGTACATGGCCTACGCGTTCCTGGAGCACAACAACGCGCTGCTGGATGAAGAGGAGGCGCTGCTGCGACACTTCACCAACAACACGGCGCAGCTAGCCATGGAGCGCGGCGGCCCGTTCTGGTGACCGTGCGAGCGCTGTCGATCAGCGAATCGCCGCGCCGAGCAGGCCGACCACCTGATCGAGCTCCGAGCGAGACAGCTCCACGTCGGACTTGACCAAGCCGTCCGAGGCGCGGAACACGATCGGCCGAAAGGCGCGGATGCGGAATGGCCCGATGCCTACGCTGGTCGCGTCGTCGATCGATCGCGTCAACGTGCGCGCATCGTCATGCGCCTGATCCGGCGTGCTCTTGCCGACCGCGCGGAGCGTGAGGCCCCCATCCGAACGAAGGTACGCCTTCGCGTCGATCGCAGCGATCGAGTCCGGAACGCGCGGCGCGCCCCTGGCGCGCAGGGTGTCCGAAGGATCCTCCACGAAGACGTGGGCCGCCTCGTCTCCCAGCGGGCCAGGCAAGCCTCCGGTGGAAGCGAACGCGTCGATGCTGTCCGCGAGATCGTCCGGCACCATCACCAAGAAGCGCGGCGGGATGAGCCCCACCACGCCGCTGCGGCCCTTCTTGTGCACACGCACCCGCCAGTTCGGTGGTCCCTCGATCACCTCGCCTGGGGGTGAGCTCTCGCGAACGAGGTTCTGGACCATCTCCGTCGAGCGTCCCTCGGGCAAGTTGTGCTCCGCGAACAACACCGCTCGCTGCGAGGACGCGCTCGGGCCTGTGACGAACGCCCGCTCGATGTCGCGCAGTGGATCGAGCCCCGTCCCGTCGAGCAGCTCTCGTACCGGACCCAGCTCGAGCACCCTTGGCGCAGCCTCGTGCCCGCGCACACGATCCACGTAGATCATGCCGGACACCTTGCCGGCGATCATTCGTTTGGCGATGGCCGCGGCGTCCTTCGGGCGCGCAGGCTCCGCGCTGGTCGGGCTGTCGACGGCTGTATCAGCGCCGCCGCAGGCCGCCGCCAGCAGGGCGGCAGAGAGACCCAGCGCGCGCAAGGCTCGGCTCGACACCGGCCAAGCGTAGCGCGCAGCGGCGCGCTCGGCGACCACCGCGCACGACGAGGTCCTGCTAAACGGCCCTGCTACGCGCGGCCGATGTGCGAGTAAGCTGTGGGCCCTTGAGCGCGCCCCTCGAAGCCCCCCCCTCGCCCCCCGCCCCGCGCGTGAAGCTCGTCCGCGGCGGGCTGCACGTCGGAGACGAGGTCGTGCCCCTGCTCGCGGGCAGCGTGCACTACTGGCGGCTCAACCCACACGACTGGCGAGCCTGCTTGACTGCCACCAAGGGGCTGGGCCTGCGCTTGATCGACATCTACGTGCCTTGGAGCGTGCACGAGGTCGCGCCAGGCGTGCTCGAGCTCGGAGAGAGCGATCCGCGCCGTGACGTCGCGTCCTTCATCCGACTCTGTGGCGAGCTCGGCCTCTACGTGATCGTGCGGCCGGGGCCCCACATCAACGCCGAGCTCACCTACTTTGGCATCCCGGAGCGGGTGGTCTGGGATCCGGCGTGTCAGGCGCGGTCGCCGCGTGGCAACCCAGTGGTGTTGCCCATGCCACCGCAGGGCTTTCCCGTTCCGTCGTACGCCAGCGAGGTCTTCTTGGACGAGACCGCTCGCTACTTTCGGGGGCTGGGCCGAGTGCTCACGCCGCTTCTGTACCCAGAGGGGCCGATCGTCATGGCGCAGGTCGACAACGAAGGCGCCATGTACTTCCGCGACGGCGCGTACGACCAGGACTACCACCCGGACGCGATCGCCCTTTATCGAACGTTCTTGCGCGACAAGTACCGCTCTCTGGGCGAGCTGGCAGAGGCGTACGGCTTCGACGCAAGCGCCGATGGCGCCCCTCGATTCGGCGACATCGAGCCTCCGCGCAAGCTGGATGCGAAGGTCGCCGCGGACCTCGTCCGCCACGTCGATTGGGCCGAGTTCCACGAGCACCTGCTAGCGCGAGCGATGACACGTTTCGCCGCGGCGCTCGCTGACGCGGGCATCAGCGGGCTGCCGCTATCCCACAACTTTCCGCCAGGTCAAGAGTCCACGCCGCTGAACGCAGCGCGGGTGCGGGGCGTGATCGACCTGATCGGTCTCGATTACTACAACAACGCATCGGCCAGCACCCGGCGCACCATCGCGCGGCGCACGACCGAGCTCAGCGTGCGCAGCGACGCGCTCTCCGTGCCTGCTTTCGCGTGCGAGATGGGCGCGGGGTTCCCGCCGTTCTTTCCGCCGTTGTCGGAGCGCGACAGCGTGTTCACGCTGCTCACCGGCTTGGCCTACGGGCTGCGCGGCTTCAACGTGTACATGGCTGTCGACCGCGACCGCTGGATCGGTGCGCCCATCGATCCGCACGGGCGCGAGCGTCCGTTCTCGCTCTTCTTCCGCAAGCTGACACACGCGCTCGAGCGGGTCGGCTTCGAGAAGCTGCGCCGGCAGACGCCGGTGCGCATCCTTACTCCGCGCAACGAGCGGCGCATCGCGCGCGTCACCCACGCCTTCGGGCCCGTGTCGGGTGCTTTCTTCTCAGTCGCGGGCGCAGGCGCGAAGGAGTGCTCGTTCGAGGACGACTTCGGTTTGGGTTTCTCCCCTGCGGTCGAGGCAGACAGCTTCACGCGGCTGCTCGAGGCCACACTCGAGGCCCGCGGTGTCCCCTTTGCGCACATCGGCGGCGAGGATCGCGAGGTCAGCTTCGAGTCCGCGCGCTGGATCTGCTGCGTCAGCTCTGGCGGCCTCAGCCCGGCCCTGTTTGGCAAGCTCGCAGAGGCAGCCCAGGCCGGCGCGCTGGTGACCGTTGGACCCGTGCTGCCCGAGCTGGGTGGCGCGCGGCGTGCGCTGCGCGCGCCCTTTCCCTGGCACACACTGCGCCCCGAAGCGGCGGCGTTGGCAGACATTCCCGTGCTGCACCCGTCGGATCCCGCGCGTGCCGAGGCGCTGGTCGCGAGCGCGATCGAGCGCTTGCAACTGCCCACGTTCAGCGTGGGCAACGACGGCGTGTACGCCACCGTGCACGAGGACGACGGAGGTGTCCCACGCGTACTTTTCCTCATCAACCCTGGGGAAGACGACATCGCGACCCAGGTCACCATCCCCGCCGCACCGGGGCGACCGAGCCCCAAGGCCGCGGTCGATCTCTTGAAGGAAGAGACGTTCGCCCTGCACGGGGATTCTCTCGAGCTCCGCGTCAAGCCCAAGACCGTTCGCCTGCTGGCTCTGGAGTAGACCCGGCCTTTGCTGAGCCCGCTCAGACGATCGGGTCGATCCGCTCGATGCCCTTGCGCGACACGACCAGGCGGATGCGTCGAAAGTGGCCATCCTGGTCCCCCCTTCGCAGCCGGTACACCACGTTGATGTTGTAGACGCGCCGTGCTGTCACGGAGCACACCACCGCCTCGTCCGGATCCGCGAACGTCACCGTGCGGTTGGGATCGTCGGTGTGCGCCAGCCAAGGATCGATGTTGAGCCGGAAGATCTCGGTCATCATCGGCGACGGCAACGTGCCGGACTTGCGCGGCGAAACCGCCACCGACTTGGTGTGCCACAGCACCGTCTCCGGGCGAGCGAACTCCTCGAGCGCGTGCTCGCGCGTGACCCGTCGCGTCGCGAGCACCGCCGCCGGCGCCGCGTGGAACTCCATCAGGCCTGCGCGTTCGCTGACCACCCCGATCTCTTCGCTGCGCTCCACGTCGCGGATCGTCCAGTTCCGGTCGGGGAAGCGCTTCTGCGCCCACGATGCGAGCTTGGTCTGCAGGATCGCCTTCATGCGATCCTTGATCGCGTACGAGGCCACGATCAGCACCACGTACAGGATCACGTAGCGCTGCATCTCCAGCGTGTAGAGCGTGGCGATGGCGGCGAACGTCATCGCCAACGCGGCGGCCACCGCGTACAGGATCTGGAGCGCCCACGCGGCCGCGTCGCGCACCTCGTGGCGCAGCCAGAGCACGCTCGAGGTGAACCGCTTGAGCACGTGACGCCGGAACTCGATGTGCTCCACGTCGCGCGGCGTCGCCGCCTCGGTGCCGACGGACGGGTAGTCGTGCTCCTTGCGGTACCTGGCCTCGGCCACGGCCTCGGCGGCGAGACGCGACGCCACTTCTTGGAAGCCATCGTCCTCACTCTCGGCCCTGGTCGCCACCTTGATGCTGGCGGTGGCCGCGATCGCTTCCATGAACAACGAGAGGTCTTCGTCGACCCAGCGGAGCGCCACCGCCACCTCGCTGGGTAGCGAGAGCACCTTGGATCGCGCCACCAGCTCGCGGTATGCGCGCGAGACGCGCCCGGCCACCAGCACGAAGCGCGAGACCGAGCGCGACGCTTCGTCGGGTGTCTCGGCCGCCTCGATCGTGGACAGCATGTCGCGCTGCGCGTCGAGCCCCGAGGCCCGTACCATGCAAGCGAACACGCGCAGCCTGCGCACGGCCGCCCGCGAGATCGCGTCGCCGTCCGCCGCGCCGACCGCGGCCTGGACGCTACGCGAGAGCGACTTCATCAGGGTGTCGTCACCGTCGCCGTCGCAGTCATCCGCCAACGACTCGAAGCGGCGCTCTGGGACGGCCAGGCGCACATAGCTCAAGAGGTCGTCGTAGATCTGCTTCTTGTCGTAGGTCGTCTCCCGCAGCCGAAAGCTCTCGGGGACGAAGAAATAGGCCTCCCACGAGTAAGAAGCGGGCTCCTGCTCGAAGGGGTAGTCGATGGCGAACTCGAGGTGGGTCTTGTCGTGGATGCGCCACTCGACCTCCTCGCGATCCGGCGCGCGCGTGTGGCGCGCCAGGTCGCCGAGCAACGTGCCCCAGTCGCTGGAGGTGACGGTCGCGTCATCCGTCGCCGCCCGCACGCGCACAGTGGGGCGCTTGGGCACGCGCTCCTTGGCGAGCTCCAGCAGCGGGCGGACGGGGAGCGGCTGCGCCACAAGTGACATTATCGTGACAAATCAGTGAACGGCCACAAGAAACCTGCCGTTTGGGAACGCTCAAGGATCCCAGTACCAGGTCTCGACGCGGAAGCCCCGCTCGCGCGCGACCCGGCGCAGCTTGGGATCGGGGTTGACCGCGACCGGCTCGCCAACCTGCTCGAGCAGCGGCAGGTCGCTCGCGCTGTCCGTGTAGAAGACGGCGCGGCCGAGATCCATCTCCAAGCGAGAGGCCAGCTGTCGCGCGCGCTCGAGCTTGCCGTGACCAAAGCAGAGCGGTTCGACCGCGCGTCCCGTGAAGACCCCCTCGGCGTCGACCTCGAACACGCTCGAGACCACGTGCGGGATGCCGAGCACGCGCGCCAACGGCCGCGAGGCGTACGACGAAGCGCCGGTGACGATCGCGCACACGTCGCCGCGCTCCTGGTGCCTGCGCACGGCCTCACGCCCACCGTCGCTGATGAAGCGCTCGATCGAGCGGCGAAACCAGTCGTCGCAGCGCGTCGCGAGATCGATCTCGGGCACGCCCTCCAGCGTCCGCAACACCTTCTCCGCGACGCGGTTCATGTCGATCGTGCCGAACGTGTACTGCGTCACCCACACGAGGGTGCGTACAAGATCGCTGAGCGAAGCCTCACCGATCTCGCGGCGGTGACGCACGTACAAGCTGGCCGTCTCCTTCGACAGGAGCGTGCGATCCATGTCGAACAGGGCCAGCCGACTCACCCGAAGTAGCCTCGGCTCAGGCTCTGCGAGAGCAGGTTGCAGAGCGCATGGAACACGATGCTCGCGCCGATGCCGCCGCTCCTCGCGCGCAGCGCGCCGAACAACAGCGAGGGGAAGAACACCGCCAGCCGCTCGGGGCTCGGCACGGTCAGGAAGTGGCCCAGCGCGAACACCGCGGAGGTGAGCACGATCGACGCGCTGAGCGGCAGCCCGAGCACTCGGACTTGGCGCGGAAAGATCCGGTCGAGCTGCGACTGCACGTAGCCACGAAAAAACGCCTCCTCGGGCAGCGCGATCACCAGCAACTGGCCGAGCACGTCGTCGAACGACGGCCACGCGCGCGCAGCCTGAAAGCCATGTTTGGCGCCGGTGTAGCGCGCGTAGCCGATGGCGAACGGCAGCACCACCAGCGCGAACGCCAGCAGCGCCAAGAGCAGCGCGCCTCCGGCCTCGCGCAAGAGCCGCCTCCACTCGAGCGGCTGCGGCAAGAGCAGCCCGCCAAGTGCGAGCCCGTGCGCACGAATCATGGCCTCGTCGTGGCGCAACACGAGCAGGTAGGTCGACAGCAAGAACACGCCGCCCACGGCGGTCGCGGCGTAGTCCGCCGGGCTCAGGTAGCTCGCGGCCGTGACGAGCGCCGTCGTGCCCACCAGCGCCGCCACCAGTGTGCGACGTGCACCGGGCTGATCGTGCGCTGACTGCTTGGCCTGGTCCGGGCTGGTCACATCGCTCCGCGCCGCGCGGCACGCACCGACGCGCCAGCCCTTATGCCACAGCCACGCGCCGGACGCTCAGGTCCGCGCAGACCCGGCCCCCTGGGGCCTGGTAGCATCCGCGATCCATGCGCGCCGTGCTCGCCGTGCTCGCTCTCTTCCAGCTTGCGGGGTGTGCAGCGCGAGCTCCCGAGGTGCGCATCGTGGAGAGCGAGTCCAAAGAGCTGAGCGGCGTGGGCGTCGGCGTCGGCGCGATCAGGCCCGAGCTTCAGTTCCGGCAAGGCAAGCGGGTCACCATCACGTATGCGACGCTGTTCATGAAGCAACGAGGCGGCGTGACCAAACAGCGCTACGCCGAGGGCGACGACGTCCTGCTCGCCGGCCAGCGCTGGATCGTGCTCAGGATCGAGCACGGTGCCTCCGAGAGGCCCGGCGCGGTGGTGCTGCAAAAGGCCCCGTGACGCTCCACTGGCCAGGGAGCCCCACCTGAACAAGCGGGCCGGCCGTGCGTTCAGAGAGAAAGCAGCGCCGAAGGCCCCGCGAGGTGGCTCCTGCAAGGGGAGAATTTCTGGCCTTCCGGAGAGATCGCACTATGGTGGCCTGATGCCGCGCCGAGTCACCCCTTGGGCCCGCTTCGTGAGCGCCGCTGCGCTCACCGTCGCGGCCTTTGGCTTCGAGTCGCAGGCGCACGCGCTGTCGCGTTTCTTGGAGCTCCCGCCGCGCGAAGAGGCGATCAACTCGGCGGCCTACCGCTACGCGAACATGTCGAACGAGGAGGCCTTCGCCGAGCTCGATCGGCGCGGTGTGCCGTACGTCAAGGTCGCTCCGATCGGGACGGTGCGTGCGCCGATTCGGCTCAAGGGTCGGCTGCACGGCGTGGACATCCACTCTGCCCTGCCGCCCGAGCAACGCAAGGAGAGCGCGTTCGAGGTGCTCGACGCGCGACTCGCGCTCGCGCTCGACGACTTCTCCGTCATCCTCGCGCGGCACGACGTGGTCGAGCTGGTGCACTACACGATGTATCGGCCGAATGTGCCGCCGCCGGGCGCCGCTCCTGCGCAAGCCGCCGCCGAAGAAAAGCCCACCAAAGGCAACAAGACCGCGAAGGCTGCACCAGAGAAGAAAGACAACGCGGCACCTGCCAACCGCGCTCCCGCGAAACGCAGGGCGAACTTGGACGGCAAGGCAGCCAAGTCGGGAAAGCCCGCCGGGCGCGCCACCAGCGGACGGACGGGCAAGAAGGAGCTCGAGCACGAGCTCGACAAGGAGCTCGTCCAGCTCGACGCCGAGATCGCCGTCGCCTCACCGGCGGGCGGCAAGACCGCGCCAGCGAAGGCCGCACCCAAACAAGCCGCTCCGCGCAAGCCGCCCCCGCAACGCCCGGGCAAGCTCGGCAAGAGCCGCTCGGCGAAGAAGGTGCTCCCCAAGTCCGAGGAGCACGTGCACGGCAAGTACGCGCCTCCCGGAACGCGGCACCCTGCGGGGCTTGCCATCGACGTGGGCGTGCTCCGCAAGCAAGACGGCTCGATGCTGAGCGTGGCCGCCCACTTCCAGGGCAAGATCGGCGACCGCACGTGCGGCGAAGGCGCGCGAGAGCCCGAGGCGAGCGAGGCCAAAGAGCTCCGCTCGATCGTGTGCCAAGCCCGCGACAGCGGCGTGTTCACCTACGCCCTCACCCCGAACTTCGACGCAGATCACTTCGACCACTTCCACATGGAGATCAAGCCCCAGGTGGAGTGGTTTCTGTATCATTGAGCGCATGCGTAGCGCGCTCGTCGCCGCACTCAGCGCGGGGCTCATGGGCTGCTCCCCACCCTCCGCACCGCCGGAGCCGCCGATCGTCGAGCCGGTCTCCAGCGAGGCTCGAGCCCCAGCTCCGACCGCACCGCCGGCCTCGGCCTCGGTAGCGGTGTCGGCGACCGTCGCTCCTCCGACGACTGGGTTCGCGACTCCAACCGATGCCGTGCTGCCGGAGGAGCCCACGCCCGCGCAGCTCGAGGCCGCGCTGGCCGGTGCGATCGTGAAGAAGGGCGGCACCACGACCAAACGCGGCAGCAAGATCGGGTCGGATTGTGTGAAGCCCGGCGCACACGCCAACGCCATCAACGGCCACCTGGGCGACGACTGGCCCGGGCAAGCGAGCATCGACCTCGACGGCGACGGCACCAACGACCAGGTGCTGTCGAGCGCGACCGGCATGACGGTCACCTACGACCTGTACGTGATGCGAGACACGTGCGGGCACCCGGTGGGCCACGTCGCCATCAGCGGAGGTCTGCGGGGCACGGAACGCTTCGTGGGTGGCATGCGCGTGCTGGAGGCGAGGAGCGGTTGCCCGGTGGACTGCTGCCCGTCCTTCACGAACTACGAGCTGGTGTGGAACGGCTCGCGATACGCGGTGGTCACACGCGCGGGCAAACGAGACTGCTCGAAGACTGGCTTCTGACAGGGCTAGAAGAAGTCGCCGGAGAAGAAGGCGATCAGCGCCGCGACCGCGCGCTTGCCACCGTGATCGCCGCAGCAGTTCGACGCGGAGCCCCAGCTGGAGCTGTCCTTGCGGATGGTGCCATCCGATTCGATCTTGCCGATCGAGCTGCCGCCCTTGCGCAACGTGCCGTCCGACTCGATCTTGCCGACCGAGCTACCGTCTTTGCGGATCGTGCCGTCCGACTCGACCTTGCCGACGCTGCTGCCGTTCTTGCGCACGGTGCCGTCCGACTCGATCTTGCCCACGGAGCTGCCGTTGATGCGCACGGTGCCGTCGTTTTCGATCTTGGCCCAGCTCGAGCCGCCCTTGCGCACCTCGATGTCGGCCAGCGCGGCTTGAGAGAACGTGAGCACCAACGCGCCGAGGATGGCGGAGAGGGTCGTCTTCATGCTGCCTCGACGTACGTGCGGCCCCTCGCAGATCTCCCGCCGGAGCCCCACGTTCAGGCCTGAAAAGGCGCACATGGACGAAACTATTTCGCAGCTCGCGGACAACTGAGAGCGCGGATCGTCGATTTGTCCATCGAGAGGTGATCGATGTCTGCTGCAAGGGAGAATGTCTGCGACGTGCCGCGAGGATCGCCATGACCGCCGCGCACCCTGTCACGCATCCGCTCGACGCAGCCGCTCGGCCGGTCTCCCTGGCGGCGTCGAGCAGCTTCACCCTCGGCCGCCGGCTGCGAGGGACTCCTTACTTGATCCAAGGCCACCTTGCCGCGGGCGGCATGGGTCGCTTGCTTCGGGCGCGTCACGTCGCGCTGGAGCGACCGGTAGTGATCAAGGTGCTGCACGAGCGGCACCGCGCGCGCCCGGACTTCGCGGGCCGCCTGCGCGACGAAGCGCGCATGTTGAGCGCGCTCTCCGGCAAGCGCACGCCTGTCGTCTACGACGTGGGCGAGCTCGGCGACGGCAGACCCTATTTTGTGATGGAGCGGCTCTTCGGCGCGGATCTGAAGTTCGAGCTGACACGCTGGGGCGTGTTCGCGATCCCTGCGGCCGTGCGGCTGACGCTGGAGCTTCTGCACGCGCTCGAGGAGGTCCACACGCGGGGCATCTTGCACCGGGACATCAAGCTGGAGAACGTGTTCCTGTGCACCGACGGACGTCTGGTGCTGCTCGACTTCGGCGTGGCCCGTGAAGAGGCGAGCTCGCTCCGGCGGACCGGCTGCGGCGTCGCGTTGGGGACACCTCGAAGTATGGCGCCAGAGCAGCTCTCCTGCGCCAGCGCCGACCAGCGCAGCGATCTCTACGCGGTCGGCCTGCTCCTGTACGAGCTCATCACCGGCGAAGGTCCGTTCGACGAGCTGGGTGGGACGTTGAGCGGCTTGCGCCGCGCACATTGCCAGCACCAGCCGCCCAGACCCTCGTCTCGCGCGCCACAGCCCGTCCCGCCGGCGCTCGAGGCCATCATCGCGCGGGCGCTCTCCAAGAACGCGCGCGCGCGCTTCGCGGACGCGGCCGAGATGGCGCGAGCGCTCACCGCGCTGGCGCGCTACCCGTTCGACTGCGACGACGCGCCCACGGTGGTCGACCCTTGAGCTGGGCCACGCTCACGGAGGCGTTGCGAACTTGCCGGGGAACGGATCTGCGTTCAGGCGCTGCTGGGTGTCACCCAACATCCACCCCGCGGGGCTCGTCCCCTGCTCGTTGAACAGCGCCACGCCGATCACGCCGACGTTGCGTGATTCGCCGTGCTTCTGCTCGGCGTACGAGTTCTTCACCGCCCCGAAGCGGAAGGCGGCGACCGCGTCCATACTCTGGCGGAAGCCGTCGATCTCGATCGAGCCGTGCGGATCGATCAGGTAGCCGCGCTTGCCGAAGCCTGCCTCTTTGCCGTCGAGCACGTCGAGCCCGTCCACCGACACCACCACCTCGAGGCGCGCAGGGGCGTTGTTGTCGATCACGATGCTGTAGCGGTCGCCCGCCGCGCCCATCATGAAGCGTTTGCCACCCGCCTCGAAGCCCGACAAGAAGCCGCCGCGACCGTTCTTCAGGCGCACCGTGGCGATGCCGCCACCTACGTCGACGCTGCCCTGGGTGAAGCGGCGGAAGCCCGACATGCTGGCCATGGCGTCCGCGCCCTGCGCGTCGTTGTAGAAGATGGCTGCGCTGGCGAACGGCGACTTGGAGTCTGCGCGCACGAACGGCGCGCTGGTGATGGCCGAGTGGCGCGTCTCGCCCCACTGCGTGCCGAGGCCCGGACGGCTCGGCTGGGGCGCGCGCTCGAACGCGCCCGAGATGCGGGTCGAGCCAGCCTCGGACTGCGCCATGGGCGCTGGCGGTGCGTCCGACGCGTCGCCCTCACCGCCCCAATCCGAGGCGGGCGCCGACTTGGGGGATGCTCCGCCAGCGTAGGTGCTGCCTCCGCTGTAGCCAGACCCGCCACCACAACCTGCGAGGCCCACCGCTGCCAGAACGACCGCCACCCACCTGCTCGACCGAAGCTCCATGACCATCCTCCGTGTGCTTGTGCATGGAGAACGTGGCGAAGGGACCGAGCTTACAGCTTGCGAAACGCCCGACTGTTCGGCGAGGCGGGTCCGCCTGCTCCGCCGCCGCGCGCCGTCCTTAGGCTGATGGGCGTCATCGCAGCCACTCCAGGGCCCGGGCGTCAAAGACGCCTCCCGCCACGTGGTAGCATCGCCGCGTGCGCTGTCTGCTCGGGACCGTGATGCTGCTCTGCTCGGGCTCGGCCTCGTGCTTTCTAGTCGTGAGCTTCGAGGACGCCGGTGCGGGGGGGGCGGGCGGGGCGCAGACGGTCACCAGCACCGGCGCCGCGACGCAGGGTGGCAACGGCGCGGGCGGTGACGGCGCGGGCGGTGACGGCGCGGGCGGTGACGGCGCGGGCGGCATGGCGAACGAGCTGGAGGTGGCGGAGGTCGTTGCTGGCGGCCTCACCTGCGTTCGCACGGCGGGCATGGGCCGCATCCGGTGCTGGGGCCCTGGGGGCAGCGGCCAGCTGGGCAACGCGAGCACCGACGACATCGGAGACAACGAGCTGCCGAGCGGCACGATTCAGCTCATGGGCGATGCCGCGCAGATCTCGGTCGGCGACCTCCACGCGTGCGCACGTTTGGCGACGGGCCAATTGTACTGCTGGGGCCACGGCGCAAACGGGCGCCTGGGGCTTGGCGATCAGAACAACTGCGGCGACGGAGAGCTCGTCGCCGCCTGCGGGACCGTGAACCTGATCGAGAACGTGTCTCACGTCGCAGCCGGGGGAAGCCACACGTGCGCGGTTCTTCAGGGCGGTGCGATCCGCTGCTGGGGCCAGGGCACGAACGGACGCCTCGGCTACAACAACACGTCGGACATTCTCACTCCAGTCAGCGACGTGGACCTCGGCGGCGCCACCGCCACGCAGGTCACCGTCGGCGCTGCGCATACTTGCGCGCTGCTCGGATCGGGCGCCGTGCGATGCTGGGGTCTGGGCGCAGACGGCCGACTGGGCACCGCGAGCACCAGCGACGCGTGGACGCCCCAGCCTGTCCATTTGGGGGAGCCGGCGCTCTCCATCAGCGCGGGGGGCGCGCACACCTGTGCGGTGATGGCGAGCGGCGCGCTGCGTTGCTGGGGCAGGTCGCCGGCGAACGGTCACACCCAGACGATTGGGGACGGCGAGACCCCCGCGAGCGTCGGATACGTGGTGCCCGGCGGCTCCGCCGACATCTTCGTGCAAGTATCGTCGGGCGGGAATCATACCTGCGCGCTCACCAGCGAGGGCGCGGTCTACTGTTGGGGCGAGGCGGACATGGGGCAGCTCGGGCTCGACGGGACGACCGACGTCTCCGAGCCCATGGCAGCGCCCGCGGTGCAGGTGGGTGGTGTGGTCAAGAACATCTCCGCCGGCGAGACCCACACGTGCGCTTCGCTCAGCAATGGCCGCGTGCGGTGCTGGGGCAGCGGCGCGGGGGGCCGGCTTGGGTACGGCAACCTCAACAACATCGGAGACACCGAGCACCCGTACGAGGCCGGGGACGTCCCGTTGCTGCTGAACACAAACTGACGGCGCCCCAAAAGGCGCGAGCCACGCAGCGATCACTCGCCACGTGGCTCTTCGTCGGCGGCGCCGCTCAGTTCGCTTCTTCGAACTCTGCGTCGATCACGCCGTCTTTGCCCTTGGGCGCTGCGCCGGGAGGGGCGCCGCCCGCAGAGCCGTTGGCGCCAGGGCCAGGAGGCGCGTCGCCCCCTGCCTCGGGACCTGCGCCCTGCCCGTACATCGCGCCGGCGATGCGGTGCGCTTCTTTCTCGAGCTTCTCGAGGCAGGCAGTGACCGCCTCGTCGTCCTGCTTTTCGATCGCCTTCTTGCTCTCGTCGACCAGGTCCTTGAGCGCCTTGGCGTCGCTCTCAGGGATCTTGTCTTTGTTGTCGGTGAGCGTCTTGTCGATCGTGTAGCAGAGATTGTCGAGCTTGTTGCGGCGGGTGACCTGCTCGAGCTTGGCCTTGTCCTCCGACTCGTGCTCCTGCGCCTCTTTCACCATGCGCTGGATCTCGTCCTCCTTGAGGCCCGAGGCAGCGGTGATGGTGATCTTCTGGTCTTTGCCGGTGGCGGTATCCTTGGCGTGGACGCTGAGGATGCCGTTGGCGTCGATGTCGAAGGTCACCTCCACCTTGGGCACGCCGCGGGGCGCGGGCATGATCCCCTCGAGGTGGAAGCGGCCGAGCGTGCGGTTGTAGCGCGCTTCGGTGCGCTCGCCCTGCAGCACATGGATCTCGACGCTCGGCTGGCTGTCGCTGGCCGTGCTGAAGATCTCCTTCTTCTGCGTCGGGATGGTGGTGTTGCGCTGAATCATGGTGGTCATCACGCCGCCGAGCGTCTCGACGCCCAGGGACAGCGGCGTGACGTCGAGCAGCACCAGATCCTTCACGTCGCCTGCGAGCACGCCGGCCTGCACCGCGGCCCCGATGGCAACCACCTCGTCCGGGTTGACGCCCTTGTGCGGGTCTTTGCCGAAGAACTTCTTGACCGTCTCCTGCACGAGCGGGATGCGCGTGGAGCCACCAACCAGCACCACCTCGTGGATTTGGTCCGGGGACTTCTTCGCGTCGGCCAGCGCCTTCTTGACCGGCTCCATGGTCCGATCGATCAGCGGGCGGATCATCTGCTCGAGCTTGGCGCGCGTCAGCTGCTTCTGCAGGTGCTTGGGACCGCTGGCGTCGGCCGTGAGGAACGGCAGGTTGACCGTGGTCTCTTGCACGTTCGACAGCTCGATCTTGGCCTGCTCCGCCGCGTCTTTGAGGCGCTGGATCACCATCTTGTCGGCGGACACGTCCATGCCGGTGTCCTTCTTGAACTCTGCCAACAGCCAGTCCATCACCACGTGGTCGACGTCGTCGCCGCCGAGGTGCGTGTCGCCGTTGGTGGACACCACCTGGACCACGCTGTCACCCACCTCGAGGATCGAGATGTCGAACGTGCCACCGCCGAAGTCGTACACGGCGATGACCTCGTCCTTCTTCTTGTCGAGGCCGTACGCCAGGGCCGCAGCGGTGGGCTCGTTGACGATGCGCTTCACCTCGAGGCCCGCGATGCGGCCTGCGTCCTTGGTGGCCTGCCGTTGCGCGTCGTTGAAGTAGGCGGGCACGGTGATGACCGCCTCGGTCACCTTCTCGCCCAGACGCTCTTCGGCTGCTTTCTTCAGCTTCTGGAGCACCTTGGCCGAGACTTCGGGCGGCGAGATGGTCTTGCCGCGCACCTCGATGTTGGCGTCGGCGTTGGGCCCCTTCACGACCTTGTACGGGACGCGCTTGGCCTCCTCTTGCACCTCGTCGTAGCGGCGCCCGACGAAGCGCTTGGCCGAGTAGACGGTGTTCGTGGGGTTCGTGACCGCTTGGCGCTTGGCGATCTGACCGACCAAGACCTCACCCTTGTCGTCCCACGCGACGACCGACGGAGTGATGCGGGAGCCCTCCTCGTTCTCGATGACCTTGGGCTCTTTGCCTTCCATGACCGCCACGACGCTGTTGGTCGTGCCGAGGTCGATCCCGATGATCTTGCCCATGACGTTCCTCACTCCACCTTGCAGTTCGACTGGCTCGCCAGTCGAATCAGGAAACAATTGGGGACGAGCCTGACCAGAGCCCCCCCGTTCGGCGGGGCTTTCTGCCTCACCGCGAGCTCCCGCGCCAAGGCTTAAAACTTAGTTTTTCAGGGATTTCTGAGCCCTCTCCGAGCCCACCCTGTCGTGAGGCGGAACCTAATCACCCCACCCCCGCCCCGTCAATCGGCTGCGGCACGCTTCATGTTAAGGGCGGGTAGCCGGGTCTCGATCTCTCGCGCAAGTCGGTGAAAGTCGCTGCCTCGCTCCACGAAACGAACCTCGGCCTTGAGCGAGGTCGGATCGATGATCTCGTGGAAAGGCACGAAGCGCAGCTCGAGCTGCCCCGCCGTGCTCACCATGGCTCCCGAGAGGCCCCGCTCGCAGAGGGCCCTGAACGCACCTACCCCCAGCTGGCAGCCCAACATCACGTCGAAGGCGTGAGGCGCCGCACAGCGGGACTCGTAGCCGAGCTGGACGCCGACCAGCTTCTTGCTGCGACCGGTGCGCGCCTCGAAGCGATCCGCAGCCACCTTCGCGAGCAGCTTGCCGATGTCGATCTTGCCGAGCGAGATGTGGCCGTGCTCGTCGCGAGCAACGCCTCGCAAAAACGACTCCGGGAGCAGCTCCGCGAGCCCCTCCGCCAGGACGATGGTGCCGTAGTGTTTGCCTCGCGCCTCGCGCGCGAGCACCAGATCCACGATGCGGTCCGAGAGCGCGTCGAGGTGCAGCCTCACCTCCCTCCGCTCCGTGCCCGTGGCCTCGTCTTTGACCGTCTCGGTGACGGCCAGATCGCCGACCACATCCTCGACGCCGATCACCATGTGCGCCTCGCCCGCAACCGCCACACCGTAGGCGAGCCAGCCAGCCTTGCGGCCCATCGTCTCGACGATGAAGTAGCTCCTCGTGGCCATGGCGTCCGCGCGCAGGTTCAACAGCTCCTTGGCCATCACGTCGACCGCGGTGAAGAAGCCGAAGGTGAAGTCGATGCCGCGGTAGTCGTTGTCGATCGTCTTGGGCACGTGCACGACGCGCACCGGCGTCGCCCCGTCGTCCTTGCGCGCCTGGTACTCGTGCAAGAGGTTCGCCGTCTTCAACGTGTCGTCGCCGCCGATCGACACGAGCCCCTCTACGCCGAGCGAGCGCAAGCCCGCCACCACGCGCGCGAGCGGCGCGGCGCGCTCCGGATCGGTGAGGTCTTCTGCGCCGCGCACCTTCTTGCCGGGGTTGGCGCGCGAGGTGCCGATGCAGATGCCACGCGCATTGCGTAGGCCGCGTAGATCGCGGTCCGAGAAGACCATGTAGTCCTTGCCCTCGACCAGAGGACGCGTGGCCGCGTCGAAGTCGACCAGGCCCTGGTAGCCGTGCAAGAAGCCGACGACCTCCACGCCCGCGCGGCGAAACGACGACACCGCGGCGGTGATCACAGCGTTCGCTGCAGGGGCGGGACCGCCAGAGAACACCACGCCCACTCGTTTCGGTCGGAACACCAGCTCGTCACTCATCGTAGAGGTGAGATCGCACGGCGATCGGCGCACGTAAAGCGCGAGCCGAGAACGCGACTGTTTCGAGCTTGCCGCGTGGCTGCGCGAAAAACGACACTCGAACGCTCGGCTGAGCACAGACAGCGGAGGTCGCTAGTCACGTCATCGGCCCTTTGCCGATCTATGCTTCGCACTCGATGAGCGCCCGAACCCAGGAGCGGAGGCCCACGATCGTGGACTTCCTGCGCTCACCCGAGGCAATCCGCGCGCGTGCAGGTGCGCTGTTCGAGCGCGCCTTGGCCGGGCAATCGGAGCACTTCAGCGTCGACCTCGCAGCGCTCGACCACGCCGCGGCGGCAGTGGTCGCGGAGCTCGCGTCAGCCACCGCGGGCCGACCTCACGGACGACTCCGCCACCTGGACGCGGGTGGCGTGCCGCGCGCGGCAGCGCTCTACGGCGAGCTCGCGGGCATGTCGCCGCGCGAGCGCGCGCGAGCGCTGATCGACCTGGTGGTGCCCAGCGTGCTGCTCGACGCCGGCGCGGGGCCGCGCTGGAGCTTTCGAGACGGTGAACACACCCTCGCGCGAAGTGAAGGCCTCGCGGTGGCGTCGCTGCGCATGTTCGAGCGAGGGTTGCTCGGCAGCGCGCCGCGGACATGCGAGGCCGCGCAATTGTTGAGGATCTCGCGTGAGGAGCTCGCCGGCGCGCTGCAGGTAACCGAGCAGAACGAGCTGGTGGGACTGAGCGGGCGCTTGAGCCTGCTCAGGGCGCTGGGGCGCGCGCTCTCGGCGCACGGGCACGATCCACGGCCAGCGTTCCTGTTCGATCGGGCCTGCGACTTGGCTCGCGGCGCCGCGCTCCCAGCCGCGACGCTACTCGCCCTCGTGCTCGAGGAGCTCGAGCCGGTGTTTCCCGCGCGCACCGAGCTCCAGGGCCACAACTTGGGCGACGTGTTCCCGCACCCCGCGCTGGGCGGAGGCGCGGACGGCCTGGTGCCGTTCCACAAGCTCGGGCAATGGCTCACCTATTCGCTGGTCGAGCCGCTCGCGTTGGGTGGCGTCTCGGTCGCCGATCTCGACCAGCTCACGGGTTTGGCGGAGTACCGCAACGGCGGCCTGTTCTGGGACACGGGCGTGGTTCGACCGCGAAGTGCAGCCGTCACGGAGGTGTCGCATGACGTGGCGTCATCGCTGGTCGTCGAGTGGCGAGCGCTCACGGTGGCGCTCCTGGATCGGCTGCGAGCGCACGTGCGCGCCGCGGTCGACCGGCCGGTCGACGCAGCGGAGATCGAGGCAGCGAGCTGGCTGGCAGGCAGAAAGCTCGCGAGACTGCGGCGAGGCGACGCGTCTGCTCCGCTTTCGATTGCGAGCGATGCAACGGTCTTCTAAAGGCAGAGCCATGTCCGGCTCCGTCACCGTCGTCGACCACCCGCTGGTGCAGCACAAGCTCACGTTGATGCGCCGCAAGGAGACGAGCACCGCGAGCTTCCGCGCCCTGCTCGCCGAGATCTCCATGCTGCTCGCGTACGAAGCCACGCGCGACATGAAGCTGCGCGAGGAGACGATCGAGACGCCGCTGACCGAGACCAAGGGCGCGTTGCTCGACGGCAAGAAGGTCGTGCTGATCGGCATCTTGCGCGCCGGGCTGGGCATCCTCGACGGCATGCTTCAGCTCATGCCTTCTGCGCGCATCGGTCACGTCGGCCTGTACCGCGACCCGAAGACGCTCGAGCCGGTGGAGTACTACTACAAGGTCCCGCCCTCGCTCGAAGACCGCGACGTGCTCGTGTGCGATCCCATGCTCGCTACCGGCAACTCCGCCGTGGCCGCAGTCAGCCGCATCAAGCAGAGCAAGCCCGGCTCGCTCAAGTTCGTGTGTCTCTTGGCCTGCCCCGAGGGCATCAAGACCTTCAGCGCGGCGCACCCGGACGTGTCGGTGTTCACCGCCGCGATCGATCACCACCTGAACGACCACGGCTACATCGTGCCCGGCCTGGGCGACGCGGGCGATCGGCTGTTCGGCACGAAGTAAACGCCCACCCTCGAGCCGCGCGACTTCCGGCTCTGGGATCCGCCCCTGCCGCACGCCTTCGAGCCGCGCCTGCTTGCAGGTGATAAAGGCGCTCGGAGACGAGCTGGCAAGCAACCCTCGCCAGTAGCCCTGGCCATCGGTCAAGATCGACGACAGCTCCGGGTCGACCAGCCCCTGGGCGGCTCGACATCATCCGCTCCGCTCACCACCGCGGTGAACTCCACCGCCGCCAGCAGGGCCGGTGTCATCTCCGCATCCGAACAGAGCGAGGCCCAGGGCGGCGGCCAGGTAGCGATCACGCATCCCTCGCTGCTCAGCAATCACAGGACCAGCTGCTCGGCCGCGCGTCTCGGCTGGCGTGGTCGGCTTCGAGCGAAAGTTCTGCGAGCGCGGCGCAGATTCTCCGCGAGCCCCGTCGACACTCTTTTTTGGGGGAAAGGCGTGGGCCGCGACAAACCCTCCTCGGAGGTGCCGGTGAACAGAGTGATCGCAGCGGTGGCAATGACCGTAGGGCTCGGGGCGGGCTGCAGCCAGCCCTCCGGGGCTCCGCTCCCCGAACCCTGGGTTGCAGCAGACGAAGAACGCCTGGGCGTCATGGAACGTTTTGGCTTCTCCATCCCAGACGATCCATCCCTGGCCGGCGACGACGCCTTGGATGCGAACGATGTCTGGCTCACGATCCGCAGCTTCGAGCCCAGCGTGTGCAGCATGCTGGACGCGTCGGATCTGTTCAGCGACGCGCGCGAGTTTTCCTGGGCCATCAATCTGCTGCTCCCAGCAGAGAAGCTCGCTGTCGGTCAGACCTTCCAGTTCGGCGGGAACGAATGCGCGGCCGAGTGCGTGGTCGGAAGCGCCGAGACCTGGGGCGGGCAAGACGGTCCGCTGGGGCCCTGGAGCGGAACCGGCTACCGGTGCGGAGACGACAGCTACGACTTGCCGATCGCAGCGGAAGTGGTCGCTGTCGACGACGACGCCATCACGATCGAGATCTACGACCTCTGCTTGCTGGACTCAGGACCGTCCCAGGATGGCCCCGACGATCCGAGCGACGACGTCCTCTACGACGCCAGCGGCCGCTATCGCATCGAGTGGTGCGAGACGACCGACCCAGGCATCGAGTAGCCGAAGAGGCGAGCTTGCGCGTCGAGCGCGCCTGGGCCGAAGCAACCATGCAACAGATGTGACTTTCTGTTGCACAAGGCCGGTTCTCTGGCATCTTGGAGGCGATGGCCCAGGCACTCAGCCCGCTCTCGCCGCCTGTGTCGTCGGTCCTGGAGCGCGGAGCACTGCCCTCGCGCCCCCCGCCAGCGCTCGATCCCTACCTCGACGCAGTCGAAGTTTGCGTTCGACGCTACGGCTGGTCCCACACTTCGCCCCAAGACATCGCGCGAGAGGCTGGCGTCAACCGGACCACGATCTATCGCGTGCTCGGCGCAAAGGACGCGATCTTTCGAACGCTCATCGCCCGAGAGGTGCACCGGCTGATGGACGGCGCGGTGGAGCTCGGCAGCGCGCTGCGGCAACGCGGAGCGGGAGGCTCGGACACCATCGTCGAGCTGACCGCGTGGGCGATCGAACAGGTGCGTGCCAACCCGACGCTCGCCAAGCTGCTCGCCGACGAGCCGGCGCTGGTAGCTGGCTTCATGCGCGACGGCATCCCCGGCGTGCTCCAGCGCTTCACCGACGTGCTGGGGCCCCTGCTCGGTGTCGCCATGGACGCCGGCATCGTGGCGAGGCGCGATCCGCAAGTCCTGACGGAGTGGATGGTGCGAATGGGGCTGTCCCTCTTGTTCGCCCCACCACGCGGGGACGTGCGCACCTTCCTCCGTGCAGGGGTGCGCCCGCTGTTCGAGCTGGAGCGGAAGTCGTGAAGGACGCTCGCCTCGCTCCGAAGGCACCGTCGCTCCCTTGGCTGGGCCGCGCGCTCAGCTTCCGGCGGGGAGACATGGGCGCGCTGGAGCGGATTCGCGACGATCAAGGAGACCTCGTCTGGATCCACATCATCGGCGGTCTGAAGGTGCTCGCATTTCTGAGCGCGGACGGCCTCGAGGTCGGCCTGCGCAACAAGGACGGGGCGTACTCCAATCGCCTCGGCTGGGAGCGGTTCCTCGATCACGTGTTCCCCGGCGCCATCCTCGCGATGGACGGCGACGAGCACCGCCACCACCGGCGGATCCTCCAGGAGGCTTTTACGCGCGCGAACCTCGACGGCTACGTCGAGCAGATGAACCCGGTGATTGGTCGGCGCATCACGGCCTTGCGGTCGCAAAGATCCGCCAGCATCTACCCGTTCATCAAATCGCTCACGCTCGACATTGCCACGCGCGTCTTCATGGGCGGGCAACCTGGCGCGGATGCCGACCGCATCAACCACGCGTTCGTGGACGCGGTCGAAGCGTCCATCGCGCTCGTGCGCCTGCCGGTGTGGCCGCTCCCTTACTACAAAGGCGTTCGGGGCCAGAGGTTCCTCGCCGAGCGGTTCCGCAGGTTGGTCGCACAGAAGCGAGCCGTGGAGAGCGCGGACTTGTTCAGCAAGCTGTGCCACGTTCGGTCGGAGGACGGCGAGCGGTTCACCGACGAAGAGGTCGTGAATCACATGGTGTTCGTGATGATGGCGGCCCACGACACCAGCACGAGCACGCTCACCACGGCCATCTACCACCTCGCCAAGCACCCCGAGTGGCAGGAGCGGCTCCGCAGGCAAAGCATGGCGCTCCCCGACGAGCTGTCGCTCGAGCAGCTCGAGCAGCTCGAGGAGCACACATGGGTCATGGATGAGTCCCTCCGACTCCACCCACCGCTGCCCTTCATGCCCAGGGTGACCGTCGCACCCACCGAGTTCGCTGGCTACCGCATACCGCCGGGCGTCCTGACGGGCTTTGCGCCGGTCGTCGTGCACCGCGACCCGCGCCACTGGAGCCATCCGCACGGCTTCGACCCCGAACGATTCTCGAGCGACCGCGCCGAGCACAAGCGCCACCCCTACGCGTTCACACCCTTCGGCGGAGGCCGACACCTCTGCATTGGCAAGCGGTTCGGGCAGCTGGAGATCCTGTCTACCCTGCACCAGCTGCTGAAGACCCTGCGCTGGTCCGTGCCCGCGGGCTACGAGATGCCCTTCCAGTTCATGCCGATCGGGAAGCCGACGGATGGCCTCCCCGTGCGGATCGAAGCGATCTGACTCGTCTGCGCCAAGCTCAGGGAGTGAACGGGTCGACCAGCAGCTTCTCGCGCACCGGGGCCGAGCACCCGCTGCCTCCGAGGCCGCCGCAGAAATCTTGGTCAGCCCAGGCGTCGTCCCCCGAAAAGCCGATGCTGCCCAGCGTGGTGATCATGGGAGCGCTCTCTTCCCCCGCGTTCACGTAGGGGAACAGTCGCTGGTACATGCCGGGGGACACACCATCCGGGCCGCAGTCCTCGTCGAAGCAAGGGACGACCGACACGCCTTCGCACACGTCGATCGACGCATACGTGCCGTGTTTGCTGGCCGACGCGTACACCGTCCAGCGCGGCTCACCCAAGCCGGCGTCTTCGCCGAACACGAGCTCCAAGAGCTCGGCGCCCTCGAACAGGCGACTGCTGTCGCTCACCGTTCCCTCGTGGGCGGCGGTGTAGCCCGCGACGATCACGTAGTCACCAGGGCCGCCGCCGGCGAGCGGCGCGAGCTCGAGCGCGACGCGCTCGGAGTCGCCGTTGTGCGAGGTGAAGCCGCCACAGGAGCCGTAGTCCCTCGAGTAGCCGAGCATCATGTACACGTGCACGTTCGGTGCGGCGGGCGCCACGCGACCTACGATCGCCGTCACGAACGAGGAGTCGTCGATCAGCGGCTCGTCCTCGTCGAAGACGACGAAGGGACGCAGGCGATCCAGCGCGGCGTCCTCCCACAGGTCGACGATCCCGTCAGCGTCGAGGTCGTCGCACGGGAGACCGCCCGGCTCGGCTGCGCAGGCGCTCGTCTCGAGCGGCAAGTTCACACGAATCGCCATCGCGTCCCCGCTGAGCTCGGTGTGGACCTCGAGCGCCCAAGGCGCCCCCCCAACGCCACCCCCACCTCCGGTCCCGTTCGCCCCGCTGGCCTCCGCGCCGGTGCCAGTGTGGCTGGTGGCAGGCGCTCCGCCCGCGCCGCCGGACCCCGTGCTGGTGGCAGCGGAGGTCGCTTCGTCGGCGCCACAACCTGCAGCATGGATCGCGATGCAACCAGCTACGAGGACGCCGGCCCCACCCGCGCGAGCACGCCAGCCCAACGCCATGCTGCGACCTCAACACAGGTCCGCCCGCGCGCCAAGAACGAGACCGCGCTTCCGAGGGCAAGACCCTCGCGATGGACGGCCTCAGCGCACGACCGCTCGCTTTCGTCGCCGGCGACTCTTGGGTCGGCGGCGGCCAACGTGGAAGGCTGGCGCGAGCTCTTCGGGCTCGCTCGGCGCCCAGGTGAAGTACCGCACGGCTGGCGCGGCCAAGGTGCTGCGATACGCGAGCCCCAGGAACAGCGTTGCCGCCAAGGCTTGGCCGAGCAGCTCTGCGGCGGGGACGCTGGATGGGGCGTACTTCACGCCGGCGAGGGTCTGGTAAGCGGCGCCCAAGGTGCCGAGCGCGACCAACGCGCCGCTCGTCCAACGTGCCCACGCGTGACGGAGCTCTAGGCCGACCGCGAGCGCCAACAACAGCAACAACCACGGCACGTGCCAGGACCAAGCGAACAGCCGCGCTGGGACCTGGACCATCGGAATGAGCTGGACCACCACGGCAATCAGCCACAGCGCTTGCACCAACCAGATCGACAGCGGCTTCTTGGGACGCTCCGCGCGCAGGACCGGTGGGGCTGCGTCTGTCAGCGGCGCGCGGTACGGATTCGGTTCGATGCCTCGAGGCTACAACCTTCGGAGCTCGCTCGCCTCCAGACGACGCTCCACCGCGGCGCACATCGTGTTCTGGCTCACACGGGCTTCGGCTCGGTCTTGGTGATCGAAGCTACGAAGCGGTTCAGCACGATCCAATAGATGTCCGACTTGGAGACGTCGTTGTGACCCCGTCCAGGGATGAGCACCTTGGTGCGGTGAGCGTTGGGGATCGCGGTGAAGGTGGCTTCGGCCTCGGCCGCGGGGACGATCTGATCGTCCTCGCCGTGGAGCACGAGGGCGGGCACCTTGCAATGGCCGAACTTGGGCAGCGGGTCGAGCACGGCCCGATCCTCGTCGGTGAGGGGTGCGCCCAGATCGAAGCGACGGCGCTTGGCCACGCCGATCAGGTCCGACGACACGCTCTCGAACACGAAGCCCTGCACCTCGGGCCGCTCGAGCCGGCAGATCTCGGCTGCCAGCGCGCCCCCGAGTGAGCGCCCCATGACGATCAGCGCGCGCCGTCCGAGCTCGGGCAGCACCGCGTCGAGAATGGCCCCTGCGTCGCCGATCGAGTTGCGCAACGTGGGCGTGCCCGTGCTGCGCCCATAGCCGCGAAAGTCGACGACCGCGAGGCTCGCTCCGACGCGTTGTTCGTACACGTTGGCGAGCTCGTCGTAGTCCGCGATCACCTCACCGTTGCCGTGGAACAGGAGCACCAGCGCGTCGGTGGTGGGCCGCTCGTGGATGCGGACGTGGAGCTTGGCTCCGTCCGAGACGTCCACGAACAGATCCTTGCTGCCGATGGGCTTGGGCGAGCTGTCACGTCGGCAGAAGAACAGCGCTCGGTTGAACTCGGGCCGGTCGAAGATCGTGGTCACGCGCCCCATCTTCCGGCTATTTGAGGCAGTTGTCGCTTCTCTTCTCGAGCTCCGCGACGCTTCGTCACGGAAGGGTCACGTGCGCGTGGTCTCCTCGGTCTTGACCGGGATCACGGAGCGGGCGGTCTCCCGATTGCCGCTCACCCGCCCCTCGAGGACGCGCACGGGCAGGGGGGGGTTCAGCTCGTACAAGTAGCCCCGCGAGGGGACCTCGAGCTCCACGCTCTTGTCGCTGAGCTCGAGGGTGCGACGGAAGTCGACGTTCATCTTGCCCCTGCGCTCGTGGGTGCGGTGCTGCAGCACGAAGCCGCTCATGCGCAGCACCAGCTGGTTGTGCAGTCGGTGGCAGCCATGGCTCGTGCCGCGCCCGATGGACCGGTAGTCGACCGATCCGTGCGAGCGGATGCCGTGATCGAGCCAGGTGGTCTTGTCGCCGCGCGTGACCTCCTCGTGGTGGATCATCATCACCAGGCCGAAGGCATTGCGGTAGCCGGGCTGGATCAGGTCGCGCTTGAGCGAGAGGTTGCCCTCCTTGTCCTCGTGCACCAGATCGGTCTCCGGGGTGGACTCGGGCGGCAGCCACGCCGGCGCAGCGATCACCTGCCGCCACACGCGATCCCCGACGTCGCTCTCCTTGTACTTGAGCGCCACCTCTCCATCCTCCAGGCGCTCCTTCTTCCAACCGCCGATGGTGGTGGACCAGCGCATCAGCGCCACCTCGCGCTCGCCGTCCTTGGCGAACATCACGAACGTCGGACGCCTGCTGCTCTTGCTGGCGCCGGCGCCGATCGCCACGTCGCCGCGATCGATCTCGACCCGCAGCTCCATGTGCGCGCTGTGATAGCTCGGTGGAGGCGGCAGCGTGACGGCCACCCGCAGCGCCTTCAGGTCGCCCTGACGTCGAGCCACGAACGCGCGGGCCAGTGCGGCGTCGCGCCAACCGAGCTGCCGCGCCGCGCGGTCGGTGGCCAGATCCACGAGGTCGGCCGCACCGTTCGCCAACGCCGCTTGGGGTGAGGGCGCGAAGCGGGTCAGATCCAGCTCACGGCCCAGCACCAGCTCGTGGTGCTCGAGCGCGCTGCCGTCCTCGATCAGCCCCGTCGCGTCGGCGACGCGCTCGCGCAACACGCGAAGCACCCCGCGGAACGCGAGCTCCTCGCCACCCAGAGCCAGGGCGTCCACGGTGTCCGCGTCGAGGCCCGCGCCCACGATCATGTGCCGTCGTCGAAACGCTTCGAGCGCAGCGTGGGTGGACGGCCCGATGCGACCTGTCACTTGCGCCGGCTTCAACCAGCCTGCGCACACGAGCTGGCTCTGGATGGCGGACATGACGGGCCCGCTCTCCGCAGCTTTGAGCGCTCGCGCCCGAGCCTTGTCGTCCGAGGCGGCGTCCAGCGCCCGAACGACCTCGCGCAGCGGGGCCAGATCGACCCCCGCATCGCAGCGCTGGCGCGTGTCGTCCGCGAGCCGCGAGGTCGCGCGCGACAGCGTGGGAGCGATGCCGTGCAGGCCCAGGTCGGCGTTGGGAGACGCCGCCAGCTCGAGGTACTTGCTGCGGTACTCGGGGGCACCACCGCTCGCTCCGGGCTGGAACACGCGCGGCGTCCACGCGTCCGACAGATCGAGCACCGTCAGCCCCTCTCGGCTCGCGTCTTCGGCGCACACGCTCCCCCGCTCCTCACCCTCGACCAGCACCGCCACGGAGTCACAGCCGGGGCGCGCGGGAGCGTACACGCGCCGCTCTTGGACGACGGGCTCAGGGACCACCAGCTCGAGCGGCGCCGGCTCTGGCGCGTTGGAGGCTGACTCCCGCGAGCTCTCTTCGCTGCACCCCCACAAGCCCGCGAACGCGAGCGCAGACACGATCGAACGACGACTTGGACCGATTCGAGAGGAGCCGACGGGCATGTCGCCCCCTGCTGCAGGGACTGTGCCGCGCTGGCGCCGCTGGGACGGCCGCGGAGCGAGCTCGCCGCCCCCGGTCGAACGAGTGGCTTTCGACCCGCGTGCGTGTGCCGGGAGACACACCGCGCAACCTGGCCGGAACGGGGCGGAATGCTTCATCGGGCTCCCCGTGCCGGCTCTGGGGGGAGCGCGCTCGACCTCGCTCCGAGCGCGCGCTACTCGGGCGGCAGCTCGAGCGTGCACACGGCCGGCAGATGGTCGAAGTACACGAAGTCCAGCACCGGAGGGCCGTGGCCCTCGGCTCCTGGGTGCCGGCACTCGCCGTCCAACGCGTCGCTGATCACGTGATCGATGTTGAAGGCGTTGGCATAGGTCGGAACAGCGTCCTGCCCGATGGCCGTCACGAAGTGGAACGACTTGTCGTCGCCCACCAGCTCGAGCAGCCGCTGCACGCTCGCGTCGAACGCCGCCGCGCGCGCCGGGTCGGTGTTGAAATCGCCCAACACCACGTTGCGCGCGCCATTCGCCGCGGGTCCGTCGCCTAGCCCCAGATCCACGAACACTTGCTCGAACTGCGCGACTCGGCAGCCCACGTCGTCGTCGGAGATGCCGCTGGTGCCGTGCAGGTTGACCACCGTGAGCTCACCGCCCTCGGCCAGATCGATCACCGCGCGACCGACGCGTGAGCCGCTGCCACAGCCGTCGACCTCGGCGCCATCCAGGAAATCGAGGCACAGGTCAGCGTCGCATCCGCGCAAGGACCCGAAGGCTCGCCTCACCGCCAGGCACTTGTCTGGCTTGCCCAGGTGGCAACCCACTTGATAACCCGGGCCCAACACGACCTGTGCCACGGTAGGAGCGCCTGGCTGGTAGTGCTCGCACACGAAGCCCTCGACCTTGTCGGACGGGATGACGGCGCAGTCGCCGCTGTAGAACATCTCCTGGAAGCCGACGACGTCGGGCGAGAGCTCGGCGAAGAAGGTGACGGTTTGGTCGATCGCGGCCTGCCAGGCCAAGCCATCTCCGTACAGCTCGTCCGAGAGGTCGGCCTGCTCCGCCCCGTACCCGTCGGACAGCGACTCGTCATGAGGGAGCCCTTGCGTGGTGCCGGTGTTGAAGGTGACGAAGACGCCGGTCGGCACAGGCCGGGGATCGATGGGCTCTCGACCGCACGCGAGGAGCCCGATCGAAAGCCAAAGCTCAGCGTGAGAACGCGACATTCGCCTCCAGCGGCTCGCGCGTGGTGTGACAGCGATTGGCCGGAGCGTCGATGTCTTCGTACCCCAAACCGACGCCGAACAGCAGCTTGGTGCCCTCGGGGATGCCCAGCACTTCGCGCGCGATCTGCGGGTAGATGGCCAAGCTGGCCTGGGCGCAGCTGGCCACGCCCTCGGCCGTCGCCGCCAGCATCAGCGCCTGCAACCAGCACCCCACGTCGAGCGCGGCGTACAGATCGAAGCGTCGATCGATACCCACCAGGGCAACGTGCGGAGCATCGAAGGCGACGAAGTTGCGCAGCCAGGCGCGGTGCCTGCCCTCGCCATCGTGTCGCTCGACGCCCATGGCCTCGTACAGGGCCTTGCCGCACGCGCGCCGATGGCCGCCGTAGGGCTCCGGGTAGTCTGCCGGAAACGGCACGTCGGGCTCGGGCGTGCTCGACTGCGCCGCGGCGAGCAGCCGCTCGGTCAGCACGTTGCGCCTGTCCCCCGACGCGACGTACACCCGCCACGGCTGGATGTTGCACCACGAGGGCGCGCGCTGCGCCGCCTCGAAGATCTTCTTCAGCAGTGGCTCCGGCACTTCGCGCGGCAAGAAGGCTCGCACGCTCTTTCGCGTCTGGAGAGCTTCGAACAGGTCCACCATGGCGGCGTGTCACGCGCGGCGGCGTGCGGCAAGACGTGTCAGCCGAGCAACGCCCGCGCTCGGTCTCGCACGAACCCCACCAGCGACACCGGCGAGCTCGCATCCGACGCGGCGGCGGACTCTCGCTGCTGGGCGCGCGAAAGGACCAGCACCCGCTGCTGCAGGCTCGCTTGATCCATGATCGCGGCGGGGTGGAGAGCGGCGTGGCGAACGGTGACGAAGTTCTTGTGGCAGGTGTCGACCACCCGGAGCTCCGCGCGGCGACCATCGATCACGGGCAGCCGCACCCTGTGGGGGGGTGGCTCTTCGTCGCGCACGCGGAAAGGGAGCCCGAACGAGCGACAGACGACTGGCCTCGCCGGGTAGATCGAGCACGCTGCATCCTGGTCGAGCAGCACACATGCGTGCTCGTCCTCGCGCTCGGCGAGCGCCAGGAGCTGCTCGAGCCGCGTGCGTCCCAGGCCCGCGAGCCAGCGCTCGAGCGCCGCTTGCTCCAGCTCGTTCACGACCAGGCCCGCCACGCAGCAGTCCGCGCAGCCGGCCCGGCACGAGAGGGCTTCGGGGTGGTGCTCGCGGGCGGCGGCGAACACCTCGTCGATGCCGCGCCACAGCGCCTCGAGCTCTGCGTGCACGGTCGTCACGGGACCCGCGCGGCGAACGATCGCCGGTAGCTCAAGCACTGCGGACTGCCTCGCTCCAGCGCGTGGCAGGCCCAGCCGCGCGTGGCGTAGATGGAGCAGTCGTTCTCGTTCTCCGCCGTGCCGAGGTGGACGCACGTGCCGCTCTCGTGCGTGCGAAAGCCCTGCTGGCCGAAGTGCCCAGGCACCAGGTTGGCGAGGATGTCGGCGCGGCCCTCACGTTTCCAGCGCACCAGGTCCTCGTCCGAGACGAGCGCGGTGCCGTCGGGGACCTGCCGGCAGCAGGCCCCGCACGTGCGGCAGTCGAGCTCCTCGTTCAAGGCTGCGGCAGCTCGTCGATCGGCTGCTCGAACGTCGCGATGAGTTGGCGGTACAGATCGATGGTGTCCACGTACCGCGCAAACTCGGCCTCCGAGCCCAAGTTGGCTGGGTCGAGCTGAGCGGCGCCGTTCACGTCCAAGAGCAAGATGGGTCGCCCGTCCGGCTGCAGGATCGGATCGCCGTTGAGGTCGCGATCGACCAAGTACGTGACCGTGAGCAGATGGTTGGCCCATTGCAGCGCGCGGGCGCCGGTGCCGGTCTCGACCGTGGCGCCCAGCATCGTCTCGGTGCCTGCCTTGTGGGCGCGATAGGTCAGCCCCGTGCGCGGATCGTAGAAGCGATAGGTCTCGGCTTCCGGCCAGTTGGCCTCGTCCGTCGCGAGCACCGCGATGCGGGCGTCGTGGACCCATTGGTTGGACCAATTGGTGGGGAAGAACATCGTGCCCCACACCATCGCGTAGATCTGCGTGTTCCAGCCGTAGTTGGGGTCGACGAGCAGTGAGCCGGCAGGCCGGGTGCCGACGTCGTTGGGGTCGTGCCACACCGGGTACTCGAGGGAGATCGCTGGCGTCTCGTCGGGGTTCTGGGGCGGCGTGGCCCAGGGGGCGTACCGCGAGTAGTCGCCGGTGAGCACGTTGGAGAACAGCCGCTGCATCTGCCGCGGGTACACCGTGGCGAAGTTCACGTTCTTGTAGCGAGAGTCGACGAAGTCCTCTTTCGAGTTGGAGATGAAGCTGTCGAACGCTTCGGCCAGGTAGTAGAGCGCCCACACCTTGTCGTAGTAGGCGCCGACCTGGGTCTGGTAGTCCCCCCAGAAGTAGCCCTGCTCGTAGTCGTAGTCGTTGTGCAGGTAGCGACCGTCGCCGAGCGAGACCGAGAAGTCGTACAGGTAGAGATCGGGCTGCGGAGCCCAGTCTGCCACGTACATCTCTTCACTGACGCCCCAGGGCTGCACGCCCCCGCAGAACTCTGCGGCGCAGTAGTAGCCAGGATCAGGGCGCGTGAGGATGCGCGCGAACATGTCGAACGCGAAGGTGCTGCCCACCGCCAGCGGCCCGAAGTTGCCGTCGTCCAAGAACTCGGTCGTGGGCTGCGTGGGATCGCCGTCGAGGATGGCGCCGAAGAAGTAGGCTTTGGCGATCAGCTGGAGGTTGTCCAGGTAGCGGTATTGCACCCGGCTGGTCGTGCTCTCCGAGTTGAACTGCACGCGGTTTCGCCGGAAGTAGTCGAAGATGTAGCGGTTCTCGAACGCCGACTCCAAGAAGCGGATCTGCTCGTAGGCGTCGGCGCCGGCGTCGTCACTGAACGAAGGCACGTTGCCCGAGTCGGCGTACTCGTCGGACGAGAACATGTAGCCGCGCCGCACCCGTCCGTCCGGGTCCACGGCCTTGGGCACCCTGCCCCAGCTGAACTCCTCGTAGTCCGGGTCCGACGCGAAGTCCGACAGGTCGCGGTAGTCGACCACGTCCATCGGAGCGCCATTGCACGTCTGGCCGAGCACCGCGCTCGGATCATCGGAGTCGGAGCACTCCCCCAAGAGGTCGAACTCCCGCTGGTACGTGGAGTAGTGCCGGAAGATGTACGCCTGGCTCACGTCCACCGGCGGGAAGTAGTAGACCCCGAACAGCCCCGGGCTGGCCGTGAACGCCGACAGCTCGTACGCGGTGGCCTGCCCTTGACCGGAGCCCTGCACGGTGCGCCCCTGCTGCGCCCACACGTCCACCACGCCGCCGTACGCGAAGCGCAGCGCGGCGCGGTCGTAGCTGCCAGCGACCAGCATGTCCTGGTTCTGATCACCGGGGTAATCCATGGTGCTGGTGGTGGCATATCGCGAGATGTTGTTGTCGATCTCGGTGTCCGTGATGGGGTCCTTGAAGCGCGGCCCGATGCAGTCCTCGCCGCTGGTCTCGCCCGCCAGGCAGTCCTCGGTCACCGTCCCGTTCTTGGTGCGCAGCTGCCAGTAGCGCTTGTCGTAGTTGAGCGAGTCGAACGACGCCGCGAAGTTGTGGCGCAGCCCCATCGAGTGCCCGATCTCGTGGGCCATGACGCCCTTGCTGCTCTCGCGGCGGGCCCAGTCGTAGACCTCTTTGCGGTGCTGGTAGACCGCTTCCTTGTCGTCGGGGTCGGGCGCGGGGAACAGCTCTTGCGCCAGCTTGGCCATGCCCAGCAGGTGATCCGGCTCCGGGGCCGCCAGACGGCACGAGTGGCGATCCGCGACGTGGTTCTCCTTGGCGCGCTGGCGCGCGCGCCGCATGGTGGGGTTCACGCGCCCGAAGGGCGAGGAGCGCTCGATCGCCTCCTTGCTGGGCGGCGAGGTGGGGTCGTAGCCCACCGCTTGCACCATTTCGGGGGTGGCCATCTGCGCCTCGAGCGGCGTGTGGCGCAACCGGTCGAGGCGCGCGGCGAGCTCACCATTGCCGGGCCCCAAGCGGTTCGCCTCCAGCAGGTTCTCGAGCCGCATCGCGTGGCGGCCGGAGGGAGGCATGCCCGGCTTGGGCTGCGGCATGTTGGCGAAGTAGGGTTGCATGACCTGCGGATCGAACGCGCCATAACGAGAGTCGAGCTCCTGCGCGCTCATGGCCCCCTGACGCTCGCCGGGCCCGCCGGGTTGGTTGGCGTTGACCCAGTCCTCCACGTTCTGCCCTTCCAAGAACTCGTCGGCGGGGATCTCGCCGTTCAAGAGCGCGAGGATGTCCACCAGCATCGATGCGTTGCGATCGAGCACGAACGCCCATTGGTTGACGCTGCCCGCGATCTTCTCGCCCGTGAGCACGTCCTCGGCGTCCATCATGATGCCCCAGGGCGCCATCAGCTCGACGTCGTCGATGATGGTCATTTGGTTGAAGCGCAGGTCACCCAAGCGCGGCGCCGTCCCCGGCGCGCCACACGCCTCGACGTCGCCCTTCTCCGGGTCGACGGGGTTGTGACAGAGGACGAAGATGTCGGGCACCTCGGCCAAGGAGGCCGTGCCCTTGGGCGGGTCGTAGTCGTCGCTCCAGCGCGCGGGCCAGCCCATGGTCGCCTCGCAGCCGTCCTCGCCCGTGCGCCGGCACTCCGCCAGCCTGCCTGCCAGCACCGCCACACGCATCGCGCGGTTCCAGGCCTCGAGCGCCTCGGCGGTGCCCTCGTACAGGTCTTCCGGAAACTCCGGGTTCACGTGCCACGCAATGGTGCGCAGCGTGCGATCTCGTAGCGGGATCGTGCACTCGCCGACGACGGGGTCGCACTTCGATCCACGGCCGACCTCCTCGCACTCGTCATGCGTGCCGTTACCGTCGTCGTCGCGGGTCGGATCCGCGCCGATGGGCGTGGTCTCCGGCGTGTTGCAGGTCACGACCGGGTCGGCGTGGGATTGTTCGTACAAGTTCCAAATCGCGGCGAACCTGCGCCACTCGTCGTCGACCACGCCGTAGCGGCGGTCGTAGCCGAAGCGGTCCCAATAGAAGTAGCCGAACATGTCCATCATCTGGCCGTCGAACGTCAGCGGCTCGAAGTCGTTGTCGACCACCTTCAAGAACGACTGACGCAGCGTGACCTCGCTGGGATTGCAGCTGGTGGTGGGCCAGTCGCCGATCAACCAGCACGCGGGGAAGTTGCCCCAATACTCGTCCTCGATCACCACCGGGGTGGCGAGCGCCTTGTGCGTCACGTCGAAGTAGCCGCGCGCCACGTCGAACACGGGCGCGTCGGGGCTCTGGGGGTCGTTCACGTAGTACGCGACAGGCTGCCACTCGACGCCGTAGTAGATGCCGAGCTGCGAGAGCGTGTCCAAGTCGTAGGCGTCGGTGATCAGGTTGCGCGACCAGTCCACGCGGAAGTACTTGCGCTCGTACCAAGGCTGGTCGGTCGTGTTCTCGACGATGATGTTGCTCTCCTCGCCCGTCGCGGGGTTGTACTCGCGCTGGATGTCGAAGTGACTCTGGATGGCGAACGAGGCCACGATCTGGCCGTCGTTGGTGCGGCGCGTGCCTTTGCCGTCGGTGTTCTCGATCAGCTCGTAGGTGAGACGGGCGATCAGCATCGACTCGGTGATCTCGAAGCGCACGCGCGCGACGGGCTGCGCGTCGGAGCTGGTGAACAACCCGTCGGAGCCCGCGCCCGCGGCCACGTCGATGACCGTGTTGCGCATGTAGAACTCGGGGTCGTCGTCCGGATCATCCAGGTCGTTGACGAAGAAGGCCTTGGACAGGGCGTCAGGCTGGACCTTGTTGATCGGCTCGCGCTCCTCGGCGCAGCCGCTGAGCCCGCCAGAGAGAACGACCGAAGCCAACGCGCCGAGCGCAGGCAAGAGAGGGGAAGTTCGCGCCATGCCCGCATTCTCGCCCCGTCCGCCCGGATACGGGAGGGCAAACGTGGGCGGCGCTCAGGGCACCAGCACCAACTTGCCGCGTACTTCGCGGCGCATCATACGCTCCAGCGCCTCGACTGCACGGTCGAATCCATAGACGCCATCGACGTGGGGCCGGATCTGATCGGCCAGGATCCACTCGTACACGCGCTCCATGTGACGCCTGTTGGCCTGCGGGTCCTTGGCGGCGAACGCTCCCCAGAACACCCCGACGACCTGGCAGCTCTTGAGCAGGATCAGGTTGGCCGGAAGCTTGGGAATGGGCCCTGAGGCGAAGCCGACGATCAACAGCCGGCCGGCCCAAGCCATGGAGCGCAGCGCCGCCTCGGTCAAGTCACCGCCCACCGGATCGTAGACCACGTCGACGCCGCCACCCGAGAGCGCCTTGGCTCGCTCCTTCAGGTCCTCTTTGCCGTAGAGGATGGTCGCCTCGGCGCCGCGCGCTCTCGCGAACTCGAGCTTCGCTTCGCTGGAGGCGGCCGCGATCACCCGGGCCCCGAGGCATCGTCCGATCTCCACGGCGGCGGTGCCGACCCCCCCCGCCGCCCCGAGCACCAGCAGCGACTCTCCGGGCTGGAGCTCGGCCCGGTCGACCAGGGCGTGCATGGTGGTGGCATAGGTGAGGAAGGTGGTGGCGCCGACCTCGAAGCCGATGCCCTCCGGGAGCTTCACCGCAGAAGCCTCGGGCACGACCACCTGCTCGGCATAGGCGCCGAACACCATGGTCGCAGCCACGCGGTCGCCCGGCGCGAACGAGGTCACGAGGGGCCCCACGCTGCGCACCACCCCCGCTACCTCCCCGCCAGGGATGAACGGAGGCTCGGGCTTGAACTGGTACTTGCCCTGCGTGATGAGCACGTCCGGGAAGTTGACCCCGGCGCCGTGCACGTCGATCAAGAGCTCTCCGGCGCTCACGGTGGGCTCGGGCAGCTCGTCGACGCGCAGCGACGACGGTCCCGTGAGCTCGTGGCAACGAACGGCGCGCATGGGTCAGAGCGTGAACTTGGCGCGCACGTAGGTCAGCGATCCGCCCGCGGCCGGGTCCCCGAACTTGGTGTAGGTCTTGCCGAGGTTGACCAACGCGCCGGCAGCCAGCTCGAGCCCGTTGCCGAAGTTGTAGGAGAGCTCGGGGAAGATCGACATCGAGAAGCCCTCGGGCGTGTACCAGGGCAGGTCCTTGATCACGCGCTCACCGTTCTCGACCGTCGACTCCTTGTAGCCGCTCATCTCCAGGAGCGCGAACACGCGCGCCAACATCAGGTCGTCCAAGAGGCGCACGTCGACACCCATCACCAGGAAGTCGCCGAGCTTCGGCCGCAGGATCTCGCGGGCGCAGGTGCTGCCGTCTTGGTTGAACGCGCAGGGGCCCAGATCCGCCAGGTCCTCGCTGAGCACGCCAGCCTCTCGCACGGCGTCGCTGCCAAGGCCCATCCAGTCGCCTGCGCCGTACTCGTCGGCGAGCCCGTGCACCCACATCAGGTTGACCAACACCTTGCCACCGAAGGTGTAGTCCAAGCCGACCACCCACTTGAAGAACGGCGTGTCGTCGACGACGAGCGGCTGCGGCCCTCGACCGTCCTCGCGCCCGTTGTAGTCGTACTCACCCTCGGGCAGGTTGAAGCCGGCGACGTTCAGCTCGCCGTTGGTGAGCGTCATGCGCGCCTGCTGCGGCACGAACATGGCTCCCTCGAAGCGGTAGCCGATGCCGCCGATGTTCGGATCCAGGCTCTTGAACGGGTTGAACTCGCCCGCGACGTTGACGCCGTACACGTGCATCTTCGGGTAGTGCAGCGTCACGTCCGTGAGCAACGCGCCCTCGCTGCACACGCCCGTCTCCTCGTTGCAGATCGGCGTCGCGCTCTGCGACGTGTGGTTGTTGAGCGCCACCGGGAAGTCGGTGCGGCCGTTGTAGTAGGAGAGCGACCAGTCCTGCTCGGCCAGCGTGCCGGCCATGCGGAAGCCGGCCTGCATGTTCTGGAAGCTGGGCTCGGGCAGCTCGGCCTTGATCTCGTTCACCAGCGTCGGCAGCGACGCCAACGACAGGGCGGCCCCTCGCTCGACCGTCAGCCGCCAGCGCAACGACTCGTCCAAGAACGGCAGGCGGTCGAGCGCGTAGACACCGAGCTGCGCGCTGGTCGGCAGCCGCGCCGGCTTGAACAGGGGGACCAGCACTCCTTGCAAGCTGAAGTCGTCGGTGACCCAGAAGTCGCCGCGCACCATGAAGTTGCCCTGCTGCTTGCCGAACAACAGCGGGTCGATCAGATCGTCGGGGTTGAGGTTGTTGGTCGGGTTGAACTGGTCGCCGACCCCCCACTGCACGATCTGCTGCCCGACACGGACGTCGAAGCCCTTCACGAGCAGGTCCTTGACCTGGACGTAGAGCTCGTTGATGTCGATGCGATAGGGCTGCAGCTGCTCGGCGTCCGACAGCCCCTCGATGCTGTTGATCTCGGCGTTGTAGCCGTAGAGCACCAAGTCCGCCTGCGCGACCGCCTTGAAGTTCTCCCACGCGACGCTGAGCTTGGTGGAGAGCAGGTTCTGGTTGCGCTCGACGCCGGGGATCAGCTTGCGCTGGAGGAACTCGTTCCCGATCGACTTCTCTTCGAGCCGGAAGCGAAGATCACTCTCGATGCGGATCTGCTTGTCCCACTGCAGGTCCTGAGCGCGAGCCTCGCTCGCGACGAGGCAACACCCGGCGATGGATACGGCGGCGAGGAGCGGCGTGGGTCGGCGCGCAGACATGGCGACGCCGAGGGTACCGCCACCGCGCGCCCCAACCCCAAGTTTCTTGGGGGGTCAGCTGCCGTCTTCGAGCGCGCGCTTGGAGAAGCGTGAGTCGGGGATGTCGTGGTTGACCTTCGCGGTCTTGACCGTGAGCGTCGTGTACTGACCGCCCTTGGTGTGGTCGATCATCTTGAGGTCCTTCGGGTAGAAGTGCCCCTTCTCCTCGGTGTAGTTCGAGCGCGTCTCGGTCTTGATGTGGGTGCCGCTGTCCGAGAAGTACTTGGTCTCGATCGGCAGGTTGCGCGCCTTCTCCACGACGAGCTCGACCTTCGGGTAGGCGGCTTCGCTGTCCTTCTTCTTGGTCAGCGTGTACTTCACGAGCTTTCCGTCATCGCTGGTGATCTGGCCGTGGAAGTACTTCGCGTAGCTGGTGATGGACATGTCGTCTTGGGAGAAGTTCATGCCCATGAAGCCCTGGTCGGTGGTGTGGCTGGCGATGCGGCGCACCTTCTTGTAGGCCGGCAGGTACACGTACATCTGCGACGGGGAGAGGATGAGCACCTTCGTGCCCTTCACGTCCGCGGGCGCGAGGAACTCGGAGTAGCGCCACTCACCCTTGATGTAGACCGCCAGGCCCAACTTGCGGTCCGGCTTGTCCGGCGTCTTGATCAGGACGTCGTATTCGTAGAACTGGGTCTTCGCTCGCCAGACGGACGCGTCGAGCGCGACCAGCGCCTTGTCGCCCTTCTCGTCCGCCCACGCCAGGCTGGGCAGCACGGATCCGACGGCCAACGAGCCAAACCCTGTCAACACCGAGCGACGCTTCATGCCTGTCTCCTGCTTGCCACGGCAGCGGGCCGAGAGCCCTTGATCGATAACCGAGCCTGAGCTTCTTGGGGAGAGGGCTCAGTCGCCGGGTTGGACGGGCCCCGACGCCGCCTATTCGAGGCTCAGGGGGAGCTGCCCCTGCCCGACGACGCCACAGCCTCGGTCGAGGGCTCGTCGGCTGGCTGGGGGGTGGGGGCGTAGTGGCGCCGGCGGGCGAGCAAGGGGCAGACGACGAAGGTCGCCAGCGCGGCGGCGACCATGGCCGCGGCCGTGAGCCCGCCCACGTTCTGCAACGGACGGGCCTCGCCCAGGGTGAGGACGAAGAACCCTGTCGCGACCATCAGCGCGTTGGTCCACACCCCAGCTCCGTTCTCCATCGACGCCGCCCAAGCCGCCGCCGAGAGGTCGGCCTTTGGCGGCGCTGACCACGACCAGAGGAACTGCACGGCGTAGTCGTCCCCCGCGCCGATGATGAGGCTTGCCAGCATCGAGGTGCCGATGTCCAAGCGGATGCCCATCGCCCCCATGCCGCCGTAGATCACCAGCAAGGTCAGCAGGGTGGGCATCGAGGAGAGCAGGCCCGTGCTGAGCGAGCGAAACACCAACGCCTTGACGACCACCACCAACAACAGCGCGAACCAGAGGCTGTTCCACTGGTTGTTGAAGACGCTGGCGGACAACCCCCGATAGAGCACTGGTAGGCCGGTGACGAGCGGGTGGAGCTCGCCCGTTCCAGCGCCCGCGACGAGGACCTGGGGCGTCTTCAGATCGAGCAGGGCATGGCCCAAGAAGCTGCGGAAGCGCTCCCCTTTCGGGCCTTCGGGCACGACCATGCCGGCCACCTCGATCGCGTGCCGCGACAGCGCGCGGGCGCGATCTTGGGTCCACAGATCGCCCACGTTCTGCTCGAGGGCCAAGGCCGCGTCATCGACGGTGGGATCCGTCACGTCCTTGCCCATGGCCTTGCCTACGGCGCCCGGCACCTTGCCGCGCCAAGCCTTGCGCGCCGCGTCGTCCGCGGGCGGGGCGCCGAGGGCGACCACCTCCTTTGCGACCGTGGCCGCGGCGTCGTCTGGCAGCTTGACACCGAAGGCCTCGGTCTTCATGAACGCGACCATGGCCTTCTCGATCGCCGGAAGATCGGGGGGCGCCTCGCCCGCGCGCAGCGCCTCGCGCAGCTTGTCTGGGTGGGCGACGCGCGTGTCGAAGGTGACCGCCAACGCCGAGATGCGCTCGGCCACGAGCTCGACCCGCTTCTCGTCTGCCTCGGGGTGGGCAGGGTCTCCGGGCGAGACCACCGTGTACTGCTCCGGCAGCGTCTCTTTGGTGATGCGCTCGACCTTGCGCAACACCACCTCGACGTCGGCCGCCCGACTGGGGACGACCTTGATGTGGATCACCGCCGCGTCGCGCCCCTCGGTGATCACCTGAGCGACCGCGCGCTTGCCCGTCAGGAAGCTGTACAGCGTGCGCACCTGCGCCTCGGAGTCGGGCACGCGGCGCACGTCATCCATGGCTTCGTTGACCTGCGCCACGATGGCCGCGATCTGGTTGACCGAGCTCACGCCTTCGAGCTGCGCGAAGCGATCCGCGAGCAGCTGGACCTCCCGCAACACCGCCGGGTCGTTCAGGTCGCCTTTGATCTGCACCTGGATGAACTGCGAGCCACCGAAGTGCCGCCTGAGAAAGGCGTCTGCCTCGGCGGGCGGGCTGCCCTCGTCGAAGAACGCAGTCGTGTCGAGGCGGGAGTCCACCCGACCGGCGAACACCGCGGCGACCAGGGTGAGCGCCCCCGTCGCGATCGCGACGTGCAGCCGGCGCCGCTGCGTGGCGGTCGCGAGCCGGGCCATCGCCTCCGAGAGCCAGGTCATCGAAGGCTGCGCGCGCCCCTTGATCGGCGACACCACCAGCACCGCCGGGATGAACGTCAGCGCGAGCAGCAGCGCGACCGTCAGCCCGAGGGCAGTGTAGATGCCGAAGGTGCGCATCGGCGCGATGTCCATCATCACGAAGGACAAGAGCCCGAACACGGTGGTGATGCCGCTCGCGAAGATGCTCGGCCCCACGTCCTCGAGCGCGTGCACCAGCGCCTCCTCGCGAGGCAGGTTCGCGGCCAGCGCGTAGAAGCGCGTGAGCAGGTGCACTCCGTAGGCGCTGCCGAGCGCGAACAGGATGACCGGCATCGAGCCGAGGACGATGTTGGTGTGCACATCCATGAAGCCCATGATCCCGAGCGGAATCACGATGCCGATCATGGTGGTGAGCAGCGACAGCCCCGTGCCGAGCAGGTCTTTGAAGGAGAGCAACACGATCAGCGAGATGGCCAAGCACGCCCACGGGGCCAGCCGCTTCAGGTCCTTCTGGGTGACGTCGTACACGTAGGTGGAGATGAATGGAGCGCCGCCCCAGTACTTCTTCTCGTTGGGGAAATGCTCCTCCACCAGCGCGCGCACCTTGCCGGCGGTCTCGCGAGGCTGGGCGCCGGGCGTGGCGAAGCAGTAGACCATCACCGCCTTGCCATCGGCGGAGACCAGGTTGCCCACCGCATGGTCGCGCGAGAGCACCTTCTCGCGCAGAGCGGCCTTCTCTTCGGCGCTCTTGGGGATGTCACGAACCAGGTAGTCGGTGGTGATGCCGCCCTTCTCACGGTCGGCGGTGAAGTCGTCCACGCTCGTCAGCGACAGCGAGTACTCCAGCCCGTTCGTCTCGTTGAGCCGCTTGGTGAGCACCTTGAGGCGCGACAAGAAATCGGGCTCGAACACGTCCTCCGACTCGATGCCGACGAGCGCGATGTCCAAGCTGCCGAAATGCTCGGCCACCTCGTAGAACGAGGCGACCTCCGGGTTGCCTCTGGGCAAGAAGGCGAGCACATCGTCGTCCTGCACGACGCGCGTCGCGTAGCGGCCAGCGACGGCGGTCAGCACCAAGACGACCACGACGATCGTCCAGGCGACGCTCTTCTTCACGACGAAACGTGCGAACGCCTTCCACATAGAGGGGCAGCTGGCCGGCTCCTAACCCACGCGCAGCGTGGCGGTGCCGCGCTGCGACCCTCGGAGCTCCTTGACCTCGATCTGGTAGTCGCCCCGGATCGCGGGGATGAAGACGACAGGCGGCGCGCTCTGCGGGAGCCCCGTCGGCAGCTCACGCAGCACGCGGTCCACGATCTTCTGTCCGTTGGGTGACTGGATCACCACGCCGATCGGCGGGCTGGGGTCGTCGATGGCCCGAAACACGAGCGCGACGCGGTCACCGATCGCGATGACCGTACCATCCAGCTGGACGATGGTCTCGATGTCGCCGTGGCTGTCGATGCGGTGGCCCATTCCCGGAAAGGTTCATACAAACCGCGGAGGAATGCGAGCGGGTTTTGACGGCGCGGCGGCACCCGAGCCGCCCACGGCCGCCAGCGAGGGGGAGCCGGAGCACAAACGCTTCCCCCCTCGCGCCGCCCCGGTCGTGCTAACAGCCCTGCCATGGGCGACCAACGGAACGACGTCGTCGTCACCGGCGTCGGCGTTTGCTGCAACATGGGCGACGACCTCGCCGAGATCGAGCGGCGGCTCCAAGCGGGCCAGAACATTCCCTTCGAGCGCTGGCAGGTGGCGGTCGACTTGGCGGCGCGCTGCCAGGTGATCGGCCAGTACCACGGCGACGTGTCGGACGCGGCGTTGGGCATCAACAAGAAGCTCTCGCGCTTCATGGGCAGGGGCTCGCGCGTCGCGCTCAAGGCGACCCAGCTCGCGCTGACCAAGAGCGCGCTGTTCGAATCGACGCTCCCGCACCTCGCCGCGCGCGAGGTGGCGGTGGTGTTCGGGTCGGGCACGGGCGATGTCGAGACCCACATCGAGGTGCGCCGCAAGCTGGACGAGACCCACGACGTGAAGCGGGTCAACCCCACGGTGATCCCCAAGCTCATGGCGTCCACCGTCTCGGCGAACCTGGTCAACGTCCTGCGCACGAGCGGGCCGTCGTTCACGGCGACGGCCGCCTGCGCCGGCGGCGCCTACAACCTGTTGCTCGCCACGTCGTTGATCCAATCAGGCCACGTCAAAGCCGCCGTCGCTGGTGGCGTCGAGGTGTGCGACACGCACTTCTTCGCGGGTTTCGACGCGATGGGCGCCTACAACGGCCGCGACAACGAGCACCCCGAGCGCGCCTCGCGGCCCTACGCCGCCGATCGCGCCGGCTTCATCTTCAGCGAGGGCGCTGGCTCGGTGGTGCTCGAGCGCCGCGAGGACGCAGAGAAGCGCGGCGCGCCCATCCTCGGCGTGATCCGCGGCTTCGGGATGTCGAGCGACGGCCAGGGCGAGATGGTCGCACCCGCCACCAGCGGCGCGCTGGCATCCATGAAGATGGCGCTGGAGCAGAGCGGCGTGCCGGCAGAGGAGGTCGGCTACGTGAACACGCATGGCACGTCGACCCCGCTCGGTGACGTGAGCGAGGTGAAGGCCATGCGCACGATCTTCGGCGCTCACCGCGTGCCCTATTCCTCGACCAAGGGCTACACCGGCCACACCATCTCGGCGGCCGGGGTGATCGAGGCCGTGTTCACGCTGGCGATGTTGCGAGGAGGCTGGCTCGCGCCCAGCGTCAACGCCGACCCACTCGACAGCGAGCTCAGCGACTACCCGCCGGTGCTGGTCCCCACACGGGCGACCACGCGTTACGCCATCTCCAACTCGTTCGGGTTCGGAGGCACGAACGCCACGATCGTGCTGAGCGCGACGTGAGCCAGGAGTCACGCCTCGCGCGGGCGCGCAGGGCCGCCGGCGCGTTCGTGGTCGACGGCTTCTTCCGCAGCGGATCGCGGCTGGCGCAGCTGCACCCTCGCGCCCAGCCCCATCGCCACGGGGTCGAGGTCATCCGCGACGTGGCCTACGCGCCGAGCGGCAAACACGAGCACCTGCTCGACGTGTACCGGCCCGCGGGTCGCACGGAGCCGCTGCCGGTCGTGCTCTACGTGCACGGCGGCGGCTTCCGCATCCTGTCCAAGGACTCGCACTGGATCATGGGCTTGGCCTACGCCCGCCGGGGCTACGTGGTGTTCAACGTGAACTACCACTTGGGGCCCAAACATCCCTTCCCTGCCCCGCTCCACGACTGCGCCGACGCCTACCGCTGGGTGGTGGAGAACGCCTCACGGTTCGGCGGCGACCCCACGAAGCTCGTGCTCGCCGGCGAGAGCGCCGGCGCCAACTTGGTGTGCGCCATGACGGTGGCCGCCTGTTACGAGCGGCCGGAGCCCTTCGCCAAGCGCATCTTCGAGGTCGGGCAGCCGCCGGTCGCGGCGCTCCCCGCGTGCGGCATCTTCCAGGTGTCGGACGTGGGCCGGCTGGCCCGCAGGCGCCCCATGTCGACCTTCATCGTCGATCGGCTGCAAGAGGTGTCGAAGAGCTACCTGCCCGGCGATCCGTCCGTGGTGACCGACTTGGCCGATCCGTTGTTGGTGCTCGAACGCGGCGCGCCGCCGGCTCGCCCCCTGCCGCCCTTCTTCTTGGCGTGCGGAACCAAGGACCCGCTGCTGGACGACACGCGGCGGCTGGGGCGCGCGCTCTCGGCGCTGGGCGCACGCGCCGAGGTGCGGATCTACCCCGGTGAAGTCCACGCCTTCCATGCGCTGGTGTGGCGCCAGCAGGCCAAACAGTGCTGGCGCGACAGCTATGGCTTCCTGGACTCGGTGCTGCAACTGGGGCGTCCCTAGTTTCGTCGCGGTGTTCGTCACGACCCTCGCTCACGCTCGCAAGTGGAGGTCGTGCCGAACACCGCGACACGCCACAAGTCTGGTCTCGCCCCCTCGATATCTTCTGGCCGCCCTTCGGGCGGACTACCCCGACGCCGTGCGTCGTGACGCGCACGCGCAATCGTCGGCGATCTGAGCCAAGTTTTTGGCCGGATCGCGGCGGTTGTGGCTTCCTACATCCGTGCCCCCCAGCCGCTTCTTCACCTGGTCGATTCGTACGCTGATCGCTGCTCTGCCCCTGGTCGTGAGCGCGCCCGCCTTCGCAGAGGAGGACGCTCCCGAGGCCGAGGCCCCTGTCGCCGTCGCAGCGGAGGACGGCGATGCCAGCGAGGAGGCGCCCAAGAAGGTCGACAAGCCGGTCAGCAAGCACAAGGCCAAGCCCGCGGCGAAGAAGAAGAACAAGGCCTCGGCCAAGAGCGGAAAGTCCAAGGTCGCTTCCAAGAAGAAGGCAAGCACCAAGGACAAGAAGATCGCCAGCAAGGGCAAGGCGGGCAGCAAGCCGAAGAAGGACTCGGCCCACAAGGACAGCCACAAGATCGCGAAGGCCGAGCCCAAGAAGGACAAGGGCCACGTGATGCTGCAGAAGGGCGTGAAGAACGACGCGCCCAAGGCTGACGAAGGCTCCCCGAAGGACAAGGCGCAGCAGAAGAAGAAGCCGCGCCGCCCGCTGAAGCGCCGCATGAAGGACGCCAGCGAAGAGCCGGGCGAATAAGAACCGACCCTGAGCGGTGCACCGAGGACGCGTGGCCTGAGTCGCGCGTCCTTCGCTTTTGTGGGCGTGTAGTTCGTGCTCGCGCGTTGCTGCGTGTCTCTCGGGTGCTTACAGCACTGCGCCATGTTGGCTCGTCGCCCCTTCCCGTCCGCTCGGCTCCACGGCGTCGCCATGCTCGTCGCTGCGCTGCTCGCCACCCCGTTGCTCGCCGACTGCGCCGGCGCAGCGAGCTGCGAGGCGGTGTGCGACAACGTGCTCGACAAGTGCCTCGTGGGGGAGAGCAGCGTGGCCTACAACGACTGCCTCGAAGAGTGCAGCCAGCGGAGCAACGCGATCCCGGCGAGGTGCGAGCTGGAGCGCGACGACGTGCTCGCGTGTCTCTCGGTTGCCGACTCGATCGACTGCGGCGATCCGCAGCAGTCCGCTGCCTGCACCGCAGAGAACCAGGCGCTGTTCGCGTGCGCGAGCAACAGCGGCGGAGGCGGCAGCGGCGGCGGCTCCCCTGGCGGCCAGCCGTGCAGCGACGACGCGGAATGCGCGGGTGGACTGTGCAACTGGGAGACCGAGGTGTGCGCCGGCCCCGGCGACCTCGGCGACGCGTGTGGACGCGACGAGGAGTGCGCCGGCGGCCTCTGCAACTGGGAGACCGAGGTGTGTTCGAGCCTCGGCGACCTGGGCGACGCTTGCGGACGCGACGAAGAGTGCCAAGGCGCGCTGTGCAACTGGGAGACGGAGGTCTGCTCGACGCAAGGCTCCGCGGGCGATGCGTGCGGACGCAACGAGGAGTGTGTCAGCGGTCAGTGCGACACAGACACCGAGACCTGCAGCTGAGCGCCTGTCCGACCCGCCACGGCGTCATGTTGGTGCCGTAACAGCGCAGCCGTCGGCCCAAGGTTCGGATCGACAGTCGCTCGCCTGCACACTACCTTCATCACGTGGTACGCGTCTCTTCGACTACGCGCTGGGACCTGGTGGCGGCGGCGCAGGACGAGGAGCTTCGTTCGCTGACGGACGAAGACAAGCTCCGTCAGGTCGCGTGTCTGATGGCCTCGGTCGAGGGGATGGGTTGGAGCGAAGCGTTGCAAGAGGGCGACGAGGCGCACTGGATGCGCTGGCAGACCATCCGTGCGCTGGCGCTGCGGCGCGCGCAGGTCGCTAGGAAGAAGTGACGTCGCCGGGGACGCTGGCCCCCTTGCTGGCAGCCCTGGGTGCGTCCGCGGCGTGGCTAAGGGCTACGAGGACCCAAGGAGCGGTGATCGGCGGCGTCGCGGCATCGCTCCATGGCCGCCCTCGAACCACCCGGGACATCGACATCGTCGCGCTCGTCCGGGACGACGCATGGGGCGCTCTGCTCGCTGCGGGCGCGAAGTTCGGAATCGTCCCTCGTCGACCAGACGCTCTCCAGTTTGCCCGAGCGACACGTGTGCTCCTTCTGCGTCACCAACCGCGAGGTCGAAGCTTTGTCGGAAGCACTCGAGGGCCCCGACTGTCTCACCGAGCTCGACCGCATCGTAGCGGCTCACCGCCGCACCACGAAGACGAGGCTGACGGGCACCGCGGCGCCGAAGAAGACGCGTGCGCGCCGCCGGAGCTAGGCTTTGGCGTCCACCCTCGCTCACTCACCACAGCTCGCGAGCGCACCTGCCGCGAGATAAAGCAGCCCGTTGCCATCGGGCGCTTGGGCTTGCGTCCAGCTGCTTCCGTCGGCGCTGTGGAACAGCAGGTTGCTCCCGCTCTCGAGCGCCACGTAGTGGCCCCCTGGGCCTTTGACGATCTGATGAAGCTCCGCCCCTTGGATGGGGGTCGCCGTCCAGGTCACGCCGTCGCTCGAGCGATGGAGCTGGTCGCCGGTCGCGACGTGAAACGCGCCATCGAAGTAGCTGGGGCGGAACTGGACGGGAGCTCCGAGGCTGCCCGCGCCGAGATCGTTGCCCGTCGCGATGTCCATCGCGCAGGTGTCGCCCTCGTGACCGACCGACAGCAAGATCCCGCCTCCCGACGCGAAACCTCCCTGGAAGCCGAGGTGCCCGTGACGCTCACCCACGCAGCTCGCGAGCGGCTGCCAGGCCGCCGCGCCGTCGCGCAGCGTCTCCACGTTGCCATCGGCGCCGGCGACCATCACGCCGGGAAAGGCGGCCGCAGCTCGGTCGTAGCTGGACTCCGGGTCGGGCAGCGCGACCCAAGTGGCGCCCTGATCCGTCGACTCGGCGAGCTCGCGGTTGCCTACCAACAAGAACCGCGATCCGTCGTGCCCGACGCCGCCGTAGGTGGTGCTGAGCGGCGTGGAGGTCCAGCTCACGCCGTCGACGCTGACGTGCGCGGTGCTGTCGTTGCCCCAGCCCGTCAAGAACACGAACCTGCCGTCGCCGAAGGCCAGGTGCTTGGGCGAATAGGGTCGATGCCAGTCGTCCTCGGACTCGGGCGCCTCCTGCACATCGCCGATCCAGGTCGCGCCGCCATCACACGAGGTCAGCCGGCGTCCGCCCCACCCCACGGCCACGAAGGCCTCGACTCCCTGGGGGGGACCACCTGCTTGGCCCATGCCGCCCTCGCCCGCACCTCCCTCGCCGCTGGCGCCGGCGCCCGTGCCCCCGCCGCCATCTCCCCCCGCGCCCACGGCTTCACCGCCGGACCCTCCGGCGTCGGCTCCCGACGAAGCGGAGTCTCCGCAGCCGAGGACGCACACGAAGAAGGCTACGAGACCGCGCATCAGACGCCCGCGCACAGCTCGGGCAGGAGATCGCTCGCGCCCGCGCGCAGGTGATCCGGCCACAGCGCGTACGGATCGTTGCCGCTCCACAGATCGAACACCTCGTACTCGCCATAGCCCTTCTGGCCATTGCGCTCGAACTCCGCGGGCGTGATGTTGTGCGCGCGCAGTACGTTGGCGAGCCACTGGTTGTAGAGCACGCCAGGGCGGTACGAGTCGGTCACCGGCTCGGCGCTCGACCCGAACAGGGTGTTCTGTCGGTTGCGATAGTCCAGGTAGCGACCGGTGTTGAAGAAGCCCGCGGCGCTGCCCGCGGTCACCACCGGGGTGGACACGTTGTCGTGGGTGCGGTTGCCCGACTCCTGCGTCCACATGACGAGCGAGTTGTCGAGGAAGGTGACGCCGTCCGACTCTTCGAGCGCATCGAGCTTGCCACACAGGTCCAAGAACACGTTGCGGAAGAACTCGCGCTGCGTCCCCATCAGGATGTCTTGCCACTCCGGCCGGCTCGCGGCGGCCGCCGGGTCCATGTCGGGCACGCCGCCACCGCCGACGTGCGCGATCTGCTGGTGCCAGTCACCATTGAAGGGCGCCGCCTTCCACAGCTCGTCGCCGCTGCCGATGATCGCGATGCGCGAGGTGCCGCAGGTGAACGCCGCCACGATCACGTCGTTGTAGGTCTGGAACCACTGCGCAGCGCTCTGGATGCTGTCGATCGGATCCCACATGTGCGCCTCGTTGACCGGGGCTTGCACGTCGCCGCAGTTGGCCTGCACCTTGAGCTTGCGATCGAGCTCGTACAGGCGCTCCATGTGCGCCTCGAGCAGCTGCTTGTCCTTGGCGGAGAGGCGCTTGGCGTCGCCGTATTGGCCCTGCCGCAGGCGGCTGTAGTGCTCGTACACCTTGTCGACGATGAGCGGACGAGGATCCTCCTCTTCCTCGGGCGGCGGCACGAAGATCTGCTGGAACAACAGGAGCGCGCTCTCCACCGCCGGGATCTGGTTCACCGGGCCGACCTTGTCGACGGGGTTGTCGTAGTTGGAGCTCAGCCCGTCGTAGTCGCGCGAGATGTGCATCGAGCGCAGCTTGATGTTCTCGATGTCGGGGTAGAAGTTGGGCGACCAGGCCATCACCTGGTCGATGGTCGGTACCCGCTCGAAGCGCGGGGTCTCGTCGTTGTTGTTGCCCACGTCGCCGAGCGCGCCGCCGCGGTGGTGGCCCAGGTAGAACGAGTAGTCGAGCCCTCGGATCAGGTTCATCTTCGACACCAGCGACGCCGGCATCGCGGTCGACGACGCGGACAAACATGGTGACAGCGTGGTGATGCCGCCCGAGGTGGTGGGCGCCAGATCGCCGAAGTGCATCTGGTGCCCCGGGTACACCTGGCGAGCCTGCGCCGCGGCGGCCTCGTCGGGCCACATGTGCTGGTTCCACACGCCGCCGTGAGGCGTGGCCATACACACGAACCGCGGGTTCTGGGCGAACGGCGGGTTGCCGGCGTGCGCCTTCTTCTGCTCCAGCGAGGAGAGCAGCGGCAGACCGAGCATGAAGCCGCCCGCGCCCAGCAAGAAGTGTCGACGGTTCTGGCGAAACACGTTGCTCATGGCTCAGGCCCCCTGCTTTCGAAGACGGAACTCGGTGCGCTCGGCGATCTGGCGCAACATGCCGCGCAGCGTCCCCCCTTCGACGATCCCGCGCCGCATGGCCTCGAGCACGCAGCCGTCCGCCTCGAAGTCCTCTTCGCGTCCCGCCGTGAAGCGGAAGTAATGGCGCGCGAAGCAGGCGTGCGCCTTGGTGCTGTCCACGAACAGCTGGCTCATCTCCATGGCGTCGGCGGCGACGCGCTCGTCCCCGTCGAGCACCTCCGGCGCAGCCTCGGTGTCGACGGGCACCTCCGCGATCACGCTGCCATCGGCGTCGAACAGCGTCTCGACCGTGCGGAACCGCCCCAGCGCGTCGTAGCTCTCGGTGGCGTAGCCCAGCGGGTTGAGCTGCGTGTGGCAGCCCGCGCAAGCGGTGCCCGGCTGCTCGGTCAGCGCCTCCACCCGCTCGCGCGTGGAGAGCTCGCTGTCGACCTCCAGGTTCGAGCTCATGTTGTTCATGTTCGCGGGCAGCTCGAGCTGGTCGCACAAGAGACGCTTGCGGATGAAGGCGCCCTTCATGATCGGTCGAGTGGTCTTTTTGTTGTTGGCGACCAGCGCGGCCCTCGTGAGCAGGCCGGTGCGTTGCCCCTCTGGAAGCAGCGGCGGCTCCCCCGCACCCGACCACACCGGAGCGCCATAGATCGCCGCCAGGTCCGGCGTCGTGGCGAACGAGCGATCCGACAGGAACACGTCGGCGAACCCGCCGTCCGTGTCCCACGTGTAGTAGCGCATCAGGTTCTGCGCATCGGCGATGAGGTTCGCGCGGAAGTCGGGGCCGGGCAGATCGCTACCCGCGAAGGCCTGGAAGTCGGGCAGCGATGCGGCCTCGAGCATGTCCGGCAGGTCGTCGAGGCCGAGCCACTGGCGGTAGAAGTCGTCGACCGCTTGCTGCGTGCGCGGATCGCTGAACACGCGCTCGAGCTCCGCGGCGTAGCCCTCGTCGGTCTCGAGCGCGCCGCTCGCGGCTGCCTCCATCAGGCCCGCATCGGGCATGGTCTGCCAGAAGTGGTACGAAAGCCGCGACGCCAGCTCGTACCCGGTGAGCTTGTACAAGTCGTCGCGGCCGTCGACCGGCGCGTTGCCGTTCTCGATGTGGAACGAGAACTGCGGCGACATCAACAGCGCGGTCACCACGTCCACGAGGCCGCGCACGTCGAGCGGGCCGTTCACCGCATAGATCTCGTCGCGAAAGAACGCGATCTCGTCCGCGGTCAGCGGCCGGCGCATGGCCAGCGCGCCGAAGCGCTCGATGAACGACTGCACGCAGCTCGCGTCGTTGCTCGCGTCCGCGTCGGCGGCGCACGCGCCGACGAAGGCGGTGAGCCGCTCGGGCGTGGCCGTCACCCCCGAGCCGAACGCGCGCCCGACGGCGTAGTAGCCATCGACGTGCGACTGGCTCACGCTCTGATCCATCTGCACGTAGTCGCGCTCCTTGTCGCGCACGTCGTCGGGCACGAGGCCGAGCGGCGTCTGCAAGCTCGCCAGCACCGCCTCGCGATCGGCGGCGGCCAGCGGCGCGAGCAGATCGCGCAGCGTGTTCTGGTACTGCGCGTGGGTCAGTCGCTTGATGTCCGTCGCGCTCGGATCCGCGCCCGGCGTGCACTCGAACGTCAGCGGGTTGTTGGGGTTCTCGGGCCCATCGGGCGAGTCGTCAGGCAGATCGCCGATCGATCCCTTGCACCCGAGCGTCGTCGTGGCGAGCAGCGCCACCGTGGTCCAACCAAGCCGCATGGCCCAGCCCAGAGCAACCCGCGTGCCCGGTCAGGTGCGCGCAGATCGTGCGCAGTTCTGCGGCACGGTGCCCCCCGCTGCGGGCAAGTCGGCCCCGCGCTGCCCCACGCGTGTCGCAGCATCTTCATCACAGAGTTTGGACGCATGTGTCCAATTTCTGCATTGATGATCGGTGCTCCTCAGCGCGTATGACGACTACGGCGCGACCGTCGTCGCCTACCTGGAGCCCGAACAAGCGGCGCCGTATGCGTCGCGCGAGGCTTGGGACCTGATGCAAACGCGCGTGGTCAGTCAGCTTGAGCACCTGGCGGCCGGGCCGTGAACGCGAGCGAAGCGATCTCAAGGCTGCGCCGGCTCGAGTTGCCGGTGGTGTCGACCGCCGACGCAGCAGCCGCGCTGGCGCAGACCGCGTTCGCGGCGAGCAAGACGCTTGGGCGGCTGGCCGCCTCCGGCGTCATCCAGCAGATCCGGCACGGCCTGTTTTGGATCGACGGAGAGCCGCAGCCTTACGCCTGCGCGCCGTTCCTCACTGCACCGTTCGACAGCTACGTGTCACTCCACTCGGCGCTCTACCTCCACGGGATGATCGACCAGGTGCCCGCCGTGATCTACGTCGTGTCGCAGGGCCGCTCGCAGCGCGTACGCACGACCGTGGGCACCTTTTCGGTCCACCGCGTGGAGCCCGCGGTGTTTGGCGGTTGCCACGAAGCTCTCGCGCCAGGCTCCCAGCGGCCCGTGTCGCTCGCCACTCGCGAGAAGGCGCTGTTCGATGTCGCCTACCTCTCGGCGGGGCGCTCACGTCTGTTCGCGAGCTTGCCCGAGCTGTCGCTCGGACGTGGCTTTCGGGTCGGCGAGGTGAAGCGTTGGGTGAGACGCATCTCGTCTGCGCGAGCGCGCACGCTCACCCAGCGCCAGCTCGACCGCCTGCTCACGCGGAGCTCGGAACAAGGGCCGTGAATCCAAAGGCTCGAGCTGTGACGAGCCCGCAACTTTGCATTCGAACGCACGATTGAGGGTTGACCGGTCCGCGACGCCATTGCTAGGTGTGGATGAGCGGGGGCAAGTCGCGCCGCGCGTTCACCGCAGGGGGCCAGCATGACGTTCGTACCGAGTCGCGCCGTTTCGGAGCTCGAGGCGCAACCCAAGTCCAAATCCGGACCGGGGGGGGGCAATCGCCATGCCGCGCGCCTCGCGAAGCTGCGAGGCCCTTCAGCGCTGGTTCTGATGCTCGCCGCAGCGCCCCTGGTCACCGGCGCCACCGAGTGCGAGCAGTCCACACCCGCCCCCGTCTGCGGGCTCGAGTGCGGAGCAGGAGAGCAGATCGTCTGCGGCAACGCGTGCGCCACCGTGGGAGCGCTGAACGACGACTGCGACCCAGACCCTTGCAGCGAAAAGGGACTCTGCGAGAACGGGCTCGCCTGCCAATACACCGCGTTCGGCTACCTCTGCCGCCCCGCCGAGACGTTGTGGCAGACCTGCTCCGACCCAGGTGGCGGCCCAGACGACGACGAGTGCGCGAACAACCTGTTCTGCCGCGAGAACGACGCGTGCCCCGACTACCCCTATGGGTTCCCGGCGGCCAGCTGCTTCCCGCCCGTCACCCAAGAGGGCTTCCAGTGCGATAGCGACTTCGACGATCCCGAGTGCTTCCCCTGCGCCCCCGGCCTCGAGTGCACCACCGTGGGCTCCGAGTCGGTGTGCTTGCGCCCGTGCTCCGACGACTACGACTGCGCTTGTGAGGGCGGCGATCCTGTCGACTGCTTCGCGGGCCTGTGCCGCGAGTGCGTAGAGGCTGGCGACAAGTGCGACGCGTACTTCCAGTGCTGCGACGAGTCGAGCTGCCGAGGTCAGAACGAGGACGGCACCAGCTTCTGCTGCCTCGGTCCAGACGAGGACCTCGAGTGCTCGAGCACCAGCGAGTGCTGCCCCGGCGCCGTCTGCGCGCAAACGGGCCCCAACGAGCCCAACACCTGCCTGACGTGCAAGAACTGCGGAGAGGAGTGCGGTACCTCCGCGGCGTGCTGTGGCGGCGCAGCCTGCGTCGAGGGGCGCTGTACCGAGTGTGTGCCCAACGCTCCGTGCAACAGCGGCGAGCCCGGCGTCTGCGCCGAGGGCACGACCCAATGCGCCAATGGGTGCTTCGAGGGGTGTGAGCCTGGCGATGTCTTTGATCCCGACGAGTGTGACGGCCTCGACGGCGATTGCGACGGCGTGCCCGACGAGCAGGATCCCTCCGTCGCCGGAGTTGGCGAGGCATGTGACGGCGAGACGTTCTTCAACATCCTGAACGAGACGGAAGAAGTCTCCTGCCACAGCGGTTTCGAGCCACCAGGCAATGAAGCGTGCCTGAGCAGCAGCGGTCTCGAGTGTGTCGCCCTCGTGTGCTCGGCGTGTGAGTCCGGCTCGATCTGCGGCAACTGCCTCGGCCAGGCCTGCGACTCAACCAGCCTGTGCATGCCCGAGCTCAAGTGTATCAACTACGAGTGTGTCGCCGTCACCGCGTGTGACCTGCCGCCGAACGCGTGCTGGTTGCCCGAAGACGTCGGCACTTGCTTGTGAGCGCGAGGTCAACCCATGTGCACCTCGTGGAATGTTATCAAACTTGCGCTCGCGCTCACGGCTGTGGGCGGCTGTGAATCGGAGATCACCCACCCTGATGGTGGCGGAGGTGGTGCGGGAACAGTAGCAGGAGGTCAGGGCGGAGAGGGTGGCACCGGTGGGGAGGGCGGTACCGCTTCCGGGTGCCGCCGCCTGGAGGCTGCTGGACCGCGCTACACGTTGGACACGACGGTGGGATTCCTGGTCAGCGCTGAGCTTTCGCTCTCCCGAGAGTCCAAGCTGGTCTTTGGATATGACCCGTTGGTGGAGGATCCGCGGCCCTTCATGAGCTATTGGGTCGACGAGCCCTGGGCACCATGGCCCTATGCCGAATTGCCAGCAAAACTGGCCTTCGAGGATGCTGGGCCATTCGTTTTCTCTGCTGCACGAGAGGAGGGGATATCGATGCTAGAAACGGGTGGCGGACTCTCTGTAACGCTGTTCGACGACGTGGTGGAGAATCCGCTCCCTCTGGGTCTCGAGTTGAAGGAAGGCAGTACCTTGGCTCACGCTCTCGCAGTCGGTCCGTCCAGGACCCTCGCTGCCTACAACATGGGCCTGTCCGTGGACGACGACTATCGGTTTCAGTTCGCGGGCATCACAGCCGACGGATCGCTTCAATGGGAGCGAGCTGACCTGGGATGCGGTGGAAAGGTCTCTTATCACTACGCAGAACCCGCGATTCTGCTTTCGGAGGTTGGCGACCGCGACCTGGTGGCGGTAGGCGACGTGCCGCGCGGCTCCCCGTGCGAGTACGTGTCCCATGCGAATCATCCCAACCAAACCAGGCTCATCGTCGCACCGCTCGATTCGAACGGCGAGGGCAACCCGATCGACATCGAGGAGGTGCCCGAAGAGCCCGTCTCCTCTGTGGGCTTCGTGCGGCGCGAGCAGGGGCCGCTCTTGGTGTTCGCCCGCGCGCTGCCGCCCAATGGCCTCAACGAGCACGACGTGTACATGGTGCCGCTCGATTGGAGCGGTCAGCCGACCGGTCCGGTGCGCTCCCTGGGCATGCGCCAGGTGCGCGAGCGCATCGCCGTGGTCGAGGTGGATCAGGGCTTCGCGGTCGGCTACTTCCCCTTCCTGGAGGACGGCGAGCACCGCGCGGCGGTGGCGCTGTTCGATCTCGACGGCAACCTCCTCCAAGAGGTCGACAGCCCGCCGCTCCCTGCCCACGGGCGCAACCCCATGCTCGCCGTCGCCTCCCCTGACGGTCGCCACGTGATGCTGGGCTGGATGCAAGAGACAGGCGACAAGGCGACCGAGGGCTACGGCGTCCCCACGTTGTTGCGCTTCGACTGCGTCGACCCGAGCGTCGATCAATGACCACAGCGGTTCCGAGTCGCCTGGCAACGAAGCGCGCCCAAGTAGCAGCGACTGCGCGCGAACGGCCGACACGAAGGCAGGACGTCGAGACCGCCGCCGAGGCCCGACGGGTCGCTGCCGAGCTCGAGGCCGAATCCCGCGCGGGAGTCTCTCGCCTCAGGTCTTCGGCACCAGGCCTGCGCGCTCGAAGTCGGCGGCGGCTTGCCGCTCCGCGGCTCGCTCCTCGGCTTCGGTCGCGCCGCTCTTCTCGAGCAGCTCCGCGATCATCTGCTCGAACGACTCGGCCGCGCTCGCCTGATCAATCAGAGCCTTGCGGCGCTTCACCGCCGCGGCGGCGCGATCGAGCGTGCGATCCGGCAGACTGATCGCGACTTTCTTGGTCATACCACCGACAAACCACGCGGCCACGAGGTGGTCGAGCGGGGCTCTTGGCTACTGGACCGCGTCCACCAGGTAGCCGAAGCCAGGCACGAGCACCTCTTCCGGCGTCGAGCCGCCTTGCGTCGCGGCTGACGTGCCTCCGCCCGCAATGCCGTGGAGCACGAAGCCGTGATCGCCGAACACGTACGCCAAGGTTCGCGGCGGCAGCGAGTCGAGCAGCTTCACCAGGATCTCGGCCACCTCGTCTGCGACGGACTCGAGCCGCTCTTCGTAGGCGGCGCCTTGCCCCCGCAGGCGAGCCTCGACCAGATCCAGCTTGATCACCTCGCGCCCGCCCAAGCGCTCACGCCGCAGCGTCGAGACGGATCGGCCCCGGGTGATGTCCGGGTCGCTGGTCGGGCCTGGCTGATCGCGCAGACCGTCGACCCCGCGAGAGAGCAGGTGAGTCTGGGTCGGGGTGGTGCTGGGCAGCGCTGCCCAGAGCAGGTTCTTCTCCACCAGCACGGCGCGCTTGTGGAGCGCCCCCGAGATGCGCGCCGCGACGCGCGCGCCCAGGTCGTAGCTCATGGAGTCGACCATCACCAGCTTCACCGAGCGAGCGCTGGCCAGCCGCGCGATGCGGTGCGCGGCCTCGGGCGCGTCCATCACCATCGTCGGTCGCTTGGCGGTGACGCGGATGGCCTCGTAGGCCGCCTCGTAGCTCTCGGCGAAGCTCGAGCGCCAGGTGTCCACGATGCTGGCGATGGCGTCGTCCGTCTCGCCTCGCGCCATCGCGCCCATCAGCGGCACGTAGCGCTCGACGAAGAGCTTCTCCACGACCGCGACCGGCTTGGGGCCCCGCGCGGCGTCCAAGTCCAGCGAGTGCGCCCGGTGCGTGGCGAGGTTCACCAAGCGGGCAGCGCGCTCGGCGGCGATCCGCTCCGCGGCGACCCGCTCCGCGGCAGCGTGCTCGCGTGCGCGCTCAGCGGCGGCCCGCTCGATCTCGCGCTCGCGATCCCGCTCTCGCTCGAGCGCGGTGGGCCTGGGCTTGGTGGCAGGCTCCTCGGCGAAGATCTTCTCGAACGCGCTGCGCAGCGCGACCGGCGCGGGCAGCTCGGAGTGTTGCGCCGACGCGAGCGCGCCCGCGAGCGACAGCGCCTCTTCGTCCAGCTCGAGCTCCGCCTCGAAGCTGGGCTCCGGGCCCGTCGGCGGGCGCAACGTCTCCACGATCGGCGCAGGCTCCACACAAGCGGCGACCACGGCAGGCTCCTCGGACAGGTCGAGCGCGGGCAACGCCAGCTCCAGGCTCGGCGGCACCGCCTCGGGCTCCGGCTCGCACGCGAACGCGACCGCGGGGGCATCCTCCACACACTCGCTCGAGATCACGGGGGGCACCGCAGACGGAGGCGTGGGCGTCGGAAAGCTCGACGCCGACGAGAGCTCGTGGCGCAGCGAGCTCTCGCCCACGAGCAGCGCGAGCGCCGTGGGCGCGTACAGCTCCACCTCGCGATCGAGCTCATCGAGCAGCACCACCAAGCGCAGCCGGGTCTCGATCCGAGCGGCGTGCATCCACGCGCGCACCGCCCGCGCGTCCGAGCCCTCCAGCGCACCGTCGATCGTGAGCCCCGCCAGCCTAGGGAAGGACACACAAATCCCGCGCACCGGCAACGTCACGGCACGCGCGATCTGATCGTCCACGACCGCTTGGTACGGAGCTTCCGCGGCCACCGACGGCGGCATCGCGCCACGCAACGCGAGCAGCGTCTCCATCTCCGAGTCGAGCACGCGACACAGCTGCCCAGGCTCATGCACCACGGGCGCCAGCACGATCGCGCGGGCTCGCTCCGCGTCTCGCAACGTGCGCGCGCGGTGCGGGACATCCGCGAACCGCACCGGAGGCGGCAAAGGCCGCGCTGGCTTCTTGCGCGGGAGCGCGAGGGGAACGACCAGCGGCGCAGCGATATCGGTCGACGAGACGGTCATGGCTGGCCACGGGTGCCAGAACTGGAGGGTGAGGGCCAACTTTCGGCCGGGGTTGTCCGCTCGCCCCGACGACCCTACTTCCCTCCCCCGAATGGGAAAGGTGCTCGTCGCGGGGGCTTCGGGAGTCGTCGGCAGCGAGGTGGTCCGCCTGCTGCGCGACCGCGGAGACGACGTGCGTATCGTCGTGCGCCGCGCCGCGGCGGCACAGCGGCTGGGCGTCACCGACGTGCACGTGGCCGATGCGCTGGTGCCCGGCTCGCTCGAGGGCGCGTGCAAGGGTGTCCGCGCGGTCGTCTCTTGTCTGGGCGCCAGCGTGTCCATGTCCCTGCGCGATCGACGTGGCTTCTCCAGCGTGGACCCAGCGGCCAACGGCGCCCTGCTCGAGGAGGCCCAGCGCCACGGCGTGGAGGCGTTCGTGTACGTCAGCGTGCACGTCGAGGCGGGCTACGCGATGACGCGCTATGTGCGCGCCCACGAGGCGTTCGTGGAGAAGCTGGCCGAGGCCAAGCTGCGATCGGTCGTGGTGCGACCGACGGGCGTCTTCTCTGCCATGGGCGAGTTCCTCGACCTGGCGCACAAGGGCATCGTGCCCCTGATCGGCAGCGGCGAGGCGCGCACCAACCCGATCCACCAAACGGACGTCGCCCGCGCCGTCGTCGCCGCCGTGGACGAGGGCTCGGGGGATCGCTCGGTCGGAGGCCCCGACGTGATGACCCGCCGCGAGATCGCCGAGCTGGCGTTCGCTTCACTCGGCAAGCGGCCGCGCTTGCTGCGCGTACCGGGCTGGTTCATGCGCGGCTACGGCGCCATGCTGCGGCCGCTCCACCCGCGGATGGGCGAGCTGATCGAGTTCGCCGCGCGCGTCTCGGAGACCACCGCGATCGCGCCGAGCGCGGGCGAGCAGCGCCTGGCCGACTTCTACGCGGAGCGGGCGCGCGCGCTGGTGCGGGCTTAGTTCTAGCGCTCGCTTCGGCGATCAGGCAGGAACGGGCGCGTGGTGATGACTTCGCGGTCCCGTCTTCAGGTGAATCGCCACGCTGGGCCGGCGGGCCTGTTCCGCGTGTGCCGGGCCCCGCAGAGCGTTTCTTATCAGGGGCTGGCGGCAGCCCCTCGGCCGCGCAGACGCGGCCTCACCCGCCCGGCTCGCTCGGGTCTCGCTCGCGAGATGATTGACCGCGCGTCTTGATGTGTCCCGACCGTGGGTTTGCTCGAAACCTCCACGGTGTCCCCACCGGGTCCGGTCCAGTCAGGGCTCTGGATCGTTGATAGGCTGCGAGGCATGGCTCGCTCTCTGGCTTGGCTCGTGACCATGGGCGCGATCGTGGCCGCCTCGCTCGGCTGTGCGGACGACGACACCGGCAGCGCAGGCGGGCCCGAGGGCGGAGGCGACACGGGCGGCGCGACAGCGGGTGGCGGCGGCGCGGGCGGTGCCGCGGGCGGAGGCGGCGAGGGTGGCGGCGGCGGCGGCCCGGTCTCCACCGGATGCGCCACCGTGATCGCCGACGCGCAGGCGGTGCTCGTGCGCCCCGCGATCGAGGACGAGCCCGAGAACGGCGTGGCCTTCGACGGCGACGGGACCTCCTGGGCTGCAGCGACTGCCGACGGGGCCCCCGGCGCACGCAAGGGTCTGCCCAGCGACGGGATGAACCAAACCCTGGTCTCCTCGGCCCTCGAGCGCGGCAGGAGCTACTACCTCGCCGCCGGCTCGTACCCGGGCGTTGCGTTCGACGATCCGGACGACGCCACCACGCCCATCCGCTTGTTCACCGCCACCGAGGCGAACGCGGGCGCCGTCGCTGGGTGGCAGAGCTCGTTCGCCGGGCAGGTCGTGTTCCGAGACTACGTGGCGTTCGCCACCGGCTTCTACGAGCTCGACGGGCAGACGCGCAACGACGGCGCCTGGGACGACGACGCGTCCTACGGACTGCGCATGGACTCGGTCGTGGCGCACTGGGACAACTTCCCTCCTGGCGGGCACTTCATCGGCCTCGCTTGCGTCAGCATCGGCGGCACGCCCGGCGCGGGCTACAGCGCGAGCTTGAGCGACGGCGTCTCGCTCGCGGGCGGCGACGAGCTGGTGCACGACTGGACGATCAGCCACGCGTACATCCACGAGACCCGCACCGGCGTGCACATGTCTGGCTTCCGCGGCGCCACGATCGAGCACAGCTACCTCGGTCCGAGCTGGAGCAAGGAGGCCATCATCGGCATCTACACGGGCTACGACGTGGTCGTGCGCCACAACGTGTTCGTGGACAGCTGCCAGGACGTGCCAGACGACCCGACCGCGCAGGGCTGCACCGCCGAGATCGCCGCGTTCAACTCGCAAGGCGGCGGCAACTACGACAACTGGTCCATCTACGGCAACGTGTTCGGCAGCAAAACCACACGCGACATCGCCCACTCCGATGGCGTGATCTTGGGCGGCGGCGGCCCGTCGATGGCGAACGGCTGGCGCGTGTACAACAACGTGATCACCCGCATGGACAGCACCGAAGGCCTGAAGAACGTCGCCATCAACCTGCAGGGCGCGAACAACCAGGTGTTCAACAACCTGTGGTTCGACCTCGGCGCGGGCTCCTCGATCGGCTGCAACGCCACGGTGTGCGAGAACAACGGCTGCTTCAGCGGCTCGAGCGCCGCCTGCGACGGCCTGGGCGCGGCCGCAGTGCTCGGCGACGGCGATCCGTTCGTGGACGCCATGGGCTTCGACTACCGCCTCGCCCCAGGCTCCTGGGCCGTCGACGCCGGCAAAGACCTCTCGACCTTGGGAGGCTTCGACGCCGTCGACCGTGCGGGCAACACCCGCGGCGCCGACGGCGCCTGGGATCTCGGCGTGTTCGAGCTCGCGCGCTGAACGCGCTCCGTGGCGCCTTGGAGCCTGCGAAGCCGCAGCTGCCCGACCTGGCGCCCGCCACCCGAAGATCGGCGCCCGTCACCATTCTCGACCGGCGCGCCCATGCTTTCCACGCGCCCCGCCGCTGGCGCGCCACTTGCGATGCGCGGGCCCGTGTCCAACGTCTCGCTGCTCCACGAAGCCCCGCTCGACGTGCTGCGCGACTCGCCGGGCACCGTGATCGATCTGCTGCGGCTCGCGCCGGGGCCCGCCTCGCTCTCGCTCGTGACCTCCAAGCTGCACGCGTCCGTGGTCGACTCGGAGCTGACCGAGGCGGTGCCGCTGGCGCGCCGCGCCGATCTGGTCGTCGAGCTCAGCGACGGTGGCGCCGTGCAGCAGCTCGTCGTGGTCGAGGTCCAGCGCGAGGCGGATCCCGGCAAGCTCTACGCCTGGCCGCTTTACATCGCGCATCTCCACGCGCGCCATCGAGTACCCGTGACGCTGCTCGTCCTCACGTTTGAAGACGGCGTAGCAGCGTGGGCGCGTACGCCGCGCGAGATCGGCGCGAGCCTGGTGCTTCGCCCGATCGCGGTCGGCCCCTCCGACTTGCCTACCATCGCCTCGATCGAGGACGCGATCGCGCAGCCCGCGCTCGGTGTGCTGCGCGCGATCAGTCGCATCGGCGCGCCCGGCCGCGCCTCGACCAACAGCGACGACGCGGAGGTGCGCCGCGTGGTCGAGGCGATCCTCTGTGCGCACGATCGCAGGCAGCACGAGCTCTATCTACCGCTGCTGAACGCGCTCGCGAGCGGCGAGCTTCGGGCTACAATCAATGAACTGTTGGAGGAACGACAGATGGGACGCGCGCTGGACATGATCTTTGCAGAGGAGCGGGACAAGGCTCGCGACGAAGGCGAGCGCAAGGGCCGACTCGAAGGCCGAGTCGAAGGCCGAGTCGAAGGCCGAGTCGAGGGCCGAGTCGAAGGCGCGCTCGAAGGCGAGGCGAGAGCGCTCTTGCGCGTGCTCCGCAGGCGCGGCATCGCGGTCGACCCCGAGACGGAGTCCCGCATCCTCACGACACGCGATCTGGACCAACTCGGTCGTTGGCTCGACCGCGCCGTTGATGCCACCACGGTCGCCGACGTGCTCGACAGCTGACCCGGTACGCGTCCCCTAGCACTACACTGCGGCCCGTGAAGCTCGAAGCCGGCGCCGTGATCGCAGACCGCTTTCGCCTCGAGCGCCCGCTCGGGCGCGGTGGGATGGGCGTCGTGTGGGTCGCTCACGATCTGCGGCTCGACTCGCCCTGCGCGGTGAAGTTCTTGCTCGCGACGATCGACGACCGCGCTCGGCAGCGCTTCGCGCTCGAGGCGAAGGCAGCCGCGCAGCTGCGCTCGCCCAACGTCGTGCAGGTGCTCGACCACGGCGAGGCGGAGGGCGTGCCCTACATCGCGATGGAGCTCCTGGTCGGCGAGGATCTCGCGAGCCGGCTCGCGCGCGAAGGCCGGCTGAGCTTGGCCAAGACGGCCGAGATCGTCGAGCACATCGCGCGCGCGCTCAGCCGTGCCCACGCCGCAGGGCTCGTCCATCGCGATCTCAAGCCCGCCAACGTGTTCCTCGCGAAGGACGACGATCGCGAGGTGGTGAAGGTGCTCGATTTCGGGATCGCCAAGACCTACGCGGATCCCGACGCGCCCCCCGCGAGCTCGCGCGCCGCCGCCTCGGACGCAGACGTCTCGATCACCGCGACCGGCACGTCCATGGGCACGCCGAGCTACATGAGCCCGGAGCAGATCAGCGGCCTGGACGTGGACGCCCGCGCCGACGTGTGGGCGCTCGGGGTGCTCGCGTTCCAGTGCCTCACCGGACGCTTGCCGTTCGAGGCTGAGAACCTGGGCAAGCTGTACACGATGGTGCTGAGCGGCAGCGCCCCCTCGGTCTCGACGGTTGCGCCTGCGTTGCCCGCCGCGCTCGACGCCTGGTTCGCCAAGGCGCTGGCCAAGTCGCGCGAGGATCGCTTCGCCACGGCGCGCGAGCTGTGGGAGGCGCTCGAGCGCGTCCTCCCTGCCAGCGTGCGGGTCGCGTCCGAGCGAGGCATCGACCCCGATGGGCCCACCGTGGGGGTCGCGACGGCGCCGATGATGTTCGCCGCGACCGAGGTGCAACAGATCACGCTCGGCGCGCCCGCCAAGCCCGCGCGGCGCTGGATCCTCCCCGTGCTGGCCCTCGGCTTCGCCGCCGTCGCGGGTGCGGTCCTCGTGCTCCGGTCGAGCTCCGCTGCCAACGAGCCAGGCTCGTCACAGCCGCCTGCACCCTCGACCGAGCGCTCGGCTCCCGTCGTGGACGTGCAGCCGAGCGCGACGGCTTCGGCCAGCGTGTTGCCGCCGTTCGATCCGCGCTCCTCGGCGGTCGTCGAGCTGGCCGCGGGCTTGTCCCACACCTGCGCGCGCCTCGCCTCGGGCCAGGTCGCGTGCTGGGGCCGCGGCTACGAGGGGCAGCTCGGCGCGGTGATCATGGCGAACTCGGCGCCTGTGATGATGCCCTCCATGACCGACGCGGCGCGCGTGTACGCGGCAGGCACCTCCACCTGCGTCGTTCGCAGCTCCGGCGCGGTGGTCTGCCACGGCACCAATGCGAGCTACCTCGAGAGCAGCCCGGCGCTGAAGAGCGACGTCGTGTCCCTGGGGCTCTCGCCCTATCGCGGCCTGTGCGCAGTGAAGACCAGCGGCCAGGTGCTCTGCGCGCTCGGCATCGCGGCGAAGGTGGACGCGAGCGGCGCCGTCAGCGGTCTCGAGGACGCCACGCAGGTGGCCGTGGGCGACCGGCACGTGTGCGCGTTGCGGCGCTCGGGCAAGGTGTCTTGCTGGGGCTCGAACCGCCAATTCCAGCTCGCGGGCCCAGCCGCCGAGGCGATCGAGGAGCCGCGAGACGTGCCCGGCGCCAGCGACCTCGTCGAGCTCGAGGCCGGCGCGACCCACACCTGCGGCCGCCGCAAAGACGGGGCGGTGTTGTGCTGGGGCGATCCCAACGACGGCAAGCTCGGCGCCAAGGACCTGCGCAGGGTGACCGCCAACCTCGGCGGTGGCCTGACCACGGTGGAGGGTCCCAAGACCACGAAGGCCGAGCCGGTGCTCGAGATCGACGGCGCCAAGGACCTGGGCGTCGGCTCGCGCGCGACGTGCACCGTCACCGGCGGCGACGTGCGCTGCTGGGGCTCGAACCAGACTGGCGAGCTCGGTCGCGGCAGCTTCGGGGTCAAGCCCTTCCCCGTCGGGAGCACGCCGCCGCCGCCAGAGACCATCCTCTCGGGCGCGACGCACGTGGCGGTCGGAGCGGCCCACGCGTGCGCGTTGCTCTCCTCGGGCGAGGTCCACTGCTGGGGACGCAACGACGAGCTGCAGCTCGGCACGGCGAGCACTGGCTACTGCGAGCGCAGTGTCGCTTGCTCGACCCGGCCGATCCGGGTGCTGCCATGAGCCCCGAGAGGATCCGCTTCTCGGGCGGAGCGCTGCTCGTAGCGCTGCTGCTCGCTCCTGCCCGCGCGCACGCGACGTGTATGGAGCTGCCCACGTTCTCGTGCGAAGTGGTGCCGACCTTCGGCGATTGCACCTCCCCCGAGAGCAACCAATGGCCTCCCGGCGTGCCCTTCACCTACCGCATCGGCTGCCAGGCCGAGCAACCTGCGCTCCGGGACCTGGAGGTCTTGCCACAAGGCACCGTGCTCGGCGCGAGCGACACCCCGCTGCGAAAGTGTGAGCAATGGGACCTTTGGGTGCTCGAAGCCCCGCTGCCGGCGCCACCCGAAGGTGGCGTGCTCACGTTGCAAGCCCGCGGCGCGACGAAGCCCATTGCGCTCCAGCTGCAGCTGGTCGCTGGTGCCGAGCACGCACCGCGAGCGACACGCACGCCGCGCAAGGACTTCTCGTGCGCGGTGGCGCCGCCCCATGACGAGTCCGCCCGGGACGTCGTCCTTCCCCCCGCGGCGTCCGGCTGCGGCGCCTGTGCGCTGGCCACCGCAAACGCCGGGAAGTCATGGGGCGCGCTGGGCACCTTCGCCCTCGCCGGGCTCGCGCTCTCGCTTCGCGCGTACGCCAGGGCAGCACGAGCTGCGTGTTGACCCCATTCGGTGACGACTCGTACGTTGGAGCGGCTCATGGGCACACGGACCCTCGCCCGACGCTATCCCGTCCGAGCTCTCGCAGCGGGCGCGCGCTGGCTCATCAACCCCGTGTCCGAGGGCGGCGCGAAGCAAGTGCCTCGCATCCAGCTGTACGCAACGGGTCCCGAGCTGATGTGCGCGGTGGAGCAGATCCGCGCGCACCCGACGGGCAAGCGCGTCCTCGCCGATAGACCCGAGCTGGCCACAACCCTCACGAACCTGCCCCGACTCGCGGCCATGCCGGCGGGCAGCCTCGGCCGCGCGTACTACGACTCCATGAGCTCGCCGAGCGTGGTCCCAGGCTACCTACTGGCTGGGCTCATCTACCGCGATGGATTCTTGGACCGGTACGACATGCCCGAGGACGCGCGTTACCTCCTCGAGCGGGCCCGCTGGCTGCACGACATGTTTCACGTCCTCACGGGCTATGGGACGGATCTGGCAGGTGAAGGGCTGCTCATCTTCTTCCAGTTGGCCTACCGGGAGGTGATCCCTCTCTGGTTCGCTGCCATCTCGCCGCCTGGCCTCGGTCCGATGCTCTTCTTGCGGCCCCACATCGGGCAACGGCGCTGGCGCGCGCTTCTGCGTGACGCGCACGCTCGCGGCACCGCCGCGCATCAACGCCAGCCGTCGATGTCGGTCTACTGGGAGGAGCTCTTGCCCCGCCCGCTGGCGGAGGTGCGCGCGGAGCTCGGCATCGTCCCCTTCGAGGAGGACACCTCGGATTGGCTGTCGCAGAGCTGGCTCGGACGAAGGGCCGCGAACGGGTTTGGTGCCTACGCCCGCGAGGCGGAGCAGGCGAAGCTCTCGCGGCGCATCGTCGAGGCCGGCGTAGACTTCCGCGACTTGATGCGCGCCACGCCAGCGCAAGCCTCTTCGTTGCGCCGTATCGTGACCGAGGGCGCCGACGATGCGGCGATACGTGCCGCCGCCGCCAACCTGCTCTGAGAGCTCCGCCACACCCGGAGCGGGCTCACCCGCGGGGGCAAAGCGCCTCGAGCTCCGTCCGCCAGCGCTCCACGTCACGCACCAGCCACGCGATCGCGTCCTCGCTGCCGTCGGAGTCTGCGAACGTGAGCTTGAGCAGCGGGTAGCGCACCGTCTTGCCCAGGTGTGTACGGGTCTCTTCGACGCGCAAGAAGTTCTCGACCGGAATGGTGAGCGTCGCCCGCGGCGACCACGTCACGAACACCAGCGCCTCGCGCGACAGCGCCAGGCACCCGCTGCCCACCCACGGCGCCTTCCCCGGCCGCTCGCGACCAAAGCCGCCGCTCTGCTCGTCGAGGCAGATCGGATCCGGGACCAGCAAGCGCGCCGCCGCGGCAGCCTCTCGCCTGCGCTTGGCAGCCAGGCGCGACAGGCCCAGCACCAGACCCAAGCCCCCCGCGCCACCCAGCGAGGTGCCCGGGTTCAAGTCCAGCCCCGCCGCGCGCAGCGCGATGGCCAAAGCCAGCCCCACGACGAGACCGACCAACCAGAAGCGCGCGACGAACCAGATCGAGCTCACTGGGCCAGAAGGGTAGCAAAGGCGGCAAGTAAGGACATGACAGGCTCGGACCTCTGCACTGGGCGCAGGATCTCGCGCATGGTCCCCATCGCCCTCGCTCTCGTGGTCCTCGCTGCATTCGTGACTTTGTCGATCGTGCTTCACCGCTTGCGGTCGCCGCGCAGGGCCCCAGCCCAAGCCGCGCCCTCGCTCGTCGGCGCCACCGAACGTTGGCGAGACGGCGTGGTTGGGCCGTCGGGAGCGCGCCGTGAGGTCGCGCTGCGCTGCGCCTTCCCGCAGGCGGATCAATCCCAGGCCTGGGCCCCGTGGGCGATCATGAACGACCAAGGGCTGCTCGCGCTGGTGTCTCCCACCGGCCGCGACAGCGGTTGGGGCCGCGCTGCGCAAGAGGCGTGTGCATCCGCGCTGGCGCGCGCTCTGCCCGCGGTCCACACCGGCAAGTCGGACCTCGGGGGCGCGCTCATCGCCTCCGACCAAGCCATCAGCGCGATCGGCGCCAAGCCCTCCCTCGGCGCCGCGACCGCCGTGGTGCTCTCGCTCGGGGACCACGCGCTCGAGAGCGCGCACGTCGGCGGCGACCGCGTGTACGCCTTGCGCGCCGGGTCCGCCGACCAGCTCACCAGCGATCACACGCTCGCGTTCGACCAGCTGCGGCGCGAGGGCAAACGCGCGCGCGACAGCCGCCCCGACATCGACGCGCTGCCAGCCAGCGTGCGCGCAGGCTTCACCCGCGTGCTCGGCGCGGGCCGAGTCACACCCGATCTCGCGCGCCACGCGCTCGCCGGGGACGAGTGGCTGGTCATCCTCAGCCACGACGTCGCGCTGTCGATCGGCGAGGTCAGGCTGCAACAGCTGCTCGACACCACCCCCAGCTCGCCGCGCCAGCTCGCCGAGCAGCTCGTCGTCGAGGCCCACCAGCGGCGGCCGACCGCGTTCGCCGCCGCCGCGGTGCTGAGCCCAGCGCGGGCGTAGCGCCTCGCGCTCAGTTGGTCGCCGTCGAAAGGCCGCCGCTGGCAGGAGCGCCACGGAGAGCAGCGGCGGTTCAAATCGCGGGGACCTGACGGCCAGGTGGCGCCGATCTGAAACGGCCCCGCGGCGTCGACCGGCCGCACCGAGCCGCGACACGCCGCCGTGAGCAGTGGTGTTTCAAATCGCGGGGACCTGACGGCCAGGTGGCGCCGATCTGAAACGACCGCGCGGGCAAGAGCGCCGCCGCGGGCAGCGGCGTTTCAAATCGAGGGGACCTGCCGCTCAGGTGGCGCCGATCTGAAACGGCGCCGCTGACAGGAGCGCCCCGGCGACCAGCGGCGTTTCAAATCGAGGGGACCTGCCGCTCAGGTGGCGCCGATCTGAAACG